>JBMOMP010000074.1:0-8161 GCA_049323115.1 Chloroflexota bacterium
GAAGTGCTGGCTGGCATCCCCACCATCGTTTACGGGTACTTTGCCCTGACATTTATGACGCCTTTGCTGCGCACTATTTTTGGACGCGACTCGGTGGATATCTATAACATGGCTTCAGCAGGATTGGTGATGGGTATCCTGATCCTGCCCTTGATCGCTTCGATGACGGAGGACGCCTTGAGCGCCGTCCCCCGCTCACTAAGGGAAGCAGCCTACGGCTTGGGGGGAACGAGGCTGGAGGTGGCCTTGAAAGTGGTCGTGCCAGCCGCTATTTCCGGTATTTCGGCGGCTGTCATTGTCGGCATTTCGCGCGCCATCGGCGAGACTATGATCGTGGCTGTAGCGGCGGGCGCGGGACCTAATTTCACCTTTAATCCCTTCAAAGGCGCCGAGACCATGACCGGTCATATCGTGCGGATTTCGGGCGGCGACCTGTCATACGATTCTATTGACTACAATAGCATCTTTGCCATCGGCTTGATGTTGTTCTTTATTACCCTGACGCTTAACATCATCAGCCAGCAGATCGTGAGACGTTTCCGCGAGGTGTACGAATGAGCCAGTCAAATAACCATCTTTCCAGGCCTCCGGAAATCGAATTTAGCAACAACATTCGAAAGAGGAACCTGACCGGGAAAGCCTGGACGGTTATTTTCCAGGTTTCGACCGTTGTCGGTATCATTGCGTTGGCGACTTTGCTGCTCAATATTATCAACCAATCTGTTGGATACGTTCATTATGAGGCAAAGGTCGATCCGGATACGCTGGTGGTCGAAGGCGTTGCGCTGGAAGAACAGACCAAAGAGCAATTGTTGGGGGTGCTTCAGGCCAACTTGTCGCAAGGCGCTTACAACAAATTGGATCGGGAGAAGTCATTCGATGAACGCAGCCGGGAGGAAGTATATGACCTGGTCATCGAGCGGGTGGTCAAATATGACGTGGAAGAGACCTGGCTGCTGTGGGACTCCCTGACCAAGAGCGCCGAGATCAAAGCCAGTGTGCCTGTCGAACAGTCGGGTACGGAGTTGCGCTTCGTCTATTGGGTCAACTGGGATTTCCTGCGACGCCAGCAATCCAGCGACCCGGTCATTGCCGGCGTTCGCACGGCGATTTTAGGATCGCTTTGGACGATTGGCATTACGATCCTGGTGGCTTTCCCCCTGGGCGTCATGGCGGCCATTTACCTGGAAGAGTATGCCGAAGATACTTGGCTTAACCGCGTCATCCAGACCAACATCAACAACCTGGCCGGGGTGCCGTCCATCATCTATGGCATCTTGGGATTGGCAATCTTCGTGCGCGTGCTGGAGCCGTTCACCAGCGGCGCGCTTTTTGGCATCACAGACCCCACCACGGCCAACGGGCGGACGATCATGTCTGCCGGTCTTACCCTGGCCCTGTTGGTGCTTCCGTTGATCATCATCAATTCGCAGGAGGCTATTCGGGCGGTGCCCAACTCGCTGCGCAATGCCAGTTATGGGATCGGCGCGACCAAGTGGCAGACGGTCTGGGCGCATGTATTGCCGAACGCTATCCCTGGAATCCTGACCGGTACGATCCTGGCTATTTCGCGCGCCATCGGCGAGACGGCGCCGCTGGTGGTAATTGGCGCGTCCACCGTTATTTTTTTCGACCCGGAGAATGCTTTCTCCAAATTCACCACCCTGCCCATTCAAATCTACCAGTGGACCTCCCGTCCACAGGACGAATTCCGCTTCCTGGCGGCTGCATCCATCATTGTGCTGTTGGTTCTCCTGCTCAGCCTGAATGCAACAGCCATCTTGCTGCGCAACCGCTTCAGCCGGAGGTATTAGAAAATGACTCAACCATCTCATAACGGGACAGAATATATCCTCGAAACGAAAAACCTGGATATTTTCTATGGCGATTTCAAGGCTGTGACCGATGTCAACATGAAAATCCAGCGTAACAAGATCACGGCCATCATCGGGCCGTCCGGCTGCGGCAAGTCCACGCTGTTGCGCGCTTTCAACCGTATGAACGAACTGGTAGCCGGTTCCACCATCAAGGGAGAGATCGTCTTTCAGGGGCAAAACCTGTACGCCTCCGAAGTTGACCCGGTCGAAGTTCGGCATCGCATCGGGATGGTCTTCCAAAAGCCAAACCCATTCCCCAAATCCATCTATGACAACATCGCCTGGGGGGCGCGCGTCCATGGTTTCAAAGGGAACATGGATGAACTGGTAGAGTACTCGCTCAAGCAGGCTGCCTTGTGGGACGAAGTCAAGGATATCCTGGATCGCTCCGGCCTGGCGCTTTCGGGCGGGCAGCAACAACGCCTGTGCATTGCGCGCGCGCTGGCCGTCCAACCGGATGTCATCTTGATGGACGAACCCGCTTCGGCCCTCGACCCGATCGCTACGCTCAAGATCGAAGAGTTGATGCAAGAGTTGAAGAAAAATTACACCATTGTGATCGTGACCCATAATATGCAGCAGGCTGCCCGCGCTTCCGATTACACAGCGATGATGATGCTGGCGCAAGAGGGTGTGCGCACTGGAACAGTGATAGAATTCAATGAAACCAGCGTCATTTTTACAAATCCCCATGACAAGCGCACCGAGGATTATGTCACCGGGCGGTTTGGATAGGTCGCTATCATTCGCCATTTGGACCACGAAATGAGGCATTTATGATCCGTAAAACTTTCGAGAATGAACTCCAACAAATAAAAGACGAAATACTGATGTTGGGTAGCATGGTGGAACAAGCCATCCTGGGTTCGGTCGAGGCGCTCAAGAAAAGGGACGCCCCTGCAGCCGGGAAGATCCTGGTCGCCGATAAGGAGATCAACAAGAAACGGTTCGAGATCGAAAACCAGTTGATGATCCTGATCGCCACGCAGCAACCCATGGCGCACGATTTGCGTTTCCTGGCCTCTTCGATGGAGATCATCTCCGAGTTGGAGCGCATGGGAGATTACGCCAAGGGGATTGCCAACATCAACATCCGCATGGGCGACCAGCCCCTGCTCAAGCCCCTGATCGACATTCCCCGCATGGCGCAAAAAGGCGTAGACATGCTCCATCGCGCCCTGACGGCGTTTGTCAATGAAGATGTGGCTACTGCTAAGGCCATTCCCATAGAGGATGATGAAGTAGATGCGCTCTATAACCAGGTCTATCGTGAATTGATGACGTACGTCATTTCTGACCCGAAAACGATAGAACGCGCCAATTGGCTGCTATGGGCGGCGCACAACCTGGAGCGTGTTGCCGATCGCGTGACGAACATCTGCGAGCGGACAGTGTTCATTGCTACAGGCGAGATGATCGAGATCCAAAACAGCGACGACGAATTCTGGACAGCGAAACAATGACCTGCGCGGCGTTATCCCTGCGCTGGTAACTGCCGTCTGCTCAAACAAGATCAAGGCAGCATCAATGCCCGCCGGTCAAGTGACTGGCGGGCGTTTCGGCTCGAGAAATGTACTTGACACAAAAAAACAGCCGTGATAACCTTGCCCCTATCGTGCCCGGCTCGCCTGATGAGAAAGCGATACCAGGTGAGCGGGTGAATTTTTTAACCAGCAGGAGAAAGATAGCATGTCCGACGATCGTTACACCGGAACCGTCAAATGGTTCAATGCCACCAAGGGCTACGGCTTTATTGGCCGTGAAGATGGCGAAGATGTCTTCGTCCATTTCAGCGCTCTGCAGATGGAAGGCTACAAGAAGCTCGAAGCCGAGCAGAAGGTGGAATTCTCTGTCGAGAACGGTCCGAAAGGTTTGCAGGCCGCCAACGTGGTGGTGCTCTCGTAAGACCTAAAGCCCACCGGCTGAACGTTTTGCGAATCAGACAGGGTTGTCGTGAGACAACCCTGTTTTTGTCGGTTTACTCTTCTTCTTTCCTCAGCGCGGGGAAAAGCAGCACCTCGCGGATGGAGTGGTTGTCGGTCAGGAGCATTGCCAGCCGGTCCACGCCCATGCCGAAGCCGCCATTGGGCGGCATCCCGTAACGCATGGCGCGCAGGTAGTCTTCGTCGAGCGGGTGGCGTTCTTCGTCTTCGCTGTCGTAATCGCGGCCCATTTCAATGAAGCGTTGTTCCTGGTCGAGCGGGTCGTTCAATTCGGTAAAGGCGTTGCATAATTCGAAACCGGCCACGTAGCCTTCGAAGCGTTCCACCGTCAACGGATCGCCGGGTTTGGACTTGGCCAGCGGGGAAATATCGCGCGGGTAATCGTACAGGAAGGTGGGCTGGATGAGGGTCGGTTCCAGGAACTCGCTCAACAGGAAGTCGATCAGTTTGCCGCGCGTGGCCTTTGGGTCGGGCGCGACGTGGGGGTGTTTTGCGATGACCGCCTTGAAGAGCGCCTCGGCGGTGGTGTGCTCGGCGATGTCGATGCCGCTGGTTTCCAGGATGCCCTGGCGCATTTCCAGCCGCCGCCAGGGAGGCGTGAAGTCAATCTCTTTGCCCTGGTAGGCGATCTTGTGGCCGCCGGTTACTGCTTTGGCGGCGTAGGAGACCATCTGCTCGGTCAATTCCATCACTTGCAGGTAATCGGCGTAAGCCCAGTAGAACTCCAGTTGGGTGAATTCGGGGTTGTGCTTGAACGAGACGCCCTCGTTGCGGAAATCGCGCCCGATCTCGTAGACGCGCTCCAGGTTGCCGACCAGCAGGCGTTTGAGGTATAGTTCGAACGAGATGCGCAGGTACATGTCCTGGTCGAGTTCGTTGTGATGGGTGACGAAGGGGCGCGCCGCCGCGCCGCCGTACAACGGCTGCAGGATGGGCGTTTCGACTTCCAGGAAGCCGTGCTCGTCCAGGAAAGTCCGCAGGGCTCTGATGAGGGTAGCGCGCTTGCGGAAGGTCTCGCGCACGCGGGGGTTGACGGCCAGGTCGGCGTAGCGCTGGCGGGCGCGCAGTTCGGAGTCTTCCAACGCCGCGTGGCGGACGAGGCTGCCGTCCTCGAGCGTCTCGTCCTTGTCGGCGGGCAGGGGCGTCACGGATTTGGCGAGCAGGCCGAAGCCGTGGACCAGAAGCGTGGGTTCGCCGGTGCGGGTGCGCATCATCACGCCCGTCGCCTGGATGAAGTCGCCCAAGTCGAACATCGTATTAAAGAAGTCTACCCGTTCCTGCCCCAGTTCGTTGATGCGCAGGAAGAGTTGGATCTTGCCGTCGCCGTCTTCGATGTGGGCAAAGGTCAGTTTGCCCATCGGGCGCGCGGCGCGCAGTCGCCCGGCCAGGGTGGCGTTCACTTCGGGCGGTTGTCCCTGTGCGGCCTGCTTCTCGGCTGCCTCGAACGCGGCGATGACCTGCGCGCTGGTGTGCGTGCGCGCGGCGCGCGTAGGGTAGGGTTCGATCCCTTCGGCGCGTAACGCTTCGATTTTTTGCAAACGGATTTTTTCGAGAGATGAGTAGTTTGGCATGGTTGCTTCTTCCTGGATGTTAGTCTTGGGCAGGGCGGCTTGCGGCTAATAAAAACGCCCCGCGCTTCCTGGGCAGGTGCGCGGGGCGATGGATGCGTGCCCCTGGTCAATTGATCTTGATGATGCGGACTTTGAACGCACCATCAGGCGTCTCGACCTGCGCTTCCTCACCGGCGCGCCGCCCCAGGATGGCTTTGCCGATCGGGGATTCGTTCGAGATCTTGCCATTACGCGGGTCGGCCTCGGCTGCGCCCACGATGGTATAGGTTTCTTCGTCGAAGCCTTCTTCTTGAATGGTCACTGAAGAACCAACTTGTACCGCGTCGGCCTTTTTCTTCTTATCATCTTCGATCACGCGCGCCGTGGCCAGCAGCATTTCCAGTTCTTGGATGCGGCCTTCCACGAAGGCCTGCTCGTTCTTGGCGGCTTCATATTCGGCGTTCTCGATCAATTCGCCGCCCTCCATGGCCTCATGCAGGCGCTCGGCAACTTCCTGCCGCTTGACGGTGCGCAGGTAATCGAGTTCTTCCTGAAGTTTTTGGAAGCCTTCCTTGGTCAGGAAATTGGTCGGCATTATGTTTGTCCTACGAACAGAATTTGCATCCCTGGTCAAGAGATGCAATATAAAAAAAACAGCCGGTTGTCCCGAAAACGCGCTTAATATATCATGATTCAAAAGGGGAAGCAAGGTCAACTTTTGTAGAATCGCTCCACAGCGGTATTCCATTCCATTCTTTTGCATAAGAGCGGATGGCGTCTTTCATCTTCTCTGGACTGTCGAACAACATGCTCAACTGGGACTCATAAGCCAAGATCGCTTCGATCCACGCCCCCAGGCCTGCTTCCGTTATGGGATGGCTGGTGACGTTCATCCCGGCCGCTTTCGTTGCCAACTCGCCGGGCTGGTTGAACAGGTATGGCAGGTCTGCCAGGTAGGATAACGGGCGTCCCAGGCGTTCGGCTGCCTGGCGCACGAGGACGTGGTCTACGTGCCCGCCGATGGCAAACTGGCAGGCCACCTGGTCGTCCGGCTGGAGGCGCGCGGCAATGGCCTGCGCCATCTGCTCGGGCAGGCTTGCCTCCGCTTCGTGGGGTTGGACGAAGATATCCAGGTAGAGCGGCTCACCGTCCGGCGCGCGGCGGTAGATGCAGTCCGGCACATCGAAGTGGAGCGTTTTCGCACCCAGGACGCCCGCAGCCCGGAGGTCTTCCGCGCGCCGTATACGCACGGTCTCTTCTGCGCTGCTGGTACCCCATTGGGAATGGAGCAGTTGCGCGAATGGCGTCAGTTCTGCGGGCGGGGGGAAGCCGCACACGATCGTCCAGATTTCCACTGCCAGGCCGGCCTGGGCTTGTTCGTAGATCAGCCCGCCCGCAGAAAGCACGGAATCGTCCAGGTGAGGGGAGATGTAGATCCAACGCATGATGGATGTCGCCTTAGACCCGTTCCAGATCGGGATTTTCACACGGGGCGCGCCCTACCTTGGCCATGTCTACCCATTGGCCATGCACTTTCACGCGCACGACATCAGCGGTAAAGTCGGACACGGTCGCGCCGTTGTTGTTGAACAGGTAGGAACCAACGCCGTAGATGTCTGCCGGGACGGATAATTTCTCGAAGCGCTTGATCTTTTCGGGGTTGAACCCGCCCGATACCACGATCTTCACGCTGCTGCAATACGCGCGCGCGCGGTCTCGCCATACACTGGGAATGTCCCAGCGTTCCCAGGCCGCATCCAACGCCTGGCGGACGTTGAACACCAAGCGCGGCGTCACGCCCAGGTCGAGCGCCGGGTCGCCAAGCGGCAGCACCGACACGTCCCGCAGGCTGCTGCTGGTATCCAGGCGCACGCCATACAGTTTATATTTGGCCGCTTCCGTCTCATCGCTCGCCTCAATAAGCGCGTGGTAACGGGCAAACATGGCGTCGCACACGGCCAGCGAATCGGTTACACAGTCGTTGTTGAAATCCACCAGCGCAATGCGCGGGATGCGCGCCGGGAGAATGCGCGCGAATTGCATCATGGCTTCGGCGGTGTCGCCCAAAAAGGAGGCGATCGCCGCGTGGGCCACTGTCCCGCCGCCCGCGCCGCCCCACCAGTCGCCTTGCGCGTCGGTGGAGACGAACGGGCCCAGTTCATGCGCGTAGTCGAGATTGAAGCGTTGGACAGCGATGTTGTAGGCGTATCCGTCGGCTGCCTGCACCTCATGCAGGTCGAAGCGCGCCGGGAAGAACAGCACCGGCTTGCCGCGCGCCGCGATCAGGGTCTCGTAGACGTTGGTCGCCACGCGGCTGGCGCGGGTCAGGATGCCCAGGGTGGGCGTTTCGAGCAGGGCAAAATCGCGGTAGCGGCCGCGCACCCGCAGGGCAGGCTGGATATCTGCCGGATTGCCGTCATATTCCACCATGCAGCCATCGTGGATCGCCCAGGCTTCCATCTGGTCCCAGGTCTCGATGAATTGATCCCCTTCCCAGTACCCCGTACAATGGCGCAGCATTTCCAGCGCCTTGTCTACGCCGACCACAACCGTCCTGCCTATGCGGCGGGTAAACCATTGCATTTCCACTTCCATGTTCCCCACGTCGATGTTTGCGGGCGAAATGCCTGCTGGCAGGTTAGGGGTCTTCCCGTTGTACTGGTAGCCTTCCCTTGCCAACACGGTCAACATACGGTTGATGTTCTCGAAGTATTTGTCCGAATACCATCCCTTGCGCATCCGTTCTATATCGAGTTTGAAGGTTTCGTTGGTCAGGCGTTGTTTGTTGAAT
>JBMOMP010000075.1:0-57518 GCA_049323115.1 Chloroflexota bacterium
GCGGCTGTGGCCCGGCCGCCCGCCAGCAGTGCAACTGCTGGCGCAACAATCGGGCGATTCCCATAGAACAGATACTTTATGGGGAACTCTCCTTCTGCGAACATATACGGGAGAGGAGAGACAGGGTTGCGCCGCTTTCGCAACGTCCCGAAGGTTACAAACCTTCGGGACGTCCGTATCAAGCCACCTTGCGGCCTTTGGGCGGTTCACGGGTCATAAAGGCCGCCTCCAACGCCGCCTGGAGCGAGCGCGCTTCAATGATCTCGATATCCTTCGGCCAGTCATCCCCCTTGCGGATGGCCTTGGGGACGATGGCGGTCTTGAAGCCCAGTTTGGCGGCCTCGCGCAGGCGCGCCGGCATCTGGCCAGGCATGCGCAGTTCACCCGCCAGCCCCACTTCGCCGATCAGCACCGCCTCGGCGCGGACGGGCAGGTCGCGCCACGAGGAAGCGATGGCCGCCGCTACAGCCAGGTCGGCGGCCGGTTCGTCTATCTGGATGCCGCCCACCACGTTGACGAAAATGTCCTGCTCGCTCAGTTTCAGCCCCACGCGGCGGGTGAGAACGGCGGCGGTCAGCAGCAGGCGGTTGAAGTCCACGCCGTTGGGCGTGCGGCGCGCGTTGCCGAACTGGGTGGGACTGGTCAGCCCCTGGATCTCCACCAGGATCGGGCGCGTGCCTTCCATGGTGACGGCAATGGCCGACCCCGGCGCGTTGACCATGCGCTCGGCCAGGAAGGCCTCGGAGGGATTCGGCACTTCGGTAAGCCCGCTGCCGCGCATCTCGAAAACGCCCACTTCCGCGGTCGCGCCGAAGCGGTTCTTCACCGAGCGCAGCAAGCGGTAAGCCTGGAAGCGGTCGCCTTCCAGGTACAGCACCGTGTCCACAATATGCTCCAGCACGCGCGGCCCGGCAATCGCGCCCTCCTTGGTCACATGCCCGATGACGAAGACCGACACGCCGGTCGTCTTGGCCAGTTCGCGCAACTGCGAGGCGCACTCGCGCACCTGCGAGACGGAGCCGGCCGAAGAATCCAGTTGCGCGAGATAGACGGTCTGGATCGAATCCACGATCAGCAGGTCGGGGCGCGCCTCGCGGACATGCTCCAGGATGGTTTCCAGGTTGGTCTCGGTCACCAGGAACAAGGCTTCGGGGATGGATTTTTTGTCACTCGCCAGCACCCTGACGGCGCGCATCTTGATCTGCCGTTCGGATTCTTCCCCTGAAACGTACAAGACGCGCTGGCTGGAAGCCATCTCCAGCGCCATTTGTAACATGAGGGTCGACTTGCCGATGCCCGGGTCGCCGCCCACCAGCACGATGGAGCCCGGCACAATGCCGCCGCCCAGCACGCGCGCGAACTCGCCAATGGGCAGGGGGATGCGCTCTTCGGCCTCCCCGCTGACCTGCCCGATCGGCCGGGGCGTGGAGCGACCGCTCAGGCCGCGCATGGCGGTTTTGCCCCTGGCAGGCGGCTCGTCCTGCACGATCTCTTCGGCCATGCTGTTGAATGCGCCGCATTGCGGGCATTTCCCCATGTAACTGGCGGACACTCGTCCGCACTGCTGGCAAACGTAACGGGAGTGGCTCTTGGACATGGGCGAATTATACCCTCTACCCTGTTCCTTTGAAAAAACCTTGACACGGGGCTGTTTTGGCTGTATGATTAGAACAAATATTCTATTATTGTTACCCCGACAGGACAAACCCGATGGATGGCCCTTTACGCAACTTCTCCATGATGCTCGAAGCGTTGACCGAACTCCAGCCGGAGATCGAAGCGGCTCAGTCCCAGCCCCTGGCTGCTGCGCCATCCCTGGCTGATTCGCTGGCCGAACTCGGTCCGCTGCCGCGCGAGGCCCTGCTGCTGGGGTTGGCCTCGGACGGGCTGCCCGTGCTGCTCAACCTGCACGACCCGCATCCCGGTCCGCTGCTGGTGGCGGCCGATCCCGGCGCGGGGAAGACCGCCCTGCTGCAACTGATCGCCGGGGCAGCCGCCGAGATGTACGCGCCGGGCGAGGTCCAGTTCGGGGTCATCACCAATTACCCCGATGAATGGGGCCACCTGGCCGGGTCCGAACATTGCGTCGGCGTCTTCCCCGCGTACCATAATTCGGCCATGGATTTCCTGGGTTCCCTCTCCGGCTGGGCGCACGCCAACAAGGGCGGGGGGCAGTCCGTCCTGTTGCTGCTGGACGACCTGGAAAGCATGGAGCAGGTGGATTTCGACGCCCGCCAGACCCTGCGCTGGCTGCTGCTGCGCGGACCGGCGCGGAAGGCATGGCCTATCGTCACGGTCAACGCTGAGAGGGCCTCGCAGGTGGAGGCGTGGTTGGAAGCGTTCCGCACGCGCATCTTCGGGCAGGTCAAGGATGACCGCCTGGCCGCGCATCTGGCAGGCGTCCCTGCATCCGCGCTGCGGAACCTGCAAGCAGGCCTCCAGTTCGCCCTGCGCGAAGGCGACGACTGGCTCAAGTTCTGGATCCCGGAAATCGGTTAGAAAGAAGGCAAGCAATGAACGCTGGTATGTTGTGGTTCGACAATGATCCCAAGACCGCGCTAACGGCCAAGGTCGCGCGCGCGGCAGATTATTACCGTCATAAATA
Source organism: Chloroflexota bacterium (assembly GCA_049323115.1). GTDB lineage: Bacteria > Chloroflexota > Anaerolineae > Anaerolineales > Villigracilaceae > JAABUE01. The sequence goes on from JBMOMP010000075.1 coordinate 2,606, forward strand.
CGGGCGTGAACCGAACGTGTGTCTCATCCATCCCAGCATGATGGAAAAGGAGAACCCTGGAACGGGAAAAGTTACGGTGCGCCCCTATCGCCCGGTGCTGCCGGGCCATCTGTGGATCGGGGTGGAGGAAAAGAATTAAGGAAAAATGCCACGCACTTCGGAAGGGCGTGGCAAATTGAAACTCGCCTCCTGCAATATCAGGGCCATCCGTTGGCGTTCGAACTCTGCCAGATCCCCCGCCCGCCGCAACACGAACAACTCGTATTCATCTGCCAGGTACGAATCCCTGGCGTACAGGCGATAACCGCGGATGGCGTTGGCGGCCAGGAACGGGTCGGCGTCGTTGAGTATCACCAGGTCCACGCGAGGAACATCTAGAATTTCTTCCAGGGCAAGAGCAAAGTCCACTTTTTCATGAATTGAAAATGGCTTGGAGGTGAGCAAGGCAACGTCTACGTCGCTTGCGCTCTCAGAAAGAGGCGTACCCTGTTGCAGGGCAATCATTTCCTGCTCCCGACTGCCGAAGACGTAGAGCGCCTGGACCGGGTACTCCTGGCACAAATTTTTCAATCGCTCAAACGGATCTTTCATAAATCCATTATACCCCGCTCACCCATTGCTACGGCCATCGCAACCGCATGATCCCGGCTATGGCTGATGCTCACGGACCAGTCCACCAGGCCCAACTCCTGCGCTTTTTGCGCCGCCGCGCCGCGCAAGTGTAACCTGGGCGCTTTCTCCTCGTCCGCCAAAACCTCAATCTCCTTCCAGCCGACCTCCCCCATCCCACAGCCCAGCGCCTTGGAGACGGCTTCCTTGGCAGCAAAGCGCCCCGCCAGCGCCTCGGCGCGCCCATTGCACAACGCCAACTCGGCCGGCGTGTAAACGCGCTCGAGAAAACGCTCCCCATGCCGGGAAAGCGCGTCACGAATACGCTGGATTTCGAGCAGGTCTATGCCGGTTTGGAGTTTCATGGGTGGATGTAAAACGTAAAGCGTAAAACGTAAAGTGTCAATCAGCCGGCCCCGCCGTAGCAATGGCCAGCCGCGCCGGGTCAATGAACTTGCGCGCCGCCTCGCGCACCTCTTCCAGCGTCACGGCCTGCACCAGGTCGGGATACTGGCGGTAATAGTCCAGTCCCAGGTCGTAGCGTTCAATGTTGAGCAGCGCGCCCGCCACACCGGCATTCGACTCCAGCGAAAGCGGCAGGCGGCCAACGAAATTCGCCTGGCTGTCGGCCAGTTCATCGGCGGTGACGCCCTCGTCCACGAAGCGCTTCAATTCGCTCGTAATCAGGTCTACGGCTTTGTCCACATTCGACGGGTTGACCCCGGCGCTCACGTACCACGCGCCCGGCCCGATGCCTGCGCTCAAACTGGAATAAGCGTAATAGGCCAGCCCCGACTGCTCGCGCACCACGTCGCCGATGCGCCCCATCAGCCCAAACTGCCCCAGGATATTGTTCCCCAGCGAAGCGGCCATATACTCTGCGTCGCGCCGTTTCGGGCCGTTCGTCCCCATGACGATATCGGACTGGGACTTGCCGGGGATGGCGTGATGGCGGCGGACGATTCCCGCCAGCGGACTGGCCTCTGGCACTTTTAGCGCATCGGGCTGGACCGGGTTCTGCCAGCCGCCCAAGACACGCTCCACCTCGCTGACGGCTTTCCCCGGCTCCACCGCCCCGACAATGGCGATGACCATGCCTTTCGGTCCGTAATACCGGCGGTGGAAGTCCGCCAGGTCATCGCGCGTGATGGCCTGGATGGTTTCCGGCCAGCCTTCGTCCGCGCGGCTGTAGGGATGGCCCTCGAACAGGATTTCATCGAACTTGAGGGACGCCATCTCCGATGTATCCTGCGCGCGGATGGCCAGCCCGGTCAGCAACTGGGCGCGCAGTTTCTCTACCTGCTCGGCGGGAAAGGCCGGCTGGAGCAAGGTGTCGGCCATGATGTCGAGCAGCAGCGGCAGGTCTTCGACCAGCGAGCGCGCGTTGAAACCGGCGTTATGCGCGCCAGAACTGTAGCCGAAACTGGCACCTACCGATTCGAGCGCGTCATAGATCTGCTGGAAATCGCGCGCTTGCGTGCCGCGCATCAAAGCCGCGGAGGTGAAATCTGCCAGGCCGAGTTTTTCATCCGGGTCGAACAGACCGCCAGCGGGCAGGTATCCGTTCAATACCACCGACGGGCTGTTGAAATTGGCGCGCGCCAGGACGACGATCCCGTTTCCCAGGACTTTGCGGGTAATGTCATCTGCGCCGGGCAGGGAATTACGGCTGACAGGTATATGCTTGGACATGTTTCACTTCCCTCCGTTCGGCAGGTAGACGCCCACCACGCGGGCTTTGGGCTGGAAGTATTGCTGCGCTACGCGCTGTACGTCGGCGGGTGTGACCGCAGCCAGGTTATCGAGGTACTTCAGGAACCACTGGTAATCGGCGAACATGTTGGCGTATCCCAGCCAGAAGCCCTGGTTGGTGATGCTCTCACTGCCGTAGGCAAAGATGGCGCGCGCCTGTTTGATGGCGCGGGCGACCTCTTCCTCGCTGACCAGTTCGTCCTGCATGCGTTTGATCTCGCCGTCCAGCGCCGCAAGGGCCTCGTCCGGCTTGCGCTGCGGGTGGACGGTGAGCGTGACCGTGTACATGAATGGGTCAATGGTGGCCTGCGCCGAGCCGTGCGCGCTGACGGTCAGTTCTTTTTCGACCAGGGCGCGGTACAGGCGCGAGGTCTTATTGGAGATGCCGCCGCCGAACATGTTCAGGTTGCTGGGGCCCGCCAGCAGGCTATCGAGCACGCTCAACGGGAAGAAATCGGGGTGCGAAGCGGCCGGGAAACGGTAGCAGGCCTGGGCGTAGGTCGTTTCGCCCGGCCCCTCGACGGCAAGTCGAATCTCGCCCTGCGGTTCCGGTTCGGGTCGGGCCAGTCGGCTGGGGGCGGGGGCGGCCGGGATTCCCCCGTACAATTCTTCGATGCGCGCCAGCATGGATCTGGTATCGAAGTCGCCTGCTACAGCCATGACGGCGTTGTTGGGGGCGTAGAAGGTCTTGTAGTGATTGTACAGGTCGTCGCGCGTCATGCTGTGCAGGTCGGCCATATCGCCGATGACCTCGTGGTGATAGGGATGCACGCGGAAGGCCGCGCCCTGCAGCGCCTCGCCCAGCAGGAAAAGCGGCTCGTTTTCGCTGCCCTCGCGCTCCGAGATGACCACCGTGCGCTCGGAGGCTACCTCTTCAGGGTCGAATGTGCTGTTGACCATGCGGTCGGCCTCCAGGCGCAGGCCGAGGTCTATTTTGTCGGCTGGCATGGTCTCGAAATAGGTGGTCCAGTCGAGATAGGTGAAGGCGTTCCATACGCCGCCCTCGCGCGAGATGGCTTTGTCGAGCACGCTGGACGGGAACTGGGGCGTGCCTTTGAACTGCATGTGTTCCACCCAGTGCGAGACGCCTGTGCGGCCGGTGATCTCGTCGCGCGAGCCGACGCGGTACCACAGCCAGGAGGAGATCAGCGGCGCGGTGTGGATTTCTTTGAGGAATACCTGCAAGCCGTTGGGAAGGGTCGTTTGGGTAAAAGAGTCGGTCATGGAACTCCTGACGGGGTGAGGGCGGCCGTCCTTACCGGCAGACCAGGTTGCCAGCCAGGTCGAGCGCGTTGGGTTCGAGCAGGCAGTAGATCGGTTCGATGGTGTCTTGCAAGCCCTGGAAGTGGGTGCTGAGTTCGGTCGAGGCAATCGGGATGTCCACGGTCAATTGGCGGTCGATGTCAACCGTTGTTTGCACCGGGATCTGCAGGTCGAGGTGGATGGGCAGGCGGCTGCCTTGTTGCAGTACAATACTGGCTGGGCCGTTGATGTTGATGATGCCGGAACTGATGCTGACATTGGCCTGGATGGGAACGTCCCTGGTCAGCACGACCTCGGTATCGGTGGAATAGTTGAGCACGAAATCTACCGGCACATCCGGCAGGTTAACGGGAACGGTGGACACGATGCGCGCGTTTTTCATCTTGTCGAAATTGTTGTACAAACCGCCGACCAGCCCGGCGCCGGCGTCGCCGGCCGTGATCTGCAAACTGCCCAGCATTTGCATCAATGTGACCAGGATGCCAATCAGGACGGCATTGACGATCAAGGAAAGGACGCCGGTCACCGTCCAGAAAGCCGGGCCGATTTTCAGTTTCCTGGGGGCGCCCGCTACACTGGTTGCCGGATTGGCTGGCGGGGGCGCGGGTGGAGATACGGGCGGCGCCACCGTCGCTGGCTGGGCGGGCCTGTGCGGCGGCCTCGTGCGCGGCAGGCGTGAGAGCGGTTCGTCGGCTTCCTGATCCGTCAGGATGGTGCGCAGCCGTTTGCCGGGCTCGTTTGTAGGGTCGTCTGTCATAGTTCCTCCTGGTGGGAAAACGTACTTAATCTTAGCATAGATTAGGCGCTACCAACATACGTGGATTTACGGCGCTGGAAATTTCCGTGATTCCGCTTGCGCGTGCTATCGAAAAAGATGAAATCCAGGCCAGTATGGGTGTGTTCCGGATGCTCAAACGACACGGTCATTCCGATGGGCCGCCTCCCACTATTTCAGATGCTTGGAGCGGGATTGATGATGCTATACCGCTCCCAACAGGGAGACTACCGAAAAGAGCGCCAGTGAAAAAATCGTTAGGTCAGACAGGCATTATAATCACTGCATCCTAATCCCTTGTTCCTCTCCCTTACGAGGCGAGGAGAAAATATGGAACATGCACATTCTCGTTACCAATGACGACGGCGTACAGGCGCCCGGCTTGCTGGCGCTGGCGCAGGAAATGCGGGCGCTTGGCAAAGTGACCGTCTTTGCGCCCGACAGGAACTGGTCCGCTTCGGGACATGTCAAGACCATGGAGCGTCCCTTGCGCGTGCGCGAGACGCGCTTAGGGGACGGCTCTGCTGCGCTTTGCACAGACGGCGCGCCTTCCGATAGTGTGGCGCTGGCCTTGCTTGGCCTGGTCAAGGACGTAGACTTGGTGGTTTCCGGCATCAACCCGAATGCGAATATCGGCCATGATGTGACCTACTCCGGCACGGTCACGGCGGCCATGGAGGCGGTCATTGCGGGCGTGCCGGGTATTGCCGTGTCGCTCGATTCGCCGGAGAACCATGGCGGCTTGCTGGACTATTCCACGGCGGCGGTCGTCGGGCGGCGGGTAGCCAAAAAGGTATTGGCAAATGGGCTGCCGGAGGGCGTGCTGTTGAACGTCAATGTGCCGTACCTGCGGGAAGACGAGATCAAAGGTTACCTGGTCACGCGCCAGGGACTGCGCGTCTACCGCGATGCGCTCGACAAGCGCATAGACCCGCGCGGTCGTCCCTACTACTGGATCGGCGGCGAAGCCCCCACCGGCGTGGATGAACCCGGCACGGACTTTGGCGCGTTGAAGGCGGGCTATGTCTCGGTCACGCCGCTGCAATTGGACCTGACCGCGCGCGAGGCGATACAAGTGGTGGAGCAATGGAGTTGGGAAAGTGAGTAATAAAATGATCGAAGCCTATTGGCAAACCTTCTTATCCAGCCTGCCGGACGATTCACCCTACTGCCAAAAAAATTACATTTCCGAAGGCTGGGGCGACGGGCCAGAGATGGCGGATGAACTGGGCGCATTGATCGCGACCGGTGCGAAAACCGCCACCTGCTCCAGCCTGTGGGAGTGGCAGGCGGAAGGCGAATCCCCGCCGGAACCGGGTTATCTGACCATCGTCCTGGACGGCGACGGCCGGCCGCTGTGCATCGTCGAGACCACCGAAGTCAGCGTGCGCAACTTCAACGAGGTAGACGCGCAATTTGCGTACGAAGAGGGCGAAGGCGACCGCTCGCTGGCTTACTGGCGGGACGCTCACCGTCGCTTCTTTACCCGTTACCTACCCAAGATCGGCAGGGAGTTCAGCGAGGAGATGCCGCTGGTGTGTGAGAGGTTTCGGATGATTTACAAGTAGAGTACATGCAATCGGTTTATAATCACTGACATGACTTCCAGGCGTGTACGTGAAATTCGTCAGTTGGCTTTCGAATTGCTTGTCAACGTTACAGATACCCAATCTGACAGGTATGCAGGTGAGTATGCGATTGATTCATCTTTCCCTGAACAATTTGCCGACACATTGTCTCGTTTGGAAGCCTACAACAAGCACTTGTTCCGGCCAAATACGTATTTACACAAATGGTGGGCTAGGCGTTGTGGCACCACGTTCAGGACCATTCTAAAACAATTTGTCACTGATCCTCAACGCCGCGATTACTATTCGCCTAAAGGGTTAGATGGAAAAATTGTTCTTGATCCGATGATGGGAGGGGGAACAACTTTACACGAAGCCATTCGTTTGGGCGCTAATGTTATCGGCGCTGATATTGATCCAATTCCAGTAATACAGGCCAGAGCATCGTTGACGCCGCTAAAGTTGAGTGAATTACAATCTACGTTTCGACAATTCTTCGAAGAACTACACTCCCAAATTGGGCATTTTTTTCAAACGAAGTGCCCTGTTTGCAACAGAGATGTGGACATGCAATACACGTTGTATGGCTCTCGCAAGCAGTGTGATTGCGGCGAAGTTGTGCAATTGGACCAGTTTGATCTACGGCATGAGGCAAGTCGCATTATCCGCATCTGGCCAAACACTTGGGAAATCTCCGATGGAGACGAAGAGCCTAAAGGTTTACCAAAGCCTCGGCGCTTAATTACGCGGGATGAGAAAAGTTGTGAGCAATGTGGCAAGACCTATCGAGAGCTAATAGATATACCTTATTATCAACGCTATGTTCCTGTGGCTGTCTCTGCTGTCTGCCCGGAACATGGCTACTTCTTTCGGGCGCCAAGCGATTTGGACTTCGAAAACATCAATAGCGCGAATGCGTTGCGAACAAGTCTGGATTTTGGGACAGATAGCGATTTCTTGATTCAAAATGGGCCAAAATCTGGCGATCTAATCAAGCGTAATGTCGTTTCATATTTGGACGTGTTCTCCTCACGACAGTTGCTCTACCTGGAAAAAACAATTCACATCCTAAAGAAATATGAAAACCCAATCCGTCTCAATCTTGCATTGTTGATTTCGACCTCATTGGAATTCAATTCTTTGTTGTGTGGTTACAAAGGCTGGGCGCAAAACCGACCAGGGGCCATAAAACACGTTTTCGCCCATCACGCCTATCATATTCCGTATACGGCCGCAGAAAATAACCCCGTCAACCCCAAGAAGTCGTCTGGGAATTTGCAATCTTTGTACAAAGATCGTTTGGAGAGAGGAAGGAAGTGGACTATAAATCCTGTGGAGCGGCAATTCGATACAGATGGGAACGTGCGCTTGTTCAAAGTTCAGGCAGAATTCGATGGCGGCGTAGAGGTAAATGACCAAAAGGATTTACAAGGTGGAAGTCAAAAATTCCTTTTAGTTCATGGCGATTCAAGCAAATTGCCTTTGGATGACGATTCTGTTGATTTTGTTGTGACCGATCCCCCTTATTATGACAGCGTTCAGTACAGCGACCTGGCGGCATTTTTCCGCGTGTGGCTGGCTTGTTTATTGCCGGATGAAATAAAATGGCTCTATGACGAAGTGCAGAGCGCAGTTGCTATAAAGCGCAATGGCCTTGATGTGCATTACTTGTCCGCTCTCTCAGGCATATTCGTTGAGTGCGCGCGTGTATTGAAACGGGATTCAGGACGACTGGTCTTTACGTTCCATCACTGGGATCCAAATGCCTGGGCAGACCTAACCATTGCACTGAAACATGCCGGTTTTCACTTGGTAAACAGTTACGTCTTATTTTCTGAAAACCCGATTTCCATTCATATACAAAACCTCAATGCCATAAAGCACGACTCAATCTTGGTACTTAGTCGTGACAGCAAAGATGTTCTATGCTATTGGGAAAAGTTGGAGAAGATTGACACGACCGACAGCGAAACCTTTTGTCGGCAATGTGCTGCGGCCTTGGGCTGGCTTCTGGAAAGTGATGATTCCACTGAACAGATCAGGGCAACATGGAAAAAAATGATCCAAGGGAGAAGTCAATGAGCAATCACCCAGCGGAGATGTTTGGTTATTTTGCAGGAGATGCGTCTGATGACGCAATTCAGGCTCGAAGCAAACATTTATGTCCGTTTGCGGGCGAAACATGCAACAAAAAGAGTCGCCTGATCAATTATCCATTTGGGGTTTGTACAGTTCTGCATAATAATGCTCTCTTTGCAATTTGTCCTCGCAGGTTCGAAGAAAAGGGCGATGTTGACATCCCTCTTGTCTTGAAAAATATCGCAATGCACTATTTTGGTGATTTGAGCGATCTCGTATTATTTTCTGAAGTCAGATTGCCCAATGTAGGCGCGATTGATTTTGTGCTTGTACGACACAAGTTTATGAAGGCGGAGGTGGATGACTTTCTTCCAGTGGAATTCCAATCGGATTCGACAACCAGTACTGGATCACTTGTACAAAGTCTGAAAGATTTTGTATCCGGTGTAAATGTTCTTGGGAAAAAGTACAACTTTGGCATGAACACCTATGATACGATCAAACGTTCGATCACACAATTGTTCAACAAAGGCATCGTCTACGAAAACTGGGGGACAAAGTCCTATTGGGTCATCCAGGAGTATATCTACGCAAACCTGGTCAAACGATACGGCCTGAAGCGGGATGGATATTCGGAAGAGCACGCCTCGCGTTTCGCCCTCCAGGAACTATCGCTTGAAGGCAATCGAGTCGTCTTGCGACCTACCCGCTACGTGTCAGTAAGCGTGGATGAAGTTTACCAGGCCATGCGAAACAATCCGGAATTGCCCCAGAAAGATCGGTTCGTAGCCGCTCTGAACCGGAAACTAAAGGCCAGATTGAGCCTGAAATTCGAATAATCAGAAGCAGGAGCAAGACATGAGTTTTCTCAAAAGACTCTTTCGCGGTTTTCCCGCCCCGCAAACGGACGTTTACACTTTCCATGTTCGCTGTAAGCGCTGCGGCGAAACAATCCAGGGACGCATCAACCTGAACAACGACTTGAGCATGGATGAGGGTGGCGGCTACTACGTCCGCAAGGTGCTGATGGGCAGCGGTCGCTGCTTCGAGCGCCTGGAAGTCGAGTTGCAATTCGATGCTGCGCGGCAGTTGCAGACGAAACACGTTAGCGGCGGCGCATTTATCGAGAACACGCCGGCCGGAGGCTGAAGATGCGTTTCACCTCTCCTCCCAACCCGCAAGCCTATTACGCCCAGGTCTGGGACCTGGTGCGACAAGTCCCGCCCGGCAAAGTTGCCGCCTACGGCCAGATCGCGCTCCTGCTCCCGCCCCCGCCCGGTGTGGACTTCGAGACCTACCGCGCTTTCGGGCCGCGTTGGGTGGGCGGCGCCATGGCCGCCTGCCCCGAGGACGTCCCCTGGCAGCGGATCATCAACGCCAAAGGCGAGATCAGCCCCAGGCCGGGAGCGAGCAGGCAGCGAGAGTTGCTGGAAGGCGAAGGCGTGACCTTCAACGAAAAAGGACGCATAGATTTGAAAAAGTTCGGCTGGGAATTCGGAAATCCGGAACAGTCCACCCTGTTTTAATAACGAGAGGATCGCATGTCATTCACAATCAAACCAATCGAAGCCGGAAAATCCCTGTTGGACGAGGCAGCCTATTGCCCGGAGCATGACTGCCCGATGATCCCCGTTCTCTCGGACGGGCAGGACGCCTCCATGTGTCTGTTCGACATCGTAGAGCAGTTGCTTGGCGGGCAGCGCGTCAAGTATGTCAAAACCGCCAGCGGCGCGCTGCGTTCCATCCGCTTCGAGAATGGCTACATCCTGGAACCGCTTTGCGCTTGCTGTGGCAAGGCAACTTTATCGGGCGAGGGGCTTCTCGAAAACAAGATACTGGTCCATTGGGCATGGGAGATGGAAGAATTCTCCGACGGCGATTATCCCGCCCTGATGTTGGATTTTGCGCGTTCGCCAGACGGCGAGATCACGGACACGCTCCCGCTGCATATCAACTCCATCGTCGGGCTGCGTAAGATCGAAAAGTGACCGCGCTGCCGGCCCTCACCGCCGCCGGCACAATTCCAGGATGCGCTCGACTGGCGTATCCACCCTCACAACGTAGACGCGGATATGGTATGGCGCAAGTTCGCGCGCAGCCTGCCGACTGAAGGCTTCCAACCCCGCCATGCTGGCAATGAACGCCGCGCGGTCTTCCCCGGACCCTGAACCGGCTCCCGTTACCAGGTTGACGATCACGCCCCCGCCCTGTTGCCGCATTACGCGCCCCACCGACTGGGTCATCAGGAACGCGCCGGTCAGGTTGACATCCAGCACACGGTGCCAGTCCCACTCGTCCATGTCGAGCAGCGGGGAGCGGGGTTCGACAGAGGCGTGGTTGACCAGCACATCGATGCGGCCAAAATCGTCCTCCACCTGTCTCACCAGCGCCTGCGCCGCCACCTTCTTTGCCACGTCATCCACGTAGACCCTGGCCTGCCCGCCCTGCGCGATGATCTGCGCCGCCACTTCTTCAACGTTGATGGGGGAGATGTCGTTGAGCGCCGCCAGCGCGCCCCGCGCCGCAAAGGCCTGTGCCAGGCGGCGCCCCGCGCCCTTACCCGCCCCGGTGATCAACACCACTTGTCGGTCGAAATCCTGTTCTTTCATTTGGTCAATCTTCCCATTGCGCTTTGCCCTGTCTGCAATCGCACGGCGGGCAAACTGTAAAAAATCCATTAGCGCGCTAAACCGATGGGGCGGCAGTTCAACTGCCGCCTGAACAGGCTGTCATCTCAGCGCTTTGGCGCGCCAACAAAAATCCTGTCCTGAATAATCCTGTCCATCCTGTTCGTCACAAGCAAGCAACTCCGCTTACTCGCACACCGGCGTCTTATCCGGGTTTTCGTTGGCGTTCAGCCTCATGCCCAGGTACGGCGAAGGGTCGAACGTGTTCGCGATCTCCAACTCGTTGCGGAAGTTGCCCCGGCCATCGTCCCGCACAATCGAAAAATGCAGGTGTACGCCGGTGGGATTATTGGGATCGCCGGAATAATTGCCCTGGTAGCCCAGGAACGCGCCCGCCTCGATCCATTGCTCGGATGTGCCGGGCGGGAACTGGTCAGAGATGTAGGAGACGCCGCTCTGGTCGGCCATGTGGGTGTAGTAGAGCCAGACCTGGCGTCCGGGATGAAGCGGGTCGTCAGGAACGCGCACGATGACGGATGACTTCCACTCCGGCAGGCGGGTCAGGTAGCCGGGGTATGCGGCGATGACCGGCGTTACGCCCACGCCCTCGCCGCCGAAGATGTCGATGCCCTGGTGACGGTGCCCCGGGCGGAAGGAATCGTCCCACAGGAAGCCGACCAGACCACTTGTCGGGAAAATGAACGGCGCGTCTCCGCAGCGCGCCCCGGCCTGCATGTTCCACTCCGGGTGGGAGGCCGGGTCTTGCATCCAGGCGTGAAAGTTTGCCAGCCGCGCCGCGTTCGGGCGGTACATGCGGTACAGATAATACCCGCCTACGCCGAGCGCTACTACAAAGGCGGACAGGATCACGAAGCGTTTGGACATGGGCGGAGATTATACTCGTAAAATCGGGGTCGAATAATCGCCCCGAAGATTTGAAAGTAACCTTCGGGACGTTCTTTGTCATTTGCCTTTGAGAAAAGCGTGCATCTGTTTGAGCAGCCCGCGCCATTCGAACTCGGCGTCCACTTTGCGCTGTATCTCGGCGGCGCGGGTTGCCATGATAGCGATGACGCGCGCGTCTTCCCCTGCGTCCAGCCAGAAGCCATGCTGCTCCAGGCAGCATTCGAGTTTCAGGTCATACAGGCGGTACTGGAACTCTTGCAGGGGAGACTGGCAGCGCGGACAGGGATAGGCTGTCGTTGTTTGCCGGTGCAGCAGCGAGCCTTTGCGTTCATCCTGGTTGAAAGCCACATCTTCCAGGCGGTCGAGTTCGTCGAAGTCCAGCCACATGCCGCGGCAATTCGGGCATGCATCCACTTCCATCATGCCTTTGTAGAATTTCTTGACCAGAATGGATGAGCATTTGGGACAGTTCATGGGATTTTCGATTTACGATTGATGATTGGCGATTTGCGGTTCAGCCTGGGGAGGAAACAACCCGTTCGACCCACCCTTCGGCCTGCTCGGCTCCCTCCGCCGGTCCAAGCCAGGCCAGGAATTCGACGTTCCCTTTCGGTCCCTGGATGGGCGAGCGGAGCAGGCCCCTGACGCCAAAGCCTTGCTGCGTTGCAAAGGCCAGCACCTCCAGCAGCACCTGGCGGTGAACCTCCGGGCTGCGGATGACGCCCTGACCGCGCGAAACGTCCTTGCGCCCGGCCTCGAACTGGGGTTTGATGAGGGCGACGATGCTCCCCTCACCCCTGCGCCCCTCTCCCACTGGGAGAGGGGATGGGGGTGAGGCGGTCAACCAACCCTTCACCGCCGGCAGCAAGATCTTCAACGAAATGAACGAGGCGTCTATGGTCACGAGATCGACCCACTCCGGCAGGAACTCGACATAACGGGCATTGGTCTCTTCCATGACAATCACACGCGGGTCGTTGCGCAGTTTCCAGTGCAGGATGCCTTTGCCCACGTCAATGGCGTAGACCCTGGACGCGCCGCGCTGCAACAGGCAATCGGTAAAGCCGCCCGTGGACGCGCCCACGTCAGCGCAGGTCAGGCCGGTGACAGGGAGGCCAAAGGCCTCCAGCGCGGCGTCCAGTTTTTCGCCGCCGCGCGAGACAAAGCGCGGGCCGGGATCGACCGTCAGCGTAGAGGCGGCCAAAACAGCGGTAGCAGGCTTGAGCGTGACCTGACCGTCCACCCGCACCTGCCCGGCCATGACCAACGCCTGCGCCTTGGCGCGCGATTCCGCCAGTCCACGTTCCACCAGCAGTAAATCCAGGCGCGCTTTTGTCATCTGTACCCATGCGTCACTGCATGAATTCGTCGAGACCGGCAGGCGTGACAACGCGATACCGGCTGTCGGCATATACCGAGGTGAACTCGCTGGCCGCTTTCCGGTTTGCGTCCGCTTCCTTCCACTTGAATTCGTAGGCCCACAGTTCCCCCTGCCGTTCCTCGACCAGGTCGATTTCCTTCTGGTCGTAGGTGCGCCAGAAATAAAAGTTGGCGTAACGTCTCTGGTGGGAGAACCATTTCATGCGCTCGATAACGGCGTAGTTTTCGAAGAGCGCGCCAACATCTGGGCGGATGGCAAGCGGGTTGAAATTGCGGATGAGCGCATTGCGAAAGCCCAGGTCTACGAAATAGTATTTGGATGTTTTCGAAATTTCCTTGCGCAGGTTGCGGCTGAACCCGCGCAAGTTGACGATGACGAACATTTTTTCGAGCAGGTCGAGATATTTTTCGACCACGCTCTTGGAGATCGAAAGGTTGGACGCCAGTTCAGCAGTGGACACCTCGGCGCCAATTTGCAGGGCCAGGAGCGCAAGCAGGTCGATTACTTTTTTCGGTTTTCGCACCTGTTCGAAGGTAAGGATATCGCGGTACAGGTAATTGTTGATCAGGTCGTACAGGTAGTTTTCTTTTTCATCCTGCGATGCGAGGGTAATGACTTTCGGATACATCCCGAAACGCAGGAATTCCTCCAGGCGCTCGCTGTTGGAGACCGTGGGGGGGTGTATGGGAATCTCATTGTAAGAGAAGGGGTACAAGGTAAAGGTAGTTGCGCGCCCGGTAAGCGGTTCATTGACCTTGTTCGCCAGGTCGAAGGAGGCCGAACCGCTGGCGATGATGTGGATGGGATCGTGGTCGAAGATCAGTTTGAGCGTCAACCCGATATTTTCGATACGTTGCGCTTCGTCGATGACCAGCAGCCTGCTCCCGCCGACCACCGTTTTCAACCTGTCGAGATCGGCACGCCCGAACAGTTCCTGGGTGCGCAGGTCATCGCCGTTGAATTGGATGGCAGGCAGGTCTGCGTTTTCCAGCAATTCCTGGATGAGGGTGGTTTTCCCGGCCTGGCGTGGGCCGTACAACAGGATGATTTTCGGCTCGGAGTGCAGTTCTTTTTGAATATAGTTCAATAAACTTCTCTTAATTCTCATAAATTGAGTATAGTATACTTTACTCAATTTGTCAAAACATCACTTCTCTTTCCGCAATTCCCTGGCCTGTATCGAGATGCCGACCGCAACCAGCAGGGCAAAGAGCAGGAAGCCCAGTCCCCGGTGCTGGTCGAAGGCCTGGACGATGAGCGACGCGCCAGCCAACGAAGACAGGATGACCAGCGCCCAGTCCAGGAAGGCGCCGACCAACCAAACGCCGATCACGCCGCCGAGCAGGAAGGCCAGCCAGGGCAGCCAGCCATGATCCAGATTCAGCAGCGGCAGGAATTGCATGGCGACGTAACCGCCCGCCAGGAAGCCGGCCAACCCGATGGCAAAACGCTGCGCAAAGACGGCCAGCAGCGCTGCCAGGAATCCGACTCCCAGGCCGATCAACAGGGTCAACCAGTCTGGGCCGCGCACCAGGCGGGCGGCCAGGGAAAGCCCCGCAACAAAGCCCGCGCCCGCAACGAACAACCAGAAGACTTTGCGCCCGGCCAGCAGCAGGGCCGCGCCGATCAGGGCATTCAAGATGGACATACGACGCCTCCTTCGCAGTAGATCGACAGTTTTTTACATGCCGACCATCGCCAATGCGCAGAAAATGATGATCACGATGGCGGCGCCCAGGATGACATCCCGCGCTTCACGCTGGTCCTCCAGGTGGAAGTTTGGGAACAGTCCTGCCACACTCCAGCGCGGACCGGCAAACCAGGCAAAGATCAAGCCGCCTAACAGTCCGCCGATGTGTCCCCAATTGTCGATGCCGGGGGAAAGCCCCAAGAAGAGGTTGACGAGCACAATGACGATGATGTTGTTGATTGCCGGTTTGACCTGGTTGCCGAACAATTGGCGGTTCTGGTACAGGAAAATGCCTTCGGCGCCGATCAGCCCGAAAATGGCGCCGGATGCGCCGAGCGCATGGCTTTCGGTAAGCAGGAAGGAAAAGACGCTCCCGGCAAAGCCGCTCAACAGGTAGAGTAGCAGGAAGCGTCCATGTCCATAGTGGCGCTCGAGGCCGGAGCCAAACGAGAGCAGGGCGTACATATTGAACCCAATGTGCATGATCGAACCGTGCAGCAGCATGGGCGTGAAGAAGCGCCATAGTTCACCGGCGCGGATGGCTTCGTTGGCCTTGACGCCCAGCGCTACCGGCAAGTCGTAGCCGAGGACGAACTGGCTGAGGAGCTGCAGCAGGTAGACCACTACCGTCAGGCCGAGGATGGTGTAGGTGACGCGCGGGACGGAAACCGGCAACGAAACGGAGGCCATTTGCGGCTGGGGTCGAGGCGGGGCGTAGGGTTCTTCGGGGGGCAAGTTCATAGGGCCACCTTGCGATGTTGGACGCGGTGATGTTCGGCTGCGATGATGGCGCGGACGGTGTTGACGGTCTCTTCCAGGCGGTCATCCTGGTTGACGACCACGTAGTCGAAGGCCTGCACGCGCTGGAGTTCCTTGCGGGCGGTGGCGATGCGCAGCGCCAGTTCGTCGGGCGTTTCGGTCTGGCGCGTTTGCAGGCGGGCGGTCAGTTCCTGTTCGTTTTCGACAGTAATAAAAATGAGCAGCGCCTCGGGAACCAGTTTGCGGACCGTCTCGGCGCCCTGCACGTCCAGCCGCATGACCACGTCCGCGCCGCTGGCGAGCGCTTCGCGCACTTGGCGTTTGGAATTGCCTTTGTAGTCGCCATAGACGATGGCATATTCGAACAACTCATCGTTCTCGATCATGCGGGCAAATTCTTCTTTGGAGACAAAGAAGTAATCCCTGCCATGCACTTCGTTTTCGCGTTTGGGGCGGGTGGTGGCAGTGACGACAAAGTGGAAGGGCAGGCCGCGTTCTTTCATGCGCTGCACGACCGAGTCTTTGCCTACACCGGACGGCCCGGAGATGACAATGAGCAGGGGCTGGGGATGGAGGAGGGAGAATTCAGGGTCAGAAGGCATGCGTGTATTGTAACCCAAACCCCGAACAAATCCCTTGAAGTCCGCGCAGGGATTGTGTAAAATCTGGATATGCCGACTTATGATTTTACCTGCCTGGATTGCCGCAAGCGTTTCGATGTCTTCCTGACCTACAGCGAATATGGGGCGCGACCGGTGGCCTGCTCCCATTGCGGCAGCGAAAACACGCGCCGACGCATGACCCGCGTACGCATCGCCAGGTCGGAGGAGAGCCGCCTGGAGAGCATGGGGGATTTCGCCGACCCCTCCGCATTGGAAGGGCTGGAAGACGACCCGCAGGCCTTGGGGCGCATGATGCGCAAGATGGGCAAGGAACTGGGCGAGGACTTGCCCCCTGAATTCGATGAAGTGGTGGACCGGCTGGAAAAAGGCCAGTCGCCGGAGGAGATCGAGTCCGCGCTGCCGGACCTGGCCGAGATGGGAGGCGGGGACGAAGATTGACTTCGAAGGAAAAACAACGTCCCGAAGGTCGAAGCCCTTCGGGACGGTTCATTTTTACTTCCCGTTGCGGATCATCTCTTTGAGCGTCAATCCCAGGCGGGTAATGCCTTCGCGGATGACCTCTGGCCTGGAATAAGAAAAATTCAAGCGCATGGTATTGTCGCCGCCGCCGTTGGGGTGGAAGGCGAAGCCCGGCACGAAGGCGACCTTTTTCTCGATAGCGACCTTGAGCACCTCGGCTGCGTCCATGCCTTCGGGCAGGATGCCCCACAGGAACATGCCGCCCTGGGTGTGCATCCAACTGACGCCCGGCGGGAAGACCTCTGCCATGGTTTCGAGCATCGTGTCGCGGCGTTCCTTGTACGTGGCGCGGATGACTTTGACGTGTTCGTCGAGGAAGCCGCCTCTGGCAACTTCATACGCCACGATCTGGTTGAAAGTGGCGGTATGCAGGTCGGCGGCCTGCTTGGCCATGACCAGTTTGCGGGTCACTTCCGGCGGCGCAATGACCCAGGCCAGACGGATGCCGGGCGCAAGCAGTTTCGAGAAGGTGCTCAGGTAGATGACGTTGCCGCTGTAAGTGCCGCCGTTCGGACCGCGAAACTGGCTATCGAGTTGGACGACCGAGGGGATGTGTTCCCCCTCGTAGCGCAACTGGCCATAGGGATCGTCTTCTACGATAGGGACGCCGTACTTGTCGGCCAGTTCGACCAGCCGCTTGCGGCGCTCCAGGCTGAGGGTCGAGCCGGACGGGTTCTGGAAGTTGGGCAGGACGTAGATGAATTTTGGACCGACGCGCAGGGCTTTCTCCAGTTCATCCACGATCATGCCGTTTTCGTCCGAAGGAACAGCCACGTATTGCGCGCCATACGCGTTCCAGGCTTGCAGCGCGCCCAGGTAGGTAGGGGATTCGACCGCGATGTAATCGCCCCGGTTGATGAACAGGCGGCCGATGAAGTCCAGCGCCTGCTGCGAGCCGGAGGTGATCATGATGTTCTCGGGGGTAACTTCGACGGAGAAGCGGGCGTTGTGACGGGCGATCATCTCCCGCAATGGACGGTAGCCCTCGGTGGTGCCATATTGCAAAGCCTGCGCGCCCTGTTCGTTCAGGACCTTGTTGCAGGCTTCCTGGAATTGCTCGACGGGGAAGACTTCCGGGGCGGGAAGGCCTCCGCCAAAAGAGATGATGTCGGGTCGTTCGGTCAATTTGAGCAATTCGCGGATGACCGAACTGCCCATGCGAGACGTACGGTGGGCGTAACGATATTCCCAGGGTGTCTGCATTCTTTCTCCTTATGTGGATTTTATTTTTCCATGAACAGGGACAAAAAAAGCCTGAGCAGGTATACTTCACCCGTCAGGCTGGTCAGGCCGCCTTGGCAAGCAAGATGCCGCTAAGGTCCCAAAACAATCTCTGTATCATGGCATCCTTATATTACACTGTTTTTGCCTGGGATGCAACAGACAGATTTGAAATTTTCCGGGTTACTCCCCGTACACGAACAACTCGCCAATCGACTCGCGCAAGAAGTTGTGGCGGATGGCGTCTGCGACCGTGGAGGCCACCGAGAGCACTTTCAACTTGGGATGACGCTTTTCCGGCGGGGTGTGGACCGTGTCGGTGGCGACGATCTCGCTGATCTGCGGGATGGCAGCCAACCGCTCCAGGCCGCCGCGCGTGAAGACGCCGTGCGTGCACATCACCAGGATGTCTTCCACGCCTTCCTCCACCAGCAGGCGGCTGAGTTCCAGGATGGAACCGCCGGTAGCGATCTCGTCATCGTACACCAGCGCCCTCTTGTGCCCGCGCACCTGGTTGCCCACCAGCCCGCTGATGCGCACCTGGCTGTCTGAGACGCGCTCCTTGTTGCCGGCGGCGACGGGCAAGCCCAGGCTGCGGGCGAAGCGCGCCGCCGCTTTGGCCTGCCCCATATCGGGCGAGACGATGATGGCGTCGCCCAGGTCCTTATCGGCCAGGTATTCCTGGAAGACGCGCCGGCTGCTGAGGTGGTCGGTGGGGACGCCGAAGAAACCGTGCGCCTGCGCAGAGTGCAGCATCATGGTCATGGCGTGGGTGGCCCCGGCGGTCTTGAGCAGGTCGGCCACCAGGCGGGCGGTGATGGAGATGCGCGGGGCGTCCTTTTTGTCAGAACGGGCAAAGGAGAAGTAGGGGATGATGGCGTGCGCTTCGGCGGCCGCGGAACTGCGAGCAATGTCGAGCATCATCAACAGTTCCACCAGGTGGTCGTTGACGGGCTGCGAGAGCGATTGCACGATGAAGACTTTGCGGTAACGAACGGACGCGCCCAACTGCACGTACAGGTTGTCGTTGCTGAAGCGCGAGATGCGCGTCTCTTCGAGCGGCACGCCCAGGCGTTGAGCAATGTCACAAGCCAGTTGCGGGTTGGAACTGCCGCTGAAAAATCGCACTTCGGTGGGATCGATGGATGCTCTTTTCATTGCTCTACTCCGATCTCGACAATGCGGTCGAGACGAAAATTACGCTCGGCCCTGCGCAGGTGGCAGAAGCCTTTCAGGTACAGGTAGTCTGCCAGGCCGATCACCTGGCCGGGCGTCACCCAGCGCGCCGTGCGCTGTCCCTTGCCATCCACGTACACCAGGCGCAGGCGCTTGCCGCTCTGGATGGCCTCCGTCATTTCAGTAGGCAGGCGGATGTTGTCATTCGGCCAGGCCGGGGAATTGTAGATGCCGATGAAGGCGTCCAGTTTGCCGCCCGGCGGTTGGATGGCCTCCATCATGCCGAAGAAGACGCCCCGGTCGGTGAGCGCATCCGCCAGGGCGCGGTGGGAGATGTCCATCGGGACGCGGAAGGCCTCGGCCAGCGAGAGCAGCGTGTTGGAGGGCAGGTCGAAGCGCTCGCGGGCGATGAGCAGGGTGTCGATCAGGTTGGGGATCTGCACTTCGCGCCCCAGGCGGTGGAACTCGCTATCGAGGAATTGCAGGTCGAACTGGGCGTTGTGGCAGACCACCACCGCGTCGCGCAGGCGGGCGGCCACCTCGTCAGCCACGACGGAGAAAGGGGGCGCGGAAGCAAGTTCGGGGTCGGTCAGACCGTTGGTGCTGGCGGCGAAGGGGGAGAGCGGCCGTCCCGGGTTCACCAGCGTCTGGTACGTCTCGCGGATGCGCTTCCCCTCGCTCAGCACGATCCCGACTTCGCAGATGCGGTCGCCGAACCAGGGCGAGAGGCCGGTGGTTTCCAGGTCCAGGAAGGCAAAACGGCAGTTGGTGAGGTCGAACATACGGGGGAAATCTCCCCAGGCGGTGGGATGTGGAACAGGGTAGATTTTACCAGAAGGGAATCCTTCTCTTGCACAGAAAGCCATTCTAGGGCAAAATGAGCGCCAACCATGAAAGTTTTGGCTGTCAGCGACCAGGAGATCGAGCGCATCTATGCGCTTGCTGCGAACGGGCATTTCCGGGACGTGGCGTTGATCGTGGGGTGCGGCGACCTGCCCTACACGTACCTGGAGTACCTGCTTTCGGTGTTGAACGTCCCGCTCTTTTACGTGCCGGGCAACCACGACCCGGAATATGACCGGGGACATCCCCTGTCGTACGCCGAAGGCGCTTCCAACCTGGACCTGCGGACTGCCCGCGCCAACGGACTGCTGCTGGCCGGGCTGGGCGGCAGCGTCCGCTACCGGCCCGACGGCGTCAACCAATACAGCCAGGGCGAGGCTTATTGGCGCGCCTTCCGGCTGCTGCCGCGCTTGCTTGTCCAGCGTTGCGTTTACAGGCACAGATTGGATATCCTCATCACCCACTCGCCGCCGTTCGGGGTCCATGACGAGGACACTGAAGCGCACCAGGGACTGAAAGCCTTGAACTTCCTGATCCGTTGGGCGCGCCCGCGCTACCACTTCCACGGGCACACCCATTTCTTCCGCCGCAACCTGGAGCATTCCGTCACGCGGGTTGGGCGGACAACTGTGATGAATATCTTTCCGTATAAAGTGATCGAGATCGAAGATGACTGACGAACTTTCCTCCCGCGTCCGGGCGGATTTCAGCCGGGCGCGTTTCAAATCCTTCCTCAACCGCGCCTGGGCGGTCCTTTCCGGCGGGCCGTCCAACCTGCTTTCCTATGACGACGTCAAGGAAAAATTGCACATCGGCGGGCCCATCTACCGCGGCTTGCATACCGTACGCACGGAGCAGATCGCGGGCAGCCTGAACCGCTACCACCAGTTCGACCGCGCCTTCCTGCCCACCCAGGATAATCTCGCAACGCGCTGGCAGAGCATCAACCGCGCCTTCTACGAGGATGTGAGCCTGCCACCGGTGGTCTTGTACAAAGTGGGCCAGGTGTATTTCGTGGTCGATGGCCACCACCGCGTCTCGGTGGCGCGCGAGCAGGGACAGGAGTACATCGAGGCCGAAGTGCGCGAATGCGCCACCAAGGTCAACATCACGCCCGACATCAAGCCCGAAGACCTGGAAATCCTGCACGACAAGGTGCATTTCTTGGAGCGCACCGGGCTAGACAACCTGCGCCCCGGCGCGAACGTCAAACTGACCATCCCAGACGGCTTCTCCCGCATGTTGGAGCATATCGCCGTGCATCGTTATTTCATGGGGCTGGACCTGCAGCGCGACATCAGCGAGGAAGAAGCGGTCGGGCACTGGTATGATACGGTCTACCTGCCCATCGTGGAAGTCATCCGCCAGAGCAACATCCTGAAAGATTTTCCCGGCAAGACCGAAGGCGACCTGTACCTGTGGGTGCTCGACCACCAGCACTACCTGGTGGAACGCCAACGCGGACGCCTGCAGCCGCCGGACGAAGCCGCCCGCGATTTCATCGACATTATGGAGCCATGATGACAGGACATCCGTTGGCGGGCGTCTACGCCGCCGCTGTGACGCCTCTCAAAGCCGATTCGACCCCGGACCTTGAGCCTGTCCCCGCTTTGCTGGGATTCCTTGCTGAAAGAGGCTGTCACGGCGCACTGCTGTTCGGCACCACCGGCGAGGGGCCGTCGTTCTCCCCCGCCGAGCGGAGGGCCGTCTGGCAGGCCGCGCTGGAAGTCCGGCAGGCCTGCCCCGCCTTCCGCTTGCTGGCCGGAACCGGAACGCCCAGCCTGCAAGAGACAGTAGACCTGACCCGCGCGGCCTTCGATCTGGGCTACGAGGGCGTCGTCGTCCTGCCGCCGTACTACTTCCGCAATGCAACCGACGAGGGTCTGTTCACCTGGTTCAGCGCCCTGATTCGGCAGGCCGTGCCAGCGGACGGGTATTTGCTGGGCTACCACATCCCCGGAGTCGCGGGCGTCGGCTTTTCGCTGGACCTGTTGAAACGCCTGAAAGACGCCTTCCCGCGCCAGTTTGCCGGTATCAAGGACTCCTCCCATAACGCTGATTTTGCCGTGTCCCTGGGCGAGACCTTTGGCAGCGACCTGGTGGTCTTTTCCGGCACAGACTCGGACTTCTCGCTGGCCTTGCAGCATCACGCGGCCGGCTGCATCACCGCGCCCGCCAACCTCCTGTCGCCCGGCCTGCGCGCCGTCTACGACGCTTTCCAGGAGGGCGGGGATTATTCCGCTGCACAGGCTGAACTGGCCGCCCAGCGCCACATCCTGGAAAAATACATGCCCTTCCCGCCCATCCTGAAAGCCCTGCTGGCGCGCTTGCACGGCCTGCCGCGCTGGCCGGTGCGACCGCCGCTGGTGGAGGTCAGCGAAGAGACCGTCTTGCAGGCCGCCGAAGAGTTGGCGCAGGTTGGGTAACCGCATTACAGTTCGCCCGCAGTTGGACTGCGGGCGGAACAAGTGGTTCGAATTGTACGCCGTAGAATGCGGATTTGACGCCCTGTAATTCGGATTGCACGCCGTACGATCCCGATTGGACGGCCTGTGATTTCAAGCAACAGACATCGAGGTGTGATGATGAGCCTGCCCGAACCCACCCGCCCCTCCCTGCGCACGGTGCTGCTCTACCTGTTCCGGCGGATCGTCAAACCGGTGGCGCTGGAACGCCGCGCCGAAGTGCATGTGCAACTGCGCAACGCCTCCACGCCGGATTTCGACTTCTTCCTGCTGGTGGTGCTTTCCTGCGTCATTGCCACGCTGGGCTTGTTGACCGACTCGGCGGCCGTCATCATCGGCGCCATGCTGGTTGCGCCGCTCATGTCGCCCATTATCGGGCTGGGACTGGCCTCGCTGACCGGCGACACGCGCCTGTTCCGCGACGCCGGCGTGGCGCTGGCGCGCGGCGCTTTCATGGCTGTGCTGATGGCGGCCCTGCTGGCGCTGGGCAACCGCTACCTGCCCTTCGTGACCCTGCACGAACTCCCCGGCGAAGTGCTGGCGCGCACCCGTCCCAGCCCAATAGACCTGACCATCGCGCTGGCAGGCGGCATGGCAGCCGCCTTTGCGCTGGCCATGCCGTCCATTTCGGCCGCCCTGCCCGGCGTGGCGATTGCCACCGCCCTCATGCCGCCGCTTTGCACGGTAGGCATTGGCCTGGCGCTGGGGCGTTGGGACGTGGCCGGCGGCGCCCTGCTGCTCTTCGTCACCAATGCCGTGACGATTGCCTTTGCCGCCATGCTGGTCTTCTTTGCGCTCGGCTTTTCCCCCAAGAGCGAAGCCGGCCGCAAAATCCCGCGCGCGCTGGTCATCTCGGCCGCTTTTACGCTATTGCTGCTCGTGCCGCTCACGACCATCAGCGCCGGTTTTTTCCGCCAGGCCAGCGAAAACCGCTACATCAACACCGTCCTCAGCGAGGAGATCGCCTCTTACGATGCGGAAATGACCAGCCTGCAGATGACGCAAGACGGAGAGACGTTGAACGTTGTGGTCACATTACGCCTGCCCGGGCAACTCCGCTATGAGGACGTGATCGCGCTGCAAAAAAACGTCGCCCTGAGACTGCAACGACCGGTGTCCATCGTGGTGAATCAGGTGGTTGCCACGCGGCTGGACCCGCTCGTGCCGCCCACGTTCACGCCCACGCCCACGCCTGCTACCTTTACCCCAACCGTCACCTTCACCCCAACCGCTACCGCTACCCTCGTCCCCACGCATACGCCCTCCCCCAGCGCCACGCCGGCCCTGGCGCAGATCCCGCGCGACACCGGCAAGACCCTCGACCTGCTCCAGCAGCCGGACGGCCCGTCCATCGGCAAACTGCGCCCTGGCGACTTCGTCAGCGTGCTGTACGATTCACAGGTAACCGACGGCCTGGTCTGGCTGCAAGTGATGGACGCCGAGGGCCGCATCGGCTGGCTGCCGCAAATCTACCTGCAGGGGGTCACGCTCACGCCGGAGCCGTGACCCGTCCCCCCTGTATGTTCACCCTTGTGTCCAAAAAAGACCCGTTCGCATGGGGGCTGATCCTTTTGACGGCCGCGCTGCTGGGCTGGGGACTGTACCGCATCCTGGGCGCCGACCGGCGCGCGCTGCGCGATGTGCCTCCCCCGCCCCCGCCCATCCTCTCCCGCGCGGAGTGGGGCGCGCGCCCGCTCGACCTGCAAGCGCCGGAGGAGTTCGGCGCCTTCGACCCGCAGACCAATCCCGCCGGTGTGCTGGCCTATCCCGGCGACCTGCGCGAGGCGCTGAACACCATCGTCATCCACCATTCCGCGTATCCGGGGGCTGGGCCGGCCGAGATCCAGTCCCTGCACATGGACCGGCGCGGATTCGCCGACGTGGCCTACCATTTCATGATTGCCGCCGACGGGACGATCTACGAAGGCCGCGACCTGCATATCCGCGGCGCGCACGTGCAGGGCTTCAACACCGGCTCGGTCGGGATCGTGCTGCTGGGAGATTTCAACGAAGAAGAGCCAGGCGATGCGCAACTGGCCAGCCTGCGGGCGCTGGTCGATTACCTGCGCTACACCTACGATATCCGCTACCTGACCGGACACCGGGACTACCCAAACCAAAGCCCGGACGGCACCGAATGCCCCGGCGAAAACCTGTACCCGCTGCTGCCATCCCTGGCGCGCGACCTGGGGATGCGCTACGGGGTCGGCGGCTACATCACACCGGATTGGGTAAAATAATTGCCGCGCCGCGTTCTTCTAAAGTGCGTGGCGCGGTCTTACGCCGCTTGGCGGGATTGATTCTTGCTCGTCAGGCGGCATCCAGATGGCCGGGAGATGTTCGCCGCCAGCATCCGCGCCAGGAGTTCTGCTTCGCTGGCCTGTCTGCGCGGGTATTTCGGGTCGGGCGCGACCTGTTCCAGGTCGTGACCGATGCCCGGCCGCATCAGGCTTCGCCGTGAGCTCAACCGAACGGTAGTAGCGGACGAATTGCCGGTGGGTCAGCCCATCGCGGTCTTCCACTTCTTCCGCCAGACCGCATAACGGGAGATCACGTGGAACCAGGGCGGCGACCAACGCACCTGGGGGATACCCCGCCGGATGACTTTTCGCATCCCCTCCGGCCCCTGGAACTGCTCCAGCAAAAGGACGGCGCGTCCCAACTCCAGCGCCGCGTGCGCGTCCGAGCCGACCGTGCCTGCCACGTCATGAACGCGCGCGAATTCCTGCGCCTGGCGGTTGAACGCCGGCGACCAGCAGCGCGCGTTGAACACCTCGATGGCATCCACCTCCGGCAGGATGGCCAGTAAATCCTCCTCCTTCCAATGCCCGCTCCGGTACAGGTCGAATGGGTGCGACACGCTGATGAACGCGCCCTGCTCCTGCAAGCGCCGGAGCGCCTCTCGCGGCGAGAGACCGGGCGGCACTTCCTCGGTCACATACGCGGCCAACAATTCCCCGCCGGTTGTCATGATCTCCTCCCCCACGATGACCCGCTCCGGGTCCAGGCGCTGCGCCGCCCGCGCGCCCGCAATCGTATTGTGATCGGTCACCACCACCCGGTCAATGTTTTTGCGGCGGCAGGCCGCCACCAGGTCTGCGGGGCGGGTGAGGGAGTCTTTGGAATAGATGGTGTGGCAGTGGAATTCGACCTTGAACACGCTATTGCCTTTCACAAAAAAATGATATACACTAAATTATATGCCTATGGGTGAGAAATTCGTTAACCAGACGTCAGGACAACAATCCATGATAGAGAGCGGAACTATCAGTTGAGGAGGTCATTCCATGACTCAAGAAGATAATCGTTCGTTTGCACAAAAGTGGCAAGAGTATTGGGGACGAAAAAGGGTAATGGAGCCAATTCCATTCGATGAGACATCCATCTTGACTCAATCTGATACTTTTAGGGTTGGGGAGCATGGTCACTATTTATTACTCCCAGCCATGACGGCTGCAATCATTACCTCCCCCAGCGGACAAAAAATGGTTTTCGTAGAAGGAGGATACAAGGACCTGCAAGACGGAGCATACAGCATCCAATACGTTGACTTGCGCGATCGCACGTTCAACTTCCCTGCCATCACCGCCTCTACACTTGACGGCTTGAAGGTGTCGCTGACCGTTTCCATCAGTTACAAAGTGAACGATCCTGTTGAGATCGTCAACGTTGCAACCCCACTCCAAACTCTATTCTCCGTTTGTGAAGCCGCAATAAAAAAATTCATCATCACGCATCACCATCATGAAGTCATCGGCGAGCCAGGCAACGAGCAGGTCATTGCCGACCATGAAATCATAAAAATCATCAAAGAACAAATTGCTATGAACCAGGCCTGCAGATCCTTCTGGGTAATGGACATAATCATCAAGGAACGATACGGGGACCCGGAACTCAGCACACTAAAGCACGAATACCTCGTACAAGAGAAAAAGAGCATTACCCAACTCCAGAACGTTGTTCAGCAACAGGGCATTGCTATGCAACAGAAAGAACTGGAAAGAACAAAGGCCGAAATAGACAGTATGGTCCAAGAAATGCAAGCGCTATGTGAAGCCAATAAAAGTGAAATCTTGAAACATGCCCGGCTGCTGGATATCCAATTAGAGGCAATGCGGAAACAGCCGGACATGCAGCAAGCGCAGATCATGAGCATGATTGACCTCAAAAGACAGTCGTTAGATACCCTGTTACGTCTGTATACGATTTCTGGCTTCCCCCGTGATATCAACGATATTAATTTGATGGAAAAAATCATTGGTTCATTGTCGGAACCACAGATCATCACACCCGAAATACCCTCTGAGCGATCTAAATCTGTCAATGAGCTAAGCTCGACGATTATCAACTTGATTACCCCGAGAAAGAAAGAATAGCAATTGGAGCAGAAAGTGCCAGATAACCAAGCCCCATGGATTGAGATAAAACAATCATCTCAGCACACCAAAGTTCCGCAATACGCTTCCAACCAAAAATATCCATGGCAAGCGATGTTTGCCTGTCAAATCGGGATTCGTTCTTTTGAGGAAAGAGTACAACTGAAATGGGGTTTCAACGCGGCTGTTCTTTTAGAAGAAGCCCTTGACCGGCAAAAATTATTCCTGGAATCACAACTTCACAACAACCCAATTGATACTCCGATCGAGCAACGTACTCTGTCATTGCGTTGTATTGGTGCGCCAGAGGCAGGCCTCCTCTTAGGGCTGGTAGGTAAAGTCCTGGCAGAATCACCAGAAAATGCCAAAACATTTGCCTTGAATTACCTGCGAGAAATAGAGTCTATCTTTCCGTATGATTACACTATTCGCCCAGTTACATCAATGGAAGCATTCAATCGAACAATGGGAAAGGAAATATTCAGAAAGTGCAATGACCAAACTTCGATAGCTCAAATCCGGCGCTTCGAGAGCCCTTTGCAAACATCCAAAGGGGTATTTCGCATGGTAGGAATTTGGCAAACAGGAAAGAGGGCCGACGAACAAATTTGGCGTGCTTTGGCACATTATCCACAAGATATTTTACTCGACATATCAATATGTCCGACTACCTTACTCGAAGGAGAAAGGCAGGCACTATTGGAAATGAAGCAAGTGGCTAAAACGCATCAAGATGCGTCATCGAAAGAGCCTTATCTTCAACATTATGATGCTTGGATTGACCCCTTCGTCAGCAGGCATATTTCTCCATGGAATAAATACTTTTACCTGCAAGTACATCTGGCTTCTCCTGGGAGGATAGACGAGTACTTACTTCGTAGCATCGGTTCGTCAATTACGCGCGACAACCCGGAGCGATCTACCCCCGGCTTTCAAGTGCTTCGACCGATGAACAAGAGTGAAGCGATTGAATGGATCGGACATCTTGAATGCCTTGACATGGTTCGAACAAACAATAGTTTATTGTTACCCAGGCTAAGCGAATTGGCCAGCATAGACGAAGTCCACGCAGTTTTCCGTCTCCCCTACCCGCCTGAGCCAGGTTTGCCAAATATTAACTTTTTGGAGGAATAAAGATATTTCATGGGGTCGTACACCTCTAACAAACGCACATTAGTTAAGGTTGTAAAACACCTGCCCTTGGGACTCTCTGTGGAACTGAACAACGGTCAAAGAGGCATTATCCGCGTAAGGGAAATTTCCTGGGAGCAGGAAAAACGCCTTAACTGGAAACAGCTCTACCCGGTCAATTCGGAGGCGTGGGCTGTTCCAATTCGGAGGGAAGAAGGTCAGGCAATCGAGTTAAGCCTGCGCTTAACCGAGAATGATCCTTGGGCAAATATCTCAAGTTATTTTAGTAAAAATGAAATCTATGAAGGCGTGGTCACGGGAGTGATGGGATATGGCGTTTTCGTAGAATTGGCTTCGGGAATCACCGGTTTACTGCATCAATCCAAGTTCCCCGCCTGGGTGCAGAAATCGCCGCTGGAAATTTTTTGGCCCGGCGATCGCATCCGCGTAGTGATAGAGCAAATTGATGCAAAAAAGAGACGTTTGGGATTGGGACTACCTGCCGAGAAAACCAAGCCATCTGCTGGCTTGCAATTCGGCGCTGATTCTATCAAAGCACACAGGCAGGCCGAGATAGAAGCGCTTATCAAGGATAAAACCAACAGGAAACGAATTTTGATCGTCGAAGATGACCCCAAACAATCGAAGTTGGTTTCCAATTGGCTAAAACGTGTGGGGCAAAAAGTGGATATTGTCGATCGCGCTGAAGAGGCCCTGGTCATCATAGCGAAATTTGTGCCCGACATTGTCTTTGTAGATGTAGGTTTACCAGGCATGGATGGCATCACGCTTGCCAATCAGTTGCTGGAGGAATATCCTCATGTACGGCTTGTTGTCACAACT
Organism: Chloroflexota bacterium; assembly: GCA_049323115.1. Taxonomy (GTDB): domain Bacteria; phylum Chloroflexota; class Anaerolineae; order Anaerolineales; family Villigracilaceae; genus JAABUE01. The sequence continues at coordinate 31,212 of JBMOMP010000075.1, forward strand.
GAATATGCAAGCGCGGATGAAAAGAACAAGGAGTTGGACAGCCTTCAAGAACGAGGCGTTGATTTTTTGCCCAAGCCCTTGATCCCGGACGACATGCTGGACTTCCTCAAGAAAAACGGAAATCACGCCGAGCCACCGCCGGTAAAAAATGATATTCCTACACAAAGCGACCTGTTCAATATTCGAACCAGCACGACCAGTTCACTCCACGGAATGCTCCAAAAGAGCAGAATCCGCCTGGGCTTCGAAGCAGCCATCCTGTTCCAGTTGGATGCGGTACGTCGCACGGTGTCCATTATGGAAAACTCCACGCAGTCGTCTTTGAACAGTCACGCCGCTTCGTCATTGATATACAGTCCTATCCGTGACATTGCCGAAGATGAAGAAATCATCGTCAAAGAAAAGTGCCTGAAAGAAGATGAGGCGCGCTTTCAGTACCTTTTAGACCTGTTCCCCATGCAGGCTTGTATTGGCGTTCCCATCCCCGTCAACCTGCCCCAAAAGTATGCCCTGCTTTTTTTGCACAGCCAACCCAAAGACATTTACGAGGAAGATCAAACCTACGCAGAAGCGGTCGCCCTGGTCATCGGGGCCTACCTGGAGCAAAACCTGTTCCGGGAAAGGTCCACCATCATCCAGCGTTCTGCCCTGATCGGCCAACTCACGCGCGCGATGGTGCACGAAATCAACAACTTGATGGGACCGTTGAATAACCGTTTGGAAATATTCAAGAAAAAATTGGAAGGCTTCAAAAAGGGTGACATCCCAGATGAAAAGGCTGTCCCGCTCACAAGCGAATTGGACGAAATCCAACAGACAATTCACAAGATCGTTACCACCACACGCATGTTTGGGCGCATCATCACGAAAAATAAAAATGAGGTTCTGCGCCTGGATGAAATTGTCAATGAGACCATGTACCTGATGCGGGATACCGCTGACCGGGAGCACGTGACCCTCTCGTTCACGCCGCCCGAAAAGTTGCTCCTGGCCCGCAGCCAATCAGCCTCCCTTCAACAGATCCTGCTAAACTTGCTGCTCAATGCGATCCAACAAATTGCTGAGTTCCGCTCCCAGCATGGAGGCGTGGTCCAGGTTACCCTGGAAACAGATTCGACTCCGGACTCGAACAGCATCATCCGTATCCTGGTCAAAGATAACGGACCGGGCATCCATACCAGTCTATGGGAGACCGTTTTCGAACCAGGTTACAGCACCCGGCAGGACGGCAGCGGCATTGGGCTGTACATTTCCAGAAGCCTGGCGGAAGAAAAGCTGGGAGGGCGGCTTTTCGTGCAGGAAAGTTATATCCTGGGCGGGACGACCTTCGCCCTGCAAATTCCCTATCGGGTATGAGGGAGGCAACATGTGTCGGGTTCTGATCCTGGACGATAATGCCTACTTTGCGGAAACCATCAAAATAATTTTGGAAGAAGAAAGGGAAGCGAAGTCGAAAATCTCGACCACCTTCGAAGACGCCTACAAACAAGTCAAGCAGGCTACTCGTCGCGGCAAGCCGTTCGATGTCTTTCTCATCGACCAACGCTTGGGGCCGGGCAAAGACGGCATCCAGGTCATGCAGGAATTACGCGCCATCAGCCCGGATAGCGATGCAATCATTTTTACCGGCGACGAAGACCTCGAAAGCGGGGTGCGCGCTTATGAAGCCGGCGCCTTTCGATATTTATCCAAACTCTTCGAAAATCGGGAATTGTTGTTCCTGCTGAGATCCTTGAAACAGTATCGTCACGAAAGACGTGAACATGGCTGGCAAAAGATCTTCACCGCCATGATGGAAGAGGCGTTACGAAAAGATTCCTTCCAGGAAGTCAGTCAAATCGTCGTCGAATACGCTTTGCAATTGGGATTCACCCAGGCGCACTTATTCTGGTCGCCTACACGAGAGCTTGCCAATACGGAAGGGCTGATGTTGGGAGTTGCTTGCGCGGGAATACACTGCATTCCTGGGTTTTCTCGACCTCCAGCCGGGAAAGAATTGTATCCCATCGCGCAGTGGTTTGGTCTCGAGCAGACGCAGTCGCGCGATGCAATCTTTTTGCGCCCTGGCCAGATGAAAAAGATTCATGAGCAGACGCTCATCTACAATTACCCCTGGCCTGCCGGGGAGATTGCTGTCCTGCCTTTATGGGGAAGCGATCACTTACTGGGGGCGCTGATGCTGGACTATGGGCAGCAAGAAAAAGCCATAGGCAGCCATGAGCGCTCTTTGCTGAATTTCTTTGCCCGTCAGGCAGCCATCGTCTTGCAAAACATGAGGCTGCTCGAGAGCGAGAAACGCCAGGCGCAAGGTACGGCCATCGTCAGCCACATCGGTCGCCAGGTGATGGCAAAAGCGCTTGATGAAATCAACTTGTCAGAATTGCTCGATGAGGTACATGACCAGATCGATCTACTCATGGATGTGTCCAATTTTGCTTTTTTCCTGCTGGACTCAGAAAGCAATGAAATTGACTTGCGTTTATTGTACGAAAGGGGACTACGCTGCAAAGACTCACCGCCTCCATCGAACATGGTGATCGAGCATTTTTTATTGACCCAAGAAGCCGACAATATCTTCTGGGCATCCGATGTACCAGAACATCTTCAGGAAAACCAGATTTTCCTGGAAGAAGAAATGCCTATCAGTTGCATCGGGATGCGACTACAAGTAGGCGAGAAGATCGTCGGTGGGATCACCGTCAAGCGGTACGAAGGTGAAGAACAATTCACCAAACGAGATCATGAACTACTCTCAGCGGTAGCCAATCAGATTGCTGGTGCGATCCAACTTATCCATAACAATGAGATCGCGAAGCGTGACGCCGCCCGCCTGAATATACTTCGACGTACGATGATGGAAATGCTGCGCATTGCGCAGGAACACGAAGACGATTTGTGGTTGACCGCTTTGACCTTTGCCACCGCCCACTTTGGGACAGGCTTCAACCGGGCTTTGTTGTTCCTGGAAAACGATGAGCATACGCTTTTGACCGGTAGAGCAGGCATTGGTACCAATGATCCGGGAATGGCTCGCTGCGATTGGGAAAATGACAGGAAACGCGGCTATCAATTCGATGACTTCCTGGCCGAACTCAGGCAGAAGAAAATCCATTTTACCGATCTGCATACCCTGGCGCACAATATGGTATTCCAACCCGCCCAACCAAATTCCGTCATTCACCAGGCCATGCAAGACGGTCAGCGAAAGATCGTGCAACCAGACAAAGTCGAGGAATGTTTGCCCAGGGAAATCACTGACAGGGTTGGACTTGGCGAGTGCGCTGTTTTGCCCATTCCATCTGGCGATCATATCATCGGAGTTGCAATCGTAGATAACAAACACAATGGCCGCCCCCTCAGTGAGAAAATGCTCAATCACCTGCAAACTCTGTTGAACTATACCGGGTTGGTCTGGGAAACGCTGCGACAGCAAAAAAAGAGCAAGAGGCTCTTGAGTGCAAACTATACTATTCTAAGCGGCGCCACGCCAGATCAACTGAAGACGACCCTGCAAGAAATTTGCGAAACAGCGCGAACCATTACAGAAGCCGATTGGGTCATCATTTATCCGTTGTTGGAAGGCACGCAGATTTTCGATATCCAGAAAATCAGTTATGCGGGCAATATCAAGGTCCCTTTGGAGAGTGTCGTAAAGGCCAAACCGCGGAAAAGAGGGGTCTCTGCACATGTATTGTCGGAGGGTGAATTCGTGATTCGGGATGTAGACAGCGAAGAAGCGGTCATCGGGACCAACCGGCTGGCCAATCATCACTTCATCCAACGAGAGGGTGTCAACGCGCTTATTGGGATTGCTATACGAGACGTTTTGACAAATCAAAATCTCGGCGTCCTCTATCTCGACTACCGCAAGGCCCGTGACTTCACCGAACAGGAAATCCATCATGCCCGTTCATTTGCCAGCCTGGCCGCAGTAGCGATCGCAAATTCCAGACGATACGGGGAACAACGGCACCAAGAACGCCTGAAAGTGGCCCTGGAAACGGCGCAAATTATCAATACTGAAGTTTCTCAGGATGAAATGCTCGATAGTGTTCTAGGGAACTTGAATAAAATTTTCCCGGAAACCTCAATGTGTATTCTAACTTACGACAGTAATGAAAATGCATTGAGATTTATCCCTGTGACATTGAAGTATTACCCAATTCCAAAGTCAAAAATATCCGAGAAACGTATCTTTCCACTCAATGGCCCCTCCATTGCCTGTAAGACAGCCCGTGAAGCGCTCGAAAAAAAACATAGTATCATCATTAACGTTCCAGATGTATCGCTTTACCCAGAATATTTGAAACTGATTCCTAAAAATCGGTCTGAACTGTGTATCAGCCTGATGGGAAGCAATCATGAATTGCTAGGAATACTTGCAATGGAACGCGCCACTACTTATGGCTTTAGCATTGACGATCAAGCACTTGTCGAAACGGTTGCCAGTCAATTAAGCCTGGGCATGGAACGGGCTCATCAAAGTGAACAATTAAGTTTCAAAACAACAGTAGCGGCGTTGACGTCATGGGCTGCAGACATTGCTCACGATATCAACAATGAGGCGGGAGAAATTCAAGGTTATACCTATTTGATTAAAGAACTCGTACAGGATAATGAGCAATTAGTAAACTATGCAAGTAAAATCGAAGAGAGCGCGCAACGTTTGTTTGCTACAGGTCCTAAGAGCAAACAAGGCAAACAAGCAATCCCCATAGATCAAGCCATTCGCAAGTTTGGAGAGCCTCTCGCTCGACAGAGAGATATACAAATAGAATTCCTTCTGGACGCTAAGGAAGACCACATTTTTGTCAACCCGACAGATTTTCGCCGAGTGCTCCAACACCTTACCCGAAATGCTGATAAAGCCATGCGCGGGATAGCGAATAAGAAAATTACCATTCTCACCCACAAAGTGGACAATGAAGTGGAAATACTGTTTAGAGACTATGGACCGGGTGTACCTGAAGATGTTTATCTATCCATTTTCAAAAAGAGTGTAACCACAAAACAGTCCGGCGGATATGGTTTGTTACTAACTCGCCAGTTTGTGGAAGATATGGGTGGAACAATTCGTTTACTTCCCTCCATACCAGGCAAAGGAGCAACTTTTTCCATCAAACTTCCCATCACAAAGTTCGATGATGTAGACTTGGAATAAGGAAAGTTGAGATATGAATAGCAAAAGTTTTCCGAAAACAAAACCGCGCGTTCTCATCGTAGATAACAATGAAGGCGTCAAAAATATGTATAAGGAACTAGTTGCACATTGGGGATTTACGCCGATCCTTGCTCACGGGATTGGCAATGGCTTACTAGATGATGCCAAATGCAAAGCCAAGGAAAACCGCTGCCAATTAGCACTGGTTGATTTGCGACTTGTGGATGACCTGGATGAAGAAGATGTCAGCGGATTGAAACTTGTTCCTGAAATCAAACCAACAGTATCCATTATTGTTAGTGCTAGTGTTGATATCGAGAACGTACGCTTGAGCGACGAAATCGGCGCAGCAAGTTACGTGGGTAAAGGAGAACGCCCAATAGTGGTCAAGGAAAAACTAGAACGAGAGGCAAGAAAGTTATGCGCAGTTTTTAATGAGTTCTCAATCGGGCCAGATGATATCCTGAGTCATATTGCAAGCACATTGTTTGAAAATATTCCTGTTGAATTCCATGACCAGATCATAGACTTATTTGTTCGCTTGTTCCCAAATGCAAAGAACTTGCACCTTGAAAGATTAGGAACTGGCTCAACGGAATCAACTTATTCAACTGTGCCTCGTCCAAAATCCGTAATATTGAAGGTTTACGAAGATAACAAACAGCCTGTAATCGTGAAGTTAGCACGAGCACAAAAAATGTCCATCGAAGTGGAGCGCTTTCAAAGTTTTATTCATGGTCACTTAAAAGGATACTTCCATCCTTTTATATCAAATCCAATAATCTTATGGGATATTGGCGGGGCAATCTATACATCACTAGGCAGCACAGACAGCCACACTTTCTCACAGTTTTATAACGAAGCGTCGTTTACCGACATCGAATATAGCCTGAGGCACTTTTTCCGTGAGACCTGGTCACCCTTATATGCCGATGCAAAAGAATGCGAAAATGTTTCTTTGTTTAGGGAATACTGCAAAGTTTGGGGAAAAGAATGGTATGAACGAGTACGCAAGTTCCATGCCCCGAATCCAAGAGATGCCATGGGAAACGAACTCGCAAATAAAATAGCACCAATTGATTCTATTAAATGGCTTCAAGAAAACATGGGAGACAAAGCAGAAAATGATAAGAGCATAACAGCCTGCACCGCCCTGGCCGTAACACATGGTGACCTCCATGGAGATAATCTTTTAATTGACGAGCATCGCAATGCCTGGGTCATCGATTTCGAGCGCAGCGGAGAGGGACACGTCCTTCAAGATTTCGTCGAACTCGAGGGCGATATCATCAATCGCCTGATAAGTGCGCGGGAAGACCTGCCCTCTTTCTATCAACTATGCGTAGACGTGACCCAAAGTACCGAACTCAAGCATTTGGAGAACCTTGATAGATTTGAAGATCCGGATGTGAAGAAGTCCATGCAAACGATCTCGCTCTTGCGAAAACTAGCGCAAGAAATTACCGGTATCTCAGACGCGCGGCAATATTTGCTGGGACTCTTATTCAACACGCTCTTTCGTGCTACAATCATCAGCGAAACAGCACGAACAATGAGCCAATATCGCGCCCTCATGCTTGCCAGCATCATCTGTCATCGCCTGGATCATTGGAACGAACCCTGGCCGCCGGAAGAGTGGAAAAACATCACGAAAGAAGGTGAGCGATGAAAGAAATCGGACCGGAACATTCCCTTTCCTATCGAAAAGAAGTCCTTCAAAGGCTATTCGGTTTCATCAAAAGCGCCGATTCCTTTTTTGTCATTGGAGGCGCAAGCGCCGGGAAAACACGCTTGCTGGATTTCATCATGCGTGAGAACGTCCAACAACATTACCTGGAGGAGCAAGCGCAAACAACCTGGCTCATCCGCGCGGACCTGAACCGGCATCATCCAGGTGAAGACTGGATTTTTTATGAACTCTTGATCAGTTCGATGATGCTGGGCTGTGGTCAATACGAAAATACGACTGAGATTTTCGAGCAACTTGTGGACTTGGACCGGCAAGTCATGGAAAGTCGCGATTATCTGCGAGCGTTGCGTTTTTTCGAGTTGGCAGTACACATGCTTTGCAAAAATAACAATATCAATATATGTTTCTTGCTGGATGAATTCGACGGTATGTATCGCGACATGCCGAAAGAGATCTTTGCCCAATTGCGCGCGGTGCGAGATGCCAATAAGAATCAGGTGTGCTACGGCTTGTTCCTGCGCGACCTGCCGGAAAGGCTGCGTCCTCCCTCAGAAAACGAGAGTTTTTATGAATTATTGTCCCACCGCATGATCGGTTTGGGACCTTATAGTTATGATGACGCAACTGCGGTCTTGCGACAAATGGAAGAACGGCGGGAATTCCGCTTGGGGCCAGAAATGCGGGATGCCTTTGTCATAGCCAGTGGAGGCCATGCTGGTTTGATGCAAGCCTTGTTGGGACTGCATATCAATGTGTCGATCGAGAACGAACGGATGGGTAATTTGGATTGGCTGGTCAAGCAAGAGTTCATCCAAGATGAGTGCAACAAGATATGGGAGAGTCTCTCTCCCGAAGAGCGGACGGCGCTTCTCGAAGCCGTTCACGGCATGTTCGACCACATTCCGCAACACGTGTTCAAACTCATTACGGCCAAAGGACTGTTACAAAAAAAGGATCAGTCACCTAAAGTGTTCAGCCCCATCTTCGAAAAATACCTGCAAGGCAAATCTTAACTTGCTTGATAAAAAATGGACTATCAAAAACTGATCGAACAGGTCCTGGCCGACAAACGCTACCGAAAAAATATCGAATTCGAATACGACCGTCCGTTGTCAGGACACCCGGAAGGAAAAGTCAAGTACCATATTGCCGAATTGGAAGCCAACCTGGAGCGACTGAAACCCCGGCTGCCGAATGAAGAATTCTACTGGAAACTAAAGTTCCTGATCCACGTCCACGATACCTTCAAAGCCGATGAGATCAAGGAAAGTGTACCGGCGATCCATCCACGCAGTCACGAGTCATTGGCGAGGAAATTTGCCAGTGAGTTCACGGATGACCCCGATCTGCTCAACATCCTTCAATTTCATGACGAGAATTACATGCTCTGGAAACAATTCCAAAGCACGGGCCATTATGATGAAGAATGGTTTCGACATTTGTTGGACACGATCCATGATTGGGATGTGTACTTGATCTTCACGATCATTGATGGGCATACCAAAGGAAAGGATATTGAAAAGTTAACGTGGTTCATCGAGCAGGTGAGGGGACAGAAGCAGACAATTGTTGATGCAAATTGGGTTGCTTATATATAAACATCTCTACTGTTGTCATTTTACCGATTTCTGTTATACAATCGAACCAACATGGACGAGCCACGCTTCTACCAAAAACCCTGGTTCTACTATGTCGCCTGGTCTATATTCTGGGGAGTCATTTACGCCTGGCAGATCTGGCAATTGGGCGGGTTTGCCGTCAACCTGGTCTACATCATCATAGATGCCTTCTTATTTGGGCTTGGCCTGTTGGTCTGGCTGGCCTTTTTTGCCCAGTTCGTGCTGCCGGTGCGTACCTTTCGCGAGCGCCAGCAGATCTTCGACCGGCTCTTGACGTACATCGGGGGCGGCCACGGGCCAGCCATCTTCATCGAGAATGGACGCCTCCGCATCAGCCGCGAGGAGAAAAGCAAAAAAGGCCCCGGCGTGGTCTGGCTGGATTCGGCCAGCGCCGCCGTCACGCGCACGGCCACTTCCTTCAAGCAGACGCTCGGTCCCGGTGTCCATTTCACCGAGAAAGGCGAGACCATCGCCAGCACCGTGGACCTGCACACCCAATCCCACTCGCTTGGGCCGCGCGAAGGCGAGAACCCCTTCGAAGACAAAAAGGAATCCCAAAGCGAAGAAGAATACAAGCAGATCCAGAACCGCCGCACCGAGGCCTCTGCCTGGACGCGGGATGGGATCGAAGTGGTGCCGAACATCAGCGTTTCCTTCAAGATCGATGCTGAACCGGTCAAGGAAAAGCATTTGCCCGGTTCGCGCTTCGGATTCGACCCGGAGGCTGTGCGCAAGGCCGTCACCGGGGAGGGCATCAGCCCGAACGCGCCGTCGGATGCAGCCCGCCGCCGCGTGGCCTGGAACCAGTTGCCGGCCCTGATCGCCGCCGACCTGTGGCGCGAATATCTCTCCAAGTTCACGCTGGCGCAGCTCTTCGAAGCGGCACAGGTCGCGCCGTCCCAGCCCGCTGTGCAGCCTGCTCCTATCCCGGCCGAGACGCAGGCGCTCTACCAGCCTTCGCTGGTCAGCGGCAGCGCATTTGGGGCGGCCCTGGCCGGGATGCTGCGCGAAGTGAACCGCGGCCTGGCGCTCGTGGCTGACAAATGCGAACGCCGTGAAAAAGAACCTGTCAAGGTGATCAGTGAGATCGCCAAACCGGCAGACAAAGCGCCAGGGAAAGATGAGAGCAAAAAAGAAACGGCCCTGGAGACCATCAACCGCATGATCAAGGCGCGCATGACCGAGGCCGAGGTGGAAGTCCTGGATGACAGCGGCAGGCCCGGGGAAGGTATGATCCGCAGCCCGGAGTTCGACCTGCTCAAGCGGCGCGGCATCAAAGTCTTGTCGGCTGGCGCCAGCAGCCTGCGTTTCCCGCCGGATATAGAGGAGCAGTTACTCAAACGATGGAGCGCCACCTGGCTGAATAACGCCAGGGCCGAGCGCAACCGCATCGAACGCCAGCGCGGATTCGTCGAACTGGACGGCCAGGTGGAAGCGGTAGGCGCTTATGCCAGATCCATCAGCGAGAACCTGCTCAAGCACAGCCCGGGTGACATCAAAGATGCCTTGAAAATCCTGTTGCTGCGCTCGCGCGATGAATTGGTGAAGAACGACCGCCTGCATCGCCGCGCCAGTTTGGAACGCGAAGAATTGGAAGAGATCATCCGATGGGTGGAGAGGAACGGATTATGACAACTCCGCCCGCCCCGCGCAAGCCCGAAACTGCCCTGCAAAAAGAAATCCGCATCTTCGGCGAGCAAGTCAGGCGCCTGTCCAACTGCCTGCTCAACAAGATCTTCGACCTGACGGCCAAAGGCTCGCAGCGGCGCAACCGGATGTTGATGGTTGCTTTCATCGCGCTGGGTTTTTTCATCAGCCTGCGCTCGCACCCGCTTTCGGCTTGGAGGGAAGAGTTCGGCCACCTGATGCAATACCTGCTCAATCCTGCCTACGCCCAGGCTGCGCCAAACACGCCTGTCCTCTTTGTGAACTTCGTATTGGGAACCTTTTTCACGCCGCAGACGCTGCGTTACCTGCCGGTCTTTGTCCTGCCGTTCCTATTCGCCCTGCAATCCGCAGCCATTTACCTGGCAGATATTTTCGAACTCAAGCAGGTGAGTATTGCGCGCGATTTTATCATGCAGGTTGCGCTGACAGGCAACCATAAACATATCCGCATTGGCGGCGGGGAAGTCGCAGAGGAACATAAGGATTCGCCCATCTATCTCATTGGCGGACCGGGCAAGGTATTGGTCGAGTTGGACACAGTGGCCCTGTTCGAACGACCGGATGGCCGCCCGCACGTCATCGGCCCGACCGTTAAAGGCAAAGTCACGCTGGAAGGCTTCGAACGTTTCCGGCAGGCGCTCGACCTGCGCGATCAATACACCGATCCGCAGGTCCCACTGGACGTGAAAAGCCGCAGCCTGGACGGCATCCCGATCAGCACCAAGGACGTGCGCATGGTCTTCAGCATCTGGCGGGAGGGCAAACCGCCGACAGCGGAAAGCCCGCACCCCTTCAGCGAGGAGGCGGTCAAGACGCTTGTCTACGGCCAATCTTCCAAAGTCATCATAGATGGACCACATCCGTCCGAACTCGTTGCCTCCTGGACCGGGGCCATCCAGGGCCTGATCCGCGGCGAATTGGGCGGCTTCATGAGCAAGCATAAATTGGTCGAATACCTGTCCAGCATCGGCCTGCCTGAAACCCAGCAAGCCAAACAACGGGAGGAGGAGATCGCTGCCATTGGAAGGGCGGTCGTCTCGGAAGATGATCCCCTGGAACCGCGCACCGTGCCGCCGCCGCCGGCGTTCAAGCCCCGTCACATGCTCAGCAGCCTGTTCAACCAGTTTGCCCAGGGCTTTACGGATAAAGCCAGCAAGCGCGGCGTGGAATTGCACTGGATCGGCGTGGGTACCTGGAAAACGCCCAGCGAAATCGTGCCGGAAAAACATCTCGAAGCCTGGCGCTTGAGCCAGGAAAACCTGGCGCGCGGCAGCAAGGAGGCTATGAATGGCGTCCGGCAAAAAGCCAAACTCCAGCAAACCCTGCGGCTGATCCGGAACATCCCTCTGGCGCGTTTTCGACACTTGAACAGGAGGGATCACACGAATGCTGTTAAGGCAATGTTGTATGCTTACCGTGAGCAACTTATTGAAATAGTGGAATTGCTCCATAAAAGTCACAAATATGTGCCCCCATCTTTACTTGATGCAATAAAACGCATTGAAGAAACCTTAGGGATTCCAAACTGGCATTGGATTGGCAAAACTCCATCGACGGCATCTGGAGAAGGGCAGAATACTCCGCCAACTTCTCGCCCTCCCCCCTCGCGTCGTAGAACAAGTTCCACCACCGGCGTCCCGTCCACACCGGCCATCTTGCCGGAGGAGGAAGACCTGTATCGCAACCTGCTGTTGAAGGTCCACGGCAATATGGATACAGCCGAGCGCCTGATCGAAAACGAACGAAGACGCGCCCCTCGCGCAAACCGCATGGAATGCCTCCGCCGCGCCATCCAACGCTGGAACAGGGACAACCAATGAAGTTTCTGGTAGAGTGCGAAAGTGGTATAAACACGGCATGACGGACTTCCTGCCTCCTGTGAACACCGACCTGCCCGTGCTGGCGCTCGGCGCGGCCGGCATAGACGTGATCGGACGCCTCGAAGCGGACCTCCGGCCTGCCACCTCGAACCCGGCGCGCATCCGCCGCTCGTACGGCGGCGTGGCGCGCAATGTGGCCGAGAACCTGGCGCGGCTGGGGCAACCCGTGCGCCTGTTGGCGGTCGTCGGCGAAGACAACGTTGGGCGCGAAATGCTGGCGCACACGGCCGAGGCCGGCGTGGACGTTTCAGCTGTCCTCCATACCCCCGATTACCCTACCGGCTTCTACATGGGGGTGGTAGACAGCGACGGCGCCTTGCAATTTGCCGTAGACGACATGCGCCTCTTGGAAGAGATGACACCCCACTACCTGCAAGAACAGGAAGCGTTGTTCAAATCGTCCAGCCTGGTGTTCGTAGACGCCAACCTGCCCGCTAAAACATTGAGGGCGGCCGTCAACCTGGCAAAGCGCGCCAGGATTCCCATTTGCGCCGACCCCACTTCCACCGCGCTGGCCGCAAAGTTGACTCCCCTGCTCCCCAAGCTATTCCTGGTGACGCCCAACGGCAAAGAAGCCGGCGTGCTGACCGGCCTGAGTTGGGATGCTTCGGAGCGCAAAGCCGCGCGTGAGGCCGCCCGGCAAGCCGCCCGCCTGCTGGTGAGCCAGGGCGTGAGCATTGCGCTCGTGTCGCTGGCAGAGTTCGGCGTGGTGTACGCTACCGCCGAGACGACCGGGCACATCCCGGCCATCCGCACCCGTGCTAGTGACCCGACCGGCGCGGGCGACGCGCTGACAGCCGCCGTGCTCTTCGGCCTGCTCAACGACATTCCCCTCGACGACGCCATCCGGCTGGGCGTTTCAGCCGCCTCGCTGACGCTGCGCCATCCCGGCAGCGTATACCCTGACCTGTCGCTCGAGGCCCTTTACGACCAACTCCTGGTTTGATATGCTCCCATCCAACTTTACGCTTTCCCATGAAATCAGCCGTGCGCTGAATCTCTCCCTGCCCATCGTGGCGCTCGAATCGACCGTCATCACGCACGGATTGCCGCGCCCGCAAAACCTGTCGCTGGCGCGCGATATGGAGGGCAGGGTGCGCGAGGAAGGCGCAGTGCCGGCCACCATCGCCGTGCTGGAAGGCGCCGTCCGAATCGGGTTGAGCGAGCCTGAACTGGAGCAACTCTCCAGCGCCAGCGACGCGCTCAAGATCAGCCAGCGCGATTTTGCTGCCGCCATCGCTCAGGGCGCCAGCGGCGGCACCACCGTCGCCGGGACGATGTTTGCCGCGCACGCCGCAGGCGTCAAGGTTTTTGCCACCGGCGGCATTGGCGGCGTCCACAAGGAAGCGCGCTTCGACGTTTCCACCGACCTGCAGGCGTTGGCTTCCATCCCTATGATCGTGGTCTGCGCGGGAGCCAAGGCCATCCTCGACCTGCCTGCCACGCTTGAATACCTGGAAACGATGGCCGTGCCGGTGGTGGGATACCAGACCGAAGACTTCCCGGCGTTCTACTCGCGCAAAAGCGGATTGAAGGTCAGCGCAACGCTGGCGTCCCCGGAAGAGGTGGTCGAATTTGCGCAAGCGCATTGGGAGATCGGGATGCGCAGCGCCGTCTTGGTGACACAGCCCATCCAGGTCGCCTACGAAATCCCCAAGGAGACGATGGATCCGCTCATCCTCAAGGCCTCGCAGCAGGCGGTCGAAAAGAGAATCCACGGTCAGGAACTGACCCCCTACCTGCTCCAGCGCCTCAACGAACTCTCCGGCGGACGGACGCTGCAAGCCAACCTGGCCCTGCTGCTGAACAACGCCAGCCTGGCGGCGCAAATTGCCAGGGTCATGGCAATGAAACAAAGGCGAAAAATCATCTAGGGGAAACAGCCGCTATATCCCGCTTGCGGCCTTCTGCTATCCACGCATCGTCAATATCATCGCGCCCCGCCCACATCCCAAAGGCTGCCTCCTCCAAACCGGTCCCAGCCGGCGACGCACCCTCCTGGCAGATGCGTTCGTATGCGCACAAATCCAGAATGACCGCTACGGGCTTGCCGCCCCGCTCGACGTAAATCGGCCCGCCGGTGCGGGTTACTTCACGCAGGACGCGCCCAAAGCGACTCTTGACCTCGGTGGCTGGAAGGTATTTGACAGGCATATTTGCTCCGGTTAGTTAACCATATTAGTCAATAGACGTTAAATTATATCTGGAACCTGAGAAGATTAAGAAAATGCTATTCTTCCTTGTAGCTACCCTGCCCAACTAACGAAAGAATTCGAGCAACAAGCTTTTCAGCAAAAGTAGGGTTCTTATTTGCTTCTTCTATTGGCCGGATACTCGTATTTAGGTTGTTTTGTTGCCAAAAAATCGTATTGTATTGATCAACGTCAAAATGAATACGGGTTCTCGATTCATGATTATCCTCGCAAGTATGGATGAGAGGTTTCCCCAAACCATACGCCATACCAGATTCCCAATACACTCCTCCTCGAACGCCGTTTTTTACTCCATCAGCACTTACTTCCTCTGACCTACAAGTAAAATCAGCGATTACAAATCTCGCCTGCTTTAGTAAAGAGATAACTTGATCCATAATAAAACCACTGTATTCTTCCTGATCAACAATAATTGGCCGATAGCCACAGTGCACAATAGCGGCAATAACTGCCTCCCTATAGTTTTTCGTATGTTCCGAAAACCACATAGCAACGAACGCAGAGTCACCAGTAAGCATTGTTTTGCGCAATTCATCAATACGGAGCCATCCTCTTCCAGAAATTCTACAGGTATAGGAGTCATTCGTAATCTCTACAAAGCCAAATTCTTCGAGTATGTGAATCAACCCCTTGATTTCTTGCATATTTACCGCAGCTATTTCTGAAATAAATGAGGGTTTTAGCGAAATATACGCTCGGAGATCGCCGCCTACATTGGCTGAAAGAATAATAAGTAGAGCATCAACCTTTTCCATTGTTGTTTTGGGAAAACCGAGATTCAAGTATTGATTAACCCACCATTCAGGATTACTGGCTTGTTCTATGGTCGTCACACCTTTGCCAACAATGGGCGTTATTCCCCCTTTGTTTTCACGTCTCACCCAAGCACTAACAAGATGGCGAACTTTCGCCCACGGTGGATCGCCAGGATATATTAAAACACGATCAATTTTATACGTTCCACATCTTTCGCATTCGTTTCGAACCCCTGGAAAAGATTCTAACGGTTTGGAATTAATTAAATAATTATCACCACAGATAGGGCAGACCTGATTTGTAGTTTCTTGGGGCATAGTTTCTCCCAAAACAATCAGTGAAAATCCGTGCGATCTATAACGAAAGTTTAGCCAACCACCCGCATCTCGCGCGGCATGTCGCTCAGGCTTTCCGAACCGCCCTCCGTCACCACCATATTATCTTCCACGCGCACGCCGTTGCGACCTGCCAGGTAAATGCCCGGCTCCACCGTATAGGTCATGCCCGTTTCCAGCAATTGCAGGTTGTCGCCGCGCATGTACGGCGCTTCATGCGCTTCCATGCCAATGCCGTGACCGGTGCGGTGGGTAAAATATTCGCCGTAGCCTGCCGCCTCGATGACCGCGCGCGCGGCGCGGTCCACCTCCGCGCAGGGGACGCCCGGCTTACTGGCCGCGCGCCCGGCCGCGTTGGCCGCCTGCACGACCTGGTGTATCCTGGCAACTTCCGCGTCCACCTGCCCCACCGCAAAGGTGCGCGTCAGGTCGGAAATATAGCCGTCCGCGTTTGCGCCCCAGTCGATCACCAGCAGGTCGCCGGACTGGAGTTTACGCTCGCTGGGAGCGGCGTGCGGGTTGGCCGCATTCGGCCCGCCAGAGACGATGGGCGCAAAGGGCAATTCCGCCTCCGAGCCGTGACGGAACAATTGCAAGGTCAACTCGGCGGCCAGTTCCTTTTCGGTCATGCCAATCTTGATGGCTGGCAGGGTCGCCTCCAGCGCAGACTGCGCGATCCCGACCGCCTTGCGCATGGACTCGACTTCGCCCGGCTCCTTCCGCAAGCGCAGGGCGCCAAGCAACTCGCCCGCATCCGGGAACGCGGCGCCCGGCGCCCCGGCCTGGAGATAGTGATATTCCAACAGGCGCATCCGCCCCGGTTCGACGCCCACCCGCTTCCCGACCAAACCCAGGGCCTGCGCGGCGCTCCGAAAGGCTTTTTCCCACCCTGACGGATTCTCGCCGTACGGGAAAGCCTGCACCGGGTAAGGCATCTGCTCGACCTTGAGCATCTCCAGTTCCGGCAATACGATGGCGGGCGTCTGGTCTACAGCCGCCAGGAAAACGACCGGGCGTTCCATCAGGTGGAATTGCGCCCCGGTCAGGTAGATCAGGGTGGGGCCAGGGTTCAGGGCAACGGCGTGCAGGCCCACAGTCCGAAGAGAAGCGGAAAGTTTTTCCAGGCGGGCAAAGGTCATTCGTCCTCCGGGGAATGATAGTGGTCTGTGAAATACGTCCTGATCAGCCAATCGGCGATCCCAGGGAAGGTGTTCTCGCCCCAGATGACCGGCGCAAACCACCAGGGAATGACCACGCTGCGGCGCGGGCGCCTGGCAAGTTCCACCACCCGCTGCGCGACCTTTTTGGATGGCATGAAGATGCGCTTGAACGGGTGGAGTCGCTTCTGCATCCTGTGGCCGACGCCCCACCCGAACTCGGTATGCGCCGGGCCGGGGTAAATGCCAGAGACCTGGATGCCAAAGGGCGTCACCTCGCGCCGCAGGGCGTCGGTAAAACCGCGCACGCCGAACTTGGAGGCGGCATAGACTGTATACGTGGGCGCAGCAATGCGGCCAGCCACCGAGGACATGTTGATGATGTGCCCCTCCTGGCGCTGGAGCATAAAGGGCAGCACCGCGCGCGTGACCTGGATCATGCCGACCAGGTTGACCTGGATCTGGGTCTCGATGTCCCGGCCGGGGTCGAGTTTCTCCAGCCAGTCGAGGCGGCCAAAACCGGCGTTGTTGAAGAGGATGTCGACCTGCTCGTACACTTCCATCACGGTCTGCGCCATCAGGTCGACCTCGGCGCGCTGGGTCACATCCACAGGGACAGCCAGGGCCTCGCCCCCTTTGTTCTGGATCTCCTCGGCCAGGGCCTGCAAGCGGTCCAGGCGGCGGGCCGCTAGCACCACCCTGGCCCCCCGCGCCGCGAAGAGGTGCGCCGCATCACGGCCAAACCCGGATGAAGCGCCCGTGATAAGGACGACTTTGTTGTTGAGGTCTATTGGCATGGCACACCCTTGTCAAATAATAGGCCAGGAACGATCCAAGAGGCGATAGCGGTTATTCTTCCTCCTGCCCTTCATCCTGCGCCTGCTTGCGCGGACGGGGCGGCGGGATGACGACATCAGGCGAAAGCGCAACTTCCAGGACCTGATCCATATGCGTAACCGGGACGATCTTCAGTTCGCTGCGGGCGGTCTTGGGCACGTCCCACAGGTCTTTCATGTTCTTTTCGGGCAGCAAAACGACCTTGATCCCGGCGCGATGCGCGGCCAGCACTTTCTCGCGCACGCCGCCGATCGGCAGCACGCGCCCGCGCAGGGTGACCTCGCCCGTCATGCCCACATCGCGGTAGACCGGGCGTCCCGTCAGCGCGGAAGTGATGGCAGTGGCCATGGTGATGCCCGCCGAGGGGCCATCCTTGGGGATGGCGCCCTCCGGCATGTGGACATGGATGTCCATACGCTCGAAGACTTCCAGGTCGATGTCGAATTGCGCCGCGCGCGACTTGACGTACGTCACAGCGGCCTGCACGGATTCCTGCATGACCTCGCCCATCTGGCCGGTCATTTGCAGGTTGCCCTTGCCCTCCAGCACCGCCACTTCCACCGGCATGATCTCGCCGCCGTTCTCCGTCCACGCCAGCGACTGCACCACGCCGACCTCGTCCTGCCGTTCGGCCTCAGTGGCGAAGAACTGCTGCGGGCCAAGGAACTTTTCCACGGCTTCGGGGGTGATCGTCGCCGGATATTTCTTCTCTTCTGCTTTCAGGCGCGCCACTTTGCGGCAGATGCGCCCGATCTCGCGTTCCAGGTTGCGCACCCCGGCCTCGTAGGTGTACTCGCGGATGAGTTTTTGCAGCGCGGGGGTCTCGAACTTCAGGTGGATATCCTCGACGCCGTTCTCTTCGATCTGGCGCGGGATGAGGTAGCGGTTGGCGATCTCCAGTTTCTCTTCCTCGATATAGCCGGGGAACTCGATCACTTCCATGCGGTCGAGCAGCGCCGGGGGGATGGTCGCCAGGGTATTGGCAGTGGTCACGAACATCACTTTGGAAAGGTCGAAATCCAATTCCAGGTAATGATCGCTAAAGGCAAAGTTCTGCTCCGGGTCGAGCACTTCGAGCAGCGCCGAAGCGGGGTCGCCGCGGAAATCGGAATACAACTTGTCGATCTCGTCCAACATAAAGAGCGGATTGCACGTCCCGGCGCGCTTCAAGGTTTGGATGACGCGCCCGGGCAGGGCGCCGATATACGTGCGGCGGTGACCGCGGATCTCGGCCTCGTCGCGCACGCCGCCCAGCGAGACGCGCACGAACTTGCGTCCCAGCGATTCGGCAATCGAGCGCCCCAGCGAGGTCTTGCCCGTGCCGGGCGGCCCCACGAAGCACAGGATGGGCTGGCGTTCTTTTTTGGGCTTGAGCGACCGCACCGCGATATATTCCAGGATGCGCTCCTTGGCCTTCTTCAAACCGTAGTGGTCGCGTTCCAGGATCTTCCCGGCATGTTTCACGTCCAGGTTGTCCTCCGTGAACGTCGTCCAGGGCAGGTCGAGAATCCAGTCAATGTACGTGCGGATGATGCCCACTTCGGGCGCCATAGGCGGCATCTGGTTGAGGCGCTCGATCTCCTTCAAAGCCACTTTTTTCGGCTCTTCGGGCAGTTGCGCCGCTTCCACTCTCTGTTTCAGTTCGGTCACATCCCGCGTCCAGATGTCGCCCTCGCCCAACTCGGTCTGGATGGCCTTCATCTGCTCGCGCAGGTAGAACTCGCGCTGGCTGCGATCCACCTCGGACTGTACCTTGTTGTGGATGTCCTCTTCCAGTTCCAGCACGTCCACTTCCTGGGCCAGCAGGCTGTTGACGCGCTGCAAACGCTTGTGCGGATCGGACATCAACAACAGTTCCTGCTTCTCGACATAGTTCAGCGAAAGCGCGGTGGCGATCATGTCCGCCAGCCAGCCCGGCTCGGAGATGTTGAGCGCGAACAGGTGCGCCTCCTCGGGGATGGAACGGTCCAACTGCACACAGCGTTCGAACAGGTTCACCGCCGAACGCATCAGCGCCTGCACGTGCCGGTCTGCGGTCTGCGCTTCGAAGATCGGGCGGGCGCGCACCTGGATGTAAGGCCGCGTGCGCACGAACTCCACGATCTCCACCCGGCGGCGTCCCTGCACCAGCGCAGAATGCGCGCCATCCGGCATCGAAAGCAGGCGTCCCACCGCCATCTCCACCCCAACCGGCAAGAAATCATCTATGCCGGGGTTTTCGATCTCCGGGTCGCGCTGGGTCAGGCCGATCACGGTCTGGTCTTTCATCTGCGCTTCCTGCACGGCCAGCAGCGAAGCCTCGCGCCCCACGAAAATGGGCGAGACCATGCGCGGAAAGACCACCAGGTCGCGCAAGGGCAGCACCAGGGCCGTGATCAACCCGTTGGCGTCTGGCGTCATGGTGGGGATGCGGTAGAGTTCCTCGGTGCGCTGCGAAAGCGCCAGGTTGAAACTATCTTCTTCTTCGTCGTCCCAATCGGTATGATTATTCATTCGAAATCCGTTACTCGTGATTCGGGAATCGGTCTTCGCACTTCGGGAATTCGATGATGCCCGATTGCCAATTTACGCTTCCCGCGCCAGCCTGTCCCATGCGGTCATCACTTCCGCGGTGACGAACATCGAACCGGCAGACAGGACAATGCTACCATCTTTTTCGGATAATTCCAACGCCCGGCGGAAAGCCGCTTCGACCGGTTCCACCGCTTCGGACTCCACCCCGGCTTGCTTCGCTATCTGACAGATTGTCCCCGGCTCCAGCGCGCGCGGGTGGTCGGCGCGCGTGACGATCAGTTTCTTGATCTTGGGCTTCATCTCGGCGAACATCCCGGCCAGGTTCTTGTCCTCTGACGCGCCCAGCACCAGATAGACCGGCCGGCCGGGGAAGTAGGTTTCCAGCGTTTGGCGCATCCTGGCAAACGAATCCTGGTTGTGCGCCGATTCGAAGATGACCGGCGGTTCGCGGCGCGCGATCTCGAAGCGCGAGCGCCACTTTGCGGCGGCAAATCCCTGCTGGATGGCTGCGTCCGGCGCATCCAATCCGCTGGCTTGGAGGGCGGCGTAGGCAGCGGCGGCGTTCTCGACCTGGTGAATGCCGAGGAGGGGGATTGCCAGGTTCAACGGCGGCAGGTCGCGGGCGTTGCCCTGAGCGTGTCGAAGGGGCCAGACCCGAAGCGTTTGCCCGTCCAGCGAATGGGAAAGCGGCTCGAAATCCAGGTCGCGTCCCACCAGGGTGAAGTCACAGCCGCGTTCGTCTGCAACCCTGACCAGCACGTCCAGCGCCTCGTCCTTTTGCGGCGAGGAGACCACCGGTACGCCGGGCTTGATGACGCCGGCCTTTTCGCCCGCGATCTTTTCGAGCGTGTCGCCCAGTACCAGGGTGTGGTCGAGCGAGAGCGAGGTGATGACCGAGACGCGCGGCGCAACGATGTTGGTGGCGTCCAGCCGCCCGCCCAGGCCGACTTCGACGACAGCCGCGCCGCAGCCCCGGCGGGCAAAGTACAGGAAGCCGAGCGCGGTGGTGATCTCGAAGGTGGTCAGGTAGGGGACGCGCGCCACGGCCGGTTTGATCTCTCCGACCAGTTCGGCCAGGTCGGCGTGCGGGATGGGTTGGCCGTCCACCTGGATGCGTTCGGCGTAATCCTGCAAGTGCGGGGAGGTATACAGGCCGGTCCTGTAGCCAGCCGCCTGCAACGCGGAGGCGCACAACGCGCTGACCGAGCCTTTGCCCTTCGTCCCGGCGACATGCAGGATGGGATATTTGTCCTGCGGGTTGCCGAGCATCTCCATCAGCGCGAACATGCGGTCGAGGTTGAAGTCGGCTTTGGCCAGTTCGGAGGCGTGTTTGAGGCTATAATCTACGAATGAGTAGAGGTAGTCGAGGGCGAGGTTGTAGGCGGTTTCGGTGTCCATTGGAGAAATTGTAAATCGTAAAACGTAATTCGTAAATCGTAATCGGAAATCAAAAGTCGAAAATCTGACTTGACATGGGTGTTCGAGAGACTTACAATCTGTACAAAATGTACACTTTGTACAAGGAGCGAAAATGTCCCTGACCAAAGTCAAAAGCGGTGAAGCGCGCGCCAAATGGCGCGACATCCTCGACCAGGTCTTTGCAGGCAAAGGAGATGTAATCATTGAGCGCAACGGCAAGCAGGTCGCCGTCCTGATTTCCGCGGCCGCGTACGAGCAGTTCCGCGAAAAACGGGACGGCATCCGCGCCGTCCGCGAGTCTTCCGCGCCTTACAAGACCCTGAAGCCCGGCGAGGCAATCATCGACGCCGAGGCGGGGACGGCCACCGTCTCGCTCGACTGGTATAACGAAATACTCGCCAGACGAGAATCGCTCTTCGATGTGATTCGCGAGATACAGGAGAACGCGCCCGATCTCCCCGAAGAGGAGGTTCAGGAAATTGTGGAGGCGGCAATAAGAAAGGTCAGGGCGGAAAATGCTGCGCGCAGTTCTTGATACCAACGTAATCATCAGCAGCATTCTGTACAAGAAGGGCGTTCCGTCTCAATTGATGAAGGCTTGGTACAATGGCAAATTCGAGCTTGTGACATCCCGAAAAATCATTGAAGAGGTGGTCCGGGTCATCTCCGAACCGCGCTTGAAGGATACGTTTCGAATACGAGATGAGCGCATTCGCCGCCTCGAAAAGGCGCTCAAAAGAGATGCCGTTCTTGCCATTCGCAATGCCGATACGACCGGTGCGATTCCCGAGGATCCAAGCGACGAAATGTTCCTTTCAGCGGCTGTTATCAAAAAGGCAGCCATCATCGCCAGCGGCGACAAGCACTTGCTGAATTTGAAAGAATATCGAGGCATCCCCATCCTCACCCCGCGCCAATTCCTGGAATTTCTGGGATCGGAATCGCAAGCGTAAAACCGATGATCGGCCTGCTCACCATCCACCTGCGCCTGCCCGGCTGCGCTTCGCTGAAAGAAAAGCGCGGACGCCTCAAGCCGCTGCTCAGCCAATTGCACAAGAAATTCAACGTGTCGGCGGCAGAGATGGACCGGCAGGACATGTGGCAGGAGGCCGTCATTGCCTGCGCGCTGGTCAACGCGGACGCGGCGCAGGTCCAACGCTCCCTGCAAACGGTGGTCAAGTGGGTCGAAGGCAACTGGCCGGATGGGCAAATCATCGATGAAAAGATAGAAATCATCTCGTAGGCAAACCTTTGCCAGGGGAAAAGTGTTACTACTCTCAAGGAGCAAACAGCGATGAAAATTGCAGTTGTAGGTACCGGCGGCGTAGGCGGTTATTACGGCGGTTTGCTGGCGAAACAAGGCCATGAGGTGACCTTCCTTGCCAGGGGCGAACACCTGAAAGCCATCCAGCAGAACGGTTTACGGGTCAATAGCATTCATGGGGATTTTCTCATCCAACCAGCCCAGGCTACCGATGAAACGGCCCAGGTTGGGCCAGTAGATCTGGCCATCATCTGCACCAAAACTTACGCCACGGAACAAGCCGCGCAACAGATCCGGCCTCTCATCCGTGGTGGGACAACCGTCATGAGCCTGCAAAACGGCATAGACGCGGCCGAACGGATCGGGCGTATCGTCGGCATGGAGCACGTCGTCGGAGGCGTCACCTGGATCTCGTCTGCGGTGGAGTCGCCGGGCGTCATCAAACAGGTTTCGCAATTTCGCCGGGTCGTCCTGGGCGAGTTGGATGGGCAGGTTACGCCGCGCGCGCAGGCTATTCACCGGGCTTTCCAGGAGACGGGCGTGACGGCCGAACTTTCGGAAAATATCCTCAAGGTCTTATGGACCAAATTCGTTTTCATCTCCGCCGCCAGCAGCCTGGGCTCGCTGACGCGCCTGGCCATCGGCGAATACCGCGCTGTCCCGGAGACGCGGGAACTGATGACCCGCTTGATGAAGGAAGTGGAGGCGCTGGCGCGCGCGCAAAAGATAGACCTGGACGGGGACGTGGTCCAAAAATCGCTGGAGTTCATAGATAACGCCACCCCCACCATCAAGGCCTCCATGCAACTGGATGTGGGAGCAGGCCGCCCGTCCGAGATCGAAGCGATGATCGGCGTCATCGGGCGCAAGGGGCGCGAACTGGGCGTCCCCACCCCGGTAGCCGACTTCGTCTACGCTTCCTTGCTGCCCATCGAACTGAAAGCGCAAAATGAGCAGTCTCCCCGTTGAGGCTGACGCTTTGAAATTTTTATCGAAAATTTATTGACTTCACGAGCGTAAATTTGTACAATAAAAAGTGTATGATGACCGCCATTGCTCTTTTTGTCAGTGATCTATAGAGGTAAGGCGTGATTTCATTCCCCGCCGTGGTACAAACGAATTACTTCTCTTGCTCTTTGCTGGCCATAGAAGGTTGTTTGCGGCGCTGCCTTTCGATGGCAGCCTCGGCGCGGCGGGCGTACTCGGAAGCGGGCCAGGCGTCTACCACTGTATTGAAAGCAATGGTGGCATCTGCGCCCATATTTTTTCGCAGGTAAGCAACGCCCAAGTTGTAGCGGGCTGCGGCCTCGTATTTGACGCCCAGATAGCCTGTTTTGGCTTGTTCGAGGATTTCGCGGAAAGCGGCAATGGCTTCATCGAGTTTCTGCCGTTGCAACAAGGAGGTAGCCTGGTTGACCTTCAGGATCAAACGATTGGTTTCATCAGGCCACAGGTTGGCTGCCAGGGTATAGAATTTGTCGGCCAGGTCGAATTGGGCGCGCGTAGCAAAGATGTTCCCCACGTCTACCAGGAGACGCACCCGCATGGTAAACAAATAGAGGATCACCAGAAACAACACCGGATGTGTTTGTACGCCCCCCAGGAACGTTGCCCCGCCGACCAGTAATGTCAAGATGACGGCTTCAATGGCAAAACGCCTGGACAATCCTTCCCGTTTCAACAGGGAAACGAGGCCGAAGAGAACGACAAAGGAAAAGCCTTCGAGCAAGAGAATAATTGGTAATGGTGGCATGATTTTCTCGATAATTTTGATGATACTGGATAGTATACCTGTCTCGCCGGTCGTGTCAATATAAGCCGAGCAAAGTATGAGGAGGTGCGTTATTGGAGAAAAGCGAAACGCTATCCAACCGGTTGGGCAAGTCATTCGAACGAAGAGAGTGAATTGCCGGCCACCCATATCATTATTTCGTCAAAAAATGAGGAGATTGTTATGAATGCTGTACTAACCCTTATCCTGGCCTTTGCAGGCATTGCCGTTGGATACGGATTTTATGCCAAGGCCATCAATAAAAATATCATCAAACCCGACGACAAGAAAGCCACCCCCGCCAAAATGTACATGGATGGCGTGGACTTCACGCCCGCCAACCGCAATGTGCTGTTTGGCTACCAGTTCAAGTCCATTGCCGCGCTGGGACCCATCACCGGCCCGATCGTAGCCGTTCAGTGGGGCTGGCTGCCGGCCCTGCTGTGGATCATCTTTGGCACGTTCTTCATCGGCTGGGTGCAGGATTATTCCAGCGTCATCCTGGGCGTGCGTGAAGAGGGCCAGTCCTTTGGCGCGTTGAGCTATCGCTTTGTCTCGCCGCGCGCCCGCAACATTCTGCTGACCTTTATTTACTTCTACCTGTTGCTCATCATGGGTGCCTTTGGCAAGATCGTCGGCTATGACCTGATGACCAACTCCGCTGTCCCGTTGGGCGTGTTGCTTGTCATTGGCATCGGCCTGCTGGCTGGCCAGATGACCTACAAGTGGAAGATGGATATCATCCTGACCAGCATCCTGACGGTTGTGCTGGCCTTCGTTGCCATCTGGCTGGGAACCCTGGCCCCGGTCAAGGGCTTCATTGATACGGTCATCAACGGCGCGGTGGTCGCAACCGCGGCCGATGGAACCGTGACGACCACCTACGCGAAGGTCTTCGGCGATGTTACGCGGCCGCAGTTCATTTGGAGCCTGATCGTGCTGATCATCTGCTACTTTGGCGCCATCCTGCCCATCTGGCGCTGGGCGCAGCCCATCAACTATGTTGCCTTCTGGATCGTCTTCCTGGGCATCCTCGGCGGGACGATTGGCCTGCTGATCTGGCACCCACCTTTCCCGGCTGACTTCCCGGCCTTCACCAACTGGAACGGGAACCTGTGCGCCTCGGCGGATTGTTCCGCCCTGGGAGAGACTAAACCGCCGCTCGCGCTCGGACCCCTGTGGCCGATCCTGTTCGTGACCATCGCCTGCGGCGCCATCTCCGGCTGGCACAGCCTCGTCTCCTCCTCCGGCACTGCCCGCCAGTTGGAAAAAGAGACGGACGCTCTGTACGTGGGCGGCGGCGCCATGTTCCTGGAAATGTTCCTGGCGACACTTTCGCTCCTCGCCGCTGTTGTGGGAGTTGGCGTCAGCAAGGGCTTTGCCGGATACGTTAGCATGATCGCGGCGGGGAAGAATGCCGGCGTATTTGCCGTGGGACTGAGCGAAATGATGGCTAGAATCGGCGTGCCAACCTCCTTTGGCCTGCCTTACGGCTCGGTCTTCCTGACCTTGATGGCGCTGACCATCATGTACCTGGTGGTGCGCTTCATGCGCGTCGCTTCGGCCGAGTTCATGGGCGAAAAAGTGCCGTTGTTCAAGAACGCCTCCTTTGGCACCATCGTGGCGCTGTTGCTTTCGGCCCTGCTCATCTACACCGGCTTCTGGGCGCGCATCTGGGTGCTGTTCGGCGGCGCCAACCAACTGATGGCTGCCCTGGCGCTCCTGCTGGTCACGCTGTGGCTGATGTCCACCGGCAAGAACTACCTGTGGACCCTGATTCCGTTCCTGTTCATGTATGTGACCACCATTGCCGCCCTGCTCATCACCGCGTTCAACACCATCAAACAGGTTATAACCACTCCCGATCTGCCGGTTGATAAAGTGATCGGCAACTGGCTGGCTGGTTTGATCGCCCTCTACCTGGTGATCTCGGCCCTGATCCTAGGCTGGGATTCCCTCAAGGCTTTCCAACGCCATCGCGCGGAAGCCGCCAAAGCAAAAGCCTGATCCTCTCAAAGGGATA
>JBMOMP010000076.1:0-56838 GCA_049323115.1 Chloroflexota bacterium
TTGACGCGCGAGAAGTCCAGCAGGTCGTTGATGATCTTCTCGGCGTTGTGGGTCTCATTCTCGATCAGCCGCAGGTATTCCCTGACCTTTTCGTCCGCTTCCGGCTGGACCAGGCGCAGGAAGTAGATGGCGTTGCTGATGACCGCCAGAGGGTTGCGCAGTTCGTGGCCCACGCCGCCGGCCAGTTGGCCGAGCACGGCCAGTTTCTCCTGGCGCACCAGTTGCTCCTGGGCTTCTTGCAGTTCGCGGGTGCGATCTTCGACGCGCCTTTCCAGTTCGGCGTTCAGCCTGTGGATTTCCTCCTCGGCCCGCTTGCGCTGGATGACGGCCGTCAATTGGCTGGCAATGATTTCAAACCGATGCAGGTCGGCTTCGGTGAACACATCCTGACTGCCCATATCCACTGTACCGACCAATTCATCCCCAAAGAGCAATGGCGTCACCAATACAGACTGGTAACCCAAGACCGAAACCAGCGCGGGGATGAGCCTTTTGACGCGCTGGCGCGTTTTGTCTGTCCACGTTGTTGCTTCGAGATAGGCGGCAATGAATTCCTGGATCTGGGCCCGGTCGGTGAGCAGCACCCCCTGCCTGCTTTCCAGCACCTGGCGGTATGGATGCGCCTTGCGCAGGTCGTGCGCAATGGGCGGGATAGGACGGCCAAGTATTTTTTCGATCCGCGCCTGCGTGGATGGGGAGATGGCCGGGGTTTGCATGACCAGGGCGCCCTGCTCCTCATCCAGCAGGTGCAGGGTGATCCCATTGCTGTTGAAGGTTCGTTTCGTTTGTGTAGCAATCAGATCGAGGATCGAGGCCAAACTCTCGCCTCGGTTGGCGGCGCTGTTGATGGCGTTCAACAACGCCAGGTCCGCATTGCGTTGCTGGATATCCGCTTCTGCCTGCTTGCGGGTGGTGATGTCGCGGGCGATGCCTTCCACGGCGATCAAGTTGCCTCCCTCATCATAAATGGGGACATTGCGCTGTTCGGTCCAGATCACGCGCCCGTCCTTGCATATCCAGCGTAAGGGGGGAGTTTGCATGAAGCCGCCGCTGCTTTGCAAGAACTGCTCCAGCAGGGGGCGATCTTCCGGGTGGACGGTTTTCATGACCAGGCCAGGATCGGCGTAGTATTCCTCGGGGGAATAGCCTGCAAAATTGATCGCTGCCGGGCTGACGTAGGCGAAGCCGCATTGGGGGGCGAATTCATAGCGATAGATGAGGTCCTGGGCGTTTTCTGCCAGGCGGCGATAGCGCGCCTCGCTCTCGCGCAAGGCCTCTTCCGCCCGCATGCGTTCGGTCAGTTCCTGATCGAGGAGGTTGAACAAGCGGGCGTTCCCTACTGCAACAGCGGCGTGATTGGCGAACAGGGACAGCAGGGTCAGTTCTCCCTGGGTGAATTTCTTCGAAGCGTCATCGCGCAGCACATGCAGCACCCCGCTGACCTGGCCCTGCCAGAGCATGGGCGCGCTCATCACGGCGCGGAAAGGTTGTTTGTCCTCGTACACTTTGGCCCGCCCTGGCCATTGGCTGTAATCGTCGATAATCAAGGGTTGCCCTGTTTCGGCCACATACCCGGCCGCGCCAACGCCGTAGTCGAGCGTGGTGCCGGTGAAATCCTCCTTTGTGTTGTAACTGACGACGCAGCGCACTTTGCGTCTTTCCGGTTCGGCCAGGTACAGGCCTCCGCTGGCTGCGCCCAACAGGTTGACGGCGCGCTCCACGACCAGGTTCAGCAATTTGGGCAGCGAGTGCGGGGAAGATATGTCGAGCACCATTGCCTGGAGGGCGTTCAACTCCTCGGCGTGGCGGCGCAAATTCTCCTCTGCCTGCTTGCGTTCGGTGATTTCGCGGATAATGGATAGAACCTTATCGCTGCTGCAGGGCGCGAGGCGCGCCTCGAAATAGCGCGGTTGCCCGGCGATGGGCAAATGATACTCATGGCTGTGTATCTTGCCGGTCGCAACGACCTGCTCGATCAGTCCTAAAAAGGTGGCTGCGAGTTCTTGCGGCAACACCTCCTGTACCTTCCTGCCCAGGAACTGTTCGGGAGGCACATACAGGGCATCCGGGTTGGCGGCGTGGTAATCCAGGTAGGTTCCCTCGTGATCGAGCACGAACACCAAATCGGGCAGGGACTCCAGGATGGCGCGGTTCCTGGCTTCGCTTTCCTGCAGCGCCTCTTCTGCCTGCACTCGCTCGGTAATATCATGCAAGGTATAGAGACGGGTGCCTGCGCCAATGGATACCCGCTTTACGGTCATGAGGAAAACGATCTGCCTGCCATGGCGATCCACGATTTTTCTCTCGACATTGGTAATTTCCCCTTTCTTTTCCAGCTCTTCGAGCCGCAATGGTTCATCCCCTACGAGTTTCGAGATGTTACCCATTGCTTGTACTTCTTCCGTGGAATAGCCGAGAATGCTGTCCACATTCGGGCAGATGAAGGTGAAATTGCCGTCATCGTCGGTGATGAAAATGGGATCTGAGATATTCGTCAGGGTAACGCGGAGCAGTTCTTCGGATCGTTTGAGCGCCTCCTCCGCCTGCCTGCGCTCGGTGATATCCTGCGCCATGACCAGGGCGGCCGGTCGTCCCTTGAATTCCAGCGTGTGGGAGGTGATTTCCACATCTATGATCGTCCCGTCTTTCAGGCGATGCCGCCATTCCCCCGACTGCTGCCAGGCCGGGCACTCTTGCCTTACCTCTTTCAACAGGCGCGGTACATCTTCTGCCGGGCAGATGTCTGCCAGGGTCATGGACAAGAACGCCGCGCGCGTGTAGCCGTATTTTTTCACTGCTGCATCGTTGACTTCGAGGAAGGCCAGCGTCTCCAGGTCACAGATCCACATGGGGAGGGGATGGTTGTAGAAGAGCAGGCGGAACGCCTCGTCCCCATCGTCTTGCCGCTTGTGAGCCGTGGAGGAAGTCTTCCGAGACATGGGATTGTCCTTTCCTGGCGGGCGATTCCAAAAAACACTCCTTAATTATTATAAATGCAATCCGATTTACCGACCTTGCAAACGAATATCAAGGGTTTCGAAGGCGGACACTTAGCGCGGCTTCCCGCCGCAACCAAAGGTAACTGTCATTGCGAGCCGCACTTTGGCGAAGCAATCCCCTTGTTGCAGGAGACTGCTTCGTTCCTCACAGTGACATAGGAGCGACAATGACCAATAAAATCTAAGGCCGGGCGGACACGTAAAGCCTCCAAGGGACAAGTCCTTGGAGGCGGGTTTGCTTACATTGCCGTCGTGCGGCCTTAATCCACCTGGTCGTCGGGGTTCATTTCGTTCCAGGGCGCCGCCAGTTCATCGCCCGTCTTGCCAATGTTGGGGTTCCAGGTGCCCAGCCCTTCCACTTTACGTTGCGCCCTGTCTGCATCGCTTTGATGCGAGATGCCATGCTGCTTTCCTCCTGGGGAGTAGGATTTTCGTCCACTGGACGACACCTATATTATCCCAGGGGGGAGGCTTCAAAACAGGCTTCAAATCCTTAAAGCCACCTTAATATTACAGCGCAAGGTTGGAGGTATAGGCCCGAAAAAGTGACCAGCGGATAGGAAACGGATAAGCGGATAAGGCGTCCTCCATCCGTTTATCCGCTTGAATATCCGTTGACCATGACTCGCGCAGGAAAGTTGCGCGACTTTGCGCTGTAATATTAATCCGGTCGAATCATCGGCGTCAATTGCCCGAATCATCGGCGTTGATTGCCTGGCATGTCCAAAACCGGGATTTTGTGATCGTCCCCCTGCGGAGCGTGATGGGTTAAAAAGGCCCGCCGCCTGGGTGAGGGGGGCACCCAAGCGACGGACGGGCATAGTTTACCACAAGGGGCGAAAAAAATGCAAGGGTTGGCGCGAAATTGGTCAATCCTCGCCCAGTGCGCTGTCTTTGCGCTGCACCGGCAAGGGAAATCCTATTTTCGTTCGGCCAGCCTACGGACGGGAACTTTTTCCTGCGCGTATATTTTGTCGGAAGGCGGCATTTTCGACATCAATTGGATCAGGGAACGAAGCGCGGAATTGACCGCTTCCGAATCCTTGAAATAGGCGCGCACGTCGGGTGCGAGCAATACCGTTCCTTTTTCGAGTTTGTAATGATTGACAACGGTGGTCCCATCTTTCTTGTGGACGTAAACAGTACGCATCACGCCACCCGCGCTACAACATCCGCTTATCCGCTAAATCATCCGCTGGTCTCTCACCTCTCCACCCCCACCACGCCTCCCAGCGCATTCAATTTCAACTTCCAGGTACTGCCGGGCTGGAACTGCTGGAACTCGCCCAGGCCGCCGGGGATATAGGTCATTTCGCCCTTCTCGGTGTCGAAATACACCGTATACGTGACAGATTCCTTCCCATAGCGCTGGTCGCTGGTGATGTCCGGCTGGGCGTAGACCGGCGAAAAATCGTTCCCCTCCAGCGTATAGGTCTGGACCGTCTTCCACTCGTCGACCGTGTAATCGCAGTATTGCTCGCTCTCGGTGTGGCACTCCTCCACCACTTCGGCAAAGCCGTTGCCCTTGTCGATGGTCTTCTGCTCGCAGACCTCGCGGCTCTCGGTCTGGCAGGACACATCGTAAGCGTCCGAAGGCGGGCTGCCGCTTTCGTTGGTATATCGAACGGCCTGCACCTCCTGCACCGGCAGCGAGGTCTGCCAGGCCACGTTGCTCACAGTAGCCTGCACCGATGACGTGGGCGCGAGGAACAGCGTGAAGATACCGATACAGCACAACAGCAGCAGCCCGGCAATGCCGCCCAAGAGCAGCCAGTTGGGTTTCCTGGCCGGACGGGCTGGCGCGGCCCCGGCCTGGGGCGCGGAAAAGGCCATCGAAGCGGGAGCCGGAACAGGCGGAGTCTGAACCGCATCCGTACGCGGCAGGGGCGACCCGCACTTGGCGCAGTTCACCTCCGCGGCCGGATTGTCCGTCCCGCAGTTGGTACACGTCACCGTCTTCGGCCCGCCGGGGCGCTTCAACTCGCGCCCGGCCTCGCGCCGTTTGCCCTCCGCCAGGTCGCCGCCGCATTGCGAGCAGGTTTGGGCGGCCGCCGGGTTGCGCGCGCCGCAATAGGGGCAGTGGATGTCGGCGCCCGCCGCCGCAGCCTTGAGTTCGTTCTCATCTTTCACGAACTCCGGCTCGGCGCCCAGGCTGAAACTGACGCTCTCCGGCTGGGGCGCGCCGCAGTTGACGCAGGTCTTCTGCGGGCCGGGGTTGCGCGTGCTGCAATTCGG
Organism: Chloroflexota bacterium; assembly: GCA_049323115.1. GTDB lineage: Bacteria > Chloroflexota > Anaerolineae > Anaerolineales > Villigracilaceae > JAABUE01. The sequence continues at coordinate 5,235 of JBMOMP010000076.1, forward strand.
GCAGGTCCATTCGGTTTTCACATAACCAAGACTTTTGCGTGCCATACGTTCTCCTCGTTAAAAATCATGCCACGCCCGCACCTGCGCCAGGCGGGACTCGGCCTCCGGCTCGCGATGCGGACAGGCGTCGCCCGCATCCTTCCCGGACTTCCGGCCTGCCAGCGCCAAAAAGACCGCCTCGGCGCCGTTGGCCAGGTTGCGCGGATCGTAACCGCCTTCGAGCGCGAAGACGATCTTGCCCCGGCAGTGTTCCCCCGCCAGTTCCACCAGCCGCTTCGAGAAAGCAAAGAAGCCGGCCGACGAAAGCCCCATCGTGGTGATCGGGTCGCTCCAATGCGCGTCAAAACCGGCCGAGACCAGCAGCATCTGCGGGCGGAAGGACTCCACCAGCGGCTGGACGATCTCGTCGGCGATGCGCCCGAACACCCCGTCGCCGGAGTAGGCCGGCAGCGGCACGTTGACGATGCGCTTGCGGGCCCGCGGCGCTTCCTCGATCCAGCCGGTGCCGGGGTAGATGCCCCACTGGTGGGTGGAGAGGTACGCGGCGCGCTCATCCTCCAGGAAGGCCGCCTGCGTGCCGTTGCCGTGATGGGCGTCGTAGTCCACCACCAGCACGCGCTCCAGGCCGTTGGCCAGCAGGTCGCGCGCGGCAACGGCGATGTTGTTGAACAGGCAGAAACCCATGGCGCGCCCCGGCTCGGCGTGGTGCCCCGGCGGGCGGACGATGGCGAAGGCGTTGCTGGCCTCCCCGCACAGCACGGCGCGCGCGCAGGCCAGCGTGGCCCCGGCGGCCAGCAGGGCGTCCTCGTAGGAGGTCTGTGTGACGAAGGTGGGGGCGTAGTCGATGATGCCGGGCGCCTGCTCGCGGCAGGCGCGCTCCAGCCCGGCGACCAGGCGCGGCGTGTGGACGCGCGCCACTTCCGTCGGCTCGGCGGGCGCGACCGGCAGGCGTTCGGCCTGCACCGCTTCCAGGCGGCGGGCGAGTTCGTCCAGCCGTCCGGGGCGTTCCGGGTGGTCGGGGTACTCGTGGCCGGGCGCGGCGACGAAGGCATAGGCGGTGGTCATAAGGATATTATACAACCTCAGGCGTCGTGTAAAAACCACTAATGCAGCCCCCCTGCCCCTGCGCTGGCATTAAAACGCACAGGGCGGCTTGCACATGCCTCGCCCAGGCACGCGCTGGCCGCCCCGGCAAAAGGGGAGGAACCAACCAGGCGGTACTTCCCAGACCTTGAAAGCCATCCAGGCCTTTCAGGCCTTAAGGAACTACCGGCGGTTTCTCAAGAAAGTTGGGATATCCAGGTCGTCGCTGGCGACGGACGGCGGCGTGGCCGGCCGCGCTTCGCCTCCCAGGGAGGGAGCGCTGCGCCCCGCCTCCACGCCCACGTTGACCGGTTCGTTCGTCTGGATATAGTGCACAGGCCGCTGTTCGGCCAGGCGGGGGGTTGCTGCCCGCTCCAGCACGCGGCGCGGTACGCCGTTGCGCTCGAAGCCGGTCGCGATGACCGTGATGCGGATGTCGTCGCCCATGTTGGGGTCGATGACGGCGCCGAAGATCATGTTCACGTCCGGGTGCGCCGTCTCGCGGATGATGGCAGCCGCCTGGTTGACCTCGAAGAGCGTCATGTTCGGGCCGCCGGTCACGTTGAACAGCACGCCGCGCGCGCCGTCGATGGTGATATCCAGCAGTTGGCTGGAGATGGCCTTTTCGGCGGCCGTCTTGGCGCGGTCTTCGCCGTCCCCCACGCCGACCGCCATCAAGGCTGCGCCGCCCTCGGACATGATGGTGCGCACATCGGCGAAGTCCAGGTTGATCAGGCCGGGGGTGGTGATGAGTTCCGAAATGCCCTGGATGCCCTGGTGCAGGACGTCGTCCGCCAGGCGGAAGGCGTCTTGCAGGCTGGAGCGCTTGTCGGCGATCTGCAGCAGGCGGTCGTTGGGAATGGCGATCAGGGTATGGGCATGTTCCTTGAGTTTGCCGATGCCGGCCTCCGCGCCTTGCATCCGGCGGGCGCCTTCGAAGGTGAACGGGCGGGTGACCACGCCGATGGTCAGCGCGCCGCATTCCTTGGCCACCTGCGCCACCACCGGGGCCGCGCCGGTGCCCGTGCCGCCGCCCATGCCAGCCGTGACGAAGACCATGTCCGAGCCTTTCAGCACGCTGTACAGTTCGTCGGCCGATTCTTCGGCTGCCTTGCGCCCCACTTCGGGGTCGCCGCCCGCGCCCAGGCCGCGCGTCAGTTTTTCGCCCAGGCGCACGCGCACGGGCGCTTTGGAGAGCGTGAGGGCCTGGGCGTCGGTGTTGGCGGCGATGAATTCCACGCCCTTGATGCCTTCTTCCATCATGCGGTTGACGGCGTTCGAGCCGCCGCCTCCCACGCCGATGACCTTGATGCGGGCGAAGGCCTCGTTCCCCGAAAGGGTTGTTGCTGGTTGTTTCTTGGTCGTATCCATGGGTTCCTCCTTGCAAAAAAAACAATACCTTAAGGTAACAGTCGGTCGATCCATTTTTTCATGAAACCAAAGTCCATACGCTTCTCTCCTTTTGCGCGGCGCGGCGCGGGTATTTCGTGGCTGTGCATGGTCAGCGCCCAGCGCAGCAGGCCAACGCTGGTGGAATAGGCGGGCGAGTTGAGGCGGTCCACCAGGCCCACCAGGTTTTCCGGTCCCGCCGTGCGGACGGGCAGTCCCAGCACCTCGCCGGCAACGCGCTTGATGCCGGGCAGGGCGCTCGTCCCGCCGGTCAGCACCATGCCGGCCGGCAGCAAACCGTCGTAACCGGAGCGTTTGATCTCCTGCAGCGTCAGGCGGAAGATCTCCTCCACGCGCGCCTCGATGATGTGCGCCAGGTCCTGCCGGTTGACCTGCACCGCGCGCTCTTCGCCGAAGGGACGGATGGCAAAGTATTCGTCTGCGCCCACTTCGCCGCGCACGGCGTGGCCTTGTTGTTTCTTCACTTCCTCGGCCTGCGCTACCGGCAGGCGCAGGCCGTGCGCAATGTCCTGTGTAATGTGGTTGCCGCCCACTGCCAGCACCATCGTATGCCAGACGTCGCCGTCCACGTAGATGGCCAGGTCGGTGGTGCCGCCGCCGATGTCGCACACCGCCACGCCCATCTGGCGCTCCTGGTCGGTGAGCACCACTTCGCCGGAGGCCAGCGGGTTGAGCACGAACTGCTGGATCTGCACCCCGGCGGCGTTGACGCACTTGCGCAGGTTGTCCACGGTGGCCGAAGCGGCGGTGATGATGTGCGCTTCCACCTCGAGGCGGTAGCCGTGCATCCCGATCGGCGAGCGGATGCCGTCCTGCCCGTCCACCGAGAAGCCGCGCTGGATGACGTGCACGATCTCGCGGTCGTGCGGGATGGCTACCGCGCGCGCCTGTTCCAGTACGCGCAGCAGGTCGTACTCTTCGATCAATCCGTTGCCCACGCCCACCGATCCGCGGCTGTTGACCGACGAGACGTGCGCGCCCGCCACGCTCACCAGCGCCGCCGTGATCTCCAGCCCGGAGGTGCTCTCGGCGCGTTTCACCGAGCGCGTGATGGCCTGCGTGGCCGCTTCCAGGTCTACGATCACGCCCTTGCGGATGCCATCCGACGGCTCGATGCCCACGCCCAGGATGCGGATCGTCTCTGGCGTCTCGATGCGCCCGACCAGGGTGCAGACTTTGGTGGTGCCGACGTCGATACCTACGACAATCTCTTCCATTGCTTACTGTTCTTCCACTTCCGATTCTGCCGCTTCATCCTGGACTTCGGCCTGCTCCAGGCGATAGAAGGGGGCGTTGGGATGGGCGACGTTGACCAGCACCGGCCGGATGCCGCGCCCTGACAGGCTGTCCACCAGCGCCTGGTAGACGCGCGCCTTGAGGGGCATGTCGCCTGCGCTGCTGCCGAAGACAGCCTGCCAGCCGCGCCCGTCGTTCCAACCCAGGCCTGCCAGCGGGTCGTACAGGATGGGCGTTCCCGGCGGGACGAAGGGCGCCAGGGTCAGGATGGCTTCCACGGTCTCCGCGCTGATGAAAGCAGGCGGGGCCAGGGAACCGGGCTCCGGCGCGGGCGGGGCCGGCGGCGCTGCCAGCGCCTGCACCACCACCAGCCCGGCTGCCTCGCCGCGCGGGCGGAAAGCCACGCCCGTCGCGTCGATCCAGGTGTAACTGCCGTCCTGCTGCCACAGGATGACCGGCTGCCGTTCGGCAACCTGGACGGCGACGATGTTCGGCAGGGATATGCTTGCGGTAACGGAGGCAAGTTCCGGGTAGTTGCGAAGCGCCTGGGCCTCGATCTGGGCGGGCGCCAGCAGGAAGATCGGGTGCCCGGCCAATCCCAGCACGGCGTCGATCTCGTCCGCCGTCAGGCGCTGGTTGCCAGTCACCTGCGCGGCGCTCACGCGGAACTGCGGCATACTCCACAGCAGGTACAGGGCAACGCCGAACACGACAACCAGGGTGAACGACAGCAGCCGCCATCCGGCCCGTAAGTGGGGGCGCGGCAGGGCCAAGGGGCGCAGCGCAGGACGCGGCAGGGTGAGGGCCGCATGGAAGCGGCGCCGGCTGACCTTTTTGCGGCGCTGGATGGCAAAGTCGTTGACCACGCCGCGCGCCGTGAGGGGCGGCAGTTCGCGGACGGCCGGTTTCTTTTTCATCGGCGGACGCGGCTCGCGTGGTTTGCGGGGAGGCGGCGCAGGCGGCTGTTCTTGCTGCCGCCGCATCTGCTCCCAGCGGCGCTGGCGCACGAGGTCGGCGCGGGTGCGCTTCTCCCTATCGTTCATCCAGCGCTCCGATAGGCTCGTTTGGTGCGGTCGCGCTCGGCTTTGCGCTCGAGGGCCAATTCGATCAAGCGGTCCACCAGCCGGGGGTAGGGCAGGCCGCTGGCTTCCCACAGTTTGGGGTACATGCTGATCTTGGTGAAGCCGGGCAGGGTGTTGACTTCGTTCAGGTAGATGGTGTTCGTTTCCTTTTCTACGAAAAAGTCCACGCGCGCCATCCCGGCGCAATCGATCAGTTTGTAGGCGCGGACGGCCAGCGCGCGGATGCGTTCGCTGGTCTCGGCCGGCAGCGGCGCGGGAATGACCAACCCGGAGGTGCCGTCCACGTACTTGGATTCGTACGAGTAGAACTCGCGGCTGGGCAGCACTTCGCCGGGCACGGAGGCCTGCGGGTCGTCGTTGCCCAGCACGCTGACCTCGATCTCGCGCGCGTTTTGGATGCCGCGCTGGATCAGGATGCGCCGGTCGTAGGCGGCGGCTTCGAACAGGCCTTCCTGCAGGTCGGAACGGTTGTTGCACTTGGTCACGCCCACCGAGGAGCCCAGGTTGGCTGGTTTGGTGAAGAACGGGTAGGCGCTCATGGCTTCGGCGCGGCGGATGACAGAGTCCATGTCCTGCTCGATCTCGCGCCGCAGGACGAGCAGCGTCTCCACCACCGGGATGCCGTTGGCGGTCATGACTTCCTTGAAGACGGCCTTGTCCATGCCTACCGCCGAGCCGGTCACGCCTGCGCCCACGTAGGCCACGTCCGCCATTTCGAGCAGGCCTTGCATCGTCCCGTCTTCCGAGTAAGTGCCGTGCATGACCGGGAAGAAGACATCGATGTCGGTGAGTTTGACGTAATTCGTATTGCGTAAAACGTAAAGACCGCGTTCGGAGGGGTCGGGCGAAAGGATGACATGCTCCAGCCCTTCCGTGGAGCCTTTCTCCAACGCTCCGATGGCGTCCGCGCCGGTGAACCAGCGCCCGTCCAGCGTGATGCCGACCTGGGTCACTTCGTATTTAGCCGGGTCGAGCACCGACAGCACCGAACGCGCAGACATGAGCGAGACTTCATGTTCACCGGAACGCCCTCCGAAGAGGATGGCGATTTTGAGAGAGGTTGTCGGGTTCGTTTTCATTGTTGGCTCGAATTCGTAAAACGTGATCCGTAAAACGTAATGCGTAATGCGTAAAACGTAAGCTCAAGGCAGTGGAACGTTTTCCAGGAGTTCGGTGATGGGCGACTCAACTTCATAAATTGCCTGCTCTTCACGAAGCGTGCGACCACGCTGCTGAGGGATCATCGTGAGCAACAAGCGAATGATTTCTTCGAGAAGTTTCAGACGATGTAATACAACGGTTTCAGTCAAGATGTGACGACCCTTGAAATACCAATCGCGGCTCTCGCGGGCCGAGCCGAGTGCATATTCGTAGAAGCGAGCGCGGTCCTTGCCAGTGCCGCGTGAGTATCCTTCTGCAATATTGGCGCTGATGGAACCAAGCGCCTCATACAACTGCTCGGATAAGCCAATGGTGCGACGGTCTTGCATCAGTTTTGTCACATCGAACCATCCAACATCATTCAGGAACAGGGCGTAGCGGTACACGCTCATTTTCCAGAGCGAGTCCGATTTCAATGTTTCTGGAACTTCCCGTTCCCATTCCTGGTAATTCATCCTGTCTCCAAAAAGTTACTTACGTTTCACGTTTTACGTTTCACGAGTCCCATTCACCGATCAACTCGATTTCCAATTCCAACGTTACGCCGAATTTCTCGGCAACCGTCCTTTGCGCCAGGCCGACGAGCGCGCGCACATCCTCGGCGCGGGTCTGGCCGTGGTTGATGAAAAAATTCGCGTGCACAGGGCTGATCTCAGCCGCGCCGCTGCGGGCGCCTTTCAGGCCCGCGGCTTCGATCAAACGTCCGGCAAAATCGCCCGGCGGGTTTTTGAACATCGAACCCATACTGGCGCCCGGAGGCTGGGTCGCTTTGCGGCGCGCGCTGAATTCAGCGATTTTAACAGACACGGCCTCTTTTGTGCTACTTTCCAGGCGAAATTCCGCCGAAAGTACTACTCCTTTCAAGTCGCCGCGCTTCAAGGCCGAGGTACGGTAGCCATAGGCCATCTTTTCGACCAGCCAGGTCTCGCGCCCCGCCTCGGTCAACACTTCGGCCTGGATCAACGACCCGGCCACATCGCCGCCGAAAGCGCCCGCGTTGCCGTACACTGCGCCGCCCACCGTGCCGGGGACGGCCGCCGCCCATTCCAGGCCGGAAAGCCCGTGCGACGCGCAGCGGCGCGCCAGGTTGGCGAACACCGCTCCCGCCTCCGCCCGGACCCTTCGACCTCGCTCAGGGCGGGCCTTAGGCCTGTCGTCAGATCCCCGTAGGGGGCCCCCGTTACCGAAGCGGACATCCTTGGCGCGGTTCAACACCGCCACGCCCCGTACGCCCCGGTCGCTGACCAGCACGTTCGACCCGCCGCCCAGCAACACGTAGGGGACGCCCATCTCCCACAGGCGCGACACGGTTCCTGCCAGTTCGTCGGCCGAAGAGACCGTCACCAGCGCGTCCGCCGGGCCGCCGATGCGCGCGCTGGTATACGGCGCAAGCGGGACGTTCTCTTGCAGCCGGTCGCCAAAGGCGGCGCGCAGGGCAGGCAGGGGCAGGGAGGTGGACATTATTCTTTCGAAATCAATTTCTCGATCAGCCGCAACACAACCTGTTCGCGGAACGGGTCGCCGGGCTTGGTGGGGGTGGCCGGCTTGCAGTCGGACGGGACGAGCCCCTCGGCCTCGGCCAGCACCATCTTCAAGGGCGGCAACGCCAACTCCGATTCGAACGTGCGTTTCTTCTCTTCTTTCTTGGTTGCCATCTTGCACCTCTCTTACTTCTTCAAACCAGCCAGCACATCCCGGCTGACCTGGTCGGCGTCCCCGGCGGAAAGGACCAGTAAAACATCGCCGGGTTTGAGATGTTTCAATAAATAATGCGTGATCTCTGGCAAGGTCGGGATGTAACGCGCCGAAGCGTGCGGCATGGCGCTGACCACTTCAGCGGAGGTGAACTCCTGTTTCGGCTCGCGCGCCGCGTACACCTCGCTGACGATGACTTTGTCCGCATCCTTGAAGGCGCGGCTGAACTCGGCGAACAATGTCTGTGTGCGCGAATAGGTGTGCGGCTGCCAGACAGCCCAGATGCGCCGCTTGCCATACCGTGCGCGCGCCGCAGCCAGCGTTGCCATGATCTCGGTCGGGTGATGGGCATAGTCGTCGATGACCGTCACGCCTTTTTCCTCGCCGCGCACTTCGAAGCGGCGGCCTGTGCCCTGGAAGCGTTGCAGGGCTTCGGCGGCTTTCTTCTGGGACAACCCCAGCACCTCGACGGTTGCCAACACTGCCAGCGCATTGCGGACGTTGTGTTCGCCCGGCACTTGCAGTTCGACCTTGACCTTGCCCAGCCCCCCGCCCAGGTTGGAGACGGCCTCGAAACTGAAACCGCCCAGGGTGTTCGGCTTGATGGCGCGCGCCTGCATCCATTGCGGGCTGTTGATGGTCAGTTCGCTCTGGATGCTGTAAGCCACCACGGCTTTCCCGGCCCTGCGGGCGCGCGAGAGCAACGCGATGGCGCCGCTGTCGTCGGCGCACACGATCAGGGTCCCGTCAGCAGGCAGCAGGTCCACGAAAGATTCGAAGGCCGAGAACATGTCTTCGAAGGTGGGGTAGCAGTCCGGGTGGTCGTGCTCCAGGCTGGTGACGATCTCGATGCTCGGTTGCAATCCCAGGAACATGCGGTCGTACTCGTCGGCTTCGATGACGAATGCCTTGCCCTTCCCCGCGCGGGCGTTGACGCCGAAGTTGTTCACCGTGCTGCCCACAATGAAGGATGGGTCGCGGCCCAGTTCGCTCAAGACCCAGGCGATCATGGCGGTGGTGGTGGTCTTGCCGTGCGTGCCTGCCACAGCGATACCGGTCTTGCCGGTCATCAGTTGACCGAGGAAGTCCGCCCGCTTGTAGACCGGGATGCCCGCCGCGCGCGCTGCCTTGACCTCCGGGTTGTCATCCGGGACGGCGGACGAGCGCACCACCCAATCTGCGCCGGAGACGTTGCGCGGGTGATGCCCGATGTAGATCGTGACGCCGGCCTTCTGCAGGTCAATGGCAAAGGGGGACAGCGCGCGGTCAGAGCCTGTGACGGTATGCCCGCTCTCCAGGAGGAGCCGGGCAATCGCGGAAAGCCCGCTGCCGCCAATGCCGATGAAATGAACCTGCGTCATAGTTTAGTAACCTATATGAACACAACGATAACGAAAATGAAGCATAACAGCACCGCAAAATAGATACCCGGCTCGCCCAACAGATGCGGCGGCATCCAATTCATCATCGTTTTGACGTTTTCGAGGATGTCGCCGGTGGGCGGGATAACAATGTTGGGAAACGGATAATTGGCCTCGTGCATGTAGAACAGCACCGTGCCTGCCACCAGGTAGCCGTTGATCGCGCCCATGAACACGCCAAAGAGCGTATCCTGCAGGCGCTCGCGGGCCGCGCGCGAAGCCAGGCGCTGGATGCTGATAACCGTCTGGTAGCCAAAATACACCAGCGTGATCAACAGCAGCGCGCGAATCCAAAAGAGTGAAGAACTTTCGGCCGGCAGCGCCTGGACGAGCGGAATGTACTTGCGCAGCACGTGGTTGGTGGTCAGCGCCAGGATGACGCTGAAACTGACCATCAATTCCTTCACCCAGCCGCGCATCCCGCCGATCACAGCAAACAGGATGACATACATCCAAAAAACGTAAATGATACTCATCATAGGCTTTTCACTCCGGCCATTTCCAGCAGTTGGCTGGCAATCGCCTGGGCTGCGTGTGGGTGGGCCAGGGAGCGCATGGCTGCTTGCATGGACTCGCGCTTGCCCGGGTTTTCGAGCAGAACCTTAACCGTGTCGAGCAGGTCTTCTTGCAGGCGGCTGTCTTCCAGGATCACCGCTGCGCCGTGTTGCGCCAGGGCCTCGGCATTGACCTTTTGATAGCGCCAGGCATAAGGATACGGCACCAGCACAGCCGGAAGACCGAAGAAGGGCAACTCGCCCAGCGTGGACGCTCCCGCGCGCGAGACGACCAGGTCGGCAGCCGCGAAAGCCTTGCCCATTTCGTGCAGGTAGGGGAACGTGTGGTAGCGCTTCCGTAACTTGGACGACAAGCCTGCTTCCGCTTTTTCGACCTCTTCCCAATCCAACTGGCCGCTGATGTGCACCACTTCGGCCATTTCCAGCAGGCCGGGCAGGTGCGCCAGCACGGCCTGGTTGATCGAGCGCGCGCCCTTGCTGCCGCCAAAGATCAGCAGCACGGGTTTGTGGGAAGAAAGTCCCAGCGCCGCGCGCGCTTTTGGGCGGGACCAGCCCATAAGTTCGGAGCGAAGCGGGTAGCCGGTCACAATGACCTTCTTTTCGAAATAGGCCTGCGAATCTGGCGCAGTGACGGTAATGCGGTCGGCGAAACGCGCCAGGGTCTTGAGCGCTACCCCCGGCTCGATATCCGGCACGTACAGCAACGTGGGGACGCGCCAGCCAGCCAGCGCCATCGGCGCAGCCACGTACCCGCCGGTGAAGAACAGCACGTCCGGGCGGAAGGCGCGCAGGATGCGGATGGAGGCCAGCACGCCGCGCGCCAGCAGGCCCAGGTTGCGCGGCAGGGCGCGCAGGCCAACCCCATGCAGGCCGGCAGCCGGGATCGAGTTGAACGGGATGCCAGCGCGCGTCACCAGGTCCGCCTCCATGCCGCCTTCCCCGCCAACCCAGCGCACTTCCAGGTTCGAGGCCGCAGCCTTGAGTTGCTCAAGGACGGCCAGCGCCGGATACACGCCGCCGCCGGTTCCGCCAGCGCAGATCAACAACCGCACCGAAAGACCTCCATTCGTTTCCTTCTTCCATCGTTACACTCGTTTGCCGCGAAACGTTCAACAAGATACCCATCGCCGCCAGCGAGGTGACCAGGTTCGAACCGCCCGCGCTGATGAAAGGCAGGGCGTTGCCTGCAAACGGCATCAGGCCGACCATCACGGCCATATTGATCAAGGCTTCGATCCCGATCCACAGCGCCATTCCCGAAGCCAGCAACGTGCCGAGCATATCGGGCGCGCGGCGGGCGATCACCATACCGCGCCAGACCACCATGCCGTACAAACCGATCAGCGCCATAGCGCCGAGCAAGCCAAGTTCCTCCACCACCACCGCGAAGATACTGTCGGTAGGCGGCACGGGCAGGCCCAGCAATTTGGTCTCGCTGCGGCCTACACCAACCCCCAGCAGGCCGCCGTTGACGATGGCCTCGAACGAGCGCCGCACGTGGTACGAGGCCTGCATGGGGTCCTTGATGCCGGTCACGAAATCGCCCACGCGCTGCTGCCCGGTGGGGCTGAGTTGCACCACGATCCAGCCGACCACCAGCGCCGCCACCAGCAGCACGACGATCTGCTTCAAATCGCCGCCCGCCAGGAAGAACAGCAGGCCGCCCATGATCAGCACCGTCCCCGCGGCGCTCAGGTCGGGCTGCAGGTAGATCAAGCCGCCCACGATCCCCAGGATCATGCCCAGCGGCAGCAGCCCCAGTTGCACCTTGCCCAGGTGTTCCCGTTTGCTAAACAGCCAGACGACAAGGTAAATGATAGAAACCAGTTTTGCCAGTTCGGACGGCTGGATGGAGCCTTCCCACACAGCCCGCTTTACGTTGAAGCGCACCTCGCTCATCAGCAAGACGATGACCAAAAGCAGGATCGTAACCGACATGGCGGGCAACGCCAGTTTGCGCCAGGAGTGATAATCCAGGCGCGTCAGGCTGAACATCACCACCAGGCCCAAGCCCATCCACAGCGCCTGGCGGTTGAACATCTGCATCGGGTTGTCATAAGCGCCCAACGAAAAATCCCAAGAGGCCGAAAAGAGCATCACCAACCCAAATACCAGCAAACCGATTACCGCCAGCAACAGGGGAACATCCATGCCAATCGTAGGCGCCTTGGCGCCTTCCTGGCTGCGCGGCAACGCCAGCGGACGCTCTTTTACGAAAGTTCCTGTACCCATGTTCTAAACCTTTCTCCTCGCTCGGCAAAATCGTCGAACTCGTCGAAACTCGTCCCGCCCGGCGAGAGTAGGACGACATCCCCGGCTTCGGCCACATCCGCCGCCAGGCGGATTGCCTCGGCCAGGCCGCCCCCGCGCTGGATGCTGAACGGCCGCCTCTTCCCGGACCCGGGCTTGCCCAGCGCGCCCAGGATTTTTTCCGCCGCCTGGCCGAAGACCACCACGTGATCCACACGTTCGCGCACCAACGCGGCCAGGCCTTCCCAGGGCAGATCCTTGTCCTTGCCGCCCAGCAGCAGCACGATGGGCTCCTCGAACGAACGGACGGCGGCCATGCTGCGCTCCGGGGCGGTGGCAATCGAGTCGTTGTACCATTTCACGCCATGCAGTTCGCGCACCAGTTCCAGGCGGTGCGGCACGCCATGGAAGTGATCGATCGCCTCCAGCATGGCGTCCAGCGACAGCCCGGCAGCGTGACCGATGGCAATCGCAGCCAGCACATTCTGGCGGTTGTGGTCGCCGCGCAAGTGGAATCGTGATTCGTAACTCGTAATCCGTAATTCGACGTTCCCATCCCGCAAGTAATATAGCCCGTCGCGGGCGTACACGCCAGATTGGTCTGCGCCCAGGTCGCCCAGGCCGAACGAAAGCAATTTGCCTTTGACCCGTGAACGTAAGTTCCACGCACCCGGGTCGTCGCGGCCCAAGATGGCTACATCGCTTTCACGCTGGAAGTCCAGCAGGCGCGCCTTGGCGGCAGTGTAGGCTTCCATCGTGCCGTGCCGGTCGAGGTGGTTGGGGGTGATATTCAGCACCGCCGCCACCCCAGGCGAAACCGTCATCTGGTCGAGTTGGAAACTGGAAATTTCCAGGATGGCCAGGTCATCGGCGGTCATGTCGTCCAGGTAGTTGATGAGCGGGTCGCCGATGTTGCCGCCGACAAAGGCGCGCGACTGTTTTCCGCCGATTGTTGTGCCAGCAATTGCACTGCTGGCGGGCGGCAGTGCAACTGCCGCCGAAACAGGGAGTACACTCTTGAAAGAGCGTTTTGCCATCTCACCAACCAGCGTGGTGGTGGTGGTTTTCCCGGCCGAGCCGGTGACGCCGACCGTCTGGCAGGGCGCGGCTTCCAGGAAGACCTGCGTGTCGTTCGAGAGCGGGAGGCTGCGCCGCGCGGCTTCGACCACAATGGGCAGCGTCAGCGGGACGCCGCCGGAGAGACACAGCACATCCGTGTTGTCGAGCAATTCCAACGGGTGGCCGCCCAGGGCCCATTCGATGGGCAGGTCGGCCAGGGATTGGCGGGCAGGCTCGAGGTCCGTTTCGAGGCGTTTGTCGGACAGGGTCACGCGCGCGCCGTGACGCGCCATCCAGCGCGCCAGGGCAATTCCCTGCCGCGCGGCGCCCAAGATCAGGATGCGTTTGCCGGTCCAGTCCGTCATGGCTACACCAGGGTCAATCCGATACCAAACAGGGCCGCCAGCAAGCCGATCAGCCAGAAGCGCTGCACGATCTGGGTCTCGCTCCAGCCCAGCAGTTCGAAGTGCAAGTGCAGCGGCGCCATTTTGAACAGGCGTTTGCCTTTGGTCAATTTAAAGTAGCCGATCTGCAGGGTGACGCTGAGCGCTTCGCTGAACGGGATGATGCCGATGACGAGCAGCAACGGCCACTGCCCGGTCATCAGGGCAACCACCGCCAGGGTAGCGCCCAGGGAAAGCGCGCCGGTGTCACCCATGAACAGTTCGGCGGGGTGAACGTTGAACCACAGGAAGCCGAAGATGGCGCCAACCAGGGTGAAGCAGAAGCGCGCCAGGTAGATCTGTCCCTGGACGAGGGCGATGCCGCCATAGGCCGCAAAGGCGGTGGCGGCAATCAGGCCGGCCAGCCCGTCCAGTCCGTCGGTGAAGTTGACCGCATTGGACTCGCTGACGATGATGAAGGCCGCGATGGCGATATAGAGGAAATCGTTCAAATCCACGCCGCCGGGAATGTTGATGCCGGGCAGGTAGATCTCCGGCACTTCGAGCATGTATTTGAGCACCCAGGCTGTGCCTACGCCGAGTATGACCTGCGCCAGGAATTTCATACGAATGGTCATGCCCGATCCGCGCCGTTTGCCGCGGATGCCCTGCCAGTCGTCTACGCCGCCCAGGATGCCGTACACCACCATGACGATCATGGGGACGAGCACCGAGCGCCCGACCACGTCCAGCCCCAGCAGGGCGACCGCGTTGAGCAGCACGGTCAATAGCAGGACAGGCAGGATGAACAGGACGCCGCCCATCGTGGGTGTGCCCATCTTGACGGCGTGACGGCCCGGCTCTTCCACGCGGATGAGTTTGCCGATCTTGAAGTGCCGCAGGATGCGCAACAAGGGCCCGCCCCAGATGACGGTCATCATGAAAGCCAGCCCGGCCAGGCTGAGCGCCAGGGTCGTGTCTTTCATGATTTCACCTCCAGGGCGTTGACGATGCGGTCCATGCGCAATCCATGCGAACCTTTGACCAGCACGCTGTCATTTGCAGACAGGTTCGCCTCCAGCCATGCCACGATCGGCTCCAGTTCCTCGAATTCCAGGACGAGCGATTTTGGTAATCCGGCTTTGCGGGCGGCTTCGGCGATCATGTGGCCGCGTTGCCCGAGCGTGAGCAACACCCCTGCCACTTGCGCCGCGCGCAGCCCGACCAGTTCGTGTCCCTGCCGTTCGTAGGGACCGAGTTCGAGCATGTCGCCCAAGACGGCGATTTTGCGGCCTTCCATCTCGTCCAGCAGGTTCAAGGCTGCCAGCATGGATTCGGGCGAGGCGTTGTAGGTGTCATCGAGCAGCAGCGCGCCGGTTTGGCTGCGGACGGCTACCAAGCGTAATTGCGTGTGCCCTTGCCGCAGGCCGTCGAAGATTTCCTGCCAGGTCAGTCCCTCCACCAGGCCGACGGCGGCGGCGCGCAGGGCAGTGTGGACGGAGTGCCGCCCGATCAGCGGCACGCGCGCGTGCAGGGTCTCGCGCTGGTAGTGCAATTGGAAGCGGATGCCTTCCAACCCCAGGCCGGTGACGTGATCGGCCCACAGGTCGGCTTCGGGAGAGAGACCATAGTAGAAGACCTGCGCGCGCGTCTTCTCTTCCATTTTGCGCACCCAGGGATCGTCGTAGTTGAGGATGGCAACGCCCTCCGGGGCGGGCGGCAGGGCCTGCACCAGTTCGGACTTGCCGATGAAGATGTTTTCCTGCGAACCGGCGCGCTCGGCGTGCACGGTGCCGATGTTGGTCACCACGCCCACCTGCGGCAGGGCCAGGTCGCACAGGAAGGAAATCTCGCCGGGAACGTAGAAGCCCATTTCCAGCACCGCGCGCTGGTAGCCGCTCGAAAGCCTGAGGATGGAAAGCGGCAGGCCGATCTCGTTGTTCAGGTTGCCGGGGCTTTTCAGGGTGCGATAGCGCTGGCTCAACACCTCAGCGACGGTCTCTTTGGTAGTGGATTTGCCGACGCTGCCGGTGATTCCGATGACGCGCAGGTCCAGTTTACGCCGCCAGGCGCGGGCGATCTGTTGCAAGGCAGTGAGGGTGTTTTCCACGCGCAGGCACAGCGGCGCGGCCAGCCTTTCGGCCAGCGTGGAGCCGTCGCCCGGGTCGCTGGCCGGTAGCCCGGCGCGCAGGTCGAGGGTCGGGCAAGAGGCGTCCACGTCGCGCTGGATCAAGGCAAAGGATGCGCCGCGTTTGAAGGCCTCGGCGACGAAGTCGTGTCCGTCCACGCGCTCACCGGGGATCGCGACGAACAGCGAGCCGGGGATGACCTGGCGCGAGTCGATGGCCGCTTCGGTGATCACCAGGGGAGCGGTTTCGATGCGGGCGTCGGTCAGGGCTTCCAGCGCGTCGGCAAGGGTCAGCATTTCGATACCTTTAGGGAGCGGCCAATTGTAACCGGACGGCATCCGGCGGGATGTCGAGCAGGATGACGGTCTTCTGGGCAACTTCCGAGAAGACGGGCGCGGCGGTTTCGGAGCCCCAGATGGAAGCGGTGGGACGTTCGAGCCAGACGTAGATCATGAATTGCGGGTCATCCACCGGACCCCAGCCGATAAAGGAGGCGTTGGTCTGGCTGTAATCGTAAAAGCCATACGGCGTGGGGATCTGGGCAGTGCCGGTCTTGCCCGCCACACGATAGCCGGGGACGAGCGCCTGCGACGATTCCGCTTCCAGCGAGATAGCCAGCATCTCGTTCAGCGTAGCGGCGGTCTCCGCTTTGATCGGCGACCCGGCATATTGCGACGGGACCGTAAACTGGTGCCCGTCGCGCAATTGGGCGTACAGGACGTGCGGCGAGACCATGCGCCCGCTGTTGGTGATGGCAGTGGCGGCGGTCATGAGTTGGATCGGGGTGACGGTGACGCCCTGCCCGAAGGAGTTCGTCCCCAGGTCAACCGGATACCAGTCCGCGTCGCCCGGCAACTTGAGCCTGCCAGCCGCTTCCCCGGCCAGGTCTATGCCGGAGGGATTGCCCAACCCGAACAGGTTCATGTAACCGTAGAAGGTCTGGGGGCCCATCTGCGTCGCCAGCCAGGTCATACAGACGTTGAGGGAATGCTGCAAGCAGCCGACCATGTTCTGGAGTCCCCAGGCTTCCTCGTTCCAATTCTTGATGGTACTGCCGCCAACCTGGATCGAGCCTGTGTCCAGGTAGGTGGTCTCTGGCGTGACCAGGCCGGAGTCGAGCGCGGCGGCCATGGTCAGTATTTTGATGACGGAGCCAGGTTCGTAAGGCATAGTGACGGGGCGGTTGAATT
This sequence comes from Chloroflexota bacterium, assembly GCA_049323115.1. Taxonomy (GTDB): domain Bacteria; phylum Chloroflexota; class Anaerolineae; order Anaerolineales; family Villigracilaceae; genus JAABUE01. Next base: position 21,849 of record JBMOMP010000076.1, read on the forward strand.
CACTGGCATTGCTATAGATGGAACCATAGTCCCAGAATGCGTTTAGATCCATGCGCGGCGTGGATGCCATGCCCAGCACCTCGCCGTTCTGCGGGTCGATGACGATAATCGCGCCGTGTTGCGCGCCGTATTCGTACAAGGCATTGTCCAGGATCTCCTCCAGCGCGTCCTGCAGGTCGCGGTTGATGGTCAGGATCAAACTTGTGCCGTTGGGGATGCGGGGGATTTCCACCGCGCGGTTCGGGTCGGAGGGCACCCACACCCGCATGGGCTGCCCGGCCAGCAGGTCATTGTATTTCTCTTCCACGCCGAAATAGCCACGCCCCTCGCGATTGACGAAGCCGAGCACGTTGGAGGCTAGCGCGCCTTCCGGGTAACTGCGCTGCAAACGCGCATTGAACTCCAGGCCTGCCAGGCTGGGCAGCGGGGATTCCTGCTGTGCGAGTTCTTCCTTTAGTTGTTCCAGATAAGCAACCGATCCAGAATCCGCGAAGTTATCCACCACCAGGTAGGAAATCCCCTCCGGCGGGTTGAGGATGCTGCTGTAGACCGAGTCATAGTCCTTGCCCAGGTTGACGCTGACCGCCATGGCAACACTGTGCGGGTCGCGGACGGTAGTCAGGTCCACGCCAACCTCGTAGACGGTCTGGTTGCCGGCCAGCAGGTGGCCGTTGCGGTCATAGATCTCGCCGCGTTCCGGGTAGTATATCTTCCACTCGCCTGCAAAGGCATCTGCCTGCTGGCGGAATTGTTCCGCCTCGGCGCTGGCCTGGATGCGCACCATCTGTAACAGGATGGCAACCGCCGCCAGGGCCAGGAAGCCGTTCAACACCAGCGAACGCCAGGCGTATTGCTGTCTCATCGCAAGCCTCCGGGTGCTTGCAGGCGTTCATCCAGCCATTCCAGCAAGGACTGGGTGTATTCAGGCTGGACGCTGGGCGCGCTGGGCTTCAACTCCGGGACGCTTGCCAGCAAGGCGGCTTTCGAGGCCACATAGCCTGGCACCGACAGGTACTCCAACTCATCGGGCTGCACCGGGCGGAATCCCAACTTATATGCGCGCTGTTCTATTTCAACTTTGGATGTCAACCTGCCCAGTTCGGTCTGCAAGTCGGCGCTTTCGTACTGGGTCGCGAGGATCTCCCTCCGCAAGTCCTGGATCTCGCGCCCCAAGATGGCGGCCCGCGAGACGACCATCAAATACAGGCTGGCGATCATCGCAAACCCAAGCACAGCCAAAAGGAAAAAACTCACCCATTGGCGCTGCGTGCGCCAGGGCGCTTGCCGATAAGCGTGGGTAAAGTGGTTCACAGAGTCCATGATGACCTGGATTTGGGCGATGGTCATCGCTGTCTTGCACAGGATGGTCGTTACAGTTTTTCGACGATGCGCAACTTTGCGCTGCGCGCCCTCGGGTTGGCGGCGATTTCGTCCGCGCCGGGGGTGATGGGTTTGCGGTTTACCTCTTTCAGCGTTGCATGATGCCCGCAGGTGCAGATCGGCTGCCGGGGCGGGCACAGGCAGTCCCGGCTTTCCCTGCGGAAATACGCTTTGACGAGGCGGTCTTCCAGCGAATGGAAGGAGATGACCGCCAGCCTCGCGCCGGACCTCAGGCCTGCTGCCGCTTGCGGGAGCGCCGCCTCGACCTGGTCCAGTTCCGCATTCACCGCGATGCGCAGCGCCTGGAATGTCCGTGTGGCAGGGTGGATGCGCCCTGTTCGCGGCAGGACGGTCTCGATAACGGCAGCAAGTTCGAGCGTGGTGCGAAGTGGTCTTGCGCGGACGATGGCCTGCGCAATGCGCCGGGCAGCGGGTTCCTCGCCATAGCGGTACAGGATGTCCGCCAGTTCGTCGCCCGGCAGGCTGTTGACCAGGTCGGCGGCGGTCAGGGCGGCCTGCGGGTCGAAGCGCATGTCCAGCGGGGCATCGTGTTGGAAGGAGAAGCCGCGCTGCGTGGACTCCAACTGCATGGACGAAAGCCCCAGGTCGAGCAGGATTCCGTCCACCGCCTCCCAGCCCAGTCCTGCCAACTGATCGGGCAGGGACGTGTAGGAGGCCCGCGCCAGGCGGACGCGCTCCCCGTAAGGAGCCAAGGTCTCGCGGGCGAGCGCCAACGCCTGCGGGTCTACGTCCAAACCCAGCAGGCGCCCGTCTGGCGCGCTGGCCTCCAGGATGCCGCGGGCGTGCCCGCCCGCGCCGACTGTGCCGTCTATGTACCGCCCCCCGCTTTTGGGCCGCAACGCGAGTATAATTTCATGGTAAAGAACAGGCTGGTGCTGCATGGTAGGACAAATTGCCAATTTGTCCTACGCCTGCGAAGACAGATCAAGCGCCGAGAAGCGCTGGTTGTTGGCCTCTGTGTTCTGGATCTGGGCCATCTGCTCGCTCCAGTCGGACGGTTTCCAGACTTCGAAGTACTCGCCCTGGCCCGCCACTACCGCCTCGCCGTCCAGCCCGGCAAAGCCGCGCAGGTGCTGTGGGACGAGGATGCGCCCGACCTTGTCCACTTCCACCGGCCAGGCGTTGGACAGGATCAGGCGGCGCAGCAAGCGGGCGGTGGGGTCGGCCAGGTTCATGGCGTTGATGCGTTCGTAGACCTGGCCAAAGTAAGCCTCGGTCATCACCATGAGACAGCGGTCGAAGCCCTGCGTGATGTAAGCGGCGCTACCTTCCAGCGTTTGACGGAAGGGCGCCGGGATCATCAGGCGACCTTTCTCGTCGAGGTTGTGCTGGAACTGGCCTAAGAACATTAGTTCTAATCCTGTATTTAATGGACGAACGCCGGGGCCTCCGGCGCTCCTGCCACTATCTACCACTTTTTCCCACATTATACTGATTCTGTGGGCAAAAAGCAAGTAGTACTTTTGGGTTCTCCCACCTCGTTGGGCGAGTCTGCATCACATAGAAGTAAGCAACATGATTCTTTAAAATCTGTTTCATAATTGGGGTTTGTTTTGATATACTTGCAGAAGGATCGCAAAGAATTGCATCCTAACAGCTTGTATTGTTGCGGAATAGCCTATGTCAAACCATCAACTTTTGGTCAACAGCCAAACGGGAAAATTTGCAGGGTACGAACTAATCCAACCAGATTCCAACTATAAAATCCTTAAAATTGAAGAGTCAGATGTATTTGAATCCCTTCGAGATGACTGGGGTTTACTATTGAGTCAATCTCCGCATCAGGATGCGTTTTTGAGTTGGGAATGGTTATTTTCTTGGTGGAAGTACTTTGGTAAAGGCTCGGAGTTGTGGTTGGTGACGGTTTGGGCTGACCAGGAACTGGTTGGGATTGCGCCTCTTATGCTAAATAAGAGGAAAAAATTCGGCTTGCATTTCAGAGTGTTGTGCAACATTGGCATCCCTGAAACAGATGTGGGAGGCTTTATTGTGAAGGACGATGATCCTCGCATCTATCAGGCGATTTGCGATTTCCTTGTGCATCAAAAAAGGAATTGGGATTTATTGGAATTGGAAGAAGTGGAAGTTAGTCGGTTGGAAAAGATCACTTCGGCCCTAAAACATAATGGTTTTGACATACTCGAAGCCTATAATCAGCATTACTATATTTCTATTGACAGTGACTGGGATACTTATTTCAGCAACCTGCCTAAAAAGAACCGTCATGAATTCAGGAGGAAGGCGCGACGCGTAAAAGAAGCTAGTACATCTTTCACTTTTGTCCGGCACGTTGGTCAGGAAATCACAGACGAAGATATTGCGACTATGTTTGCTATCAATCAATGTGGTCATTTTCCTGATTTTTTTGAATCGGATGAAAGGCAACAATTTCACCGTGACCTGTTTCGATTAATGTCGGACAAGGGGAGGCCTGAGGTTTCTTACCTCGTATTGGATGGCGTCCCTGCGGCATTTGGTTACGGGTTTAATTACGCGAACCGGCTGGAGATGTGGCGGATTGGTTTCGATACGGCGCACTGCGAACTTTCAATTGGCACTGTCTTGATGAATTTGATGCTGGAAGAATGCTTTAAACACAACTATCGTGAAGTAGATTTCTTGCGAGGCGCCGAAGACTATAAAACTCGTTGGAATCCGCTATCACGCAACTATGCCAATCTTCGGGTAGCAGCCCGTACCCGGTTGAAACCCTTGTTGTTCGGCATTTTAATTCCAAGGTTAGCCAGGTACTCGCTAAAAAAATTGAATCGACATAGCCCCTTTATCCGTCGGAAAGAAGCAAAAGAAGATCGCGCCTGCTGATGCCTGTCATGCTAAATTTGCAGTTTTTGGAATCGCCGCACTGGCGCGATTACGCCCTACTTGATAGCGGCGACGGGCTGAAGCTGGAGCGCTTCGGGGCGTATACCTTTGTCCGCCCGGAAGCCCAGGCCATGTGGCCGCGTACCCTGCCGGAAAAGAAATGGGCCGGGGCGCACGCCATCTTCCAGCCGAGCGGCGAGGAGAGCGGCGGGCATTGGGCGTTCAAGAAGAAGGTTGCGGAGAGGTGGGAGATGCGGTATGCCCCCCTTTGGGATGCGGGAGGCCTGCGTTTCTGGGCCATGACCACGCCGGGACGGCACCTGGGCGTCTTCCCCGAGTGCGCCGCCAACTGGGATTGGTGCGCGGACCTCGTTCAAAGGGCAAAGCGCCCGGTGAAAGTGCTGAACCTGTTCGGCTACACCGGGCTGGCTACGCTGGCGGCTGCGGCTGCCGGCGCGCAGGTGACGCACGTGGACGCCTCAAAGAAGTCGGTGACCTGGGCGCGCGAGAACCAGGCGCTCTCCGGCCTGGCGGACAAGCCCATCCGCTGGATCGTGGAGGACGCGCTCAAGTTCGTCCAGCGCGAGGCGCGGCGCGGAAAGCGGTACGACGGCGTCCTGCTCGACCCGCCCAAGTTCGGGCGCGGCCCGCAGGGCGAGGTGTGGGAGGTGTACAAGTCGCTGCCGAAGTTGCTGGGCGCCTGCCGGGAGGTGTTGAGCGAGCGGCCCCTGTTCATCGTCCTGACGGTCTACGCGGTGCAGGCTTCTGCCATCCACCTGGGGCAGGCGCTGGAGGCGATGACGCCGGGTCGCGGGGGAAAGGTGGAGTGCGGCGAACTGGTGACGCGCGAACAATCTGCCGGGCGGTTGTTGTCGCAGGCAGTGTATGCGCGGTGGGGAGCGTAAAATGTAAGATGCCATTATGAACATTTCGGAACTAGTCTATGATGCTTTTGAGAAGCGCTTTTGCGCTAAACCCGCTTTCCTCGTCCGCGCGCCGGGGCGGGTGAACCTGATCGGCGAGCATACCGATTACAACGAGGGTTTCGTGCTGCCGATGGCCATCGACCGCGCTATCTGGATCGCGCTGCGGCCCAGGAGCGACCGGCGGGTGCGCGTCCATTCGCTGGACTATGGGGATGCGCTGGATTTTTCGTTGGAGGGATTCGAGAAGGGGCAGGGGTGGGGGGAGTATGTCAAGGGGGTGGCATGGGCTTTGGATCACGAAAGAGGAAAGAGGAAAGACGAAAAAGAATTGTCAGGTTGGGATGGGGTAGTAGGCGGCGACGTGCCGAAGGGGGCCGGGCTGTCTTCCTCGGCGGCGCTGGAACTGGCGGCGGCACGCGCCTTTGCGGCTGTTTCCGGCTTCGATTGGGAAGCGGCGCGCATGGCGCGGGTCGGGCAGATGGCCGAGAACGCGTGGGTGGGCGTGCAGTGCGGCGTCATGGACCAGATGGCCTGCGCGGCCTCGCGCCAGGGACACGCGCTCTTCCTGGACTGCCGTTCGCTGGACTACGAACACGTCCCCTTGCCGGAGGGGATCGCCGTCGTCGTGCTGGACACGTCCACGCGGCGCGGGCTGGTGGATTCGGCCTACAACGAGCGGCGGGAGCAGTGCGAGGCGGCGGCGCGCTTCTTCGGGGTGAAGGCGCTGCGGGATGTGGGGATGGAGGAGTTCGAAAAAGAAAGAGGAAAGATGAAAGAGGAGGCCGTGATGCGCCGGGCGCGGCACATCGTCAGCGAAAACAAGCGGGTGCTGGAGGCGGCGCGCGCCATGCGCCAGGGAGACGCGGCGCAGCTGGGGGCGCTGTTCGACCAGAGCCACGCCAGCCTGCGCGACGATTTCGAGGTCAGCAGCGCGGCGCTGGACCAGATCGTGGAGGCGGCGCAGGCGCAGGCGGCCTGTTACGGGGCGCGCATGACCGGGGCCGGTTTCGGCGGCTGCGCAGTGGCGCTGGTGAAACGGGAAGGGGCCGGAGCGTTCACCGAGTCCGTTTCGGCGGCTTACCGGCAGAAGTCCGGGTTGGAGGCGCGGGTTTACGTCTGCCAGGCCAGCCAGGGGGCGAGCGTAGTCGCGTTGTAAAAATAAGACTGCCCGCAGTTGAACTGCGGGCAGAACCAGAGAGGGGATTGCTTCCCTACGGGATGCTCCGCGATCGCTGCGCTCGCAATGACATTTGCGTCAGGCCATCAGTTTGACGAAGGGGTCGCCGAGGACGACGTAGTTGCGGGCGTCGTTGTTGGCGGTCCATAAGCCGGCCAGTTCCATGGGGTCTACCTTTGTGCCGAATTCCATCTCAGTGAGGGTGCTGGTGAGATCGGAGGAGAGTTCGGCGTAGCGGCTGTTGAAGTACTCGAAGGCGTAGCCGACCGGGTAGCCGTCGAACAGGCGCTGCAGGGCGCTCTCGAAGACCGCCAGTTGCGTACCGGCCTTGCCCCACGAGAAGGAGTAGCCCCAGGCGCGTTCCACGTGCCCGATGACGGCCAGCGCGCCGCCTTTGGGATGCCCGAGCAGGCGCTGCGGCAGTCTGGCGACGAAGTCCTGGGGGGCGATCTGCGCCGGGCGTTTGAGCGCCTGGCGGGCGAATTCGTCCATTTTGGGCGTGCCGGCGCCGTAACAGGCGAACAGGAAGGCCAGCAGGCCAAAGACGTTGGCGGTATCCGGGAGGTCGTCGGCGGCGAAGTAGAAGTCCTTGCCGATGGGTTTGCGCCATTGCTGGGGGCCGGGCCAGTCCTGGCACAGCAGCCCGCCCTGGTCGGCCAGTTGCAGGGCGTGGCCGTTGGGGAAGCCGAGGCCGTGGCTGGCGGTGAACAGCAGCGCCGGGGGCCGTTTGCCGCCCAATAGCCCGGCCAGCGCGGACTTGGTGGCCTTGCTTTTTGCAAGGCTGGTAACTTTCCAGTTCTTGTTGTCTTTCGAGACGCTCTCGGCCAGCGGCGCGATCAATTGCTCGGCGCTCATGTTGGTGGCCGGGTCGTCGGGGTTGGCGACGCCGAAGAAGGTCGCGGTTTTGCCGAGCGCGAGTTTCTTCTTTTCCGCCGAGACGACGCTGTTGGCGTAGTTGGCGTAGCCTTCGAGCGTGTCGAAGTGGATGCGGCCGACGGCGTACTGCACGTCGAGTTGCACCTGGAAGCGGTAGGGGATCACCTGCGGGCCGCCGACGATGAGCAGGTAGTAGGGGATTTTTTCCGGGTCGGCGGGACCGGGGCCCATGCCATGCCGCGCCAGCCAGTCGTTCTTGGATTCGGCCATGCTGCCGTCTGGTTTGTAGCGGTAGCCTTCGGGGCCGGTGTATTCTTTGTAAAGATCCCCGGCCTGGGACTTGCGCCAGTCGAGCAGCGGCTTGAGGGCCGCGATGACCTTGGGGTCGGCGTTGTAGGGGAAGATGACGCCCCAGCCGGCCGAGGCTGGGTCCTTATAGTCCGTGCCTTCCACCGCCACCATGTGTTTGGGGGCGTTGGGGCGGGCGTATTGCTCCCACCATTGGGCCAGTTCGCTTTCCTGCTCGGGGTTGCGCTCTTCGCCGGTGATCAGTTTGGCCATCAGGTCGCCGTCCATCGGCGGGGCGAGCGGTGCGCCGCTTGCGGCATTGATGCCGTTGAAGAATAACTGTTCGCTCATGGTCTCCTCTTTTCTTGTAGTTGCGCCCGGTTCAGGGGGCGGCGGGTTCGGCCGGCTCTTCGTCCGCAGGGAGGGGCGTGGGCGGCGGCGGAGATTTACACCCGCCCAATTCGTAGCCGGTCATTTCGAAGCCCACGCCCTGGCGGCAGGTGTTGTCCAAGCCAAACAGGGATTTGATGGGGTAGTATTCGGGGTTTTCCTTCAAGGGCGAACCGGCTTGCTTGAATGTGAAGTGGTCGTTGTAGTCGAACCAGGCCGGTTTGAGCAGGTCGCGGCTGGCCCAGGCGCTCCACAGGTAGTAGGTGTCATTGTCGATGACCGAGGTCTTGAAGGCGATCTGGATGGAGCGGGTCTGCGAGATGGCAAATTGCAGGATGCTGTCCTGCTGCGGCAGGATGCGCGCCCAGGCCAGGTCGGCGGAATCGCCGCGCCCCTGGTCGAAGAAGATGGTCTCGTAGCCGTTGCCGGTCTGCGGCGGGTCGGACTCGACCGGCACGCCGTTGCCGACATCGCGGTTGGTATCTTTCCAAACGCGCACGCCGGTGGTGGACCACTGCTCCCCCGGCACGAAGGCGTTGACCAGCGTATCGCCGCGCCCGTCGCCGTTCAGGTCGAATTCCACCGCATAAGAGCCGAGGAATTCGCTGTCCAGTTGCTGCCCGACCACCTCAATGGTCACATAGACCCAGTTGCTGGTTTGGGTCAGCGAGGCGCCCTGGATGTCGATATCGGGGTAATAAGTCCCCATGCTATTGGCGTTGAAGGGACGTTCGAACAGGTTCCTGGCGAAATCGTCCCCGCCGGGCGCGCGTGCTTCCCCGGAGGTGGATTCAGAAATCGTGTCCGTGATCTGGCTGTCTACAAAATTGGGGGGGTCAGGCGGCGGGTTGACAGTGACGGCGCTCGCTTCGGGGGCCGGCAGGCCCGAGTCGGCCGGGCAGGCTTCGTTCAGGAATTCCTGGCATTCTTCTTCGGTGAACTGGCGCGTGACGCGCTTCTGCGCCAGCGACACCAGTTGCTGGAAGTCGAACAGGTAGGCGCGCACGGACGAGTCTGCGCCGCCCGTGAACATGCGGCTGCCGTCGGGGCTGAAGGCCACGCCGTAGATGCGGTCCTGGTTGCCGAACAAACGCTTGGTCACGGTGTCCGTTTCCAGGTCCCAGACAGAGGCGATCCCGTCCGCGCCGCCGGAGAGCAGGTACTTCCCGTCCGGGCTGAACGCGACGCTGAAGACAGTGTCGCCGCGGTCGATCAACGGAGCGCGTTTTGCCCCAATGGGATCGGAGGCCATGTCCCACAAAAGGATGCTGCCATCGTCGCCGGAGGAGGCCAGCCAGCGTCCGTCCGGGCTGAAGGCCAATGCTTGGACTACATCGGTATGGCCGGACAGGTTTGCAACCTGTTTCCCGGTATCGGCGTTCCAGAGGACGACAGCGTTCCGGTAATGACCGGAAGCGATCCATTTCCCATCCGGGCTGAATTCCACAGCCAAGACAGCGCCAAAGGTGGTGCGAAGCGTGTGATATACCTCGCCAGTGGCGGCGTCCCATACTTTGACGGCGCCATCCTGCCCGGCGGTAGCGATGCGCGTCCCGTCCGGGCTGAAGGCCAGGTCCCAGATCTGTCCGTCATGTTCCTGGAAGCGGAACAATTCCTGGCTGTTGCTTGCATCCCAGACGATTGCTGTGCCGTCGCGGGCCGACGAGGCCAGCCGCGTCCCATCCGGGCTGAAGGCGATCCCCTCGATGATGTCGGTGTGGCCGCTGATGGTGGCCAGGAAACGCCCGGTAGATGCCGTCCACAAGCGGATGACCCTGTCACGTCCGGCGCTTGCCAGGCGCGCCCCGTCCGGGCTCAGGGCAATGGCCATGGCGATGGCGCGGTTATCTATCGTATACAATTCACGTCCGCCTTCTGGCGAGATATTCCAGATGCGCACGGTTCGGTCTTCGCTGGCGGTCGCCAGCCGCTTGTTATCGGGGCTGAGGCTCAGGCTGAAGACCTGGTCGCTGTGCCCGTACAGGATATTTCCCAGCGGGCGTCCATAGGTGGTGTCCCAGAACCGCACTGTGCGGTCCGAACTGACGGAGACCAGGGTCGAGCCATCGCGCGTAAAGGCCATTTCGTAGACCCAATCGCGGTGCCCGGTGATGGTCATGAGCAAGCGACCGCTTTCCACTTCCCAGAGTTTGATGGAGCGGTCATCGCCGCCCGAAGTTGCCAGTTTTTTTCCGTCCGGGCTGAAGGTTACCCCGTTGACGATCCCGCTATGGCCTACCAGGGTTTTAACAATTTTGCCGGTGCCGGAGTCCCATAGGATGATCGTCCGATCTGTGCTGGCCGTAGCGACATAGATTCCATCCGGGCTGTATGCAATGGACTGCAAACCGCCCTGGTGACCTTCCAGCGTCAGCAGCAGGTTACCGCTTTCCACGTCCCAGATTTTGGCCAGGTTATCCTCGCTGGCGCTGGCGATCCTGGTCCCATCCGGGCTGAACGCCATGCCCCAGATCACTTCATCGTGCGCCTTGATGCGGCGCACTTCCTGGCCGTCAGAGGCTGTGTACAGGATGACCCATCCATCGGAAGTGGAGACGGCCAGGTAATTCCCGCCGGGGCTGAAGATGGCTTGCGTTGCGCCGCCGACCAATTCCTGCACTTCGGGTGGGACGGCTGTGATGGAATAGACCTTGGCGCCGGAAAACACATCCCAGACCACCACCGCGCCGTCGTTGCTGGCCGTAGCCACCCGGCGCCCGTCCGCGCTGAAGCGGACGCTGTAGACCGAACCGGCAAAACCGCCCAACACCCGCTCCACGCGCATGGCGGGCAGGGAACGACGCAGGGCATCCTCCGCTTCCGGCACCGGCGGGCTGATGACCTCTACCGCTTGCAGGGCCAGCAGGACGCTGCGTTCTGGATCGACCGTCAGGTTGCTCAACGCTGCCGCAGACAACTCGCGCGCCCGGGCGACTTTCTCGCTGCGGATGGCGGTCTCTTCGCTCTGGACGGCAAGTTGTGCGTTTTGCTCTGCTTCCCTGGCGTTGTCCAGGGCAATGCTCTCCTGCGCTTTGGCGCGCTGTTCCTGCTCCCTGGCGCGGAAAAAGAAGAAGACCGCAATGATGCTGATGATCGAGGCGGCGAGCAACAACCAACGGACCAACAAATTGGTGTAATGTTCGCGTTGCGCGGACGCATAGGCTTTCTTGCAGTTCTGCAAAAACTCTTTTTCGACATCCATCAGCGTATTGATGTTTTCATTGGCCCACAATTCCGCTTCCAGGAAGTCTTTGCCTGTGAGCAGCAGGCCATCCGGGCGTCCCTGTGAATGCCACAGGTCGGCCTGCCTTTGGAAGACGTTCAGGTTGGCGCTGAACCAGTCCGCGTTGTTCTTTCGCACCGGGTTGATCAGGCGGTCGTGCGCCAGTTCGAACCAGACCGCGCCAGCGCGCTTCTCGGCGCGGACGATATAGGCTTGTTGCAGCAGGTTGATGGCCTGGTTGGAAAGTCCGCCGCTCTGATCGGGTTCCATCAACACCTGGGAGCGGATGCCATGCACGGTGATCAATTTGCGGTCCACCCACTCGCGGATGGCGCGCTCTTTCACCCCGGAATCGGCAGCGACGGATTCCACTTGCATGGCGTAATAATCGGCCAGGGCTTCATCCGTGCTGCCAGCGGCCTGGACATCTTCCAGGGTGACCTGCTTGTCATCCTCAAGCCCGCCCCATAACCGGCGGCAGACAACCTGTAATTGCACCGGTTCGACGTAAGAACCCGGCTGCTCCACCGACGTGCCGTCCGGCAGCTGGACGTGCATCAAGCGCAGGTCGTCTACCAGTTTGGCGGCGGCGTCCTCGCTAAATTGAACTCCCACATCTTCGGCAGGCTTTTGAATGGCGTCCACCGCCGCAGAAACGCCCAGCAGGTCCAGGCGGAAGCGGTTCGCGAGGCGCGTCGGCAGCGGGCGCAGGAAGGGGTCCAGTCCGGCCAGGTAATCCTCGCGGATCACGAACAAGGCCCAAATGGACTGGTCGCGCAGCGCTTCCCCCACTTGCATGAAGAAGTCCATTTTTGCGGCGCGGTCGGTGGGGTTTTGGGTCAACACCTCTTCGAGTTGGTCGAAGATCAGGAAGAGGGCGGAAGATTGCGCCGCTTTCCTGCGTTTGCCGCCCTTGCGGGCGCGCGCCTTGGCCAGGTAAGCCGAAAAGGTCATGGACAGCAATTCCGGCCCGGCGATGCGGGCGGCCTCGTCCGTTTCTTCCTCCATGGAAAGGAGTGCGCTATGGACATAGCGGTTGAAATCGGGATTCCCGGCGGCGCTGGCGGGCGGTTCGTGGTTTACGCGGATGGTTGGCAGGACCTGGAAGCCCTGTTTCTCGATCCCGGGAATGATGGAGGCATTGACCAGCGAACTCTTCCCGGCCCCGGACGGCGAGTACATGAGAACGATACGTTCCGCAACGATCAAGTCCACCAGTTCGGCGGTCTCGAGGTCGCGGCCATACAGCCGCTCGCCTTTCAGGAAGGAGCGCGGGCCGACATACGGATTGGGTCTGGACATAGTTGTGGTCATCGTCACTCCTTGGCGTCAGGCTGGTTTCCACTGCTGGCCCAGTTCGCGTAGAAAGTCGTAGGACTGCCCCCAATAGATACCGATCTTGGAAGAACTGTCGAAGTAATCTTTCAAGAAATCCCGCGCGCGTTTGGGGTCCAGGTTGTTGGCGTCGTCGGGCTCCACCTGGACCGCCACGTGCGAGTACAGGCTCTGGCGTCCCACGCCGCCCTGCAACCCCATCACCGAGCGGAACAGCACCCGGAAACCCCAATCGTCCCAATGGAACCCCAGGAACATCAAAGCCGTGTTCACCATGGCGTTGCGCACTACAGCCGGGATCAAGTCCTTGTTCTTGGTGACGCCGATCAGGTACTCGAAGTAATTGTCCTCGGTCAGCACCATGGATTCCGGGACGCTGAATTGGCCGTACAGGTGGTACACCAGGGGGCGTTCGGCCGTCGGGCGGTAGCCGGGCTCCTTGTCATAGACGGATTCGGCGAAGAAGCGCTCGTTCCAGGGGCAGATCACCACCTGGGGGTCTTTCCCGGCTTCCTTCAACGCCTCTGCCAGCAGGTTGTCATAATTGGCGGTGAGATAGATGGGCAGGGGTAACTTTGCCAGAACTTTGTGCTGCTCGAAGGGGTCCTTCTCGCGCAATTTGGCGCCTGCAAACGAGAGCACCTCCTGGGCGATCCCGACGCCGCTTTTGAGCGCCTCTGGCAAGGGTTCGCTGAGGCGTTTCTGGGCGCTGTTCCAAACGGCGTCATCGATCTCGCTCAGGATGGTGGCAATATCCTGGTTGATGGACAGGTACTGGGCCACCTGCGGGAAGGCCTGGCAATGGAATTGCGCCAGCGGGTAGCGGTATTCTTCCGCCAGGCTGGCGGCCATCTCGCGCCAGGTTCCCACCAGCGGCTCGTACAGTCCCGCCCCCAGAATGGGCGTACACTGCCCGCGCTTGATACTGTTCAGCAGCGCCGGCCATTTCTTGAAGCCGCCTTCCTCGCCGAAACCGGGCTCGTACCAGACGCGCCCGCTCTTCAGGCGCATGAACAACACCGGGATCCAGTAGTCGCTTTGCCCGCGCACCAGGCCGCGCGCCACCGAGACGGCCCGGTCTATTGCGCCGTCCTTGCGCAGTTCCTGGAACAAGACCGGCATGAACTTCCCGACCGTGTCGATGGTGATGTTGCCCTGCATGGCGATGACAGCCGGTACGCCGGCCTCGGTCAAACGCGGACCGAGGGCCTGCAACGCCTGCCCCGCGCCTTCCCCCGCGCTCTGGCAGGAGGCCAGCACGATCAGGCGCGGCAGGTTCTGCAATTCCCTGATGCGCGTCACCAGGTCTGCGCCCGAGACGCGCGCCATCTTGCCATCCTCCGCCTCCAGCAGGATCCAGGCCTCGTCCTTTTTGAAGACGCCATGCGCCACCAGGTACAGGATGTCGTATCCTTCGCGCAGGCTATCTGCCAGCGCCGTCAGTGTGCAATATTTCCCACTCTCCGGCAGCACCGTCACTGGGATGTCGCCCAGCGCCTGCCTGGCGCGCGCCGCCTCGTCGTCTTTCTTGACTTCGCCCAGCCCGTATTCGTCCAGGTTGGACGGGTTTGCAATGGCAACCAGCGCTTTCAGGTCCGCTTTCGAGCGCAGGCGGGCAGGCCGCCAGTCCAGGCTGCTCAGGTAACGCGAAAAGAAGACCTGCTCGCCGGTGAACAAGGGCGACTGGTCTTTCGGGTTGCGCAGCGTCTCCCAGTACAGGGTATGCAGTTCGGGCGCGCTGGCGCCGATCACCAGCCGCAGGCGCAAGGGGGCTTGCAGGGACTGGGCGCTGGCCATGGCTTCCGAGAAGGCGGTCACCATCTTGGGGTCGGCGAACAGGCTGGCTGTCAGGGCTTTGCCATAAGCCGCCGCATCCAGGACCTTGGTCTTCAGGTCGTCGAAGTCGAATTGGGCGCTGATGGCTTCCCCCTGCCCCAGGCGGATATCGGCGTCGCTGTTGGGCTGGCTGAAACGCATCTCGATCGAATAAGAAGCGCCTTCACGCCGGTGCAGACTGAGCTCGAGTTCGGCTGGTTCAGTCAAGGTGCTCTCCAATCATGAAAAAAAGACAACCGCCAGTAGGAAGGAATTATACTGGCGGGCGGGAGGAAAGTAAAACTAAGAATCGCTGGGTGACGCGCCGGGCGCCGGGTCTTCCGGGCGCTCTTCCACACACCAGGCGGCCGCGTAGCCCTCGTTCCCTGCTACATCGCGGACGTGAATCCAGGCCCCCAACTGCCCGATCTTGGGCGCGGCCAGGTCGGGCGGTTCGATGGCGATCAGTTCGCTTCCGAGCGGCATCCGCAGGATGAGCGTCCCCATCGAAACGAGCGGCGCGCTGCGCAGCGCCACGCCCTCCTCCGTGCTGCGCAGCAAGACCGGCCTCACTTCCATCACATCGAAACTGGCGGGCGCCGTCTCGCGCTGGGCCTGCGGACCGAACGAAGCCGCGCCCAGGCTGACGATGGACACGTACCAGGCCGCCGCCACGCCTTGCCGCCCTTCCACGTCCGACACCTTCAACCACTCGTGCATGACACCGGTCTTGCGCTTGACTTCTGCGGCCGTCTCCAGCGCCTTCAAGTGCGCGCCGAGCGGCAGGAATTTCAGGACGGTGGCGTCCGTGTTGTCCGGCTTGGAGCGCAATTTCAGCCCGTCCACCGTGGATTTGACCACCGGCGCATCCTTCGGGAGCGGGAGCGGCGCGGGCGCCTTGGCCGAAGCAGCCGCCTCCGCTTTGGTCTTCGAGACGTACCAGGCGGCGGTGTAACCGTCCACGCCGTCCGGCGTCTTGACCGCCAGCCACTGGTTCATCTGCCCGATCTTGGCGTTGGCGGCGGCGTCCGCCTCCAGCACCTTCAAGGCGGTGCCAAGCGGCACGCGCTTGAGCAGGGTCGCATCCGAGACCAGCGCCTGGCTGCGGACGGCCAACTCGTCAGCCGCGGCATAGACCGGGAACGAGGCGTACACGCCCGTGTCCAGTTTGGGAGGCGCGGGCGGCGGCGCGCTTCCCGCCGGGCCGTCGAAGAACATCACCCCGGTGATGATGCGCGCCGGATCGTCCGTCTTGGCGACCTGCGCATATTTGGAAGTCTTGAGCGTCATTTCCTTTTCGGACGGCGGGAAGGGATAGGGATCGTAGACCAGGTAGTCGTCCCCTTTCCTGGCGTACGCCACCATGTAGTGCGTCTGCACCCCGGCCTGGGGCGACCAGTCCACTTCGATGATGACCGGTTTTCCCATCCCCAGCCAGGAGTTGATCTCTGCCAGCGGGGCCGGTTGATTCTTGCAATCGATATAATTCTTGTAAGACATGCCTTTCAACACGCCAGCGACCGCGTAAGGCATGAGGAACGCCCCCTGGAAGCCCCCCGCCGCTTTCAACTTGTCGTTCAGTGTGGCTGGCGTATCGCTAAAACCATACCCGCTGGCCGCCATGCTGATGCTGGTGAGCAGGCAGCCGAAATTTCCAATTGTGGACTCTTTATCGAATCCCAATTTCGTTGCTTTCCATTTTGGGTCTTGCTGTGAATACTTTTGGATTTGCGCCATCGTTCCTCCTATAATTATAGACAAGAAACCTCCAAATAGTACTCTTGGGGGTACTTAAAATTATACAATGGAAATATGAACCTTGCCTTGTTTTTCCTTAACACTTATGCAAACCGCTCGCCTCTTGGACGGGAAACGACCCTGACAACTGCGATATACTTCGCCCATGTCAAACGAACGCCTTGGTATCTTCGGCGGCACCTTCGACCCGCCGCATCTCGGCCACCTGATCCTGGCGCAGGAGGCCTGTGCGCAACTCGACCTGGCGCGCCTGCTGTGGGTGTTGACGCCCATCCCGCCGCACAAACTGGGGCAGGCCATCACCCCTCCCGAATACCGCCTGGCGATGCTCGAACTGGCCGTGCGGGACGACCCGGCCTTCGAAGTATCCCGCGTCGAACTGGACCGTCCCGGCCCGCACTACACCGCCGACACCCTGCGACTGCTGGCCGAGCGCTTCCCCTCCGCCGACCTGGTGCTGCTCATCGGCGGCGATTCCCTGCGCGACCTGCCCACCTGGCGCTTCGCCCCGGACCTGGTGGCTGCCTGCCGCGAAATCGGCGTGATGCGCCGCCCCGGCGCCTCCGTGGACCTGTCGGCGCTGGAGCGGCAGATTCCGGGCGCGCAGGCCAGGGTCCGCTTCGTGGATGCGCCCTTGCTGGAGATCGCCTCCAGCGAGATCCGCCGCCGCATCCGGCAAGGGAAGCCGTTCCGCTATTACCTGTCGCCTGCCGTGTACGAATATATCCTGGAAAAGCATTTGTATCGGTAACGCTATGACATTGCTTCTCGATCCTTTGTTCTCATCGGTGGCTTTTGGCCACATGATCGTGGATGTGCTCAACGGGATGCGCCCCGTGCTGCTGACGTACTGGGCGGTGCAATTGGGCTTGAGCAACGCCTCGCTGGCGCTGGTCAGCACCGTGTACGTATGGGTGGCCTCCCTTTCCCAGCCCCTGTTCGGCTGGCTGACTGACCGGCTTGGCTCCACGCGCTGGACGGCTGCCGGGGGCGTCTTATGGTTGGGAGGCTTCTTTGCGCTGGCGCTCTTCCTGCCGCCCCAGGCTGCCATCCCCTGCCTTCTGTTGGCCGGGCTGGGTTCCGGCGCTTTCCATCCCGCTGGCGCCTCGCAAGCGGCCACCATTGGGCGGCAGGGACTGTCGCAGCGTGAGACCACCGCCGCCGCCTGGTTCTTCATGTTCGGGCAGACCGGTTATTTCTTCGGGCCGATTATTGGCGGCCCGCTTTTAGACAGGTTCGGCGCGGCCGGCTTGCTCATCCCTGCCCTGGTCGCCATGCCGTTCGGGTTGAATACCGCCTGGCAGTTGCGAAAAGAATCCAGCCCCGTTCCGAGCGCGCATGGGACGGTCCGGGCGGCCAACTGGATGGTTTCCAGGCGCGGTTTCCTGGCGTCGCTGGCGCTGGTGGCTGCCTTGCAAGCCTGGGCGCAGCAGAATATGATCACCTTCCTGCCGAAGTACCTGCACGACCTGGGACAATCCGCAACCACGTATGGCCTGGTAGCAGGCTTCTTCATGGGCGGCTCGGCGGTTGGGAATGTGATCGGCGGCAGCCTGGCCGACCGGTTCGGCAAACAGCGCGTGGCGGCGCTCATGCTTTCGCTGGCGGCGCTGCCTCTTTACGCGCTGGCCGTCACCGGCTGGTCGGGGTGGGTATATCTCCTGGTCCCATTGGCGGGGGTGTTCACCGGCGCTGTGCATAGCATCATCGTTGTGCTTGCGCAACGCGCCATCCCGGCCGGCTCGGGACTGGCTTCGGGGTTGATCCTGGGCTTCATGTTCTCGGCGGGCGCGCTCGGCACGTTACTCTCCGGGCCGCTGGCCGATGCGCAGGGCTTCCCGCCCGTCTTCCAGATGACGGCCGGACTGGTAGTGCTGGCAGCCTTGCTCACCTCACAGTTGCGGGAGCCGATTGCGCAAGCGGCGCTGGCTTGACGAAATGCCGCCCTCCTGGATCGCAGGAGGGCGGTTTGCTTACGCATCCAGATGATAGGTGTGATACAGGTTGCGGCACGGATTCCCCCAGGCAATGTGCATCTCGCGGGCGGTCAGGTCGATGATGATGGCGTTGACCGTCTTTTCGCGGTCCAGCGGCTGCTGGGCGTCGATGGCGTGGTTGCAAATGGAATTGGCAAAATTGACGTGGTCGCGCTGGATGGCCTGCAGCGTCTTGACCGTATGCAATTCTGTTTGTCGCAACAGGCGCATCGCCCGGAAATACCGCACGCGTGAAGAGACCAGGTCCTCGGGGTCGTTCTCGATGGCCTGCATGGTGGGAGACAGGTAGTGGTTGGTGTGGGCGAAATAGCCCTGTTCGTTCCCAAAAATGGCCGAGCGCCGGGCGGAGACCTCCACGTTGTAGATCTCGCCGCTCTCATGTACGATCAAATGGTTGTAACCGGCAGCGCGGTGCGGCACCAGCGCGCGGCGGATGGCGCCGCCGGGCGTCTTGGCAGACAAAACGGCGCGCGCTACCACCAGGCGCGGGATGCCGATGCGTGAGTCGTTGGGATAGACCGAGTCGATCAACTGCGCAATACCATACGCGTTGAAGCCAACGTTCGGGATCAGGCCGCCGTAGGTCATAGCAAGGTAAGGCGGCTCGTTCTTGGGCGTGGCGTGGATCAGGAACACGTCTTCTTCATCTTCAGGCACCCAGTCTTCGTTGTGCGCCGCCAGGACGTGCCCGTCGGCGGTCCTTTCGTCGCTGACCGCGATACTGGTGCAACTGGTCAGGTGCAGCGCGTCCATCGTCACGGCCTCCATGGCCGTCAGCACCGAAAGATCTTCGACCGCGACATTGGCGCCTTCCGCGATTCCCATGATCTCTTCGACATATTGGGGATAGCGCTCTTGGGAGAAGGGGATATACTTGCGCGCCTGGATTTGGGCGCCTTCCCAGGTCAGGGCCAGTTCCGTATAGGCTTCCGCCAATAGCGCGCGCGCATTTTCGATACTGTGCTCGACGCGCTTCCGGCAGGTCTCGCCGATCTGCTGTCCCATTTCACGGTGCGTACCGGAAACGCGCACCAGCGGCGGCGGGTCGGGGTGGATAGGCGTTTCGAAGGGGTCTCTTTTTTGTGTCATACTCTTTTACTCCTGGAACTTGCTGCAAGGCAGCAAACACAAACCTGCCCCGGCAGGCAAACCGAGGCAGGCTGATTATACTACGAGCGTGCTGCGGGGAATTTTTATCCCGCCGGTTCCCCTGCGGCAGGCGGGACGGGCGCAGCGAGGCGCGGATAAGGCCGCGAGCCGAACACGGTCAACGTCACGCCGCCAATGCCCAACATCGCCAGCATGGTCGGCACCAGCCAGCCAACGCACGGCACCATGCCGATGCCTCCGACGATGAGCATGGTCAGGAAGGTGCCAAAGCCGGCCGTAAGCGGCGGCGCCCAGGTCTGGTTGACGGCGCGGGTGAAGCGCTCGCCGACCTCCGTCCCGATGGCGATCACGCCGAACAGCCAGGCCAACGCCAGCGCCGCCGCTGCCAGCACCACCACCGGGATCAGGATGATCGTAATTGCCAGGATGAGCAATATCACCGGCGACAGGACCGCCACCAACAGGCCAACGCTCCCGGCAATGACCGGCTGGCTGACGACCGCCTGCGAGACGCGCTCGGTCTGCGGCTGGAGGAACAGGCTGGCCAGCATCGCCAGGAGCGCCACCGCCAGCGTGGTAGAGAACAGGCGGATCAAGTTGTCCAGGGGGTTGTAATTGAAATCAATTTTTGGCCGGGCAGGCGTCGGGGGATTCGGAACCGCAGGCGATTCGGGGATCTGAACATCCGGGATTTCGATGTCCGGCGCGGGGATATTGGTCACCACGTCACCTTCTACTTGCGAACCCTCTGCGCGGGTCAGCACACCGCCCACCGTCACCAGGTCGCCTTCGATCAATGACGCCTCGCCGAGGGTCACCGCGCCGCCGATGGCGACCGCCGAGCCTTCGACGACCCCATTCATCGTGACGTTACCGCCGATGACGACCAGGTCACCCTCGATGACGGCGTCCTCTTCTATAACAACGTTCCCGCCAAAGACCACCAGGTCGCCCTCCATGACCTGGCCGCTTTCCAGGGTGAAGTTTTCGCCGAAGATCACCCGTCCATCCAACAATATCCCGCTGGCATGGACAGCGCTGGTCGGCAGGGACGCCAGGACCAGCAACAACAGGAGTGTGGTCAGTTTGTAGATCATTTTCATAGTAGTTGTACTCCTCGCCGCGCGCGCGTCAGGCGCCAGATGGATACGGACCACAAAAGCCCCAGGCCGCCCAGGGTAGAAAGCATCACCAACCAAATAAAGGGCGGCACGAAGCCGGGCAGGACGCGGAAGAGAACCGATCCCGCCTCCACCGTAGCCATCAAGAATGTATAAGTGAATAGACCGACCCTCACCAGCGCTGAAACCCATTCCGCCGGCGAGCCGATCACAGAAGCGATGGTTGGTCCTGCCAGCAAGGCCAGCAGGAGCAACCCGCCTATCGAGAACAACAGCGTGCCGATCAATGTCCGGCGGCGCTGCGCCTGGCGCGCCAGCACCAGGCGTTCCTGCCAGCGGGCGCTGAAACCCGGCGCGGGCGCAACCACACGCGCCGAACGCAGGGCCAGGTTGGCCTCGGCAATCGCCGTACAGGACTTGCAAGTCCGTAAATGAATATCCAGTTCCCGTTTCTGCTCCGGCGTCAGCAACAGGTCATCCAAAAGCCAATCTTCAAAAGGCCGGTGATTCATAGGCTCTCCTTTCCACATGTGCGGTTGTGGAAGATTCTTGCCACAGCCTGCCGAGTTGCTTGCGCGCCCGGTGCAGGCGGCTCTTCACCGCGCTGACGGTCAGATTGAGCGCCTCGGCGATCTCGGCTTCCGAAAAGTCATACCAGTAACGCATCACAATGGCAGCCCGGTCGGTCGCTTCCAGCGAGTTCACCATAATATGAACCTGCTCGCGCTGTTCGCCATGCACCATTTCATGTTCGGGATGAGGCGCCCCAACGTCCGGGATCTCGAAGGTGTTTTCTTCGTCCTCATCCACCGAAAAGGTGGGCAATTTGCGCCGCCGCAGCCTATCGATACAATAATGCGCCGCAATCGAAAGCAGCCAGGTGGCAAACGGGCGCTTGCTATCATACCGGTGGAGGTGCTGGTACGCGCGCAGGAAGGTCTCCTGGGCGGCGTCCTCGGCAGCCTCCGGTTCACCTAACATGCGATAACACAGGTTGTAGACCGGGGTCTGGTAGGTCTCGACAATCTGTGTAAAGGCTTCGTCGCTTCCGTTTTGAGCCTGGAGCACCCAGGCCTGTTCCTCGTTCACGTTGCTCCTTGTGACGTTCTGCAATTACTTTACGCAGCAGGACGAAAAAGGTTGCGTTTCAGTGGATGTGCCCGCCCCCGCTTCCTTCTGGACCCACCACCTGCTCCCACGCCCCGAGCCGCCCCCTGTTGAGAGCGAATCCCGCCGCAACCGCCGTCGTGAGCGGAACCGCCGCGATCAGTCCCAGCGACCCGACCAGCGTGCGCACCACTTCCTCGGCCACGAAAGAGATGTTCACCAGGTAGCCGTAATCGCCGCGCCCCAGCGAAAACAGCAGCAGCATGGGCAGCGAGGCCCCGGCATAGGCCAGCACCAGCGTGTTGACGGTGGCAGCCACATGGTCCTGGCCGATGCGCATGGCGGAGGCGAACAGGGCGCGGAAGCCCAGCCCCGGGTTGGCGTGGTGCAGTTCGAAGGTGGCCGAAGCCTGCGTGGTCACCAGGTCGTCCAGCACGCCCAGCGCGCCGATGATCATGCCGCCCAGCAGCAGCCCGCGCAGGTCGATGGGTGTGTCCAGCATCTGCATCAGGAACATGGCATTCTCGTCGCCCGCGCCGGTGAGACGGGCAAAGGCCACGAACAGCCAGGCCAGCCAGCCGGTGAGCACCAGCACCACGATCATGCTCAAGACCGCCGCGTGGGATTTCAGGGTCCAGCCGTAGGTGAGGTAGAGCGTGACCGCCAGCAGGATGGCCGAGCCGATGATGCTGACGCGCACCGGGTCTTCGCCGACCAGGATGTGCGGGATGATGTAGCCGATGATGACGTACAGGCTGAAGGCCATGCTGAGCAGCGCGCCCAGCCCTTTCCAACGGCTGATGAGCAGGATGGCGATCACGAAAGCGGTCAACAGCCACAACAGCGGACTGGCGCGGATGAAGTCCACGAAATAGGCGGTGATGACGCCGTCGGCGCGTTTGCCGAGCGTGACCAGGACCATATCCCCCGCTTGCAGGTAGGTATTTCCCGAAAGCACCTGGCGCTTGCCGTAGTCGATTTCCATCAGGATGCCCTGGTAGTCGCCCTCGGCGATTTCCACGCGCGCCAGTTGGTAGCGCTGCACCACGCCGCCCAGGTCGATCTCGCCGTCCTCGAAGATTTCCTTCACGCTGGCGCGCACCGTCTCCGAGCCATAGGCGGACATGGGCGCGACCGGCAGCTGCACCTGCGAGAAGTACGGCAGGAAGAGGAAGGCTGCCAGCACCAGCAGCAACAAGACCAGGGGAATTATGTTGAAAAGCGGTATCTTTTTCATGCCCCCAATCATACCAGCGAAGGCGACTTGCCAGCAGCGCAATATCATCCCCGGTGGGGACTACTGGCGAATCAAGCGTCTCCCCTGTCCGTCAATGTCCGCACGAACTGCAATTCCCGCCCTGGCACGAACTACAACTCCCTCCGCCCGCGCCGCTGACGGCGTGGCCGCCGCTCTGGGCGTAGAACACGGACAGTTTGCGTTTCACGTTTTCGCCGCCGCATTCCTTACAGGCGATGGGTTTGTCCGCTTCGTTGAAGGAGCGCAGGATTTCGTATTCTTTCTTGCAGTCCAGGCAAACGTATTCGTAGATGGGCATACTGCCTCCGATAAAGTCAATTCGTCATCTTGTACCGCCGGCCTGCCTGTGCCACACAGTGGTACGGCCGGCTTGCCAGGCAAAGCCTGGCGCTACACGGCATC
This sequence comes from Chloroflexota bacterium, assembly GCA_049323115.1. GTDB lineage: Bacteria > Chloroflexota > Anaerolineae > Anaerolineales > Villigracilaceae > JAABUE01. Next base: position 44,856 of record JBMOMP010000076.1, read on the forward strand.
TATTCATTCAAATCGGTCGCCACGGCGTCCAGTTGCGCCAGGATCTCCGGCACGCGGCCCACGGGCGTATCCACGCGGAACATGAAGGCGAAGCCGTCGCCCAGCGCCACGCGCATGGTGCGCCAGCCGGCCAGTCCCGGGGTGGGACGTCCCTGCGGGAGCAGGTTGACAGCCTGGCCCCATTGCGGATGCCCGGCCTGGTAATCGGCCAGCAAGCCCATCGTCGAGGCCTGGAGCGGGAACAGTCCGGCCGTGTTGACCCAACCGGCCTGGTTGTCCGGTTCGAGCAGGAAGCGCACGAACAGCCAGGCGGCCAGTTGCGTCGCCTCGTCCGATTCGAACAGGATGTAGGACGAGCCGTACACCACCAGCGCGTCCCCTTCGGGGCCGGGGAAGGGCAGAACCGTCCAGTCGTCGCGGCTGCCAGCGGCGGCAAAGGCGCGCGCCAGGTCGGGCAGGTCTTCCAGGGCGGCGACGGCGAAGAGCGCCCGGCGTTCTACGAACTCCTGGAGCGGATATTCGCCCTGGCCCTGCCAGGCGCAGTTCTTCTCGGCCAGCCCCTTGACGAATTGCAGGGCGGCAATGTTGGGCTGGGTCAGGAAGCGAAACCCCTGCGCCTCCTGCGCGCCGCCGCCAAAGGCCAGCAGCCACGACAGGCCGGTGGCCCAGTGCGTGTCCACCAGCCAGCCGCCTGCGCCGTCGTTTTGCGGGTCTGCATCCGCGCGCATGGCCTGGTTGCCCGCGCAGGCCTGCCGCTCGAACTCGTCGGCGTTGGCGGGCGGGGACTCGAAGCCCAGTTCCGCGGCCCAGGTCTGGTTGTACAGCAGGACGCGCGTCGTGCGCTGCGCCGGTACGCCCAGGCGTATCTCGCCCAGTTGGTCCTGCTCCCAGAAGGCGGACGGGAAATCGGATATCCCGGCGGCGCCCAGCCCGTACAGCGGATCGGTGACGTAGGGCGTCAGGTCCACGACCGCTTCCTGTGCATGCCATTCGACGGCGTACTCCGGCAGGCCGATCACCACGTCGGGGCGGTTGGGGCCATGCACGGCGGCGCTGGCCTGCTCGTATAACTCCGCATAATTTTGCAAACTCTCCGCGCGCACCAGCACGCCCCAATGATTGGCGCGGTTGAACTCCTCGACCTGCGATTCGAACAGGCTGGCGGCCGGCTCGTCGAACCAGGGATACCAGACGTCAATGGTCAGGCCGACCAACGCCTCTTCCGGGACCCCCAGCCTGCTGGCCGGCAAAGGGGTTTCGGTGGCGGCTGGAAGTTGGGTGGCGGTCCCCTGCGGCGCGGCGGCAGGCGTGGCAGTCGCGGCGGGGGGCTGGCAGGCCGCCAGGAGCAACCACAGATAAATCAGAGAAACACAGATCAAGCGGGGGCGCAACCGGCGGGGCGTCATACCTGGATCAGGGAGAAGGGCACTGGCGTAAAGACCAGCAGGAACAGGAGGATGACGAAAACGGCCACCAGTTTCCGGCTGCGGTCGAGCGGGGTGATCTGGTCGAGCGTCTGGGCGTTGACCCGTCCCAGCCAGAACAGCAGGGCGGCCCACAGCCACCAGCCGTTCCAGGAGAAGCCCAGGAAGACCAGCAGTCCGATCAGGTAGGGAAAGGCCTTGCGCGCGCGCTCGCCGAACAGGGCGTAGACCACATGCCCGCCGTCCAGCGTGCCGGCCGGGATCAGGTTCATGGCCGTCACCAGCAGCCCGGCCCAGCCCGCAAAGGCAACCGGGTGGATGAACACGTCCGTGCCGCCGATGGGCGCGGGCTGCCCGGTGAAGAAGTAGCGCAGCCAGTACAGCACGGGGGAAAGCCCGCCAAAGGTGGCCGGTTCGGGCAGCAATTTGCCGAACAGGGCGTATTTTGCCAGCAGGTAAACCACTGAGTTGCCCTCGATGAAACTGCCGGCCGAGGCTTCCACCCTACCGAGTTGCGAGAGCGACAGCCCCAGCAGCAGGACGGGGATGGCGACGACCATGCCGGCCAGCGGCCCGGCCACGCCGATGTCGAACAGGATGCGCTTGTTCTTGGGGACGCCCTTCATCAGGATGGCCGCGCCCATCGTCCCCAGCGGGCTGAAGGGCAGGGGGATGAAGTAAGGCAGGGTGGCGGGCGTCTTGTGATAGCGGCTGACCAGGTAATGCCCGAACTCGTGCGCCAGCAGGATGCCCAGCAAGGCCAGCGCGAAGGGCCAGCCGGTGAGGATGCTCTTGAGCAGCGCCAGCATCTGCCCTACCATGTCGGGGGGCAGGGGGCCTTCGGGCGCAGCGCCCGCCAGCATGACGCTGAACACGGTGAGGAGGAACAGGACAGCGTTGACCCACGGGTTGGCCGGCTTTTGGGCGGCAGGGGTGGCCGTCAGGTAGATGACCTGCTGCCCCCCTTCGAGGCGGAAGAGGGGCGTGAGTCCGTGCGGGGAAACGGAAGCAGCCAACCGGTCGTAGGCCGAGGCGGGATCGTCGTCCAGCAGGCGGCCGCGATAGCGCAGGAGGGGGCCCTTGGCGGGGTCGAGCGCGGTCACGTCGTCGATGTGGAAGACGCGGGCGACCAGGGCGGTGAGGATTTCGGTTTCGGGAAGGGGCATGGAACACCTGTAATACAAAGTAAGGCGGGAGTGGATGGGGGTCGAACCCACCGCGGCCCGCAACGCGACCCGCCGCCGGTTTTGAAGACCGGGAAGCCCACCGGGACCTAACCACTCCCGGCGCAAGGATACCCGAAGGCGCGAGGATTGGCAAGGACGGGAATCAGGCCGTCGGTGGGACGCGGAGTTCACGGTTTGGGCGGATTTTTGTAACCGCCTGGTGCGTCGAACAGGATAGACAGGATATTCAGGATAAGCCTTCAGCCGGTGAAAGAATGTCCTGCTTTTCCTGTACATCTTGTTCGGGGTCCCTTCTTTGCCGGATTTGCCTTCACAAGCATCACCAACGACCAGGCAGTTACGGATTTTTCCTGTCCCCGCGTCCCAGCGTGGAGCGCGTTACGAGGCAACTGATTGGCGTTATTTCGTAAGCGGTTCACGTTATCGAGTAACTCTTTGAAGTTATTTCGTAAGTGGTTCGCGTTACGAAGTAACTGATTGGAGTTATTTCGTAACTAATTCATGTTACGAAGTAACTCATTGGAGTTATTTCGTAACTTGATCGCGTTATGAAGTAACTGATTGAAGTTATTTCGTAATTAGTTCATGTTACGAAGTAACTCATTAGAGTTATTTAGTAACTTGATCGCGTTACGAAGTAACTGATTGAAGTTATTTCATAACTAATTCATGTTACGAAGTAACTCATTGGAGTTATTTAGTAAGTTGATTATGTTACGAAGTAACTGATTGGAGTTATCTCGTAACTTGATCTCGTTACGAAGTAACATTCATTCAATATCTCATAACAAGGCTGCATGGATCCATACCGCCTTCCCCTTCTTTCCCGGCGCGCGCCTGTCGGGAATGACAACGGCGACCAGCGCAGGAACAGGCCGGCGCGACCGCCCGGCTCGGGTGGGGGTAGGTTGTTGTTTTTTCGAGGCAGGAGGTTTATAATTTTTGTGTCGGCGCATAGTCTGTTATCCATGTTTGCGCCGTATATCACCCCGCACCGGGGTATTTTACAACAATTTTTGCTGAACACATCGTTAGGCGCGCATGAACCAACATCATGATCAGCGACAGAAATCTCTCACGTGACGAAATCCAAAACATCTGGACGATTGATCGAAGCGAAGCGATTGACGCCGTCTACTACCTTGAGAATGGCGCGCTTGTCTTGCGACCAGAACACTACGACCTGCGCGGTTGGCCGCCAAGCGAAGCACAGACATACACGCCGCTCCTGGAAGCCTGCTATGATCGCGATGGATGGTTCTACGGCCTCTTTGACAACCAGCGTCTCATCGGCGCCGCTGTGCTGGAGAGTCGCTTTATCGGCAAGCATGGCGACCAACTCCAACTTAGGTTTCTTCACGTCAGCCGACCTTATCGCAACCAGGGGTTGGGTCAGCAACTCTTCGCCTTAGCCAGCCTGGAAGCCAGGCAACGGGGCGCGAAGCGCCTGTATATTTCAGCCACGCCGTCTGAACACACCATCGGCTTCTACCTGCGCTTGGGGTGTAAAGTCACGTCCGAGCCAGATGCTGAGTTGCTTGCGCTGGAACCAGAAGACATTCATCTTGAGTACCTTCTCACGCCAGAGGGGCAGCCATGAGATGCGCGCCTAATTATGGTCGGCGGGGCGGTTACCCACCCCGCCGCCACTCCCGCCTGTCCTGAAGAAACCGTCCCATCCCAAACGCCCCCGGGAGCCATCCTGCCGGGCGCTTTTCTGTTCAGAAAGCGCGATCCGCTCCGCGAAAGGTGAAAAAACGGCCAAAGATCACACGCGAGAAAATGGAGCGCCTGCCTGGGGAGGCGGTTCTCCCGATTCCGTTGCCAGGCGGCTTGCAGCGGCGTATAATCCGCCTCGAGCCTCGAACAGCGGCGGCTGTCCCTGCGCTGCTTGCCGTCCACGCGCCGCGTCGATCCTTGATCGTTGGCGCTAACTCACAAAAGGAGAACAAATCTATGAAACAAAAAATAAAAGAAGTTTTGCATAAAATCATTAGGCTGCTTATTCAGCCTTTATTTGACGAATACTTGGTGGCTCTCAGTCGCCAGGATCAAATTCTATTGTCTCTTAAGTATAGGGAATTAGTCCAGACTCAAGATAAAGGGTTAGATTTTGAGCAAGTAGGATTCAATTTATATTCGCCGACTTATGAAGATGGGATACTTTTATATATCTTTTCTCTTATTGGAACAACAAACAAAAAGTGCGTTGATATCGGCGCGGGATCTGTAAAGGGTAGTACAGTGGCTAATTTAATTGTAAATCATGGATTCAAGGGATTATTAATTGATGGCAACTCCCAAAGTATTCAATTGGTAAAGAAATACTATGCCAACCATCCGGAGACACGTTTTTCCCCACCCCAGGCAGTTTCAGCCATGATAACGGCAGAGAATGTAAATGAATTGTTGAATGAATATGGATACGTCGGCAATATAGATTTATTATGTTTGGATATCGACGGAATGGATTACTGGATTCTAAAAGCGATAGATGTGGTGAGCCCTCAAGTGTTAGTAGTCGAATATCAAGATATCCTTGGCCCAGACAAGGCATGGACAGTGCCATATAAACCGGATTTCAATCTTCAGGACTATCCAGTGAACAGAAAAGAGAATAACTATTGCGGGGCCTCCCTAAGTGCATTTGTCAGCTTATGCAAACATAAAGGATATCGCTTGGTAGGCTGCAATAAAGGCGGATGGAATGCTTTCTTCGTACGTGAGGGGGTATGCGAAGCATTTCTACCTGAAGTTACTCCAGAAAGTTGTTTTAAGTATGAGTGGAATCGGTATGGCATGGAAAAACGCTTCCCACTTGTAATGAATATGGAATGGGAAGAGGTTTGCTAGAATGCGCCCACAGCGTGGTGTGTCCTGAAAGTCATCGTTTCTCCATTCGGGGATGATATGCTTGCTGGCGCAAGCCCAGTCCTGGTACCCCGCAAAAAGCGCGGGGCAAGCAGGTCAGGCCGCCAGGTTTCGACAAGTTCAACCCACCGGGTAGCAGGCAACCGATGTAGCCGGGCGACTGGCTATGTCAAAGCGTTGTAACTCCCTGAGAAAGGGAAGCAAAACAGCAGCCCGTAACATAAAGCGAAACCCTTCGATAAGCTTCCCTTTCATCTGACTCTTCAAATGACAGGTTCTTCCCAAACGCCCCCGAGAGCCATCCCGCGGGGCGATTTTTGGTTTGGAAAGCGCGATCCGCTCCGCGAAAGGGGAAAAGACGGCCAAACATCACACGCGAGAAAATGGAGCGCCTGCCTGGGGAGGCGGTTCTCCCGATTCCGTTGCCAGGCGGCTTGCAGCGGCGTATAATCCGCCTCGAGCCTCGAACAGCGGCGGCTGTCCCTGCGCTGCTTGCCGTCCACGCGCTGCGTCGATCCTTGATCGTTGGGTGCTTAAGTCATGAGTTTGTGAAATGAAGAAACTTTGTCTGCTATTCTCACTCATTTTGACAGGTTGTGGAACAGTAACCCCTGTGCCTACTCCTCAATCCCCCGTACTTGAATTTCAATCACCTACAATCGTAAAAAAAGATGTTGCGGAAAAAGAAGGGCTTGATTTAACGGTAGGGATATTTGCGCTAAATAAAAATGTCGTATTCTTGTTCGGCGGCATGATGGCATATGATGGAGAATACAAATCGCTTCAATCAACATTGCTACGATCAGAAGACAATGGAATGCATTGGAAAGAAGTAATGACGCCCATTAGTGACAGCAGCATCTGTGAATTTACACTCCTTGAGTCTGGTATTGGATGGGCATTAATATATACGCCATTGATGAATTACGAGCCAGAAAAATATAGGCTATACCAAACTGTCGATTATGGAATGAGTTGGAAAGAAATATCCACTATCCCATTGTCAGAAGATTTCCCAAGCCCTCTCCAAATGATATTTGTAGATGAACTTCATGGACATATTGACATGCTTTACGAATTTAGTTATCTTGAATTTCTTACTACAAACGATGGTGGAGTTCATTGGACACAATCAGGTAAATTTGAACCTGAGTTTGAAGGCAATGTGTCTGGTCTAAAAATATTAGACTCATACAGAGCACTCAACACAGATATTAGCGAGTCTTTCAGTCTTGACCATAGTGGTTTTTGGAAACTTGATGGCAGGTATGGAGACCCCAATACTCACATAATAACCATTCAACATCAAATTTTTACTGATGATGGCTCATTGAATGTTGAAAAAATGATATTACCAAGGCATTTTGATTTTGTTGATGGGCAGATAATTGCATCCAGAACAAAGTAGAAGATAAAATGCGCCCAATTATGGTCGGTGGGGCGGTCGCCCACCCCGCCGCCACTTCCGCCTGTCCTGACGTTCTTTGTCAGGAAACCGGACGTGAAACCCTTCGACTTCGCTCAGGGCATGGTTTCCCTTCATCCGGCTCTTCAAATAACAGGCTCTTGTGCGGATGTGAGTATTTCTGCTTGCACCCGTGCCGCAGGTGAAAAGCGGGATTTACGTGGGGGCTGTTGGGCTGTTGGGCTGTTGGGCAACTGCTTGACAAAACCTCCCCTTGCAACTAAAATGGTTTCATTCAAAGAGATTTAGTTTTACTCAATGAAACCAAACGCTTCCCCCTCCAAAAACCGCTACAACATCGAAGCCCTGGCGCGCGGGCTGGAGATCCTGTCGCTGTTCTCGGTGGAACGGCCGGCGCTTTCCCTTTCCCAGATCGTCGAAACCTTGCAACTGAACAAAAGCACCGCCTACCGCGTGCTGTCCACGCTGGAGGCGCTCGGCTACCTGGAGCAGGACGCTGTCACGCGCCTGTACTGTCCCGGCCTGCGGGTGCTGCAACTGGGCTTCACCGCCGTCAACTCGCTGGAGATCCGCCAGATCGCCAGGCCGCACCTGGAAAGGCTCTCGCAGGAATTGGGCGAGACTGTCAGCCTGGCGGCGCTGGACGGCTTCCGCACCGTGTACGTGGACCGGGTGCGCAACCAGGCCATCGTGGGCGTGATGCTGGGAGTCGGATCAAGCCTGCCCGCGCACTGCTCCTCGCTTGGACAGGTCTTACTCGCCGACCTGCCCGCCTCGGACCTGGACGCGCTGCTGGCCGCCCACGAACTGGCCGCCTACACCCCCAAGACGCTGACCTCCGCCGCCGACTTGCGCGCCAGGCTGGAGGACATCCGGCGGCGCGGCTACGCCATCGGGGACGAGGAACTGGCGCCCGGGCTGCGCGCTGCTTCCGCGCCGGTGCGGGATTCGTCCGGTCGCGCGGCAGCAGCCGTCAACGTCACCGGTTCGACCGACCGCCTCAGTTACCAGCGCCTCGACGAACAGATCATCCCCGCGCTGTTGGAGACCGCCGCGCGCATCTCCACAGCCCTGGGGTACATTTTGTGATAAACAGGAGTATCTTATGGACTTCACCTTGAGCGAAGAACACCAGCAAGTCGTCAAAGTGGTGCGCGATTTCTGCCGCAAGGAAGTCGCGCCCATCATCAAAGAATCCGACCGCAACCAGACCATGCACCCCAGCATCCTGCCGCGCATGGGCGAGTTGGGCATCCTGGGCATCTGCCTGCCGGAGAAGTACGGCGGGCAGGGCTTCGATTACGTCACCCTCGGCCTGGTGTGCGAGGAACTCGAATACATGGACACCTCGCTGCGCGTGGTCATGTCGGTGCACATGGGCCTGAACAGCATGGCGCTGCTGCAATGGGGCACGGAGGAACAAAAGCAGAAGTACCTCGTCCCGCAGGCCAGGGGCGAGAAGTACGCCATGTTCGGGCTGACCGAACCCAGCGTGGGCAGCGACGTGGCCAACATGCTCTCCACCGCCCGCCGCGAGGGCGACCATTACATCCTCAACGGCGAGAAGATGTGGATCTCGCTGGCCTCCAAGGCGCATCACATCCTGTGGGTGGCGCGCACCAACCCGGAGCGCCCCGACCCGCACGAGCAGTTGTCCGCGTTCATCGTGGAAGCCGATTGGCCGGGCGTCTCGCGCGGCGACATCCACGGCAAACTGGGCGTGCGCGCCGGTTCCACCGGCTGGGTCAACTGCCAGGACGTGCGCGTGCCAGTCGAAAACCGCCTGGGCGAGGAAGGCGAGGGCTTCAAGATCGCCATGTCTGCCCTCGATAACGGGCGCTACACCGTCGGCGCGGGCGCGGTGGGCGGCATCCGCGCCTCGCTGGACGCCAGCGTCCGCTACGCAAAGGAACGCAAGGCCTTTGGCAAGGAGATCGGCAAGCACCAGTTGGTGCAGCAGAAGATCGCCCGCATGACGCGCGATTACGAATACGGACGATTGATGCTGCTCAAGGTCGGCTGGATGAAAAACCAGGGCATCCGCAACACGAAGGAAACCTCCCTGCTCAAATGGTTCGCCACCGACGCCTCCTTCGACGCCGCCAACGAGGCCGTGCAGATCCACGGCGCGTATGGCTACAGCGACGAATATGACGTGGAACGCTACCTGCGCAACGCGCGCGGTCCGGTCATCTACGAAGGCACGAGCGAGATCCACCAACTGATGCAGGCCGGTTACGCGCTCGGCTATCGCCATGACAGTCCCTTGCGCTGCGAACTGCCCGCGTATGATGAAGAGGTTTGGCATTCGTAGAAGTATAATGTGACCATGAAATATCGCCGCGTCATTCTCAGTCAACATGCCTTCACGCGCATGTTCGAGCGCGAGATATCGCCCGCAGTAGTTAAGCGCGCAGTGCAAAACGGCGAAGTTATCGAAAACTATCCTGACGACCAACCTTATCCAAGCATTTTGCTGTTACACTTCGAAGAAGGACGCGCCTTGCACATTGTCGCGGGCGTGGATGAAGCAGGCTTGACCTGCCATATTGTGACTGCATACTGGCCCGATCCAAATTTGTGGAACGCGGACTTTAGAACCCGGAGGAAGAAATGAAATGCGTGATCTGTAAAAACGGACAGACCCATTTTGGCCTGGCAGTGGTCACATTGCAGAGGCAAGGAAATACACTGGTCATCAAAGACGTGCCAGCCGAGATTTGTGAAAATTGCGGCGAATATTATCTATCCGAGGAAGTGGCAGAACGCCTGTACCAGCAAGCCGAGCGCTCGTTGGAACACGGCGCAGAAGTAGAAATCGGGCGTTATGCCGTCAGCGTGGTTTGAGTTGCTCCCATGACCTGTGCCGCCCTTGCAGGCCTTCGCATCGTTGATTTCTCCCGCGTGCTGGCCGGACCCTACTGCACCATGCTGTTGGCCGATTTTGGCGCGCAGGTCGTCAAGGTCGAGAGTTTGGCCGGCGACGACACGCGCCAGTGGGGGCCGCCCTGGCTGGAGGGCGAGAGCGCGTACTACCTCAGCGTCAACCGCAACAAACGCAGCCTGACGCTCGACCTGAAACATCCCAAAGGGCAGGAGATCGCCCGCCGCCTGGCGGGCAAAGCCGACGTGCTGGTGGAAAACTTCAAAGTGGGAGGAATGGCGAAGTTCGGCCTGGACTACGAGTCCCTCAGCCAGACCCACCCCGGCCTCATCTATTGCAGCATCACCGGCTACGGACAGGACGGTCCCTGCCGCGACCTGGCGGGCTACGATTTCATCATCCAGGCCGAGGGCGGGCTGATGTCCATCACCGGGCCTGCCGACGGTGAGCCGTTCAAGGTCGGCGTGGCCATCGTGGACATCACCGCAGGCATGTACGCCAGTCACGCCATCCTGGCCGCACTGCATCACCGCGAGAAGACCGGCCAGGGACAGTTCATTGATGTAGCGCTGTTCGACTCGCAACTCGGCTGGCTCGCCAACGTCGGGCAAAATTATCTCGTCTCGCAGACGCCGCCCAAACGCTACGGCAACGCGCACGCCAACATCGTCCCCTACGAGGTCTTCCAGACGGCGGACGGCTACCTGGCGCTCGGCGTGGGCAACGACCGGCAGTACAAGATGCTGTGCGAGGCAGCCCAGCGCCCGGACTTATGGGACGACGAACGCTTCCAGACCAACCCCGGACGCGTCACCCACCGCCGCGAACTGATCCCGTTATGGCAGGCTGTCTTCCGCGCCCGTCCCACCGCCGCGTGGATCGCCAGTCTCAGGGAACTGGGCATCCCGGCCGGCCCGATCAACGACATCCCGTCGGCGCTGGGTCACCCGCAGGCGGTTGCGCGGAACATGGTCCAGGAAGCGAAGCGGGCAGACGGCTCGCCGGTCAAACTGGTGGGCCCGGTCGCCAAATTGTCCCGCACGCCGGCGCGCATCGCCAGTCCGCCGCCCCGCCTCGGCGAGCATACCCGCGAAATCCTGCAAGAGGAATTGGGGTTTTCCGCGCAGGAGATCGAGGCGCTGCTGCGGGAGAAAGCGGTCGCCTGATACGAACGTCCCGAAGGTTTGCAACCTTCACCCTGCGGGTACTTCGCGGGACGTTTTTTGCTTCAATCCGTGATGGTCACGTTCCCGGCCCCCATCTCGATGATAATCGTCAGCAGCGGTCCCTCGCCTGCCTGCCTGTAGGCCTGACCACTCTGCGCCCAGCCCGAACTGTGGTTGACGTTCACCGCCGCGCCCTCCACGGTCACTTTGGCGTTCACGCTCTCCGGGATGACCAGTTTCAAGTCGCTGAAACCGCTGTCTATCGTCGCGATGGCGTCGCGCTGCAGGTCGCCGTTGAAGTCCAGGGTGAAATCGCCCGCCCCGCCGTTGAAGACCAGGGTCGAGAAATTGGCGTTGGCCAGCCCGGTCAACGTCACGGTCGAGGCGCCGGTCTCATAGCGCAGCACAGACATCTCGGCCAGGTTCGGTTCAGCAAAAGAGACGGTCACATCGGCGGCGCCGTCCTTGATGGTCAGGCCGGTCAGCGCCAGCCCGCCCAGTTCATAGGTTCCGTTGTAAGCGCCGGCGTTGACCGTCAACTCCATCGGCGCATCCCCCAACTTCAGGTCCCATTCGTTCACGATGTCCGCCAGGTTGGTGGACTGGAAGCGGTATTCGCCCTGCCGGATCTCGACCTGCCCGCCATCCGCGGTGACCACCGGTTTGAAATCGGCGATGTTGTACGTGGCTGTTCCCTGGACGAGTGCGTCATCCGCGCCGGGCGACAGGTGCAAATCCCCGGCCCCGAACGACAATTTCAGTTGAATTTCGGCGGGGACTGGCGTCCCGTTCTGCCCGGGCGCTTCGGCTCCGCCCTGCGCAGGCTTTGGGACTGCTACCGTTATTTCGTCGGTCACTTCCGCCCCCGGCGTCGGCCTGGAGGGGATGTCCACGCTAAAGCCGCAGGCCAGGCTTGCCAGGGTAAGGATCAAAAGTAAAGAGAACAGGATTTTCATGGGGAACTCTCCTTCACCAGTTTTTGCGGCAGTTGCACTGCCGCCCGCCAGCAGTGCAACTGCTGGCGC
>JBMOMP010000077.1:0-7685 GCA_049323115.1 Chloroflexota bacterium
CTTGATACGCGGCTCGCATGGCTTCACGGCTTGGCAGTTGAACGGTCGGCATGAACGTAAGTATCCCAGATGTTTGTATATTTTACCGTAGACTTCTGTTAGAATTCTCGTTAGGCTGAATAGTTACTGCGGAACTATATAAGGAACAAAATAAATTTAGTTTTGGCTTAAATCAAATAAAAAGCCAATTTGTGATTCAGTCTCTTGAAAAGATACGCGACAATTATCTAAAAAATGGTTCGCCGTCTAGTACAATCCAACCAACCGTTTTACAGGAATTGGAACAGTTAAAAGATTCATACGCAACACTTCAAGAAACAACCCGCGAATCAGTTATTCAAAGCCGTATTGGGCAAGGACTGTTTAGAACATCTTTAATCCACTATTGGCAAGGTTGCTCTGTTACTGGCTGTGAAAAAATTGAATTATTGCGTGCGTCCCATATAAAACCCTGGCGATACTCCTCAAATGAAGAAAGGCTTGATGTATTCAATGGCTTATTGCTTTTACCAAATTTGGACGCTTGTTTTGACGTTGGACTAATTAGTTTTAATGAAAGCGGAGAAATCATAATATCGAGCGAATTAAATAAGGATACGTTATCACGTTTAGGTATCAATTCAGAATTAAGATTACTGCGTGTCGAGCAAAAGCACAAAGATTTTTTGCGTTACCATCGTGAACACATCTTTCGTCTATAAACCGCGCCAAACAAAGCACGATGTGTCCTGAAAGTCATCTCTGCCGGCACCCGCGTCATCGAAGAAGGTCTGCATCAAACCAGGCGCAGACCTTTCTCCTGCGTTCCTCCCTAACCCGGACAAGCCGGAAAAGTTCACCACAAAGGCGCGAAGTTCACGAAGAAATCCTTTGTATTCTCTGTGTCTCTGTGGTGAAAATTCTTGTCCAAAAAGCAAGTTTTTAGGTACTACAGCGCTTCCAGTTGCCTCACCAACCCATCCACCACGTCGAAGCCGCCCTGCCAGAAAGCCGGGGATTCGATGTCGATCCCGGCGGCGCTCAATATCCGCGCCGGGGCCTCCGAGCCGCCCGCGGACAGGATGTTGAGATATTTGGGCTTGAAGGCTTCGCCTTCTTGTTTGAACTGCTGGTAGAGCGATAGAACCAGCAACTGCCCGAAGGCATAGGCGTACACGTAGAATGGCGTGTGGTAGATGTGCGGGATCGAGACCCACTCCCACTTGAAATCCTCGCTCAGTTCGAGTGAGTCGCCGAACTGCTCTTTCAGGTTCTCGAAGTAAGCCGCCGAGAGTTCGTCCACTGAGGCGTTATTGACCACCATCTCGTGCGCCTCCTTCTCGAACAGCGCAAAATACGACTGGCGCATGATGGTGGCGTAGGCGTCGTCCACCTGCTTGAACAGGATGTCGCGCCGCACGGCCTCGTCCGTCTCCCCGGCCAGCAGGCGGTCGGTGAGCATCATCTCGCCGAAGGTGGAGGCCGTCTCGGCCAGCGGCAGCGACGAGTGGAAGGTAAACAGGCTGTGGTGCGCCGCCAGCATCGAGTGGATGGCGTGACCGAGTTCGTGCGCCATGGTGGCCACGTCGCGGGCGCGCGCCTGGTAGTTCAGCAGCACCCAGGGCGTCATGTTGGGCGTGACCGACCAGCAGAAGGCCCCGTCCCGTTTCCCCCTGCGGACTTCGCTGTCGATATGACTTTGTTCGAAGACGCGCCGCGCCAGCGCCCCCACCTGCGGATCGAACTCATCGAACGCATCCAGCACCATTCGGGCTGCTGAGGCGAACTCGAAGGTTTTCTCGGCCCCGGCCACCGGCGCGTACACGTCGTAACGGCGCAGTTTCCCCATGCCCAGGGCTTTGGCCTTCAACTTGAAATAGCGCTGGAAGATGCCGGAGTTTTTCCTCGCAACCTCCAGCAGGACGTCCACGGCTTTGTCGGGGATGTCGTTCGCCAGGTTGCGGGCGGCGATGGGGCTGCTGAACTTGCGCAGCGACAGGTTCTCGTTGCGCCAGTCGCGCACCAGCGTCTGGTAGACTTGCCCGAGGATGGGGCCCTGCTCGCCGAAGACGCGGTACATTTCCTGGTAGGCGGCTGCGCGCAGGGCCGGGTCGGGTCCCTGGATGTAGGGCAGGAGTTGACCGCGCGTCAGTTCTTTCGTCTCGCCGTCCACTTGCAATTCGAAGACGTAGCGGTTGGTGATCGAGTCGTACAGCGTGGTCAGCGCGCTGGATCCGGTGACGTTCTTCAGGTTGATGACCTTTTCTTCCGGTTCGCTCAGGGTGTGCGGCTTGAAGTGACGCATCTCCTCGAGGAAATAGCGGTAATCGCCGGATGCGTCCATCAGGCGCTGGGCGTTCCCGTCGTCCAGGTCCTTCCACCACAGGCTGAAGAACAGGGTGCGGTTCTCCATTTCGGCCAGGAACTGCTGGACGCGCGCCTGCGCGGTTTGGGCGACCTGGTCCTGGGTGTCGGCGGCAAAAGACAGGCCGGAGAATGCGTACAGGCGGTGCGCAATGCGGTTCGTCTCCTCCAGGGCGCGGACGACTTCCAGGAAACGGTCAGCAGGCAGGTCGGGAGTCAGATGCGGGCGCAATCCCTCGAAGGAGGTCACTTGTTCTTCGATCTTGTCGTAGGCCGCTTCCAGTTCGGGGGAGGAAAATCCGGGGTACAGGTCGGCCAGGCTCCATTTGGTTTGCTCGAATGTCATACGTTGCTCCTATGGTTGAATCGCCAGGAAGTGATTTTTCAAGGTGTTGTAGATGTAGTTCTGCCAGAGCGGGATGATGTCCCTCTGGTGATAATCATGGTCTGAGTAGGTTGCAATGATGACGCGGCCCTGGTAGCAGGTCGCAAGGACTGCGCCGTCGCTGGATGGTTTGGTCGTGAGACCCGCCAGCAGGACGGCGTCGCCGCCGCTCCCCAGCCGGATGCGGTCGCCGGTCTGGTTGGCCCACATGCGGTTGTAGTGGATGAGGGGCAGGACGGTATTGGGTTCATTGAAAACCGGGTGGTCGGGCGCCCACCAGTAGATCGATTCGGCCACGTCCCAATCCTTCTGGTAACGGATGCCGCACCCGCTCAAGATCTTGCTGATCGGGCCGTTGGCTTCGCGGTCGAGGTACCAGATTTCGGCGATCAAGGCGGCCTTGTCGCGCACCAGGCGGGTGTTGATCACGTCCCAGAACTCGCCGGAAATCTTATCCTTGTCTTCCGCGCCGACGATGATGAGGTCATATTTGGTGCCTGAGTTCAGGAACTCCATAAAATGCCCGCTATAGGAACCGGTCTGGGTATATGTCAACCCCATCCCGTCCAGGGCGTCCTGAATCCACATGCCCCAGCCGCTCTCGTCCGTATTTTCGTATACCAGGATCTTGGCCGTTTTCATCAACGCTTCGAAGTCCTGTGTGGGCGTTGGCTGGATTGCGGTGGGCTGTGGCGGTATGGTCGGCTGGGCCACCGGCTGCGCCGGGGCTTGCGGTTGTTGCGGCTGCGCATTCACGGCGGCCTGCGTCATTTGCAAGGCCATGGCGGTTGCCTGGTATTCCAGCGCCATTTTGGTAGGATCGTAATCGGGCTGTGATGGGGCCGGCGTATTCATGGCGGCGGGCAGGGAACAGGCCAGGATCAAAAGGAACACAACGAGAAACAAGACAAGCGCCCCCCATGGTCTGGACAGGCGGGACATGGTTTTCTCCTTCTTCCTCAAGTGTGTTGCGTAACCGTCCCGAAGGTTCGAAAAACGACCAGGACCTTCGGGACGGTCTTCGGGACGTTCTTCCTCATTGTTATTATAGAGGCAATCCGGTTTTACAGATTAAAACGGATGTGCACGATATCGCCGTCCTTGACGGGATATTCCTTTCCTTCCAGCCGCAGTTTGCCTTTGGCTTTGGCCTCGTTCATGCCGCCCAGTTCCACCAGGTCGGCGTACGAAACCACCTCAGCGCGGATGAAGCCCTTTTGCAGGTCGGTGTGGATCTCGCCGGCGGCTTCCTGGGCATTGGCGCCGCGCCGCGTGGTCCAGGCGCGCACTTCGTCTTCTCCGACAGTAAAGAAGGACTGCACTTGCAGCAGGTCGTAGGACAGGCCGATCATCTTGCTCAGGCTGAGTTCCTCGATGCCGTATTCTTCCATGAAGAGGGCGGCGTCCTCGGCGGGCAGTTGCGCCAGTTCCATCTCCAGTTTTCCTTGCAGGGACACGGCAGCGTGATCGAGGATGACCGCCGGAGCGGCCTGGCCCTCGCCCAGGTTGAAGACGGTCAGGATGGGTTTGCGGGTCAGCAGTCCGTAACTGGACAATTCCCTGGACTCTTCGGCGCTGAAGTCCAGGCGGCGCAGCGGTTCATTCCCGGACAGGGAGGCCTGCAACCGTTCGAAAAGCGCCATCTGCCGTTCGACGACCGTCTTGTCCGAGCCGCCCTTGCGGCGCTCGTCGGCCAGGCGCTCCAGTTTGCGTTCCACGGCCACCAGGTCGTTGAGCAGCAATTCGTCCAGCATGGTGACCGCGTCGCGCGCCGGGTCCACCGAGCCGGACGAGTGCGGCACCAAGTCGCTTTCGAAGCAGCGCACGACGTGCAGGAAAGCGTCCATTTGCGCCAATTGGTTGAGCAACTGGCCGGAGATGCCGCTCTTGGCCGCCCCGCCCTCCAGCCCGGCGATGTCGGCGTAGGTGACCTTGGCGTAGATGGTCTTGCGCGGTTTGAACATGGCAGACAATGTATCCACGCGCGGGTCGGGTACGTCCACGACAGCCGTGTGGACTTCGATGCGCCCGGCGCTGGCGGTGGTGGGCGCGTTGCCGCGTGTCAGAGCGTTAAAAATGGTAGTCTTTCCTGATTGTGGTAAGCCGATGATGCCTAATTTCATCTTGACCTTCGTCCTGGGAGTGAGTATACTTGCATTGGGTAGGACAAATTGGTCATTTGTCCTACAAGCCGAAGTGGCGGAACAGGCAGACGCGCACGACTCAAAATCGTGTTCCTTCGGGAGTGAGGGTTCGATTCCCTCCTTCGGCATTATAAACGGAAAGCCCTCCTAATTGAGGAGGGCTTTTGCTTTGGTTTCTCGGCGATGGACATGAATTCGCCGTAATCCTGTTTCACGCAATCCACCCGGATGCCGGTGCCTTATTCAACCGGAAACGAAGGGTATCGCAGCGATAACCAGGCAGACTGCCGGGCGCCTCTTCTTTTTGTGCCTGAAATGGTCTGGCGACAGATTGGCAGCGTGAACGCGCTGATCCGGATGGCGTAATCGGGTTAGTTACTCTTGTCTAACTTTACGACGCAAAGTCGGAAGGAACGTCCACTAATCCGCACTAATTTTTCGTGTAGATTAGCGCAGATGAGTGGATTCAAGGCTGCCTGCGCCAACCTTACGCTGTAATACTAAAAGCGAATGTTAAAAGTAGTTTTCAAAATTGTAAAGGGGTACATGGTACCTCGGTCACATACTATTTTCAGGTCGGTATGCGATAATGTGGCGAAATCACCTTTGCCATATTTAACAGCCGAACAGAATATCTTGAAAAGAGAAAATCCGGCAAATACCGGAAGAGCAAAAGCGCAGATCCAAAGTAGTTCGTTCACTAGAAGACCAGTTATCGAAAATATTACATCTTAGCACTGCCTGGCTTCGAAAGGCAGTTTTCTTTTAATGGCTGCTCGGCTGCAACGGAAAAGTTACAAGGAGAGAGAAAATGAATAAGACGATTTACCGCTTCCTAAGAATTCTTGGGATAATCATGCTGACGTTGAGCACCTTTCATAACGTCCAGGCTTCAGGGCTTTCTTTGCCGGAGCCATCTGCAGAGATGTCAGCACATACAACTTATTACGTTTCAAAAAATGGCAACAGCCAGGACGGTTTGTCTTTGGAGACCGCTTGGAACGAATTAGACCAGGTTGACTGGGATGCTATTCAGCCAGGGGATACTATCGTGGTTAGAGAAGGAATATACAATACTGCGCTGACAGTTCGAAAATCGGGCACGGCTGAAAACCCTATCATCGTTCATGGCACAGGCGCGACTATTGACGGCGGAAAAAAACAGGCGCGCGGGGTAGACATTCGCGGCTCGTATATCTCCATTGATGGACTAGAGGTGATCAATACGCTTTCTCATGCCGTTCATAGCATTGGCGACTATGTGACATTCTCAAACCTAAACGTCCACGACAATCTATGGGAAAACAAAAACGCGGACGGGTCTTGTAAGGGGAACGTACAATGGGGCAGCGGCGTCTCGCTCAAAATGGGCAGCGAGTACAACATTGTTAAGAACTCTCGCGTCTGGAACAACTGCGGCGAGGGAATCAATGTCAACATGTCGAATCATGCCATTGTGCGGGATAATGTCACCAGTAACAATTTTGGGGCAAATATTTATATAGACAATTCCAACGATGTTTTGGTTGAACGTAATTTGTCCTATTGCTCCGATAGTATATACAACCGCAACGGATACCCGGCGGCCAACATTTTGATTGGAGAGGAGTATTACTCCGGCTGGGGTTCGCAGCTAGGCGATTTGACGGTTATCAATAACTTATCGCATGGTTGTAGGGGAATCCAATTTTGGGACAGTTCGACCAATTCCGGGCTGGTTGGGGCGCTGATCGCCCATAACACTATCCAGGCTATCCCAGAGGGTCCGGCGCTATACCTGTCCAGCGAGCCGAATAACCAAAATATCATTGTTGCCAATAACCTACTTAGCGGATCATGGAATACCGTTAATGGTGCAACATATCTCAACAATTTGCGGATGTCCATCTCGGTTGCAAACCCGCCAAACCCGGACGCGTACAAATTGCAGGCGGGTAGCACGGCAATCAACGCCGGCGCACAGGTTAGCGTGCCGTTGGATTTTGGCGGGATGACACGAGATACAGCCCCGGACGTTGGCGCTTTTGAATATTCAAGTGGTGCACAGCCTCCAACCAGCACTCCTGAACCATCTCCCGTTCCAACAAATACTTCTATACCGCCAACTACGACAACAGCGCCTACGGTGACTGTTGTCATGCCAACGAGTGTCACTGTAGGCGATACAGCCTCGGCCACAGTGAACTTGAACGGTGTGCCTGCCGAAGGATACAAGAGCGCCGAATTCACCTGTACCTATGATCCGAACCTGGTTGGGGTAAGCAATATCGTTGTCTCCGGTCTCTTTGGAACCGATCCGGTCCCAGCGATCATTGGTCCACAGAATGGTAGTTTCATCGTTGCGATTGCAGGCAGCAAAAGCCAGATGGCTGCCACGAGCGGCGCCGCCTTCACCTTCGACCTTACAAGCCTGCAAACAGGTCAAGCAACGATTGGATGCCAAACGCGCGTTTCAAGAGGCGATAATGTCTATACAGAGATTGCGTCTGTTGCTGCTCCCCTCACCATCCTGGACATTCCTCCCACACCAACGCCCTCACCTTCCCCGACCCCGGCCGAACCGGTGCTTGCCGGGCAGGTCCTTGCCAGCAAAGCAGTGACGGTCAGTTTGTACAATGCGGATAATTCGGTCGCGGCAGTGGCGAACGTAAACGGTGACGGTATTTTCAGCCTGACCGCTCCTCCGGGGACATATACAGTCGTAGCCACAGCCAGTGGTTTTTTGAGCGCCCAAGGGCAAGCCGTACTGGCCGAAGGGGAAACCAGCATAAAATTGCCGATCAGCCTGCTCGCTGGCGACGTAGATGGGAACA
>JBMOMP010000078.1:0-56448 GCA_049323115.1 Chloroflexota bacterium
TTTCCTCCCTTGATTCGCTTGAAATACGTCCCCATCCGTACGCGCAGCACGCGCGTCTTCTCCGGGACTATCCCCGCGCGGGTGGGCGGGCCAGGCGTGGAATTTTTCGGCTTGCGCGAATACCAGCCGGGCGACCCTCCGCGCTGGATCAATTGGCGCGCCAGCGCCCGCTATGGCGATGAACTGTATGCCAACGAATTCCAGCAGGAGCGCGTGGCCGATGTAGGCATTGTGCTGGACGGGCGCGAGAAGACGAACTCCTTCCGCGATGGGCGTTCCCTGTTCGAATATTCTGTGCTGGCGGTCGCTTCGCTGGCCGACGCTTTCCTGGCGCAAGGCAACCGCGTGGGGCTGCTGCATTACGGGCGCTACATTGACTGGACCCTGCCCGGCTACGGCAAGGTGCAGCGCGAGCGTATCTTGCAGGCCCTGGCGCACGCCCAGCCGGGCGGTTCCCCGGTCTTTTCTGGGCTGGAGCATATCCCGGTGCGCTTCTTCCCGGCGCATTCCCAGGTGGTGTTGGTCAGCCCGCTGGACGTCGACGACCTGGAAGTGCTGGTCCAATTGCGGGCGCGCGGCTACCAAGTGATGGTGGTCAGCCCCGACCCGGTAGCCTTCGAGTTGGGCTTCCTGCCGGGGCAGCCTTCCGTACAACTGGCGGCGCGCATCGTCCGCATGGAACGCAGCCTGGCCTTGGAGAGACTCCAGCGCGCCGGCGTCCAGGTATTGGATTGGGATGTGGCGCAGCCCTTCGACCTGGTCGTCAAGCGTCGCCTCGGCCCGCCGCCGGCCTTGCTGCATGCCATCGGGGTGCGCCCATGACGTTTGCCGCTTTTATCGTCAGCGTCTTGTTGGGTGCCGGTTCGTTATCGTACGCTTATGCGGGCGCTGGTTTTGCGCAAATCGCGCGCATTTTGCTGCTCTTCGGCGCGCTATGGATATTCGCAGGCTGGCGGCGTTGGACGTGGTTTTCCTCGCTGGGCATCTTGTCCCTGGTGGCGTTGGCAGGCTTTGGCTTGTGGATCGAACTTCCTCCCGGCTGGATGATCTCCGGCGCTTTGGGCGGATTGCTGGCCTGGGACCTGGCCGATTTCATGCGCCGCCTGCGCTTTGCTGCCGAGCAGGGCACACAGAAACAATACGATGAGATGAAAAGCCTCGAACGCCGTCACCTGGCGCGCCTGACTGTGGTTGCGTTGGCTGGCTTGCTCCTGGCCAGCATTGCAATGCTCGTGCGGTTGGAATTCACCTTCGAATGGGTCGTGTTGCTTACACTGGTGACAGTTTTGGGGGTGACGCAACTGGTCGCCTGGCTGCGCAGGCGCGGATAGGGGATTTCCACTGCGCGCAAATACCCAATAGTTTGTTTTTTTTGTTGCTTTATTCCGGTTAATCAACTATAATATTGGTTGTTCCGTTGAATTTTTGGAGTTCGGGTATGGCGAACCGGTCACATGTGAAAGAGAAAAGCGAAGTGCAACCCCAGGTTGTAGGGGTAGAAGATACCGTTCCTTCCTATTCCGTTGCGGGCGCTGGGCCGATCGACGTCGGCGCGCGCTTGCGTCTTATGCGCGCGAATACCGGTTTGTCCATTCGCGCCCTGGCTGAGAGGAGCGGCTTGAATGTAAACACGCTCAGCCTGATCGAAAACGGTCGCACCTCGCCGAGTGTGAGTACTTTGCAACAGTTGGCCCAAGCCTTGCAGCAGCCAGTGACCAGGTTCTTCGAGACCGGGCTTGGTACGCAAAAGGTTGTTCACCAGCGGGCAGGGGAACGTCCGCGCGCCATGTTTTCACACGGGACGATGGAAGACCTGGCAGCCGGGATGCCGCGCTTTGGCGCCGAACCGATCATTGTCACGCTCGAACCGCACGCGGATAGTGGCCGCGACCCGATCGTACATACCGGGCGCGAATTCGTCTATTGCCTGGAAGGACGTCTTTCTTATACGGTAGATACGGAAACGTATTTGCTCGAACCCGGCGACAGCCTGTTCTTCGAAGCCTATTTGCCTCACCGATGGAAAAATGTCGATTCCATGCCGTCGCGCATCCTCCTGGTTCTGTGCCCCTTGGATGAACGTGACCAGCCAGCGGAGCGCCATTTCCCTCTTTCATAATTGGATGATGATGGAACGCTCGATTTTCGATATTCAAGCGAATTTTTGCAAAGCCATGGGCAACGCCACGCGCTTGCAGATCATGCACATTTTACGCGAGCGCCCCATGACGGTCAGTGAGATCGTTGCGCGGACCGGTTTCGGGCAGCCCACAGTCTCGCGCCAATTGGCTGTATTGCGTTCCGTTGGGGTTGTTTTGTGCGAGCGGCGGGCGAATGAAATGCTCTACCAGTTGGCAGACGCCAATATCGGCGAAGTGTGCGACCTGGTGCGGAAGGTGTTGGCAGACCAGATGCAAAAGCAGAGCAGTACCCTGAACGGCCTCTGAGTTTCTTTTGCGTATCTCCTGCTTGGGTCAGGCCTCCCCTGTTTGAGCGTACAGGGGAGGCCATCGTATTTGCGTATTTACTTCTTCATGTTATCGGTGATTTCGATTATAGTTGGCCCATGTCTCTGCGAACGCGGCTGATTATTTTTGTCTTGCTTTTTGGTTCAACGGTATTCACCAACATCTTCGCGCTGGTGTACCTGGCGGGCTCGATCTCCAACTCGCTGGAAGCCATCGAGAAGATCCGCCAGCGACAACTGGTGGCTGTGCAAATGAACGCGCATTTGCGGGATGCGGAGGCGGCATTGTATCGTTACCAGATCAACGGCGAGATCGGATTTAAATTCCAGTTCATGGAACAATTGGATAATTTCTCCAATGACCTTGAGCAATATCGCCAACTGGCGATCGAATCGAATGAACAGCAATGGGCGGCAGCGTTGGATGCGTCCTATCAGCAGGCATTGGATGCAGGCGGTGAACTGATCACGCTGCGCGACAACCAAACGGATCGTCTCGACGAATTCCTGGAGGCGCAATTGGCGTTTTCTGCTTTCCTGTCCAATGATGTGATGCCAGCCCATGCGGATGATGTCGAATATCACGCCATTGTCACAGCCATGCAGGATTCTTCGCGCGCCATGCTGTCTGCTGTGACGGGGTATCTGGCGTCGCCGGAAGAGAACAAACGAGTGCAATTTACCGACGCGGTGATTGCATTTCAGCAGGCGGTGAATGACTTTCGCGACATTGCGCGGTCTGATGATGAAAAACGCTGGGCGGAGGAGACTCTCACTGTCTTCAATCAATTGAAATCGTTGGGCACCCAGTTGATTGGCGGGCGCGATTTGCAGCAATCGCTGTATGCCAATTTTATTTCCATTATCTTCAATGCGGGGCAACAGGTCATCGTTGGACAGATCGAGCCGCATGAGACCGAAAAATTCTCGCAGGAACAACAATCCTTGTTGAATGCGGTCGACACCGCCAGTGTGGCGAGCATCTTTGCTGTTGCCTTGATATCGGGATTTGCGATCCTGTTTATGCTCCAACTATCGCGGCAGATTAACTCGCGCGCATCCGCACTACTGGATGGCGCGAAACGTGTGACGCATGGAAATCTCGAAGAGCCGGTTGCGATCACTGGCAAGGACGAATTCGGACTTCTGGCGTCATCCTTCAACACGATGATGCGCGAACTTGCCAACCGTGAAGACCGCCTGCGTTCCATGGTCGGTAGGATGGCGCAAATACAGGATGAAGAACGCCGCCTCATTGGCCTGGACCTGCATGATGGTCTGACCCAACTGATTATCTCTGTCAACATGCACTTGAATACGCTCAACGCACAGATCGGTTCACAATTGAACGCGCGAGCGCTTCAAGCCCTGGATGTCAGCAGGACCCTGATCAAACAGTCTATTGACGAAGCCCGCAGGGTGATCTCCGAACTGCGCCCGATGATGGTGGAAGACTTGGGATTGGAGCAGGGACTCCGCCAATACGTGACCGAGGTTTGCGCAGAACAAAACTGGGAAGCGGAGATCGTCATCGATACCCAGGGACTGCAAATTGCACATTCGATGGAAGCATCCATCTTCCGCATTGCGCAGGAGGCGTTGACCAATGTCCGCAAACACGCGCGGACTCAACGGGTGCGAGTTGAACTGTCAGTGGAGGATCAAAGCCTGGTTTTGCGCGTACAGGATTGGGGTCAAGGGTTTGATGCGTTGTTGATCCAAAAAGATGAAGTCGAACGTTTGGGATTAGTCAGTATGCAGGAGCGGGCGCAAATGATCAACGGCGTCTTCGAGATCCAGAGTCAACCCGGCAGGGGCACGCGCGTGGATGTGAGCATTCCGCTGGCGTCTCTTTCACAAAGGAGTCAAGATGGCAAATGAGATCAGCCTGGTCATTGCAGATGATCACCCGATGGTGCGCGCAGGTTTGCGAAGCATGTTGAGCGATTCGCGGATTCGGATCTTGGGCGAGGCAAGCACCGGACGCGAGGCGCTCGAGATGGTGATGAAACTCAAACCAGAAGTGGTCCTGATGGATATCCGTATGCCTGACATGGATGGCATTCAGGCGCTCGAAGCGATCAGGGCGGCGAAATTGGATACGCGCGTTATCATGGTGACAACGTATCGCAGCACATTATACTTGTTGCGTTCTCTTTCAGCGGGGGCTTCAGGATTCGTGTTGAAGGATATTTCGCGCGAAGAACTGCTCGCCGCGGTGTATTCCATTGCGCAGGGAACATCGCTGGTGGACAGCCTGTTTTTGCAGGATGTTCTGCGAAATCTCGAGAGCGCTGAGAAGACGAATGAAGCCCCAGAAGGTGTGGTTGAGCAGTTGACTGCGCGTGAAATGGATATTTTGCGTTTGATGGTGGAAGGATTGACCAATCAGGCGATTGGCGATGTGCTTGGCTTGAGCGCGGGAACGGTCAAGGGATACGCACAGACGGTGATGCACAAATTGGGGACAAATGACCGCACACACGCCGCGGTCAAGGCGATTCGGTTGGGATTGGTGAAGTAGCGCCCTCATCCCCAGCCCCTCTCCCGAAGGGAGAGGGGCTGGGGATGAGGGAAATCCCACTCCCAAACGGAGGGGAGAAATTCAGCCGTTTGGGAGTTTTGATTTTAAATCCCTGTCAGTATGCTATTACTTAATGACAGCAAAGATTCTTCGCAATCTTCTTTTGCAGCCTGGAATTCTGGTCATACCTGGCGCGGCGGACGCAATGTCTGCCCGCCTTGTCGAGGATGTCGGTTTCAGTGCGGTATATGCCAGCGGGGCAGGGATCGCAAATGTGCAGTTTGCTTTGCCAGATATTGGCTTGCTCACGATGACCGAAATGATCGAGTCGATTCGCCGTATTGTCAAAGCGGTAAACATTCCCGTCATTGCAGATGCAGATACGGGGTATGGCAATGCTGTTTCTGTGACGCGCACCGTCCAGGTTTATGAAGATGCGGGCGTAGCGGCGATTCAACTCGAAGACCAGGCGACGCCCAACAAGAGCGGCCACTTCAACGGCAAGGAGGTTGTTCCCGCCGAGGAAATGGCGCAAAAAGTCCATGCCGCAGTGCAAGCGCGCAAGGAAATGCTCATCATCGCCCGCACCGATACCATCGCTACACATGGCATGGACGAGGCCGTGCGCCGCGCCAACTTCTACGCCCGCGCGGGTGCGGACATTATTTTCGTCGAAGCGCCCACACAAAAAGACCAGATCGCCGTGCTGCCCCAACAGATCAACGCCCCCCTGCTTTTCAACATGACCGAAGGCGCGAAGACCCCGCCCGTCTCACACGACGAACTCCAGGAGATGGGATATCGCATTGTGATCCATCCCAACCTTGCCATGCGGGTGGCGGCGCGCGCTGTGCAAAGCGCGCTGGCTGTACTGCAAAAAACCCGCCGCAGCGACTTGCTCATCCCCTCCATGCTCGAATGGAACGAACGCCAGCGTTTGGTGCGCCTGCCCGAGTGGGAAGCGCTCGACAACGAATTGAGCCGCTTCGAAATAGCGGATTCAAGAAATCCAATTCACTAAAGGAGAAGAAAAATGAATCGAAAGTTGAACATATTCCTGACCCTGGCGCTTGCGCTCGCCTTTGCGCTTGCCGCCTGCGCCCCCGCTTCCACCCCGACCGAGGCGCCTGCCCCTGAACCCGCTGCCACAGAGGCGCCGACAGAGGCTCCCGTCGCGACCGAGGCTCCCACGGAGGCGGCCTACGAATATCCAACCGAGGCAATCAATATCATGGCGCCTGCCTCTCCGGGCGGTGGCTGGGATGGTACAGCCAGGGCCATGCAACCCATCATTGCAAACATTACAGGACAGACCGTCCAGGTCTATAATGTTCCTGGCGCGGGCGGCACCGTTGGCCTGGCGCAATTTGTCAGTGACGCGAAGGGCAATCCCCATGAGTTGATAGTGGGCGGCCTGGTGATGGTTGGAGCAATTCAGACCAACAAATCGCCGGTGAACCTGACGCAAGTCACACCCATTGCGCTTTTGACCGCTGAGGCAGAGGCTATCGTTGTGCCAGCCGCTTCGGAATATGAAACCCTTCAACAACTCATTGACGACTTCAAAGCCGATCCCACGTCCATCAGTTGGGGCGGCGGCTCCGCCGGCGGCACGGACCACATCCTCGTCGGTCTGATCGCGAAGGAAGTCGGCGTTGACCCGGCCAAGATCAACTACATTGCCCATTCCGGCGGCGGCGAGGCCACGGCGGCCATCCTTTCCGGCGCAGTTACCGCGGGCGTGTCCGGCGTCTCCGAATTTGCGGACCAGGTGGAAGCGGGAACGATGCGCCTTCTGGCTGTGTCCAGCGAAGAGCGATTGGAAGGCGTGGATGCACCGACCGTCAAAGAGGCGGGCGTGAATGTCGCGCTCATGAACTGGCGTGCGATTTTCGGCGCCCCAGATCTCACCGCCGAGCAGCGTGATGCGGTCGTGGCGGTTATCGAAAAGATGCACGACAGCCCGGAATGGCAGCAGGCCCTGGAGGCGAACGGCTGGTCCGATTTCTTCAAGCCTGGCGATGAATTCGGGACGTTCCTCAATGATGAGATCACGCGTATCGAAGGTGTGCTGCGTGACATTGGCTTGATCGAATGATGACAGACGTCCATAGCCCTAAACCGATGTACTCAGCCCGTGCGCTGTTTGGCCTGCGCCTGGCTGCACTGATTGTGATTGGCCTGGGTGGGATTATTCTCACCCAGGTATCACAGATTGGCACGGGGGCAGGCTTCATAGTAGTGGGACCACGCGTTTTCCCAAAGGTCGTTGGGGTCGGTATCCTGATTCTCGGTTTTTTGTTTTTACTGAGAACGACAGTGCTGTTGGATAACGATCTCGTGGCGGAGGTTGCATCTGAGGAAGGCATCACAGACTGGACCACGACCATCCTGTGCCTGCTTTCGCTAATAGTGTACGCCTCCCTGCTTCATCCGTTGGGTTACACCATTGCAACTGCCCTCTTTTTCCCGGTCGTTGGACGCATCCTGGGCAGTAGGCGACTGAGGCGCGATATCATTGTAGGCATGGCGCTTGGATTTGTCATCTATCTGACCTTCACCCGCGTTCTCGGCGTGCGACTCCCGGCGGGATTACTTACAGGCATCTTATAAGGACCTTCCCATGGATGTCTTAATCAACCTGTTCCATGGCTTTGCCAGCGCGCTGGCCCCCCAATACCTGCTGCTGGCGGCGATCGGCGTCACGCTGGGAACCGCCATTGGCGTTTTGCCGGGCATCGGTCCGGCGTTGACCGTGGCATTGCTTTTGCCGCTCACTTACAACTTCGACCCCACCGGCGCGCTCATCATGTTTGCGGGCATCTATTATGGCGGCATGTACGGCGGATCCACTACTTCCATCCTGTTGAACACGCCCGGCGAATCTGCGTCGGTGGCGACCACATTCGAAGGCTTTGCCATGGCAAAGTCGGGACGCGGCGGCGCGGCCCTGGCCACCTCCGCAGTTGGCTCTTTTGTAGCGGGGACCATTTCCACCCTGTTGCTGACATTTGTGGCTCCGGTCATTGCCAAACTTGCCTTGCTGTTCCAGCCCGCCGACTATTTTTCATTGATGGTGTTGGCCTTTATGAGCGTCACAGCGTTGGTTGGAAAGTCGCTATTGCGGGGTATAATAAGCCTGTTCATTGGCCTGTTTATTGGCCTCATCGGCATTGACGTGTTGACCGGTCAGCCGCGCCTGACCTTTGGTATGCCTGAACTATTGGATGGCATTGATGTTGTCGTGGTGGCTGTAGGCCTCTTTGCGGTCGGCGAGGCGTTGTATGTTGCCTCTCAAATGCGGCATACCGAAGAAGAAATCGTACCCGTAAAAGGTAGCATCTGGATGACCCGCGACGAGTGGCGGCGCTCATGGCCTGCTTGGTTGCGCGGCACACTGTTTGGGTTTCCATTCGGGGCTTTGCCGGCCGGCGGCGCTGAAGTTCCAACCTTCCTGAGTTACACGACCGAGAAATGGTTGTCGAAGTATAAAGAAGAATGGGGGCATGGCGCAATCGAGGGTGTGGCTGGGCCGGAGGCGGCCAACAACGCGGCGTTCTCTGGCGTGCTTGTCCCATTGCTTACGCTGGGGCTTCCCACTTCGGCCACGGCTGCCATCATGCTGGTAGCGTTCCAGATTTATAATTTACAGCCCGGACCGTTGTTGTTCCAGAAATCGCCGGATCTGGTGTGGGCGTTGATCGCCAGCCTGTACATCGGGAACGTAATGCTATTGATCTTGAATCTGCCGCTGATTCGCATCTGGATCAAGATCTTGGCAATCCCTCGTTCTGCGCTTTATACCGGCATTCTTGTTTTTGGTACTCTGGGAGTTTACAGCATTTCCAATAGCTTCGTGGATGTTATGATCATGTACGCGATCGGCGTCGTGGGCTTTTTCATGCGTCGGTATGGATTCCCGGTCGGGCCGACCATCCTCGGCGCGATTCTGTTGCCAATGGCCGAAGCGCAATTTCGTCGCGCTCTCTCGATCAGTCAGGGCGACCTGAGCGTGTTCTTTACCCGCCCCCTTTCGCTGGGACTGTTGCTGGCAGCCGCAGGGGCCGTCGTTCTGCCTTATATTCCGGTGCTGATTGCGCGGCTCAGGCGGAAACCGGTCGAGGCTGGCCGCATGATCTTCGGAGAAGGACAGGAGGATTGAGCCGGATAGTGATCGTCGCAGCCAGTAGATAGAATCAAAATATGCAACACTCTTTTCTGTCGTTCAAGGTAAGCAAGGCCACATCGTTTATCCTGGCATTGACCTTGATGGCGTCTTGCGCGCCTGTTGTGACCTCTCCGCTTCCGACTCCGACTGCGCCTGTTACCGTTTCGACGGATTCATCCTCCCCGAAAATTATCCCCTTCTTCACCACCGAAAGCGACCCTGACCAACTGGCGGTTTTACAATCCCTCATCGCGGAATATCAGGGCCTCAACCCAGGCATCGAAGTGGATATTGTCATTGCTTCGCCAGCATCGCGTGGAACGAGGCTTCTCACATCCCTTGCCTCAGGCGCAGACCTCGGCATCTTTGAAATCGAGCCTGCTCTTATGTCCCAGTGGGCTGACGCGGGTTATCTCCTCCCACTCGATGACGTGGTTGCAAACATCGGCGCAGACGATTTTGTGGAAGGCAGTCTCTTCCGTCAAAATGGAACAGCCTACGCTGTGCCGTATGCTGTCAGTGTGTACGGTCTATGGGTTCGCAAGGATTTGTTCGAGCAGGTTGGGCTTCCTCTGCCTGCAACGTATGATGAAGTTCTAAGAGCCGCAAAGATTCTTACGAATAACCAAACCTATGGCATAGCCCTGCCCGCAGGACACAACATCGCCACTGTCAATTATTTCTCCACCTTTCTCTGGCAGAACGGCGGCGACTATTTTACCTGCGATGGGAGAGTCGTGTTTGGCGAGCCACAAGCCCTCGAAGCAGTCCGCCGATGGCAGGCATTGACTCGATATGCCCCGCCCGGTTTCACCACCTGGGGTTTTCCCGAACAAATAGATGCCTTCGTCAACGGGCGTGTTGCAATGGCAATGTACGCAGGTCGCCTAGGGGTGCAGCTCGAAGAGTCGCACCCCGAACTGGCTGATAAAGTCACAGTCATCTTTCCACCTTGGGGCGAACAAAAAGTGACGCTCGGCGTGTGGAGTCGTTTTGCCATCGCCTCTGGCACCAAGAATCAAGCCGAAGCCATAGCCTTCCTGCAATGGCTGGTAAGCGGCGACAGGCTACTGCGCTACGATAATGTCCTGCCTGGGCATATGATCCCACCACTTACATCGGTTCGGGAAGACACACTGATTGCTCCATCTACATACACACAAGACCATGCAGATTGGATTCAATCCTTTTATGACTGGTCGGCTCTCATCAATCACCCCGCCATGAACATGGGCTCGATCAGTCAGGGGCAATTCAAGCGCTCTGATATTGCCCCGCCCTGGGCGTGGGAGGTCTTCGGCACCCCCGGCATTGTGGATACCATGCTTCAAAACGTGGCAAATGGAAATGATCCTGAAGGGGCGTGGCGGGAAGCGGTGAACGAAATGGAACAGGTCGTAAGCCTATGGAAATCTATGCACCCCCAGTGGGAATCGGCGGGATGTAAGTAATATTTCTCCATCGCGCTCGAACCGCGAGCGGATAGCGGTTGCAACCCGATCATACATCCGACAAGGTAAGGGTGGTATATGAGGGTCAGGGTGTGGCAAAAACAGAAACATGCGATTGATTCATATGTCAAAGGATTGTACAATGATATTGTTGGCATGACTGGAGGTTCGCATGTTCGATAAGCCTACTGATTCTCGAATCATTACGGGGCAATTTAAAGACTTGAATCTTTTATTGCTGAAAGCAATAGAGAACCTTTCTCATGTTGCTGATCCTAATGTTTCGAGTGTCCTTCAAGATTTAAAACAGATTGCCAATTCTATCGGCCACTTGCAGGGCGGAGTGACCGGACGCCTCCAAACGGGCAAGCACAAATTGAAGACCTTGGTAGAGATGGGGCATGTGATCAATTCCTCTTTGGGGTTGGATCGGGTCCTGGAACAGGTCATGGACTCGTTGATTGCCCTGGTGCAAGCCGAGCGGGGTTTTTTGGTCCTGCGTGATGAGGATAGCGGTGAACTGACCGTCCGAATTGCGCGCGGCATCGACCAGATCGATCTGGACGCGGAGGCCTTTGCCCTCAGTCGCACCATCGTGCAGAAAGTAGTGTCATCCGGTGAACCGGTGCTGACCACCAACGCCCAGGAAGACCCCCGTTTTGGGATGGAAGCAAGCGTAGTGTCCCTGCAACTTCGTTCTATCCTGTGTGTCCCCATGAAATTGAAAGACGAGATTATAGGAGTTATGTTCGTCGATAACCGTATCCATACGGGTTTATTTAAAGACAGTGATTTGGAGTTGCTTTCGGCCTTTGCCGACCAGGCGGCCATGGCAATCAACAATGCCCGGCTATTCGACAAATTACAGGATGCGAATATTGAACTGCAAATTGCTTATGAAGCCACGTTGCAAGGCTGGGTAAGGGCGCTGGACTTGCGTGATAAAGAGACAGAAGGCCACACCCAGCGTGTCACCGCCCTGACCCAGGAATTGGCGCGAAAAATGGGTTTCGATGACGAGGAACTGGTACACATTAAACGCGGCGCGCTGTTGCACGACATCGGCAAAATGGGCATCCCGGATGGCATCCTGCTCAAACCCGGCGATCTAACCCCGAAGGAGCGCGAATTGATGCAGCAGCATCCCGACCTTGCCTACGAGATGTTAAGCCCAATCGAGTTTTTGAAACCGGCCATTGCCATTCCCTATTGTCATCACGAAAAATGGGACGGTTCGGGTTACCCCCGTGGTTTGCGTGGCGAGCAAATCCCCCTTCCAGCCCGCATCTTTTCTGTTGTGGATGTGTGGGATGCGCTGACCTCCGACCGGCCTTACCGCAAACCAATGCCGTTGGAAGAAGTCCGTCAGTACATCGGCAAGCAGGCCGGGACACACTTCGACTCACATGTTGTGGAAGTGTTCCTGCAAATAGAGGCCGTTGCAGATCCTAAAGGCTCTTGAAGCCTTTAGGGTCTTTCCTGGCTGGGGGAATGTATCTTTACGAACTTCATCCCTTGGGACACGTGATTGTCAGGCTGGTTCCTTTGTTGAAAGTTTTATGGCCGTGCACGGATTTTCCGCAAGCCGTGTAGTGATAATTGTATCCACCGGAATAGACCCAATATTGGTTGGTGCCGGGGGCTGCGGAAAAAGTATAGTCATGCGCCTCTGTTCGGTGATCCAGGATCACGACAACGTAACTGTTCGCCTTGTTCTTGATTTTGATAAGAACCGGCTTCGATTTCGATTTGCTGGCGTCTGTGATGGTGAGTGGCGCGTCATCCGAACTGGCATCCACGCTGGCGGGGGGCGCCAGGCTGGCTGACAGGAACACTGCCAGCAGCACGGAAAGAATGATATGGAGGGTTTTCATTATCTTGCATCCTTTCTACACAGATAGCCTCATGCTACTGTGTGAAAAAAATGGCGTTCGAGGAATCCAAGGTGAACCTCAACCCTAATATTACATAGTTTTGAAGGTATCGGTATTACAATTTTGTTGCAGAGGGAAATGATAAATTTTACAGACTTACATCCCCAACCACTGGCCTGCCAGCCGCGCCAGGTTTTGCAGCGGCCCCTGCTTGACGTTGCATTGCGGCAGGGACTCGAGGAACAGGCGCCCATATTGCTTGGTCATCACGCGCTTGTCCAGCACGGCCACCACGCCGCGGTCGGACTGGGAGCGGATCAGGCGCCCAAATCCCTGGCGGAATTTCAGGATGGCTTCCGGCAGGTAGTATTCGTTGAAGGCGTTTTCGTACATCTCCGAGCGGGCGGCAATGAGCGGGTCGGTCGGCACGTCGAAGGGCAGTTTGGTGATGACCACCACCGACAAGTCGTCGCCGGGGATGTCCACCCCCTCCCAGAAGGAGCGCGTACCCAGCAGCACAGCCCGCTCGGTGGCCTTGAAGGATTCCAGCAGCGTGTTCGGCGAAGCCCCGTCGCCCTGTTCCAGTACGTAAATATCTTCCCTGGCAAGCGGCCCGCTGATGCCCTGCGAGGTCTTTTTCAGCGCCGCGTAGGACGTGAACAGTACCAACATACGTCCGCCGGTGGCTTTGGCGGTAGCCACCAGCGCGCGGTCGAGCGCCTGCTGGTAGCCGGGCTGGTTGGGTTCGGGGATGTCGTTGGGCAGGTACAGCAGGGTGGAATTCTCGTAATCGAAGGGCGAACCCAGCGTCATGTCGTCGGCGCTCTCCGCGCCCAGCGTGCGGCGCATGTAGTCGAACGAGCCGTGCGTCATCATAGTGGCGGAGGTCAGCACCATGCTCGTTTTCTCGTTCCACAGGTGCTTCTGGATCAGGTCGCCGACCTGCAGCGGCGCGGCGTTGAGCGACAATCTCTCGCCGCGCGGGTTGACCTCGAGCCAGTAGACGGTGCCGGCGTCCGGTTTGCTGATCATGGCGTTGACCTGCGCCTCGGCCTCCGCCATGCGCCGATACAGGTTGCCCAGGTCGCTGATCACGTCTTCGAGGTGGTCATGCCCGTCGGCGTATAGCGAGGCAATGTTCTGGTGCAGGTCGCCCAGGTTCTTGAGCAGGTGGTTCAGCGTCTCGCCGGTCTGCCCCCAGGCCATTTCCACGTCGTCCCAGCCGGGCAGGGTGCGCGTGGCGGGCAGGATGCGCGCCTGCCAGGCGTAGTTGCTGGGCGGCTGCCCCTCGCGCAGGAAGGCCACGAATTCGCCCAGGATCTGGAAGAACTCACGGTTCAGGTTCTCCAAGCGGAAGGCCTGGTCGGCGGCGCGCGCCACTTTTTGCTGGAGCAGGCCGAAGTCCGAGGGACGAAGCGCGTCGTTCGTCTCGCCCAGGATGCGCCCCAACAGTCCGGCGGTCGTCCCGCCCAGTTCCTTCAGCATCCGTCCCAGGTCATATTCCGACAGCCGGAACGACAGCGCGTTGGTGGTGGCCGATTCGAGATGGTGGGCTTCGTCCACCACCAGGTGCTCGTAGGCCGGCAGCACGCGGCTCCCGGCGGCGATGTCCGAGAGCAGCAGGGCGTGGTTGACGACCAGCACATGCGCCGCCGCGGCCGCCTGGCGCGCCTTGTAGAACGGGCAGGCCCCGTTGGTGGTTTTGACGCAGGTCTCGCCGCCGCAGGCGTCGTCCTCGGCCGAGATGCGCGTCCAGATCTCGCGCTCGACCGGCCCGGTCAGGTTGATCTCGTTGCGGTCGCCCGACCGGTTCTCCAGCAGCCAGACCAGCACCTTGGCCAGTACGCGCATCTCGTTCTCGTCCGCCGGGAAACGCCCGCGCATGTAGTGCAGGCGGCGCGGGCACAGGTAATTGGCGCGCCCTTTCAGCACGGCCGCGCGCAGGTCGAGCCCTAACGCCGCGCGCAGGTCGGGAATGTCTTTTTTGATGAGTTGGTCTTGCAGGTTGATGGTGTTGGTCGAGACCACCACGCGGGTGTTATTCTGCGTGGCGAACAGCGCAGCCGGGACGAGGTAAGCGAAAGATTTTCCGACGCCGGTACCGGCCTCTACCATCAAGTGCTTGCCATACGAGAGCGCGTCCGTCACGGCGCGCAGCATTTCCACCTGTTCGGGGCGCTGCTCGTATCCCTCGAAATATTGCGAGAACGGCCCGCCATATTCCAGGATGGAGGCGGTTTCTTCTTCGTCCAGAGGCAGGACGCTTTCGACGGTCTGCAGGGGTGGATGCCGGTCGCCCTCGCGCTCGGCGGCGAAGTAGGGGAACTCCACGCTTCTTTCCCGACTTTGGGCCTGCCTCGCCTTCGAGGGCGGTTTCCCTGTCCCGGAGCGGATGCGCAGCGCCTCGCGGAAGGCCCAGGTCGCGTCCCAGGAGATCGGCTCAGAAAGATGCACAAACTCGGCCAACAGGTCGAGCGGCAGCGACTGCGCCATCTCCCACAGCCGCAGGAACACGACCTGCGTCACCCTGGCGTCGTCCAGCGCGCGGTGGGTGGCGGGCAGCAACACGCCCAGTTGCTGCCCCAGCGACCCCAGATTGTAGCGCGGCGCGGAAGGCATCAGCACGGCTGCCAGTTCGTACGTATCGATGACCTCGTTGTAGCGCAGGATGCCGCCCTTTTGCAGGAAGCCCAGGTCGAAGCGGACATTGTGCCCGATGACCGGCGAGTCGCCGGTGAAGGCCTCCAGCTCGTGCGCGATGTCGCGGAAGCGCGGCGCCTGGCGCAGCATGGAGTCGTCTATGCTGGTCAGGCCGGTGATGAATTCGGGGATGTGCCGCCCGGGGTTGACGAGCGAAGTCCACTCATCCTCGATGCGGCGCTCGTTGAAGCGCACTGCGCCGATCTCGATGATGGCGTCGCGCTCGGCCTCCAGGCCGGTGGTTTCGATGTCCAGGGCTACGAATGTGGTCATGTGGGTAGAGAGTAGAAATTAGAGAGCAGAGAGTAGTGGGCAGCGAGTGGAAAGTTAGAACAAGTGTATCATAAAAAACGCACACGGATTTCGCGGATTGCACGGCGGTACACGGATTTTTCAGGCAATCCGTGATGATCCGTGTTATCTGTGTCGTCCGTGTCCGGGTATTTGGTCTGAGCAGCGTTATTCAGGTAAAACTCCCTTGACTGCTTGCAGGCTGGCAACTGTAATGGGCTTTTCCTTAGCCTTGTTGCGCATGAACTCTTTGAGTTTTTTCAGCGGCAGGGCGGGCAAGGGGGAGTCCCCGGCTTCGATCTCGATCCCGTCCGCAGTGAAGACCAGCGCGGCCTGGATGGGTGGAATCTCGCTCTCCTCCATCTGCGCGGCCAGCGCCTTGCGGACAGCATCGATCTCGGCCTCGGCTTCCAGTTCGGGTCGGCCAATGCCTTCCTGCCCGAACAGGCGCATGTAACCCTGCATGAAGCCGCCGCCGGTCAAGCGCCAGCGGTTCTTTTGATAGGTAACC
Source organism: Chloroflexota bacterium (assembly GCA_049323115.1). GTDB lineage: Bacteria > Chloroflexota > Anaerolineae > Anaerolineales > Villigracilaceae > JAABUE01. Next base: position 15,987 of record JBMOMP010000078.1, read on the forward strand.
TTGCCGCGTAATTGATAAGGGATCAGCACCCAAATGCCGGACGGTCCTACCAGCAGGTGTGGAACGGCTGTCATCCAGTGATATATTACGAAATCTCCGGGTAGTCCCTTGAGGCCGACGTCCAGTTTCTCGTCGGGGCGCGGCGATTGCCCCCAGCGGTTGCCGAAGTACATGCTGATTTGGGAAATCAAAATCCCAATGATCAAACCGCCATATATAAAGAGTTGGCTTGTACCAGTTGCTGTTTCGGGATTGAGTAAGGCTTGGAACGCAAAATAGGCAACGGCAAAAATGACGACCATTCCAGCCAAACTGACCCATTTCCCAATCTTGTTGTTTCGTTTGATCAATTTTTCGTTTTTGATGATTTTCATGTTTCTCTCTTTTTGAACCACACATCCCTAAAGGGGACGCTGTAACCACAGATAAACACAGATGAATTTGATGCCGGATACGTCTTCCTACTTGCCTGTTGCATAGACGCCTGGCCCTGCGTTTGCTGTTCGAAGCGTCTCGTAATTTTGCTCGATGACCTTTCGAAATTCGGGCGAGACGGAATGCCAATCCAGCACGTCCACGCGAAAGGGCAGGTCCGATTCTTCGAAGGCGATGCGCAGGGCGGCCAATTTCTTGAAAGGCAGTTTGCTCCTGCCCACAATGGCAAGGTCGAGGTCGGAGTAAGACCTGGCCGCGCCTCTCACCCGTGAACCAAAGGCGCGCGCTTCACAATCTGGCGCCAGCCTTTGCAAAATATCGGCGATGGTTTGCCGTTGCGCGGGAGTCAGGTCAATCATTGTGGGCTTTCAGGTATCCTAGCAGGCGTTCTGCGGCGCGGATGAAGTCGGCAATCAGGACCTGGGCATCCTCTGCCAATTTACTGTCGTAGCGATGTGATGTTTGGTTACGCAATTCACGGAAGGTCATCCAGGCGTCCACGTTTTCGATCAAATGGTTTTCTGCGGCCATGCGGAATAACTCTCGCCGCGTCACGCCCTCCACGTTTTCACCGGCATTGACCTCCAGCCAGCGCTTCATCATCTTCCAGCAGACTTCATAGGTAAATTCGAGGTTTTGGACCAATCCGGCTTGCAATCCAAACCGAACGACATGATCCTGTTTGGACATGAAGGCTTCATCGGATACGCGCGGGTAAAGTTGCGACAACGAGGTAAGCGCCTTTTCCAGTGAAGTCAAGTCCAGTTTTGTGGGAGGATGGTTCATAGCCTTTTTGCCTTTGACAGTCACTCTTACATCCGGTTCATTGGTGCGCAGCGCCGACCTGCCTGTGCCACTTGTGCCATGAAATGGTACGAAGTGGTATGGTCGGTACCGGGCGGAGCCCGGCGCTACATTATTTGACTTTCAAACTCTCCTCGATGGCGGCTTTCAGCGCCTCGATCACATGCGCTTCGGCGGCTTCTTTTGCCACGCGGACAGCGTTCTTGATGGCAATTGCATCCGAACGGCCATGCCCGATGAAGACCAGCCCGTTGATACCCAGGAGGGGAGCGGCGCCATATTCGCTGGGATCGAGTAATTTTTTGATACTACCCAGCGCAGGCTTGACCAGCAGCCCGCCCAGCATCGCCAACGGCCCGCCGCCTTTGATGGCCTCCTTGATCTTGTCCACGATCAACATTGCCACCGCTTCTGCCGTTTTCAGCATGACGTTGCCCACGAAGCCGTCCGTCACGGCCACATCCACGACCCCGCCGATGACTTCTTTGCCTTCGACGTTGCCGTAATAATTCAGCCCGGAGGCTTTGAAGAGCGGCGTGGCTTCCTTGACCAGGTGGTTGCCCTTGCCTTCCTCCTCGCCGTTCGATACCAGCCCGACCTTGGGGGATTTCACACCGCGCACCTTTTCGGCGTAGATGCTCCCCATGACAGCGAACTGCAACAGGTTCTGCGGTTTTACGTCCGGGTTGGCGCCTACGTCCAGCACCACACAGGTCCCGGCGGCGGTGGGGAAGACGGGCGCCAGCGCGGGCAGGTCCACGCCGGGGATGACGCCCAGCCGGAAGTAGGCGGTTGCCATGGCCGCGCCGGTGTTGCCGGCCGTGACGAAGGCGTCCGCTGCGCCGTTCTTGACCAGGTCGATGCCCACCGCCATCGAGTTCTTGGCATTGGGACGGCGCGCCTTGAGCGCCAGCGCCATGCCCTTGTCTTGCATGGTCAGCGTTTCGGGGGCGTGGACAATGCGGATGGGCAGGTCGCCCGGTTTGACGGAAGCAAGCGCAGGCTCAATCTTCGATTCGTCCCCTACGAGGATGACCTCCACGCCATATTCGCGGGAAGCCATCACAGCGCCCTCTACGTCTGGTTTAGGAAAATCATCACTCCCCATGGCGTCTACAACGATTTTTGTCATGCAACCTCCCGGTTTTCGATTGGGTTGACAGGCTTGTGAAGGCGATTATAATACGACCTGCCCGCGCTGGTGCTGGAATTGGCAGACAGGCATGGTTGAGGGCCATGTGCCGCAAGGCGTGAGGGTTCAAGTCCCTCCCAGCGCATCCCCCCGTCATAGACGGGGTTTTTTGTTTTTTTTATGACCAAAATCCGCCTAACTAAGTGCCTATGGATTGTACATTAATTCATTGATTGCGACGGTGTTTAAAAAAAAATAGCCCAGCCCTAACCGGGCTTTTCTTCCCCAGGCTTTCTTTGCAAGCCAAATTTCCAAAAGCATGAGGGGCAGAAAAGCAATAACGCCATATCCCAATTCATTCAGCTCATTCAGCCATGTCAAAGCGCAGAGCACAAGTAAAAATAGAATGAAATACCAATCACTTTTTCCTAAGCCCATGTTCTTCATAATTCAAGTATAGCACAGATGCTAAACACGGCGCGATAGACAATCTGGGCAGGCCGAAATAAATAAAACAAACGTTTGCTTGCATTTTACGGTTTTTTAGTACCTTAACAGTGAAATTCTTGTTTTTTGTGCAAGAATTTTTGAACCGCCATACCCTTTCGGGCAGTTAGCACGCGAAGAACGCAAAGGAAACCTTTTAAAAACTTCGCGCTCTTTGCGGTGAACCTTTTTGGTTCCGGCTCGTCCGGGTTAGGTACAATGCGCAAAATTTAGAACATTAACGGCAAGGTTGACAAAATTGTAAAGGGGTACAAAGTACCTCGGTCACATATTTGTTTCAGGTTTGTATGCGATAATCTGCCAAAAGCAAAACCGTGTGATTGTTGCCGCAATCACACGGGAAGGCGAGAAAAACACAACCAGTTGCGTGCAGCGGAAAGGAGTATTGATCTCATGGATAAGTATGGGCTAAGATATACGACAGAGAATTTGACACTAAAAAAAAGACCAGCGGTTGCAGCCGCTGGTCCCGTACGGGAGCAACACAACTACTCAGGGAGTGCTGCTACGTCTCAAAAAATTACCCTTCCAAAACTCTTACAGAATGCCTTTAGCCAGGTGCTAAAAGCCCGCAAATTATCCCCAGAAACCCAAACCGCCTTGTTAACTTTGTTTGGCACAGCTATTGTGCTGCTTGTTGTGCCAGCTTTCTATGTTGTCTTGATAGTTTGGGCTATTCTAATCTTGCGCTGATAGGAACGCCGGAATTATTATGCGCTATGATAAACGAACGGACGCAGCCAAACAGAAGGCGGCCAACTTGTTACAAGTGCTGTATGATAAGCGATAGCTTTCTACCCTAAGTGTTAAATAAACTGGGCGTCGGGATTTGATTTAAATGTTGAGGAAGAGACTGGAAAAAATGAACTTATAAACACATTAGCCTGAGGGGGCAGGCTGGCGGCTGGCAACTCTCGTTGCCTATAAGCTATTTATACCTTGATGTGGGAGTTTATAAAATTAATTCGACTTTTTAGACAGCCTCTTTGTGTTTTCCCACTCTGCCAACGCGATTTCGTACAGGCCGGATGCGCTTTGCGTGTAGTGATAAGCCTCGCTGACAAAGCGGAATTCATATCCCTGGCGTTGGAGTTCCGTGAGCATGTTGTCGTAGTAGTCGAAGGCGCGCTTCGCGTTGCGGGAAAAAGCTAGTTTCTCGAGTCCGGCTGGGTGGTATTTTGCTAACTCGTGGAAATAGAAATCATGGGGATGCGAGAGCGCCAGCGCGACATGGGGCAGGCCGAACCTTTTCCACAGCGAGGAATACAATCTCCACCCCAGCAGTTTGACGTAACTCAGGCCGAACACGATCCGGACTCCCGACAGGCTGGTGAACGGGAACTCGACCAGGTTCTCATCCCCGCGCTTCACCCGGAAGGGCGTGTTTGGCATACCCAGGTTCGAGTAGCCGTATCTGCCGGGCCGGAAGGAGGGGTAGAGGCTGGCGTCGTAGGCGAAGCCGGAATCCAGCAGGCGAGCGAGGCCGGCCTGGGTGATCTGCCCGATCGGGGCGCGATAGCCGGGCAGGGCCTGGGCGTCGAACTGTCGCAGGGCGCGCAGCGAGGCTTCGATCTCCTCGCGGCTGTCGGCATTCGCCGGGTCATGGCTGTAGGAGTGGGCGGCGTATTCGAGAGGGATTTCCCCGGCGAGTCTTTTGAAATATCCCCCGTAGCGCTCGAACAACGAGGTGACCGTGAACATGGTCACTTTGCCGCCGTGCTTCCGGATGATGTCTGTGTAGCGCTCGAAATATGCTGGGTTTTCCAGCAGGCGGATACGTCCCTGCGGGTCGCCGTAGTCAGGCTCCATGTCCAGGGTCAGGCAGGCGATTTTGGAATTCATCATTGGGGCAGGTTGGTGGCAAAGAAGAAGGTGTCGCGTCTGATCACGCGGATGTCTCGAAAGCCGAAGGGTTCGGCCAGGCGGGTGAATTCTTCCGGGCGGTAGAGATAGACCCCCGGCAGGCGGTTGACGCGGATGTAGACCTGGCGCAGCGCCCAGGTGGGGAATTCCCTGCGGCGGGAGATGTCGGGGAAGTCGAGGAAGAAGTAGGGCGCCTGCAAGTTGCCGAGGAAGGCGGACATGGTTCCAGGGTCGAAGTACTCGATGACGCCCAGGGCAGTTACCAGGTCCGATTTGGGAAGCGGGGCGTTTGGATGGACGACGTCCGCAATGGAAAATGCCAGCCGGTCTGCATTCAGTCCCGCTTGCGCGCGGCGTTCCTCCGCAATTTGGACGGCTTCCGGGGAAATGTCGACGCCATGCACCTTTGCCGCACCTGCCTCCAGCAATTGGAAGGCGAACCGTCCCGAAGCGCAGCCGACATCCAGTATGATTTTACCGGCAACGTGCGGCTTGAGCAGGTCCAGGGCGGCGTTCATGCGCACGTACATGGCTTCCCCGCGGAAGATGGTCGAGAGGCGATCCCAGGGACCGGCTTTGTGCGGCGTATCCTTGTAGTAGGCGCCGGCTTCCCAACTCAGAATATGCTCTTTCCAGTATTGCCCGCTTTTCGATGTTCGTTGTGAGTCCATGCAGTTTGGTTCTCCTGGTTGAAAATGCGGGCTGATTATACTGCCAAAAATTCCCGCCACAGGCGTGACGGGAATTCGGTTTGCGGCTGGTTGTTATCTTTCCGCTGACCGGTAGCGGTCGATCAGCGCTTTGGTCTGGTTGTGTTTTGGGTTGGAGAAGATGTCCGCAGGTGGGCCTTCTTCGATGATGGTGCCTTCGCCCAACACAACTACCCTGTCGGCTACATCCCTGGCAAAGCCCATTTCATGTGTGACCACCAGCATGGTCATGCCTTCGGTGGCAACTTTTTTCATGACGTTCAGCACCTCGCCGATCAGTTCGGGATCGAGCGCAGAGGTGGGTTCGTCGAAGAGCATGACGCGCGGTTCCATGGCCAGGGCGCGCGCGATGGCAACGCGCTGTTTTTGTCCGCCGGAGAGCCGGTTGGGGTATTCGTTCTTTTTTTCGATCAGGCCGACCCGTTCGAGGTTCATCTCCGCAATTTCGATGGCCTTGGCTTTGTCCATGTTCTTGACCGTAACCGGTCCCTCGATGACGTTTTCCAGGACGCTCATGTGGGGGAAGAGGTTGAATTCCTGGAACACCATACCGGTCTTCAAGCGGATGCCATGCACCAGGTTGCGGTGTTCCTTGTTCCTCCCTCCGGCCTTGACCACCAGGCCTTCGACTTCGACCTCCCCGGTAGAAGGCTCTTCGAGGAAGTTGATGCAGCGCAAGAGCGTGCTTTTCCCCGAGCCGCTGCGCCCAATGATGCAGACCACTTCGCTGCGCGAGATTTCCAAATTGATGTTTCGCAAGACGTGCAGGCGGCCAAAGTATTTGTTGAGATTGGAGATTTTAACAATGATGGACATGTTAGCGGTCTCCCTTGGCCAGGTTGGTTTCGATGCGGTTTTGGAAATAACTGAACACCAGGGTCATGACCCAATAGAAGATGGCGGCCATGATGAGCGCTTCCAGGTTGTGGAAGGTGGCCCGGCCGACTTTGGTCGCGCGCCACATCAATTCATGGACGAAGCCTGTGGCTGCCACCAGCGCCGAGTCTTTGAGCATGGAAATGAAGTCGTTGCCCAGCGGCGGGATGGCAAAGCGCAGCGCCTGGGGCAGGACGATGCGCTGCATCATCTGTCCCTGCGTCATGCCGATGGCAAAGGCCGCCTCGCGCTGTCCCTTGCCGACAGAACTCAGGGCGGCGCGGAAGACCTCGCTCTCGTAGGCGCCATAGTTGAGTCCAAGCGCCAGCACGCCGGCCCACAGGCCGGGCAGGATGATTCCCAGTTGCGGCAGGGCAAGGAAAAAGAAGAAAATTTGCAGGTAGAGCGGCGTGCCGCGAATGAGGGATACATAGAAAGTACTCAACGCATAGACTGGCGGGAAACTCGAAAGCCTTCCCAGGGCAGCCAAAAGCGCCAGGCTTGTCGCAAGCATGATGGAGAGTGCGGAAATGAAAATGGTAACGCCTGCGCCGCTGGCAACGAACGCCAGGTTTTGCTTGATGAACTCTCCGTCGAGTTGAATGGTTTTTAATTGGATTTCCCCAATGGAGAAGGATGTACCGCTGAAAAGATACAGCAAAAATAAAAGCAGGACGATCCATGAAATGCTGACGTTGGCCGAGAAAATCTGTTTCCGCCGCACTTGCGCTTCATAGATCTGATCAGCAAGGCTCTTGTTCTTCCCTTTGCTTTTATCTGTTTGCTCCATCTCTACCTCCTTGGCGGGTAGGGAAAATTGTCCTGGAAGCGGCAAGTCCGCCGCTTCCAGGATGTGTGTGGAATGTTTACTTGTTGGGAGCCAGGGTCAGGTCTTCGCCAAACCATTGCATGGAGAGGGCGCTCAAGGTGCCGTCTTCGTGCATGGCGGTGATGATCTTGTCCACTTCGGCGCGCAGGGACTCGCTGTTGAGTGTCGAAGCCTTATCGTAGGCTGGCGCCAGGTCCTCGGAGAAGACCGGGGAGCCGAGTTGTTTGACGGGCAGACCGGCGGCAATGTTGGCGTTCACCACGGTTTGCGAGGTCACATAGCCGACGAAATCTTCGCGACCAGCAGCCAGCGCCTGGGCGCATTCCTGGTCGGTGTCCAGCAGGACCGGGACGACGTCTTCTGGCGGCTGGGCATAGATGGAGGTTTCGGGCAGGCCAAGATCGCCCTTATTCAGCCATGTGTCGTAGGTGGTAGAAACGCCTGCGCACAACGCCTGTCCAGCCAGGTCATCCAGGGATGCAAAGGTTGCATCCGCGCCTACCGCAACGACGGCCGGGGTGTAATAGTACGGTGCGCTGAAATCGAGGATCTTCTGGCGTTCGGTGGTGATGGTCATCGAACCGACGCTGATGTCCCATTTGTTGGACCAGTTCCCGGCGGTGATGACGTCCCAGTTGGGGGTGGCGAAGCAGACCTCCACGCCCAAGGCGGCGCCGATCGCCTTGGCGACATCCACATCGAAGCCTTGCATTTCGGCAGTTGTCAGCGCATCGGACGGGCATTTGGTATCGGACGGGCGCTTGCCGTCCGTGTTCAGGAACGACTGCGGCTCATAGTTCGGGTCGGTCGAGACCATGATATAGCCGCGCGCTTTGATGTCATCCAGCAGGTTGTCGGCTTTCGCGCCTCCCCCGCCGCAGGCGGTCAGGACAAGCGCAACAATAGCCACCAGGCTGGCCAGGGTGATAAGGTTTTTCATTTTTTCCTCCAGGGAATTGTGGTTTCGAGAACGGAACGAAGATTCTAAAGGATTTTGTTCGTGATGTCGCAGCCTCCTTTCAGAACCGGGTGAACGCAACAAAATAAGCATAGACGATTTTGCTGTTTCTGGCAAGTTTTTTCTGTCGTTTCTCTTCTCACATTGTTGGTCGAGAGCCTGCTGCTGGGACAGGCGGAACTTTTTGCTATTTCTAATGTGACAGGATCTGGGAGAGGAACAATTTGGTACGGTCTTCTTTCGGGTCGCTGAAGATCTCGTTGGGTGTACCGCTCTCGACAATTTGCCCATCATCGAAGAAGTACATACGGTCGGCAACGGCCTTGGCAAAGCCCATCTCGTGCGTGACCACGAGCATGGTCATCCCAGACTTTGCCAGTTCGATCATCACGTCTAGCACTTCTTTGATCATTTCCGGATCGAGCGCGGACGTAGGCTCATCGAAAAGCATGATCTTGGGCTGCATGGCCAGGGCGCGCGCAATGGCAACGCGCTGTTGTTGCCCGCCGGAAAGTTGACCAGGGTATTTGTCGGCCTGTTCCGGGATGCCGACACGCTCCAGCAGTTGCCGGGCGATCTCCTCTGCTTTCGCTTTGTCCCATTTGCGAACCTGGATGGGAGCGATGGTGACGTTTTGCAGGACTGTCAGGTGTGGGAAGAGGTTGAACAACTGGAAAACCATTCCCGTTTCCATGCGCACCGCTTCGATATTTCGTACATCGTGGGTCAACTCGATGTCATCCACAATGATCTGGCCTTCCTGGTGTTCCTCCAGGCGGTTTATGGTGCGGATGAACGTGGATTTGCCAGACCCTGAAGGACCGAAGATCACAATGACCTCCCCCTTTTTAACTTCCATGTTAATTCCTTTCAGGGCATGGAAATGTCCGTACCATTTGTGCACGTTCCGGGCAATGATGATCGGTTTGGCTGAATGTTCGCTTGCCATGTGTTCTCCATGATGCGGCTTTCTGCCGCAAACAACTTGTATCGTAGTACCAGTTTCGTTTACAACCGTTTAACCGGGTTTCTTTCTTACTCCAGAATTTTCATCCTTTGTTCGAGCCAGCGTACGCCGGCGGAAAGGAGTAATGTCATGGAAAGGTATAAGAAAGCGACCATATTGAATACTTCCAGGACGCGGAACGTACTCGCGCGGCGCAGGCGCCCCAACTGCGTCAGTTCAGGGACGGCCAGCACGGTGGCAAGAGATGAGTCTTTCAAGCAGGCGATGAAGTCATTGCCAAGCGGCGGCAATACGCGGCGGATGGCTTGCGGCAGGATGATGAAGCGCATGGCCTGGAAGTACGTCATGCCCAGCGACTTGGCTGCTTCCATTTGCCCTTTGCCAATGGACTGGATGCCGGCCCGGAAGACCTCTGCTTCATAAGCGCCGTAACCGAAGGACAGCGCAATGACGGCGCGACCTTCCATTGGGATGACGCGGATCGTGAAGTCTGCCATTCCTTGAAAAAAGTTGCTGGCGGGCATCAACGATAATCCCCATTTCCCAAATCCTGTTATTGCCTCCACAAGGACAGGGAAAAGGGCAAAGGCAATGTATAAAAGCAAGACAACTAGCGGTACACCGCGCACGACCTCGACATAGAGCGTCGAAAGGTTGTAGATGAATACATTTTTCGAAACCCGCGCCAGGCCGGCAAGCAGGCCAAGGATCGTTGCAATGACGAAGGAAAAGAGCGTGATCCTTAGCGTTGTGTAAATACCGGTTGTGAGGTAGAGGAAGGTTTCGTTGTAGTTCTGGGATGTGAAAATGAGCGAGGTGATCCCCAGTCCCCCAAGTGCAAGTACAATCACCCACCAGGGCCATTTCGAGATGTCCCACTGTTGTGGCAACATCCCCGGCCTTTTCGATTCGAGTGAAGGTTTCATGGACAGCGGCCTCCTGTCAGGAATTTGCGGGATGGGGAGAATCCCCATCCCGCACTGTAAACAGCCCAATTGTGAGTGTTATTGGACCAGGCCCCACTTCTTGTTCAGGGTTTCCAGCGTGCCATCGTCGATCATGGATTGCAGGGCGGCGTCTACCGCGGCGACCAGTTCACTGCCTGGCGGGAAGACGAAGGCCAATTGCTCGTCGGACGTGATCTGGCCTCCATTCTTCAATTGTCCTTCATTTTCGTTCATGTAGCCGGTGGCAGACACATTGTCGATAACCACCGCGTCGATGTCGTTTGAGATCAGGGCCAGCACGGCTGCGCCGAAGTCCTCGAAGGACTGGATCTCTTTGTCGGGGAAGGTCTCTTTGGCGACGATCTCATTGGTGGTGCCGATCTGCGTGCCGACCAGCAGGTCTGGGTTGGCTTTGAAGTCGTCCAGGGTGGCTGTCTCGTCGGCGCGGACAAGCAGTACCTGGCCGACCGTCACATAAGGCATCGAGAAGTCCACGATCTCGTCGCGTTCGGCGGTGTAGGTCACGCCGTCGGCCAGCCAATCGTACTCGCCGGCCTGCATGGCGGGAAAGATGCCGTCCCAGGCGGCTTCCTTGAACTCAGGCACGCAGTTGATGCGGGCGCAGATTTCTCCTACGGTATCGTAGTCCCAGCCAACGCCTTCGCCGGTGGCCTCGTCGATCATGTTGAAGGGCGGATAAGCGTTTTCTACGGCTACCACGAGCGTTTTGCCGCCCAAGTCGGGCAGGGCAGCGGCAGGCGCTTCTTCGCCGCTGCTCAAACCCCATTTGACGTTCAAGGCTTCCAGCGTGCCATCGTCGATCATGGATTGCAGGGCGGCGTCTACCGCTGCGACCAGTTCGCTGCCTGGCGGGAAGACGAAAGCCAATTGCTCGTCGGACGTGATCTGGCCTCCATTCTTCAATTGTCCTTCATTTTCGTTCATGTAGCCGGTGGCAGACACATTGTCGATGACCACTGCGTCGATGTCGTTTGAGATCAGGGCCAGCACGGCTGCGCCGAAGTCCTCGAAGGACTGGATCTCTTTGTCGGGGAAGGTCTCTTTGGCGACGATCTCATTGGTGGTGCCGATCTGCGTGCCGACCAGCAGGTCTGGGTTGGCTTTGAAGTCGTCCAGGGTGGCTGTCTCGTCGGCGCGGACAAGCAGGACCTGTCCCACTGTTACATAGGGGATCGAGAAGTCCACGATCTCGTCGCGTTCGGCGGTGTAGGTCACGCCGTCCGCCAGCCAGTCATATTCGCCGGCCTGCATGGCGGGGAAGATGCCGTCCCAGGCGGCTTCCTTGAACTCGGGCACGCAGTTGATGCGGGCGCAGATTTCTCCTACGGTATCGTAGTCCCAGCCGACGCCTTCGCCAGTGGCTTCATCGATCATGTTGAAGGGCGGGTAGGCGTTTTCCACGGCTACCACGAGCGTTTTGCCGCCAAGATCAGGAAGACCAGAGGCAGGGGCTTCGGTAGCTGCAGGGGCCTCAGTCGCGGCAGGGGCCTCGGTTTCGGCGGGGGCTTCAGTCGCAGCCGGGGCTTCAGGCTGGCCTCCACAGGCCGTAAGCAGCATTGCAATGGCTGCCAACAGGCTTAAGGCGGTGATCAGTTTTTTCATTTTCTCCTCCAAGGAATATTGGTTTGTGAAATGGAACAAGATGCTAACAGATGTAGTTTGGGATGGGGGCGCCTCCTTTCTGGAACCGAGATAGGACATAACAAGATAAGAATAGACGATTTTACCGTTTCTGGCAAGTCTTTTGGCCGGATTTTGCAGGGCTTTCTTAAAGTCGTGAGATGTCGTTGCGAGGAGCGGTCTTTGCGACGAAGCAATCTCCAAAAGGTCAGTTTTGCCCGTTGGACAGGAGACTGCTTCGGCAAGGAACGCCTCGCAGTGACATGCCCCGGGACTTTAAGAAAGCCCTGTGGTATTTTGCGCATTTTTTACGTTCCTGCCGGTGGTAAAATTGGACAGGAAAGTCCTGGCGTTTGCCAGGATTTCATAAATAGGAGGCAGTCTTGAGCGCAAAATTTCCATCCCCCGAATGGCTTCAGTCCCTGGAAGCAAAATTGAATTCGGACGAAAAATATGCCCAGATCGCAAAGAATTGGGAGGGAGACCTGTTCTTCATCATCGAACCCACTGGAAACCTGTCGCAAGAACTCACTTTTTATCTCGATCTCTGGCACGGGACCTGTCGTGGCGTGGAGTACAACCCCCCGGCGGATAAATACCCAAAGCCTGCCTTTGCGCTGCGCGCCAGTTATACCAATATCACCGCTGTCCTGACCGGCAAACTCGACCCGATGACCGCCATGATGACCAACAAACTCAAGGTGCAGGGCAGCCTGGCCTACATGATGCGCAACGTGCCTACTGTGCTCGATTTTGTGCGCTGCGCGCGCGAAGTGACTTCGGAAATTCTTTAAGGATGATTGGTCGGCAGTTGTACTGCCGTACATTCGAATCACATGCAACCGATTCTCAAAGTCAACCTGACGACCGGTCAGGTCGAGGAATATTGCATCCCTGCGCACTGGGAGCGGAACTTCCTGGGCGGCGCTTCCCTGGGCGCGCGCCTGCTTTACGATACGTTGACAGCCGACCTGGACCCGCTTTCGCCGGACGCCCCGCTCCTGTTTATGACCGGCCCGCTGACGGGCACCGCCGGCCCGACGGTCGGCCGCTTCGTCATCTGCGGAAAGGGGCCTGCTACCGGTTTATGGGCCGAGTCTCACGCTGGCGGATTCTGGGGCCCCGAGCTGCGTTTCGCGGGCTACGACGGGTTGTGGTTGACGGGAAAAGCCGAAAGGCCGGTATATCTCTGGATCAACGAGGGCAGGCTCGAGATCCGGGATGCTGCGGGGATGTGGGGCAAGGATACGTACGAGACGCAATCCATCATCCAACAGGAAGTCGGCCAGCCGCGCGCGCATGTCGCTGCGATTGGCCCGGCCGGCGAGAACGGCGTCCTGTTTGCGGGCGTCTTTTGCGATCATGGCCGCACCGCCGGGCGCACCGGCATGGGCGCGGTGATGGGTGCGAAGAACCTCAAGGCGGTGGCTGTCTATGGGAAGAAGGGCGCGCTGCCGTTGGCGCAGGCGGACGAGTACGCGGCGGTGCGCTCGGCGGCCAACCGTGCACTGAAGCAGGACAACCAGTCGCAGGTGCTGCACGCGCTGGGGACGGCCAGCGCAGCCAACTATGCCGAGTATATGGGCGCGATGCCTGCCAGGTATTACCACCAGGGCAGTTTCCCGCAGGTGGACGCGATCTCCGGCTCGCAGATCGCCGAGACGATTTTGAGCGGCACGAGCGCCTGCCATGGCTGTGTGGTGGCCTGCGGGCGGGTGGTGACGCTGGAGGACGGCGAGCGCCGCAAAGGCCCCGAATACGAGACGGTGGTGGCCTTTGGCCCCAACCTGCTCAATGACGACCTGCCTTCGATCGTGCGCCTGGGCGAGTTGTGCGACCGCTACGGCATGGATACGATCAGCACGGGCAACACCGTCGGGCTGGCTTTCCACCTGTTCGAGCGCGGCGTCATCACGGCTGCCGACACCGGCGGGCTGGAACTCACCTGGGGGAACGCCGCTGCCGCCGAGCAGTTGGTCCATCTCACGGCGCGGCGCGAGGGCATTGGCGCATTCATTGCGCTGGGATCGAAACGCTTTGGACGTCATTTCGGCGCGGAAGATGAAGCCGTGCAGGTCAACGGGCTGGAAGTGGCCTGCCACGATCCGCGCGGCGTTTCGGGCATGGCGCTGGTGTATGCCACCAGTCCGCGCGGCGCCTGCCACAACCAGTCCGACTACTTTTTCGTAGATTGGGGCCAGGTCAATGAAGACGTGGGGCTGGAATTTTTCCCACGCCAAGCGGGCGGCGAAAAGGCCGCCAATGTGGCCCGCCACCAGGACTGGCGTACTGTGTTCAACGCGCTGGTGATGTGCATCTTCGGCAACGTCCCTCCGCAGGCGCAGGTGGAGTTGATCAACGCGGCCTGCGGCTATGACTGGACGGTGGCCGACATGCTGCGCTGCGGCGAGCGCGGCTGGAACCTGAAGCGCGCCATCAACAACCGCATGGGACTGACGCGCGCCAACGACAAACTTCCCAAGGCGCTGTTGGAGCCGTTGAATGAAGGCGGCGCAGAAGGTTACGTCATTCCGTTCGACGAGATGCTGGAGGCCTACTACGCGGCGCGCGGCTGGGAGCCGGGAACCGGCCGCCCGACGAAAGAAAAACTCCTGTCACTCGGTTTAGAGGATATTGCCAGGGATTTGTGGGGGGAATAGGAGATCAGTTCGAACCTTGACGCGGATTTCACAGGGTTGACGGATTCAGCGCGGATTTTCAAGAAGCAATCCGTGCAGTTCCGTGTCATCTGTCGAATCTGTGTTCAAAGTGTTTTCACCGATGATTTTCATACCTTTCTCTTATAGAACCTTGTTACAATCTGGAGCGTTGACTTGTATGGAACGGATGCCCATCCGGCTGAGAGGAAAAGGAATTTACCCATGAAACTTGTGACTGTCGCTCAAATGATCGCCATCGAAAAAGAGGCCGATGCCAACGGTTTGTCTTACGCCGAAATGATGGAAAACGCGGGCAGCGGCCTGGCGGAGGTTGTTTTGGACCTGTTCGGGGAAAGCGAAGAAGAATGGGAAGCGTTCGGGCTGGTCGGACCCGGCAACAATGGCGGCGACACGCTGGTGGCGCTGGAGCAACTGGCCTTCGAAGGCTGGCGGGCGCGCGCCTACCTGGTCAAGCGCAAGCCCGATGACCTGGTGAAACGCCTGGAAGCGGCCGGCGGCGAGATCATCCATGCGGAGGCGGACGAGAAGTTCGACGCCCTGGCGACCTTCATCGAAACCTCCGACCTGCTGCTGGACGGCCTGCTCGGTACGGGCGTCAAACTGCCGCTCAAGCCCGAGATGGCGCAGGTGCTGGAGACCGCCAACCAGGTTCTTGACGTGTTGGACGAACCGCCATTTATCGTTGCAGTGGACTGTCCCTCGGGCGTGGACTGCGATACCGGAGAAGCCGCGGACGAGTGCATCCCGGCCGACCTGACGGTCACGATGGCAGCGGTCAAGGGGGGATTGTTGAAACTGCCCGCCTTCGAACTGGTCGGCGACCTGCAAGTGGTGGACATCGGCCTGCCGGACGACTTGCCTGCGCTGGATGCCGTCAAAACGGAGGTGGCGGAGCGGGACCTGGTGGCCGGGCTGCTGCCCTCCAGGCCGCTGGACGCGCACAAGGGTACGTTCGGGACGGCGCTGGTCGCCGCCGGGTCGGCCAGTTATACGGGAGCAGCCCTCTTGTCCGGGAAGGCTGCGTACCGCGCGGGCGCGGGGTTGGTCACGCTGGCCGTCCCCGCCATGCTGCATGAAGCGCTGGCCGGTCAATTCCCCGAAGCGACCTGGGCGCTCCTGCCGCACGAACGCGGCGGCATCGCGCGCGAAGCGGTCGAGGCCCTGTCCAGGCAGTTCGAGCGCGCTACCGCCTTGTTGCTGGGGCCCGGCTTTGGGACGGAAGACACCACGCGCGATTTCCTGCACGACCTGTTGACCGGCAGGTCTGCGCCGAAGAAGACTCCCCCGCGCATCGGCTTCCTGCCGTCGGATGGCGCGGGGGCCGGCGAGTCCGCGCCCGGCGAACTGCCCCCGCTGGTGGTAGACGCCGACGGGCTGCGCCTGCTGGCAAAATTGGATGACTGGCATAAGTTGTTGCCCGCGCCTGCGGTGCTGACGCCTCACCCCGGCGAGATGGCTGCCCTGACCGGCCTGTCCACTGAGGCGGTCCAGGCCGACCGGCTGGCAATCGCCGCGCGCTTTGCGGCGGAATGGGGGCACGTGGTGGTGTTGAAGG
Organism: Chloroflexota bacterium; assembly: GCA_049323115.1. Lineage (GTDB taxonomy): Bacteria > Chloroflexota > Anaerolineae > Anaerolineales > Villigracilaceae > JAABUE01. The sequence goes on from JBMOMP010000078.1 coordinate 31,892, forward strand.
GCGCGTTCACGGTTGTGGCTTCGCCCCAGGGAGAGACGACCGTCATCCCGGTGGCATCGCCTGCGCTGGCGCGCGCCGGGTCGGGTGATGTGTTGGCCGGTTTGATCGTCGGCCTGCGCGCGCAGGGACTGGATGCCTACGACGCTGCCGTGGCCGGCGCGTGGATCCACGCTCAGGCCGGGCTGCTGGCGGCCGAAGACCTGGGTTCCACTGCTTCCGTGCTGGCGGGCGACATCCTGGAGGCGGTTACAGACGTGATGGCGTCGCTGGAGTGAACAGGTCAGAGCCAAGCGGGTAAATGCCGTGTAATCGAAAAAGACGCCCTCCCTCACGGAGAGCGTCTTTTTTCACCTTCAACTTGTAACTTGCTGCTTGCCCCCTGTCCCTTGCTACCCCTTCAAAAACTCTTCCAGCGCCGCCTTGCTGATGCGGTAGGCGTTGCCGAGTTTCTTGGCCTTCAGGGAGCCGTCCGTGATGGCGGCCACCACGTCTTCCTCGGATACCTTCAGGATGGCGGCCGCTTCGGAGGGCGTCATCACGTCCGGCATCCCGGCCGGTTTCGCGCCGCCTGCGGATTGTCCCTGGGACGTGACTGCGCCAGCGGTGGCCTGCTGCATCAGGTTGCCGATGCCCATGCCCGCGCCGATGCCGGCCGTCAGGCCTGCGCCGCCGCTGGGGTTGGCAGCCGCATCGCGCATCGCGTCCGCGGCCTGCAACTGGGTGTAGGTTGCCATGTCGAGCATGCCCATGTCGCGCAGTTCCTGGGCCGACTTGTCAGACGGCTTGAGGTTGCTGACGTAGAAGGTCTTGAGCGTCAGGCCGATGGCGTTGAAATCGTCCTCCATCTCCGAGCGGATGAAGGCGGACATTTCCTGGGTCTTGGCCAGCAACTGCGGCAGGTTGAACTTGGCGCCCCATTCGTTCAATGTATCCTGCAACTGCGACAGGATGACGGCGCGCAAGCGCTCTTCGATGTCGCCGATGCGGAAGGAGGCCTTCTTCCCCACAATCTGGGTCACCAGTTGCTGCGGGTCCTTCACCTGGAACGAATACGTGCCAAAGCCCTGCAACAGCGCCACGCCCAACCCCATGCCTGGGTTGCTCACCAGGATCGGCTGCGGCGTGCCCCACTTGCGCTGCGGGAATTCCTTCATCGAGACGAAGTACACTTCCGCAGGGAAGACGGTCTTGCCGCTGGTCAGCAGGTCCTGGATCTTCTGGGTCAACAGCGGGACGTTGGCCGTAGCGATCACATGCCGGCCGGGGCCGAACATATCCAGCGCCAGGCCGTCGCGGAAGAACACCGCCGCCTGTCCCTCGCGCACGATGACGTTGGAACCCAGGCGGTAATCGGCTGCGCTGCTCTCATCCGGGAAACGATGGACGATCTCGTTTTCCATCTCGTTGGGATATTCGATAATGTCAAAAATTCTGGCCATCACTCTCTCCTTTTTTTCTTTGCTGCAACGATTTGATTATAGCCTATGCAGCACTGCGCTTCAAGATGGTATTCCGATTCGAGTATACGAATCGGTAGCCTAAAGGTCGCATCAACTTGCTGGTGGTTCGTATTTCATAGGCTTGCCGTTCCCGCCGCCGCGCAGCATCAGGATCTCGGCCATGATGCTGACCGCGATCTCCTCGGGCGTCTCGGCCTGCAACTCCAGCCCGATGGGCGAGTGGACGCGGGCGATCTTCTCTTCTGGGACGCCCATTTCCTTCAACTTGTCCACTGTCATTTTCCAGCGCCGCTTGGAACCGATCACGCCGATGTAAGCCGCTGGCGAGTCGAGCAGACTTGGCAACCCCGGCGCATCGACTACGACGCCCCGGGTTGCCAGCACGAAATAGGTCTGGTTCGTGACCTTGAACTGTTCCGTTAACTTCTCCAGCGGGACGGGGTAGAAGGCGTCTGCGTCCGGGTTTTCTTCCGGCGTGCAGAATTCCGCGCGGTCGTCCGAGACAACGATACGGAAGCCGAGCCACCTGGCGAGATGCGCCACTGCCTTGCCGACGTGCCCGCCGCCAACCACCACCAGTGTGGGAGCAGGAAGGATGGGTTCCACGAACACCTCCACAGTACCGCCGCACATGCCTACGTCGCCGCGCGCCGGGTCGGTCATATTGTATTCCAGCAGGCGCGGCTTGCCGTCAATCATGGCCTCCATCGCCTTGGCATAGACGCGGTTCTCCAGTTCCCCGCCGCCAACCGTGCCAATAAAACTGCCGTCTTCGTAGACCAGCATCTTGCTGGCGCTGTGGCGCGGCGTGGAACCGCTGGCGCGCACCACCGTGCACAGCGCAGCCGATCCGTTGTTGGATTCGAGTTCAGCGAGAGCCTGGTAAATGGATTTCATTTTTCTCACAATCCCAACATCACCGGCAGCAATTGCTTCTTGCGTTGGAGCACCCTTTTATCAGGTATGCTCCGTTGGAGTAGGGTGGGCGCATCGCTACTTTGCTTTGACTCTCTTGCTTGCATTCAGGATAGTCAAGCCAATCACCTCGTCGTTTTCGTAGCGGACAATAATGTCGTTGTCCAACAATTCGGAATCATCTGCATGGCTGGGCTTTTTGAAATTCAAGTAAAGCACATCTGCGTCTTCATCATAGGAAAGCCAGATGTTCTTCTGGTTTAACTGTAATGCTTGTGGGACAAAATTAAGCACACGATCAAGGTTTACTGTGGCCATAATTTCTTCCTCCTTTCAAGGCGCTTCCATCGCTTTGTGAGGAAAGCAGTGATGATAAAACCATCATCTTTGGCGGTTTCCCTGTAGATTGCAATCAGGTATTTTCCTGGTTCGATCTCACGAGCCGCAATCAACTCTCCGCTATTGCCAGCAAAGACCGCTAGAGGTTGCTGGATGGTTTCGAGGATGTCATAGTAATACCCTGCCAATTCTGCATGTTCTTCTACGATGTGTATCCAACGCTCCGCAGAAAGCCTTATCGCAACACCGTTGATTGATTTTGCTGTGTTCATGTCGCATTTTCTTGTGTCAGCAATTATACCTTTTGTCCATTCTTCGAGAACTGGCTAACGTTCCAACAATCCCAACACCACCGGCAGCAACTGCTTCTTCCTCGAAACGACGCCCTCCGCCAGGCGCGTGCCGTCGGGTTGTTTTGGGTAGGGCAGGTCGCCCAGTTCGGGAGGTTCATCGGTCAGCAGCAGGCGGCTGGAACCGCGCACCACGTCGGTGACCATCAGCATGGCAAAGTCCAGGGCGCGTTTGTCGCGCAGGGTTTTCAGGGAGGCGTCGAGCGCCGCCAGATGTTCGGTCAGTTGTAACAGGTCGGTCACTTCGGCCTGGGCGATGGCAAAGCGGTAATTCCCGGCCTCGTAGGCCTTCAAGTCGGTGCTGACCACTTCGTCCGGGGCGCGCGAGGATAGCCCCGCGCCCGCGCTCAGGACCTGCTGTCCATAGGATTGGACCGTCTCGCCCGCCAGTGGCCCCTTCTTGACGAAGGCCCAGCGTCCCAGCCGTTCGGCGGCCTTCTTATCGCGTTCGGTGGTGGTCGGCGAGGTCAGGATGAGCGTGTCGGAGAGCAGACCGGAGAGCAACATGCCCGCCACCTGCGGCGGCGCAGACAGCCCGGCCTCCTCGATCTGTTCGGAGACCAGCGTACTGGTGCTGCCGACGATATCCACGGTAAAGCGGATGGGCGTGTGTGTGGATGGATTTCCCAGGCGGTGGTGGTCGAGGATCTCGAGCAGGTCGGCGTCGTCCAGGTTGGCGAGCGCCTGGCGCGGCTCGTTGTGATCTACCAGCACCACTTTCAGGCGCGGCGGGTTGAGCGCGTCGCGCTGGCGGCACACGCCTACGTATTGCCCTTCGTCGTCCACCACCCAGAAGTCGTCGCCTTCTTCGCGCAGGATGCGGTTGAGCGCGTCGCGGATGCGGCCATGCAGGGGGAATTTTGGCACGGCGGTGTTGCACACGTCTTTGCAGGGCAGTTCCAGGATTTCGGAGATGGGTGTTTCCTGGCGGCGCGGGTGCGGGCCGACCACCTGCGCCAGGTATGCGAACAAACTGGCGCCGGTCACCAGGCCGAAGGGGGTGCCGTCTTCATTGATAACGGGAGCAACTCCCCAGGTGCGCGAGGCGATGGCCCAGGCGTCCCGCAGGGGGTCGTCTGGGTGGGCTGTGTCCAGTCTCCTGGTCACAGCCTCGAAGCGCGGGGAAGCGTCGTTCAACAGGAGAGGCGCTTCCAGTCCCAGTTTTTTCAACACCCAGGCTGTCTGCGGGTTGATCGCCCCGGCGCGGGCAGCGATGGCGTCCAATCCTTCGCGTTCGCGCAGGCACCAGGCATAGCCCAGCGCGGCGGCAATGGAGTCGGTGTCGGGGTTGACGTGGCCGATAACGTAAATTTGATCCATGTGGCTATTTTACCGTTTTCATGGCTTTCCAAACTTTTTCTGGCGTGATCGGATTGTCGTCGATATCAATGCCCACTGCATCACACACGGCGTTCCCTACCGCAGGCGCAACGCCGTCCATCGGAATTTCCGCCACCGCCTTGACGCCGAACGGGTGCGTCGGCTCGAAGGTTTCTACAAAGATGGTCTCCAGTTCCGGCATCTCGTTTGCGCGGAAGATGTGGTAACGGTCGAAGTCGCGCTCGATGGCGACCCCTTTTTCGTCGTAGCGCATCTCCTCGCAGACGGCGTAACCAAGCGCCTGCGTCATGCCGCCCTCGATCTGTCCGCCAGCCGTGAGCGGATTGACGATCACGCCCGAATCGACCGCCATCACCAACTTGTCCACCGTTACCTGGCCGGTTTCCGTGTCCACGGTTACTTCGGCGAACTGGGCCGCGAATGGCGGCGGCGACGACGGCGAGACGTATGAACCGATGCCCATGATTTGCTCCTGCTCGTCCCGGTGCAGGGCGTCCAGGGCGATTTCGGCCAGCGGAACGGATTTCCCATTTGGCGCGATGGCCTGCTTATCGGCTAACTTGATGCTGGTATGGTCGTCCACTGCGAGCATCTTTGCCGCGCGCACCTTGATCCGCTCTGCGGCCTGCTCGGCCGCTTTGACCACCGCTGCGCCTGAAATGTAGGTCGTCGAAGACGCATACGCGCCCTTGTCGAAGGGTGTGAAATCGGTATCCGACGAGTAGCAGATGATGTCATCCAGCGGCACGCCCAGGATCTCGGCGGCCATCTGCGCCAGCACCGTGTCCGAGCCGGTGCCCAGGTCGGTTGCGCCGACCAGTAGGTTGAACGAGGCATCGTCGTTCATCTTGATGGATGCGCCGCCCATGTCCAGGTAGGGGATGGCCGTGCCTTGCATGACCAGCGCAACACCAATACCCTTGCGCTTGTGGGACAACTTGTCAAATTGTCCTACCCGCCACTCTCCATTATTAAATTTCTGATCCCAGCCAATCGCAGCCTTGCCCTGTTGCACGCACTGTTCCAATCCAACCGTATGGATGATCTCCGGGCGCGGCTCACGGCCCTCGTTCCAAGCAGTGCTGAAGGGATGGTATTCGCCTGGGCGCAGGGAATTCTTCAAGCGAAACTCGATAGGGTCGAAGCCCATCGCGCGTGCGATCTTCTCCATGTGACGGTCGAGCGGCCAGTAGCCCTGCGGCACGCCATAGCCGCGATACGCGCCCGAAGGCGGCGTGTTGGTGTACACGATGTCCGCGTAGAAGCGGATGTTGGGCGACTTGCGATATTCCCCATCGCCCACATACAAGGCCATCGACTTGTGCCCGGTGTTGCCGGTCACGGTCAGGGCGTGGCAGCCGTACGCGCCGGTATCCGAAAGCGCAACCATTTCGTTGGCTGTGATCGTCCCGTCCCGTTTCACGCCGGTCTTCATGCGGATCTTCATCGGGTGGCGCGAGCGCGCCGCGATGAACTCCTCCTCGCGCGTGTATTCATAAAGAACAGGCCGTCCGGTAGCAACGGTCAGGTGCGCGGCTACGTCTTCCATCAACACTTCCTGTTTGCCGCCAAAGCCGCCGCCGATGCGCGGCTTGATGACGCGGATGCGCTTCACGGGCAGTCCCAGTACCGGGGCCAACATGCGCCGCACGTGGAATGGCACCTGCGTGGATGTGCGGATCACCAGCCGGTCGTCCTCGTCCCAATACGTCACGCACACGTGCGGCTCGATGTGCGCCTGCTGCACCTTCGGCACCGTGTAGACCGCCTCGAAGACCCGGTCCGCCTCGGCGAAGCCCTTTTCCACGTCGCCGATGTCGATGCGGATCTCGGCCGCCAGGTTTTTCTTCGGGTCGCAAACGGCAAAGGGGACGAACTCAGGCTCGTCGTGGATTTGGACCGCGCCCGGCTTCATCGCCTCTTCCAGGTCGAGGATCGCGTCCAGCGCTTCATACTCGACCTCGATCCTGCGCAATGCTTCCTCGGCGATCTCTGCCGTTTCGGCGGCTACAAAGGCCACGCGGTCACCCACGAAGCGCACCTTGTTGTCGAGCGAGAACGTATCCAGCGGCCCAGGGATCGGATCGGACTGCCCGGCGGTCGAATAGACCACGCGCGGGATGTCGTGCCAGGTCAGCACGGCCGCCACGCCAGGGGTGGCCCTGGCCGCCGTCGCGTCAATGCGCTTGATGCGCGCGTGGGCGTGCGGCGAATGCAGCACCTTGGCAACCAACATGCCGCGCTTCTCGATATCCGCAGCGAAGGCGGGTTTGCCTTGCGCCAGTTTGACTGCGTCCAGTTTCTTCTCCGGTTTGCCGACCGTCTGCCAGTCTTTGCCCTGCGGGGTAGTGATGATCTTGGGCGCCACGCGGGTTTGCATTTCTGGGCCAGATGGAGCGCCGCCTGTGTCCCTGTCGTTAGGTTTAACGCCGCCCAGGTCGAGGATGCCGCCAATGTCAATCGGTTCGACCGCTTCCCCGCGCATCATTGCCGCCGCCCGCAAGACAGCCTGCACCGGTTTGACGTACCCCGTACAGCGGCATAGCACGCCTGCAATCGCCTCGCGGACTTCGGTCTCGCTGGGGTTTGGGTTCTTTTCCAGCAGCGCCTTGGCTGCCAGGATCTGCCCGGGTGTGCAGTACCCGCACTGGATCGCGCCGGTCTCGATGAAAGCCTGTTGCAGCGGGTGCAGGCCGCTGGTCTTTTTCCAGCCCTGGTCGGGATGCTCGCCCAGTCCCTCGATGGTGACGATCTTGTGGCCCTCGGCCTGCGCCGCCAGCATCGAACCGGCGTTGACGGGTACCCCGTCCAGCAGCACCGTGTCCGCGCCGGAGAGTCCCTGCTCGTCGCCGAATTTGACGCCGTGGAAACCCAGTCCGCGCAAGGCGGCCAGCAAGGTTTGGCTGGGGGATGCGGTTGTTTCTTGAGTGATGCCGTTGATGGTAAGTTTCAGGTTCATAAGTTAGTCCCTTGTTTTAGTGAGACGATTTGTGAGATCAATGACGCCAATCCCGCCAGGACAAGCCCGGAACCAGCCAGTACCAGGCTTTGCAGGATGGATAAAAATCCCAGGAACATACTGCCAAAGTCAGGTAAGGTCCAGGCGACAAGCGCGCCGTTCAGGGCGAAACTCCACAGCGCAGGCAGGGAGACAAGGTAAAGAGTGACAAATGTCAATGCAAAGGATGTCTCGGCGGCCTGCACGGGTTTGTCCTTGAAAGCGTGGAGTCCCAGCATGGCGCCCAGCCAAGCCAGCCCAAAGGCGATCAGTGTTGTGATGGCTGTGTAGAGGATGATGTCATCCGCGCTGGCAACCGAACTGAGCGAGTAGGTGCGCCCATCCAGGATGGCGTAGCGCAAGTTGAAGAGCAGGAGGTAGACCAGCGCGCCGCCAAGCAGCCAGGCGACCTTTACTCCACGCTTGCGATATAGCAACCAGGCTGGAGCGAGAACTGCCGCCAGCGCCAGGGCAAAGCGCGGCAGGCGCTCGCGGTTCAGGCGGTCGTTCTTGATGGAAGTCATGGCGGATTGGAAAATCGTGATGGGATAGTGATTCAGGTCAAGAGCGACCTGCACAGGTTCGATGCGCATGGCTTTGGCGTAAGTTTCGTAAAGGGTTCTTTGTTGTGCGATGGAAGCGCTGACGATATTTGCTCGTTCCGAATTCGACAGCCTCAACATTTCCGTAAGAGCCTGTCCCTGCGCCGCAGCGGGGATGTTCGTTCCCAGCAGCGCCGCCACCGTTGGGGCGACGTCCACCATGTCCATGTCGTCGTATTGGCCGGGTGCGACTCCCGCGCCAGCCATGACAAACGGCTCGATCAGCACGATCGGGTCCTGCCCGCCATGCCCGCCCGCATCGATCTGCCCGTGATCGGAGAACACCACAACGGTATCTCGCTCCAGGTCCAGGGAAGAGACGATTTCGCGCAGCAGATCGTCGCAGCGGGAGGCGGCTGCGTCCCAATTTGGTGAGCGCGGACCGCCTTCGTGATGCCCGGCGTAGTCCACCTGGTCGAGGTGGATCAGGACGAATTGGTAAGCGCCGCCTTCCAGCCAGGGCAGGGCGGCGTCTACCACTTCCCGGTCGGCGGCCGCATCTTCGCCGGGCGTGTAGAAACCGGCGTCCACGTCCGCTTGCGGGATGAGGCCCTCGAACCAGAAGTAACCCGAAACGGCCGTTTTCAACCCGGCGCGATGGGCGGCGCTGAACAGGTTGTCTTGCGTCCAGGTGCGGGGCAGTTCGCCGTCATTCGGGTTCATGGCTGGGCCGTCGGATAAGTCGGGCCAGGCGCCGGTCATTAGCACGGAATAGCCGGGCGCAGAGTAGGAAGGTGGGCGCGAGTGCATGGTCGCCCACGCGCCCTGCTCGCGCAGTCCGTTGAGGAACGGCATCACCTCTTGCTTGAGGGAGGTGTCGTAGCGCAGGGCGTCGATCAAGACCAGCACAGCGCGCTGTGTGAGCGGCTGGCCGAGCGCTTCCCCCGGCGCGGGCGGGTCTCCGGCCAGCGGCGAACGGTAGGTGTAGAGCGAATCCATCAGGCCGGTGGCCCAGAAATAGGACAAGGCGGCAATAAGGAGGCATCCTAGGATGCCGAGGAGGAGCCAGCGATAGAGTTTCATCTCAGGTTTGTTTTGTATGGCAGCGATTCCATTGCGAGTTGTCCATAAAGCGCTTCGTATTCCGGGTCTTTGTGCAAGAGGATGGCTTTTTGATGGATGGCTGTTGCCGCTACGATGGCGTCTGCGAACGAAATGCGATGATCGGCTTTCAAATGGGCGGCTATCAAGAGGAGCGGTTCGTTTGCATCCCACATGATCGTGACGCCCATTTGTTTTATCGCTGCATAGCGTTTCAGGGCTGTCTCTTCGCCTTTTTCCTGTCGGGAGATATACATCATCTCCATCAACACCACCCATGCGACAATGACCTCATTCTCTCTTAGGACCTGTTCTACTCGATCTGAGCCATCCTCATCCTCGATCAAGGTAAAAATTGCAGAAGTGTCAAGGACAAAGCGACTATCGGCCATGTTGATTCTCGTGTTCGCGGTCTCTATGGCGTTCTTCGAGCAACTTGGCGGTCAGATTTTGTCCCTTTCCCGAACCACGTAAGGCTTTAATGGGATCGGCAGGAACGGGGATGATGCGAATGATCTCTCCGTCGTCGATCCAAACAAGTTGGTCGCCGTCTTTGATGTTATGGCGTTGGCGGATGGCTGCGGGCACCACTGTCTGCCCGCGTCGGGATACGATTGTTTCCATAAGTATGCCTCCAAAACGAGCCAGGTATTTACAAGGCATATTATAACATTGCAAGACGAATTCGATTATTGTCTTGTTTCGATACTTTCCAGGCACCTCTTTGCCAATGTTGCAGCCACATCCATGCGGTATTCAGCGCTGGCCCATTCATCTGTCGCTTCGTGGAAGGCGTTGCGGGCGGCGGTTTGGATTGGCCCAGTTCCCTCGGATTCGACGCCATCCATGGCGAGTAAGGGGGCTTTGCCGTATCCGCCTAGCGCCAGGCGCATCCGCCCAAACGGCCAGCCTGCCAGCGCCGCGCAGACGATGGGCTTGTCTGCCGGGGTGCGGGCAACGGTTTCGAAGGCCAGTTTGACTTTGAGCGGAATCTCGATTTGCGTGATGATCTTGCCGCGCAGGGTTTCGACGCGCAAAGGGAGCAGATCGCCCAAACTGATGACTGAATACTGTCCATCGAACACTGTGCACTTCGCATCCAGCGCCAGCATGACTGTGGCAAACGTGGAACGCCCGTCGGCTGCGACCAACGTACCGGCGACGGTGGCGGCGTTTCGCAGGTTGAGTGGGGCTTCCAGCTTGAGCGCATCCTTGAGCGCCTCGGGCGCATCGGGGGATTCGAGCAGTTCCTGCAAGGTGACGGTCGCGCCGATTTCGAGCGTATCTCCCTGCTTGCGGAGGCGGTTGAGTCCCAGGGCTTGCAAGTCCACTGCTTCAACGGCGGCAGGCCCAGGCTGGGAGAGAAGCGTCCCTCCGCCGAGGGGCAGGGCGTTGGGGCGCTCGAGGTACGTCAATGCTTCTTCGAGCGTGGTCGGGCGGTGATAGTCTTTAATCATGGCTTTTTCACTTTCTTGGTCAAAACTTGCCACTATTATACAGCCTCTCTTGGGTTGGCTCATATCTCGATGTAATTCGGATTTAATTGGTCGTGTTACATTCGGCGCCATAAAAGGTGATTTTTTGTACTGTTTGAAACTTCGCCGCCTTGTTATTATTTTCACAAGTGTATATGGATATTTGCATATTGGTACGGAGTAAGAAATGAATTCTGCACTCGAAACCGAGGTTTTGCAACTACACGCGGAAATCTGCGCCGGCCTGGCAGACCCGAATCGCATCATGATTTTGTACGAACTTTCGGCTGGTCCGCGCAATGTGACCGAACTCTGCATGGGGTTGAACATGCCGCAGCCGTTGACTTCGCGTCACTTGAAAGTGCTGCGGGAACGGGGCATGGTGACGACAGAACGGCAGGGAACGGTCGTCCAGTATAGCCTGGCAGACGGGCGGCTGATAGAAGCGTTAGATTTGCTTCGGGCAGCGCTGCGCGATAACCTGGCGCGGCGCGCGCAATTGGTTAACGCAATTTAGATCACTTTTTTAGGAGAAACTACATGAAAACGTTCCTTATCCTCGGAGCCGGGACCGGCGGCACCATGATGGCTAACAAAATGGCCGAGGCGCTCGACCCGCAAGAGTGGCGCATTGTGATCGTGGATAAAGATGAGAACCACTATTACCAACCGGGTTTCCTGTTCATTCCGTTTGGGATCTATTCCCCGGCGGATGTGGTCAAGCCCAAGCGCAACTTCCTGCCGCCCACAGTGGAGGTGGTGTTTGGCGAAATCGAGTTGATCGAGCCGGACAAGAACCGCGTCAAGTTGAACGGCAAAACCATCAGTTACGATTACCTGGTCATTGCGACCGGCAGTTATATTCATCCCGAAGAAACGGCCGGAATGTTGGATGGGGGCGGCTGGCGCAACAACATCTTCGATTTTTACACTCCCGATGGCGCGGCGGCCATGGCGCGCTTCCTGAAATTCTGGAAGGGCGGGCGGATGGTGTTGAACGTGAGCGAGATGCCCATCAAATGCCCGGTGGCGCCGCTGGAATTCCTGTTCCTGGCAGATTGGTTCTTCCAGGAACGCGGTATCCGCGACAAGGTAGAGATCACCTTTGCGACGCCGCTGCCGGGGGCGTTTACCAAGCCGCGCGCTTCGTCCATTCTGGGCGGGATGCTGGAAGCCCGGGACATTCACCTGGAGGCGGAATTTGCCATCATGGAAGTGGATAATGCCAAACAAGTGATCCGTTCCTACGACCAGCGCGAGATTCCTTATGATCTGTTGGTGACCATCCCGACAAATATGGGCGCGGATGTCATTGGCGCCTCCGGCATGGGCGACGAACTGAACTTTGTGCCGGTAGACAAGAACACCCTGCAAAGCGAGAAGTGGCCGAACGTCTGGCTGATCGGCGACGCCAGCAATGTGCCTGCTTCCAAGGCCGGCTCGGTGGCGCATTTCATGCTGGATGTGGTGGTCGAAAACATCCTGCGCCATATCGAGGGACTGGAGCCATTGCCCAAGTTCGACGGCCACGCCAATTGCTTCATTGAGTCGGGTAACGAGAAGGGCGTGCTGATCGATTTCAACTACGAGGTCGAGCCGCTGCCCGGTATGTTCCCCTTGCCGGGTTTTGGTCCGTTCTCGTTGTTGAAGGAATCGCCTGCCAATCATTGGGGCAAGATGATGTTTAAGTGGGTCTATTGGAATGTGCTGCTCAAAGGCGGCGAGATGCCGTTCGAGTCGCAGATGTCTATGGCTGGCAAGTGGAGATAGGAGCCGCGATGGACAAAGACCTTGCTCTCATCAACGAGAAGTTGGACAACCTGCTCGGGCAACTGGAGGCGCAGCGCAAGCAGCAGGAAGGGATGGACGAACTAATGCGCGACGCCATCCCTGTCGTCAATCACATGATCAAACTCTCGATTGACGAACTGGCTGAAGTCGGCAACGACTTCGAACTTGGTGACCTTCTGTTCCTGCTCAAGCGCCTGCTGCGCGATACGCGCCTGCTGGTCGGCCTGCTCGACCAGGTCGAGTCGCTGGCCGAACTGGCAGAGGAAGGCCAGGTGATGGGCAAGCGCATCTTCAACCAGGTGGTCGAGGAACTGGATCGCCTCGAACGTGAGGGATACTTCGGTTTTGCGCGCGCCAGTTGGAATGTCGCCGGGCGCGCCGTGAAAGAGTTTCGCGCCGAAGAAGTGGAGGCGGCCGGCGTCCGTATGATCGCGGCGCTCAAGGAGCCGCCGCCGGAAAAGGTCTCCCTGCTGGCCTTGCTGCGCGCGCTGGGCGACCCCAAAGTGCGGCGCGGATTGTACCGCTCCCTGAATTTGCTCAAGGCAATTGGCGGTTGAGCATCTTTCATAATTTATAAGGAGAAACGAAAATGACTGCTGTTTTGGATACCCTTGCCTTCGACGCCGAAGGTTTCATGACCAACCCGGACGAATGGACGAAGGAAATAGCCGAGGTGTTGGCAAAGCAGGAAGGAATCGACCTGCTGACCGGCGACCACTGGAAGATCATCGATTTCTGCCGCGCACAGGGAAAAGCGACCGGCAAGGCGCCCACCCTGCGCCAGATCACCACCGGGGCCGGCGTCTCCACCAAAGACCTGTTCACCCTGTTCCCGAAAGGCCCGGCCAAGAAAGTGGCGCGGATTGCCGGACTGGGCAAGCCTGAAGGCTGCGTCTAACCCGCATCGAACCGGACCCTGAACCTGCTACCGTTAAAAGGAGAATTCTCATGGCTGACGAAAAGAACCGCCACATTGCGTTCATCTGCTCGAAAGGCGACCTGGACATGGCCTACCCGGCCCTGATTATGGGTTGGGCGGCGCTGGGCAACGGCATAGACGTGACCATCTTCTTCACCTTCTGGGGGCTCGACCTGGTCACCAAGAAGCGCGTGGATCACCTGGAAATTGCCCCTGTTGCAAACACCAGTTTCAAGATGAGCATGATGGGGCTGCCCACCGGCAACCTGGGTATTCCCAACATCATGGGCATTATCCCCGGCATGACCGCTTTTGCCACCTGGTTCATGAAAATGAAAATGAAAGCCCTGGGCGTGCCGCCCGTGCGTGAATACCTGGAAATGCTTTCAGACGCTGGCGCCAAGATGTATGGCTGTAAAATGACCGTGGACATGTTCGGCATCAAGGATGAAGATTTCCTGCCCTGCATTGAAAAAGTCGTCACCGCCGGCGATTTCATGGACATGACCGAAGGCGCGCAGATCGTCTTCATCTAACCTGCAAAAGAACGTCCCGAAGGCTCCGAACCTTCGGGACGTTTTGTGTTACCCGGGGGCGGTAAATGGCGCAGTTTCTGGCAAGAGGAAATCCCTCTTCAATGCCTGGACGAGGATGAAGAATTCCGTCCCGTCGTTGTAATGACCCGTGAACAGCCAGGCGGGTTGCAGATATTTCTCGTCGGGGCTGAGTTCGCCGGTTTTATAGCGCGGATCGGGCATGTAATAGACCAGTTCGATGCGCTCGAGGGTGGCGGTCATAGGTGTAAATTCGCCCTCGAGCGTTTCATCTACGATGTAAATCTGCTCGGCTGAAATTTGCAGTTCTATTGCCTGTCCGTTTTTCGGGTTGGTTGCCATCGAGGTGCTGAACACACAGATGACGGGGTAGCCTCCGAAGGTCAGGTCTGGTACGGCTAACGCTTCGAGCAAGAGCGGCTCATCTTCCCGACCCGTACCGACAACCGACTCTGCGCCAATGATATCGTAGCAGTTCGGCGCGAGTTCCACGTAGTCTTTGCCGCTCTCGTCGGTGAAGAGCAGAACCGTTTGTCCCTCGAGCTCCACGCTCTTCTCGATGCCCTTCATGACCTGGAATTGCAAGCCGGGGAAGGGAATCTCGTAGCGTTCCACATTCAGGACAGGCTGGCCTTCCGCGTTCGTTTCCACCGTTCCCCAAACGTCCACAGGCTTGTTCTGGTAGGCCTGCAATGCTTCGAGATTTTCGCCTTCCAGCAACAGGTAAGGGAAGGAATCGGTATTGGGGAGGAACCAATATTCTACGCGCTGGCTGCCGTCCGCTTTTTCGTAGATGGTGATGTTCATCATCCCGCGCAGGCCCTCGACTTTTTGCGGCGCGTTGTTGCCTGGAATGACCAGCGATTGCCCAGCGAAAATGGCAGTCAGGTCATTCAGGCCGTTGGCCTGGACCAGCGCCTCTAGCGTGACCCCGAACTGGTCGGCGATTTTCGAGAGCGTGTCGCCCTCCTGGACAATGTAGATTTGTCCGCTGGCTTCTGCGCCTTCGCCCAATTGCGGTCTGGGTGTGGGGAAGGGGACGGGCGTGCCGGTCAGGTTGAGTTTATAGAAGCCGGAGCCGCCTCCGCCGCCCCCGCCTCCACCACCCATGGCGTTGCGCAGGTCAATGGATTTCCACTCGAAGGTCTGGCCTTGCCGCACGCCGATGACGTAGGCGTTGTCCAATGGCAGGGGCAGATCAGCCGGGATATCGGGCAGGACGAGGATTTCATCCTCTGTGGTATTCAAAATGACTCGGTCACCCTGCTGGCTGATGGCGCCCATCAGCCCGTCTTCGTAGCCGTCATAGATTTGCCAGGTCTCGAGTTCGAAGATGCGGACGCCATCCTGCTCGTGGAACTGCCCGGTCGCTGCGACGAAGGTGTTTTCGAGCGCGGCAGGGATATCGGCTGTGTTGCCTGTGACCGTGTAACCGTCCAGGGTGACGAGCGGCGCGCCGCCTTCCGCCGATGGGATCGAACTGAGATAACCGTGCAGGGTGAAGACCTGGTCGAGAGGCCGCGCCCGCAGCCAGGTTTGCATAGGAGGCATGGGCGAGTGCATCCCTTCCATCATGCCGGTCGCCATCTCAGGGTTGGAGGCGTCGTACGGCGCAAGGATTTGTTGGAAGGCTTCCTCGGCGCTGATGATTTCATATTGACCGAGCGCTGCGTATTTGGGCAGCGCGCCGTCCACGCTCAAGATACCTTGCTCGTCCAGTGTGAAGCGCAGCCCTGCGCATTTGAAATGCTCGTAGCAAAGCGGGTCACCCGGCGTGAGCGGCGCAGCCAGGATGCCGCCGTACAATTCGCTTGGCAGGAGTTGATAGGTGAAATCGAAGCCGTGCGATTTCAGGAACGCGTCGATCACAACCTCGGCGTCCGCAGGCGGCGTCCCGCCGTTGATGGCTGAGGTGTAACGCGGGTAATCGGGATAGTATTGGAAATACTGGTCGGAACGGACAAGCAGGCGTTGATTCCCGTCCACGATCAGGAAGTCGGTGGTGTTTGGGGTTTCACCCGGGCTTTGGTAGATCGCGCCGTCCAGCCCGAATTGCGCCGCCAGCGCGCGGGCGCTTTCCAGCGTGGCGCGCTCCTCGGGTTGGTAATCGTAGACGAAGGCCTGGGCGGGGCCGTCGGGCAGGCCGGCTTGCAGGGTAAGCGGCGTGCCGCGCCAATCGTAGGCCGAATCGGTGGGTGCAGGCGCCGGCTCGCTGGGCAGGCCGGGCATGGGCGTTTCGCCCATCGCCGGTTCGGGAGTCACGATCAACGAGCGAATGGCCCAGTTCAACAACAGCGCCAGGGCAATCAGCGCCGCTGCGCCGCCCAAGGCGAGCCCCGCCTCCTTCCAGAAAGGCCGTTTCGAGGGGCGGCCGGACAGGAAGGCTGTTTCCAGGCGCTTCTCCAGCGCGGACTGGAACAGGGGGGCGGGTTGTATATTCTGGGCAGCCGCTTCCAGCAGGGAAACGATTTGTGTTTCTTCGGGAGTCAAGGGAAGGAGTTGGTTCATCACTCCACCTCCAATGCGAGCGAAGTGCGCTCGCGTAAGTCTTGCAGGCCGCGCGCGATCAGCATCTTGACAGCGCCCTGGCTCTTGCCGAGCGCTCGGGCAGTTTCGTGAATGTCCAGCCCGCCGAAATAGCGCAGGATGAGCGCTTCGGCGCGTTCGGGGCTGATCTGCTTCAACGCGCGGTGGACGCGCTCCAGTTGCAGCCGCCGGGCGGCCTCTTGATCGGTGAGCAGGCCGGGGGTCGGGAGGTGATGCGCCGCTTCCAACGGGACCTCGGGCCTGCTCCCGCGATAGTACATCTTTTGCTTGCGGACGGCGATTCCCATAATCCAGGCTGCAAAAGCGCCGCTTGCGCGGTAGGATTTGATCCCTTCCAACGCGGCCATGAAGGTCTGCGAGGTCAGGTCTTCCGCGTCCCGCAGGTTGCCGGTGTGGGCCATGTGATAGCGGTAGACGCGCGTGACGTGCCGGTGGTAGAGTTCGGCAAAGGCGTTCACATCCGCGCGCGCCTGGAAGGCCAGCCCGGCGTCATCGTCCGGCAGTTTGGGGTTCGGTATGCTCATAGGGGTATTTGCACCTCCTGCAATGTTGTGCGCACATTGATATTGTTGCAGGAGGCGGGAAAAGGTAACAAGGAATTTTGTGGCGCGGGGTGGAAGCCAGCGCGAACGATGTCAATCCGGGTAGATTTTCCAGCCCAATGCTTCCAGGTTGGCGTTGTCGAGCATGTCTGGCGGCACGTCGATCAGCAGGGTGGTGGCTTCGGCCAGCAGTTCGCCCTGCTGGTTGTAGATGCCGGCCCAGCCCTCGGCGGTTTTGCCCTTGCTCTTGCCCGCCTTGCCGATGATCTTGAGCGGCTGACCGGTGGGGACGTTCCTGCGATACTTCACTTCGAGTTTGCCGGTGAACATGAAGCGCGGCGCAGACGGATCGCCCATCTGCGCGCGCCCAGAGATTTCATCCAGAATCGAAGCAACGATGCCGCCATGCAGCACGCCGGGGTAGCCCTGGAAATGCTCCGGCGCGGTGTAGGTGGTTTCGATCACGCCGGGTTCTACCTGGTAGATGTGAAGTTTCAGGCCGACCGGGTTTTCCAGCCCGCAAATGAAACAGTGACGAGAGTTGGGTTGTTTGATTCGATCACTCATAAACTACTCTGCCGAGATGGTAGTGTTGAATGTAGAAGCCATTCCAGCACGCTTTTCATCAACCTGGCTTGCCGAAGTTCATCCATGACATTGCGCCATTCAATTGAGTCTTCCCAATCTGGATGTTCCTGTCCCTGTCCTTGAGACAAACGCGCTTCAAGCATTGCCAGAGGGACATTGTAATGGGCTTCGAAGCGATTGATGATAGTCTGTAAGAGAATTTCGCGCTGTGCGAGGTTGTCTCTTAATTGTACAAGTACGATTTGAGCAATATTGGGAGGGAGCGGGCTGGAAGTGGTTTGCATGAAAGCGATTATAGCATCACTGTTTTACTCCCCAGTGTATGGCAATCGTGCCGAACATCAGGCGTTGGAAGTTGATCTTGCGGAATCCGACCGCCGCCATGCGCACCGCCATCTCTTCGGCGGTGACGAAGCCCTCGGTGGAATCGGGCAGGTAATGGTAAGCGTCTTTGAACCCGGAGAGCAAGCCTCCTACGAACGGGATGACGATGTGCATGTGCAACCAGATGAACGGCGACAGGAGGTTGCGTTTGGGTTTGGTCGTGTCGAGGATGATGATCCGTCCGCCGGGCTTGAGCGCGCGCTGTTGCTCTCTCAGCGCCTGCTGGAGGTCGCCGACGTTGCGCATCAGGAAACCGGAGACGACCGCGTCGAAGGTGTTGTCCTCGAACGGCAGGCGGAGCGCGTCCGTGGCTGCCCAGTCCAGCCTGCTGTATGATTGGCCGACGCGCATCATTTCGAGCGTGAAATCGCCTGCCACCACTTTGGCGTTGGGCTGCTGCCTGAGCGCCTCGCGCGCCAGGTCGCCGGTGCCGGCCCCCAGGTCGAGCAGGCGCGCGCCGGGTCCCAGCCCGGCCTGCTGGATGACGCTCCTGCGCCAGCGGACATCCTGCCCGCCGGTCATCAGGCGGTTCATCAGGTCGTAGCGGCGCGCAATGCGCGTGAACATCGTTTGCACATACGCGCCGCGTTCTTCTCCGGTAAGGTGGGTCATAAAACTCCTGATGTAGTTTTTCTGCGTAATCTGCGAAATCCGCGGATTTTCATCGGCGCCATTGTTCGCGACTGCAATTATAAACGGTGATATACTCGCGCGCATGACCCAACCCGACCGATCCTTCTCTCGCTGGCAAGTATGGATGCTGGCCGCGCGCCCAAAGACCCTGCCAGCAGCGGCGGCTGGAGTCGTCACTGGAACGGCGCTGGCCTGGCGCGATGGACAGTTCCGCCCCGGCCCGGCGCTGGCGGCTTTATGCGTGGCGCTGCTGTTGCAGATCGGCAGCAACCTGGCCAATGACGTGTACGACTACGAGCGCGGCGCGGATGCGGGCGAGCGGCACGGCCCGCTGCGCGTCACACAGGCCGGTTTGCTGGCCCCAGCGCAGGTCAAGGAGGGGATGTGGGTTGTGTTTGGCCTGGCGGCGCTGCTGGGCTTGTACCTGGCCTGGCAGGCTGGCTGGGTCGTCATCCTGATCGGGCTGGCGGCCATCCTTTCGGCCATTGCCTACACCGGCGGGCCCTTCCCGCTGGGTTATTACGGCCTGGGCGACGTATTCGTTTTCATCTTCTTTGGGGTGGCGGCGGTGGCCGGGACGTACTACGTGCAGGCCGGTTCGGTCAGCCCGCAGGCCTGGTGGATGTCCCTGCCCATCGGCTGGCTGATCGTGGACATCCTGGTGGTCAACAACCTGCGCGACATCGCCGCCGACCGCGCCGCTGGGAAGCGTACCCTGGCCGTCCGCTGGGGGGAACGCGGCGCGCGCCTCGAGTATACGACTTTGCTGGCGGCCTCCTACCTGATCCTGCCCCTGCTGGCAGTGCTCGGGGTTTTGCCCTGGGGGAGTTTGCTGGCCTGGCTCTCGCTGCCGTTGGCCTGGCGCACCCTGCGCGCCGTCCTCGAGCAGCAGGGACGCCCGCTCAACGCTGCGCTGGCGGGCACCGGCCAAACCACATTGCTGTACAGCGCCTTGTTTTTCATTGGCCTGGCGCTGGCGCGCTGGTAGCACCCTCCCCGTTGGTATGCTGCACGACCTCGATATCTGCCGCCCGCAGGAAGGCCATGGCGTTCTCATCCTGCCGGTAGGCCTCGCCGTATACGATGCGCACGATGCCGGCGTTGATGAGCGCCTTGGTGCAATTGATACACGGCAGGTGCGTCACGTAGCAGGTCGCGCCGCGCGTCGAAACCCCGTGCAGCGCCGCCTGGATGATGGCGTTGGTCTCGGCGTGGATGGTGCGCACGCAGTGGCCGTCCACCATCAGATGACCGGCCTCGTCGCAGTGTTCCTGCCCGGCCGGCGAGCCGTTGAAGCCGGTGGTCAGGATACGCTTCTCCAGCACCAGCACACAACCCACGAACGCCCGGTCGCAGGTGGAACGCTCCGAAACGGCGCAGGCGATCTTCATGAAGTACGAATCCCAGTCAGGCCGCATGGCTTCCTCCGTCAGTAGTTTGGCCGATTATACTTTCAGTGTAGGACAATTTGCCAAATTGTCCTACACCTCGTGGTATAGTTGGCCGTTATGGTTTCGATCCACAAACTCGTGCGCAGCAAACGCCGCACCATCGCCCTGGTCATCGAGCGCGACGGAACGCTCACTGTCCGCGCGCCGCTGCGAATGGCGGAGGCCGAGGTGCGCCGCTTCGTCGAGGCCAAGAGCGACTGGATTGAACGGAAGCAGGCCCAGGCTGCGGAAGACGCGGTCGTCCCTCATCGATTTGTGGAGGGGGAACAGTTCCCTTTCCTGGGGAAGTTGCTCCCGCTGCGCCTCGTCCCGGACCTCCGGCCTGCCCTCGTGATGGACGGCGATGGCTTCCGCCTCAGCCGTTCCCGTCAACCCGATGGCCGCGCCCTGTTGGTTGCCTGGTACCGGGCGCAGGCGCGGGCGGTCATCGCTGCAAGGGTGGAATATTTTGCGCGTAGCCATAATTTCAAACCCATCAAGTTGCGCATTTCCTCGGCGCGCACGCGCTGGGGCTCGTGCAGCCGGGCGGGGACGCTGAGTTTCCCCTGGCGGCTGGTGATGGCGCCGCCGGAGGTGGTAGATTATGTGGTTGTCCACGAACTGGCGCACTTGCGCGAGATGAACCATTCGCGGGCGTTCTGGGCGCTGGTGGGGGCAATGCTGCCCGATTACAAACAGCGGCGGGCGTGGTTGAAAAAGAACGGCAGCGCCTTGCAGTTATGAGAACAGCGCCAACAGCCCGAAGGCAAAGATGATAAGCCCCGCCAGGCGGTTGACCCAGGTCATGAGCGCCGGGGTGAATTTGTCGCGCAGCAGGCCCACGCCCGCGCTGAGCGTCAGCCACCAGGCCGCCGAGCCGAGGAACACGCCCAGCACCATCAGCGCCGCCGAGAGCATGTCCCCGCCCGTCTCGCCCAGGCGCAGCCCGGCAAAGATGGCGATGAACGACAGGATGGTCATGGGGTTGGTCAGGGTGAGGAGGAAGGTGGTCAGCCAGGCCGAGAATTTGCCGTAGCCTTTGGCGCTGGCGGCTTCCTGCGCCGGTTTCGAGAAGAAGGTGCGCACCCCCAGGTACAGCAGGAACAGGCCGCCAATCGGCGCCAGCCAGCCGCGCTGCCCCACCAGCAGGGATTGTACGGCGGTCAGGCCGAAGGCGGCAATCGCGCCGTACAGCATGTCGGCGCTGGCGGCGCCCAGCCCGGACAGGAACCCTACCAGCCGCCCCTCGGCCAGCGTGCGGCGGATGCACAGCACGCCGATCGGCCCGACCGGCGCGGCGATGGAAAAACCGATCAGCAACCCTCGCAGGAAAATATCCATCTTGACCTTTCACGGAAAAACTTCTTTGCCCCGGCAGTCCAACTGCCGGGGCAATATAAGATTGATCAGGAGACGGTTATGCAGCGGCTGTCTTGCGCTTGAACCAGGTCGTCCACTCGCGGTTTTCCCAGATGACCAGGATAGGCGCGGCGATGAAAATGGAAGAGTAAGTACCGCTGAGCAGACCCACCAGCAGCACGATGGCAAATTCTTGCAGTGTGACGCCGCCGAACAAGGCCAGCGCCAGCAGCAGGAACTCCACCGTCATCAATTGCGTGTTGATGGAGCGTTGCAGGGTTTGTACGATGGAATGGTTGACCAGCGTCTCGAAATCCAGGCGGCGGTAAATGCGCGCATTCTCGCGGATGCGGTCGAAGACCACGATGGAGTCTTGCATGGAGAAGCCGATAACCGTCAGCAAGGCGGTCAGGAAGAGCGAGTCGATTTCCCAGCCCAGGAAGAGGCTGCCGATGGCCGTGATGCTGAAGATTAACGCCACATCATGGATCATCGCCAGAATGGCCGAAACGCCGTACCGGAAGGCGTTTTCCACCCCGCGAAAAGACCAGGCGATATAGAGAACGACCAACAGCGAGGAAACGGCAACGGCCATTGCTCCGCGCGAGGTCACTTGTTCGCCGATGCTTGGGCCAACGCTGTCGAAACGCACGATGGTCGGTTGGCCGATCTGCTCTTGCATGGCGGTCAGTATCGCGTCGCGCACCTCGTTCTCCAGAAATTCCGAGCGGATGAGATAGGTACCGTTCTCGGTGGTTTGTACCTGAACGTCCTTGACTTGCGCGTTTTCATACACGGCAATGATTTCGGCCGGTGCCGGCTTCGCGTTGTCGAACAACACCTCGATCAAACTCCCGCCGGTAAAATCAATGGACAGGGGCATGCCGCCTGCCAGCAGGATGATCAAACCGGGGATGATCAGTAGCAGAGATAAGCCAAAGAAGATGTAACGTTTTCCGAGAATGTTCATAGCAGCTTTCCTAAATACCGATCCAGCGCGCCAGGTTCTTGGGTTTGAACCAATTCAGCGCCAGGGCCAAGAACGTGTGGGTGATGAAGAGGGCCGAGAATAAACTGATGACGATGCCCATTGCCAGCGTCAGCGAGAAGCCCTTGACGATAGTAGCGCCAAAGGTGCTGCCGAACCAAAACAGGATGGCGGCGGTAATCAGAGCTGCGATGTTCGAGTCGCGGATGGAGGGCCAGGCGCGGCTCCATGCCTGATTGAAAGCTTGTTGGATGGTTTTCCCGTTGCGTAACTCTTCCTTCAAACGTTCGAAGACCAGGATGTTGGCATCCAACGCCGAGCCGGTGCTGAGCATGAAGCCGGCGATGCCTGCCAGCGTGAGGGTCACACCAATCAACTTGAAGACCGCGAACACGATAGCAGCATAGAGCAAGATGGAAAGGTCTGCGGTGATGCCGGGCATTCGATAGTAAATGCCCATGAACAGCATGACGATAGCAAAGCCAATCAGACCGGCCATCAGACTGCGGTTGAGCGAGTCTTCGCCCAGCGTGGGGCCGATGATGCGCGTTTCCACTACTTTGAGCGGAATGGGCAGGGAGCCATAGCGCAATTGGACCGCCAGGGTGTTGGCGCTTTCTTGCGTGAAATTGCCCTGGATGATTCCCGCGCCATCTGGGATTTCCGAGTTGATGACCGGCGAGGAGATGACGCGCTTGTCCAACACGATGGTCAGGTACTTACCGATATTGGCGGCCGTGTGTTCGGCAAAGATTTTTGCCCCCTCCGAAGACAGAGTGAACTCGATGATATATTTCCCTAACTGGTCACGGCTGACATTGACCGTTTTGAGGTCTTTGCCCGTCATGACGGTATGGTACACGGTTGGCTCTGTGCCATCTGTGGCCGCAGGGGTCTGGCTTTCGCTTCCCTGAGCAAAGTCGGTTTGGATGATCGTCCCTTCTTCCAGGCTGGTGTCGCCGGTATCCACGAACTCCAGCAAGCCAGTCTGCTGAATGATGCTCAAGACTTCGTCCGCATTTTTCAAACCGGGGAACTCGCCCACGATGCGGCGTTCCCCGGCGATCTGGAGCACGTTCTCGCTCACGCCCAGGGCGTTGGTGCGATTCTCCATGATGGTGCGCGCCGTCTGCATGGATTCCGGGTCTACCTCGGTCTCTTGCGGCACGTCGGCTTCGAGCAATACTTGCAGGCCGCCGCGCAGGTCCAGCCCCAGGCGCGGCGTGACGTCGCGGTCTATCAACCGCGTGTCGTTGAAGGGATTGTAGATGACGATCTTGTCGCTCAGGTCCACCCACAGCGCGGCGGCCAGGATGACCACGATCAAGACCAGGCGGGTATAAAGGTTTCGAATCATACGTTGCTCCGTCCACAAAAATGCCAGCCGCTGGCTGGCGGGGGTGATTATACTACCATCCGGTGGATTTGTTAATTTCGGTTTCTCGAACTACGCTGCCCGTACAACCGCCCCCACAATGACGGGACGCGCCTGCTTTGCATTTAATCCCCTGCGAGATTTTTAGTGATTATTTGGCTTGGAGAGGCAGGTCGGGAGCGTTCTCCCCAAAAAGAGCGCCCCGAGGATGGTATCCGGGGCGCTTGGGGTGGGACGGTTTCTAAGGACGCTGTGTGTGCGACCCGTTCGCTCGAAATTGTACCGCAAGGTACGAAGGATGAGCGGCAAGGTTTCGAACCTTGACAACTGAGTGTCCCTGTAAGTGAAAGACTTACTCTCCAGGTGGTGGAGTAAAAGCACCTTCCCCAGGTGTGCGTTTGGCAAACGTGGGTCTGAAGGGGGAAGGAAAGGCGGTAAGCTGCAACCGAAGCGGCAATCCTGTCGAGCAGGTGGCTATGGATAACGAATGAAGGTGTGATTGAAGCGTCGTCATGCACAACTTGCCAAAGCGGTTGATAGGCAAGCCCAAACTTGTGTTGAGCTTGTCGAAACAAGGGACTGTGTTCAGGCCATGTCGTACATTGGAACATGGTAACCACTCGAACGGACAGCGGCGGCCTGTGCCCGTCAGGGTGAAAGCACCATCCTAAAGTCACAAAACAAGGGACACCCGGAACGGGGAAACCCGCTATGGCTCTTTGCAAAAAGAAGGCGGCCAGGCCGAATGCCATAGCGGAATAGGATGCCCCAACAAGCAAAGGCTCTGGGTAATGCCAGAGATATGCTGACGTGGGGCGGGTATACAGGAAGGCCAGGGTACTGGATGAGCAAGGGTCTTATGGCACACGTCTCTGACGTAGTGAAGACGGAGCGTTCTGCGAACGCTCGGCTCTGAAAGCGCACTC
>JBMOMP010000079.1:0-7536 GCA_049323115.1 Chloroflexota bacterium
CTTGATACGCGGCTCGCATGGCTTCACGGCTTGGCAGTTGAACGGTCGGCATGAACGTAAGTATCCCAGATGTTTGTATATTTTACCGTAGACTTCTGTTAGAATTCTCGTTAGGCTGAATAGTTACGAAATTTTTTGACTCACCGGTTAGAATTCTCTCTGTTACAGAAACTTCTCGAAGCCAATAATCTTGTTCTTGCTCGCCATATGCTTTAATCTTTAGCAAATCTCCCGTAGCATCTTCAACACTCATGTATAGTGCGGCGTGTGGACTATTTACTGCAAATCCACCAGTCCAAATCAGTTCACCTTCTCCTTTGTATTCATCTAATCTTTCCAAACTTAACATAAAGTAGTCAAGAAACCTTTTTTGTCGAATTTGGTATCGCTCAAAAAAGGTTCTGCCCCCATTCTCTAGGATTGCTTGTAAAGCATCTTTGCTCTCGAGATTAATCTCTTCGAAAATAATGGGCATGCCAAGTGATCTATCAACAGGCCAAGCATCTTCTACCGTTCTTAGGTGATATCCAGATTGGTCGGCTATCACTGATACCAAGAGAAATTCCCGCCTTTTTTCAGATAGAAAGGTGTAGTCGCAGAATATATACCCTGGGCTACTGCTAAATTCAATTTCGAAAGCAACGGAATTCAATTGAGCATCTAATTGCCAATCTTTGGCAATGCTTTCAGCTTGAGTGTAAGTTTCTTGGAGTGGTAGTACGGTAAGATTTGGAAGAGTATAAGATTGATGGCATGCTACAGTACTAAAACAAAAAATTAACGCTATCGCTAGTACAATGGTTTTATCAATTCCATGCAAGGACAAAGAACTAAGCTTTGATAGTGTCATTTTCCATGACCAAATTTTGGAGAAAATTGCTAACGGCTTATGAAAGTCTCCGAAGGGGATACCGGCGGCTGGCGGGACGAGACTCGCCCACGAAACGGACAAACCCCAAAGCCGCGAAAAACGCCAGTTTGAGGGTGCGAATCCAGCCGCCTGCCCTGAGTTTATCGAAGGGTCCGCGTGCGCGCGGTGTTAGCCGCCGCCATGCCCTTAAGACTCACTTTTCTTCAGGATTCCAGACAAATCTACCATCGCTTTCTATAAGGTCAATCTCACAAACTTTCCACTCGGCTACTTGCACACCAAATTGTTCTTCAATATAGCTCATGGCTTTTTCCAATGTGTCAAACTCGTGCCAAGAAATAAGGCTACCGTCCCACTTATAAAAAAGTGAGTCATAAGTTACTCGATACGGACCTCGCACAAAAGCAATTCCAATCCAATCAGGCTCAATTCTTTCTTGCGTGACACCATTGAAACCTAGATTTACTGGCTGCAATTCTTCCCTAACAACCACCCGATGAATTAGGTTTGCGCTAGAGCCTTCATAGTTCCCAGCCGCAGATTCCAACTCCTGAATTGCTTCGATAGACGGGAGTGCTGCGGAAGCTTTGAAATCAACATCCCCTGCGAAATGATTGGCGGCATATTCCAAATCATTAAGAATTCCTAGCATTTTCGGATCATTTACTTTGGCAGCAATCTCCCATAGACCATCAAAATAATATGCTAATTTTCGCAGTTCATCCTTGTTTTTCTCGGCATATGCTTTTAACAGTTGCTGCCGCAAGAAGATGAGAATATCGGCTACGGTGATTCGGTTTTTATAAGCCATGACGATTTTCTCTTATGACTTTTCTTTAGGTGCCATTGCGGTAGGACAGCCAGTTATCCGACTGCCCCCGCACAAATCCCGGCGTGCAGATTTCCTGTCCGTCTGATGTCCTGAATCGTTTAGGATAGTAGACGGTTTGGGCAAATAACCGCCTTACGAAAATTATATACTCGCCCTGCCTGCCAGGTCAAGTTGCAATCCATCCCGGTTTTGGGCTTGCGCGGCGGAGGAGTATCGCTTATAATTAGAATATATGTTCTAATCTTGAAAGGAGTTACGATGGACTTCCACTGTGAGATCAAGGAACAGCCTGCGCAGCCGGCGCTTTCCATCCGCCGCCGGACCTCCGTGCAGGGGTTGCCCCAGTTGTTGGGGGAGGCGTATGGCAGGATTGCCGCTTACCTGGCGGGGTCGGGTGAAACGCCGGCTGGCGCTCCCTTTACGGCCTATTACAACATGGACATGCAAGACCTGGACGTAGAGATCGGCTTCCCGGTTTCGAAATCCCTGGCGGGGAAGGACGATATCCAGGCCAGCGAAATCCCCGGCGGGAAACTGGCCTTCGCCTTGCACACCGGTCCCTACAGCGAGTGCGGCCCGGCCTACGAAGCCCTGGCGCAGTTTGTGAAAGAGCAGGGTTTCGAAGCGACCGGCGCGGCCTACGAGTTCTGCCTGAACGATCCGCAGGAGACGCCGCAGGCGCAATTGCAGACGCAGATCGTCTTCCCGCTCAATTAGCGCATTACTAAAAAAGCGCCGGATACGCCCGGCGCTTTCCAACTTACAACCTGCCCCACAACGTTAGACCAACTTGCTCACGATCGCCAGCAGGATGCCGCCCGCCATGACCGATCCCAGTTGGCCGGCGGTATTCGCGCCCATGGCGTGCATCAGGATGAAGTTGTCGAAGTCCTCGTCTTGGGCCACGCGCGCCGCCAGGCGACCCGCCATCGGGAAGGCCGAGATGCCGGCCGCGCCAATCAACGGGTTGATCTTGCCGCCGCTCAGGAAAGACATCAGTTTGCCGAACAGCAATCCGGCCGCCGTGTCCAGCGCAAAGGCCAGCAGGCCGAGCAGCATGATCTTGATGGTGTCCACGTTCAGGAAAGCGGCCGCGCTCATGGTCGCGCCGATGACCAGCCCCAGGAACAACGTGGCGATGTTGATGATTTCGTTCTGGGCGGCCTTGCTCAGGCGATCTACCACGCCCGATACCTTCAGCAGGTTGCCGAGCATCAGCATCGAGATCAAGGGCGTCGCTTCCGGCACCAACAGCCCGACCACCACCGTAATGGCAATCGGGAAGACCACCAGCGCGCGCTGTGAGATCGGCCTGGGCGCGTACTCCATGCGGATCATGCGCTCTTTTTTCGTCGTCAGCAGTTTCATCAGCGGCGGCTGGATGATCGGGATCAGGCTCATGTAAGAATACGCCGCCACCGCAATCGGCGCCAGCAACTCCGGCGCCAGTTTGGAGGCCACGAAGATGGACGTTGGCCCGTCTATGGCGCCGATCACGCCGATCGAAGCCGCCTGGTTGAGCGGGAAGCCCAGCAGGATAGCCAGGATGAGCGTGCCGAAGATGCCGAACTGTCCCGCCGCGCCCAACAGCGCCATCTTGGGCTGCGCCAGCAGCGGGCTGAAGTCTATCATCGCGCCCACGCCGATGAAGATCAGCAGCGGGAACAACTCGGTCGAAATGCCCGCCTCGTACAGCACGCCCATCATGCCCTCGGCGGCGGTCATGCCGGCCAGGGGGATGTTCGCCAGCATACAGCCGAAGCCAATCGGCAGCAGCAGCACCGGCTCGTATTCCTTGGCAATCGCCAGGTAAATCAGCGCCGCCCCCACCGCCAGCATGACCGCGTTGCCGGGCGTGAAGTGGGTAAAGCCTTTCAACAACCCTGGGAGCAAAGCGCCTACATCCATGAGGCCTCGCCCGCATCCGCAAAATTGATCAGCGCCTGCCTGTGCGCCACCGTCTGCCCGGCGCTCACCAGCACCTCGGCCACCTTCCCGCCCCGCGTCGAGCGGATGCTGTTCTTCATCTTCATCGCCTCGATCACCAGGATGACCTGCCCCGTTTCGACCTGCTCCCCCGCTTTGACGAAGACCTCTGTGACGGTGCCCGGCAGCGGGGCGAACAGCGTGTTCCCGCTCAGGCCAGACCCTGGGCCTGCTTCCGTTTTGATCGGGCTTTTCGCCGCCGACGGCTTTTCGCCGCTCCCCTGCGGCCGGCGAGCTTCCTCCGGCCGGCTTTCTTCGGGCAACACCTCGAAGACCTCGCCGTCCACGTTTGCCAGGATGGGGCGGGCGTTCAGGTTTTCGATCTCGACCTGGTATGTTTTTCCTGCAACAGTAACGCTATATCTCATTTCTTGTTTCCTCGCATTCAAACCGTCCCGAAGGATTCCGAAAGCAGCCTGGTTTTCCGCGCCAAACCTTCGGGACGTTCATTCAACAGTAACGCTATATTTCATTTCCTGTTCCCTCGCATTAAGCCGGGTAACTCTCGCCGTTCGGCTTTGACGCGCTCGCCCTTCTGGTACATCTGGCGCGTGCGCATGCCCAACTGCCAGGCGCTGACCAGCGCGGTGGGCGGGGCCGCCAGCGGGCGCGCGGTCGAGAGTCCCTGCTCGGCCAGGGCGATGGCTACCGCGATGGCGGCGGCGCGGGCCTTGTCTTCATCGGGAGAAGGGGTAAGGGAAACGGGAGCAGCCTGCGGGGAGTCCGCTGCGGCGTCCCGGTCGGCCAGGGAACGGGTCAGGGCGGCCATCAATCCCCATAGCACGAGGATCGTCCCAAAGACGATCCCCATCCCCAGCAGTGTGATCCATAAAGAAGTCGTCAACATGTTTGTTTTGCTACACCGGGATATTCCCATGCTTGCGCGGCGGGGCGGGGGCGAACTTGTCGCGCAGGGCCGAGAGGGCGGCAATGATCTTGGGGCGCGATTCGCGCGGTTCGATGATCTCGTCGATGTAGCCTGCCCCGGCGGCGTAGTAGGGGTTGTTGAATTTTTCGCGGTAGTCGTCGGCCAGGCGTTTACGTTCGGCAGCCGGGTCGGCGGCGCTTTCGATTTGCTTCTTGAACAGGATGTTGGCGGCGCCCTCCGCGCCCAGCACGGCGATCTCGGCGCTCGGCCAGGCATAGGTCACGTCGGTGCCGAGGTACTTGCTGGACATGACCACGTACGCGCCGCCGTAGGCCTTGCGGGTGATGATGGTGACTTTGGGTACGGTGGCTTCGGAGTAAGCGTACAGCAGTTTCGCGCCGTGCCGGATGATGCCGCCGTGTTCCTGGGCGATGCCGGGCAGGAAACCGGGTGAATCGACGAAGGTGACCAACGGCACGTTGAAACAGTCGCATAAGCGCACGAAGCGCGTCATTTTGTCCGAGGCGTCGATGTCAATCACGCCTGCCAGGCGCGACGGTTCCTGCGCCACGATGCCCACGCTATGCCCGCCGATGCGCGCCAGCCCGACGATGGCGTTCTGCGCCCAGGCCGGCTGGATTTCGAGGAACGTATCCTTGTCCACGATGGACTGGATGACCGTGTGCATGTTGTATGGCTCGGCCGGGTCGAGCGGGACGATGTGGTTGAGGGCCTCGTCCATGTGCGTGAGATCGTCGCCGGGCGTTTCGTAAGGCGGATTTTCTACGTTGTTGGACGGCAGGTACGATAGCGCCTGGCGCGCCAGCGCCAACGCTTCTTGCTCGGAATGGGCTGCCAGGTGCGCCACGCCGCTGACGCCCATGTGGATGTCGGCCCCGCCCAGGGATTCGGAGTCGATGCTCTCGCCGGTGACGGCTTTGATAACCTCCGGGCCGGTCAGGAACATGAAGGATTGCTTTTCGACCATGATGACCAGGTCTTGCAGGGCGGGGGAATAGGCTGCGCCGCCTGCGCACGGACCGAGCATGACGCTGATCTGGGGGATGACGCCCGAATATTGCGCGTTGCGCCGGAAGATCTCGGCGTAGCCGCCCAGCGCCCGCACGCCTTCCTGGATGCGCGCGCCGCCCGAGTCGAGCAGGCCGATGCAGGGCGCGCCGTTGCGCATGGACAGGTCCATCACGCGGCAGATCTTGTGCGACTGCATCTCGCTCAACGTGCCGCCGTAGATGGTGAAATCCTGCGCGTAGACGTAGACCGTGCGCCCATCGATCTGCCCGTAGCCGGTGATGACGCCGTCGCCGAGGAATTTTTCGCTGGCCAGGCCGAGTTCATCGTCCGGGCTGGTGATGAAGGGTTCCAGTTCGTTGAAGGTGCCGGGGTCGAGCAGCATTTCCACGCGCTCACGGGCGGTCAGTTTCCCTTTTGCTTTTTGTTTTTTGATGCGCTCCTCGCCGCCGCCTTGCAGGGCTTTGGCGCGCATTTGTCGCAGTTCGAGGATGCGGGGGTCTTCTGTCATTCGATTTCCTTCGTGTTGTGAAAATAATCACAAGAAAAGTATAGCACAAGTTGTCAGACAAGCCAGTGATAGCCGTCAGTGCTCCGAGGTGCTTTTCGATACTGTACCGCTCAATCGGTGACTGTCCATTTGCCATGCGCGCCGCAGCAGTATTCGTAGGAATAGCCAATGAACCCATCCGGGACGTAGAACTGGAAGCCGTAGGTTGTCCCGCGCTGGCGATAGAATGCCCGATTGTCGAACTCGAACGGCTGTGTAGCGGACAAACGCAGCAAGGACGGCGCGGAAGTGTCCGGCGGCAGGAGCAGGCTCAAGTCGTCCGGATACGCGCCGTGCTGGTTTTTGTAGGTCTCGAGGGCAGGGATCAACGCTTCGGCAAATGATTGCGCGCGTTCGATTTCCCAATCGAAGATCGTCGAGGCAATCGGAAAATAGGCGAATTGGGAGAGCAGGAAGAGTCCCACAAGCAGTAGGTAGCGTTCAATTGTAGTCAGTCCGGGCTTTCTTTTTATCCTGGCTGTTAGCGCCTTGACCAAAACTATCAGGGCAAGGAGCGCGCCCAAAAGGCCGGCAAGGAAAGGGATCGCACTGTATAGCGCCCCCCACCACCTGAAAAAGTAGGCCGAGGCCGTCGCCGCAACCAAACCGGTCAGGCTTGTGACGCTCGCCAGGAAGGGAGTTCTGGATTTCACATTTACCTGCTGGCAAACAAGATCCTTTGGCGCAACTGCCGCTCTCATTGAGTGACGACGAAATTATATCATTTGCCAAAACCATAACCTGTTGTTAACAATGAAACCCCGAAAACTCACTACAATTGCCCAATACTGACGAAAAGGCAAACCATGAAATTGCACTATAGCGAACTTGACAAAGGAATCCGCTTCATTCGGCTCGTTGGCAAATTGGACGCCGCTGGCGTGAAGGAGATCGAGGTCGAATTCACCGGCTATTGTGCGGGAGAGGCCATCCGTATATTAGTAGACCTGTCCGAAGTGGACGGTCTTGCCGTGGATGGCATTCGTTTCCTGACCTTGACCGCCAAATCCCTTGCCGGTCGCGGCGGAAGGATGGCGCTTTTGAGTCCGACCACAGGGGTACAGGCCGCATTGGAAAAAGCGGGTATCCCGTCTATTATTCCAACCTATTCCTATCATGAGTCTGCCGAAACGGTCTTGTTGGCAACTTGAGACGCTCTTGCTATTGGGAGGTAAGTAGCACAAGGCTGGGATAGGATTTTTCCTGCATCCCGGCCTTTTTTGTGCTAGAATTGAATCAGGAATTGAGAATTATCTATTCATATTGGTGGAATTTAGGCGGCATAACGTAATAATATTAACTATTTCGGTTGTGGTCGGATGATGTAATTCCATTCGGGATGAAATTCGTCTCGTTCAATATTGAGTTGGTTCACTTCCTTGTTGGATATTTTGATGCCG
>JBMOMP010000080.1:0-54906 GCA_049323115.1 Chloroflexota bacterium
ATGAGTTGATCAAGTATCTCGAAAACCGACAGGCCTATATTCCCAACTATCAGGAACGTCGGGCGCATCGTCACTATATCGGCAGCGCGCATGTCGAAAAAGGCAATGACCTGATTGTGGCGCCACGGCAGAAGCATCAAGGTATGCACTGGAGCGGGCAGACCAGTGACGCTCTGGCTGCCCTGCGAACTTTGTTGCTCAATGGCGGCTGGGATTTGTACTGGCAGAAACATCCAGTCTTGCCTCTGGCTGTTCCGGTGGCTGCATGACTATCCCATCGCTTTGGCGCGCTAACAATAAATTTGCAACCGCAAACACAAAGCCCACAAGAGGCAATATCCCGCGCGGGAGTCCCTTGGCGAGACCCACGAAGAACATAACCAACAATATTCCAAGCAGACCCAAGCGAATAATTTCTACCGCCCGGGCAGGTATGCCTTGAATCATACCGATGGGGGAAAAAAGGGCCAAGACCACAAGGAACGGAAGGACTACCGCAATCGTTTCGGAAACGTATGATGCGAATTTTTTGGCCATCCCGGTTTTTCTCCTTTCCCGCAAATGTTCGAAAAAGATCCCCTGCGGCAAACCGACCAGTTCACGCAGCAACACCTTTGCGATCTCCATCTTCCCAAGTTTTGCCGCATCTGCAAGCGACAACGCGAAAACCGCCTGCAATTCCTCCCCATACTCCTCCCGGTAACTTCTGGGATAGAGATTTAAGAGCAACGCGTAAAACCTTCTCATGCGCCGTCCTCCCTCAATCGCAATCGCGCTTCATTGACCATTCCCTGCAACCGGTTTGTCTCCGCATCGAGCACTCGCTTTCCCAACTCTGTCAGGGTGTATGATTTGCGGGGCAGGCCGGGACCTGAATCTGCATCATCATCGAAGAGACGTTCGATCAACTCCTGATCGAGCAAGCGACCAATTACCGTATACAAAGTACTTGTGCTCAGATTGACTCGTTGGCTGCTCAATTCTTTCACATCTTTCGAAATAGCATATCCATGCTTCTTTCCAGGTACGAGGCTCAACAAAATATAAAATGTTGGTTCTGTGAGGGGAAGATAAGATAAAGAGTCACTAGACATCGTTCTGCCTTAATAGTCTTTTAATGATATATCGTAATATGATATATAATAACACCTATCCTATAAGAGTCAAGGATTGAAGGCTTTAGCTGAATCAATTTTGACACCATCACAGGTGTAGGCTCATTTTCCCTCCAACCACATATACCGCTCGATCGGAATATCAATCGGGGTAAAGACGTACCCTTTCACGTATGGTTTCACCAGTTGATAGGACAGCCAATGCACCGTGAACAGCACCGGCGCATCGTTCACGATCATCTGCTCGGCCTGTTGGTACATGGCGATGCGCCTGGCGACATCCTGCTCCACGCGCGCCGCTTCGAGCAGGGCGTCCAAATCCGGGTTGGAGTAGCCGCCGTTGTTTTGGGATGACCCGCTGTGGAAGAGGACATCGGCAAAGTTCTCCGGGTCGGGATAATCGGCGCACCAGCCGCCGCCGAAGACCTGGCCGTGCCGCCCGGCGTGGATCTGGTCATAGTAGAAATTCGGCTCCAGGTTTTCGACCGTGATCTCCACGCCCAGCGCCTGCTGCCACATCTGCGCCAGCGCCGCCACGTCCGCGCTGACGTAGGAGCCGATGCCAGCGTCCGTGTAGACAATAGGGGGCGGCCCCTGCGCGCTGCCGTACTTCGACGCGGCCAACAGCCCCCGCGCCTTTTCGGGGTCGTAGGGCAGGCCTTGCAGGGAAATGTTGAAGCCGGGCAGGCCGGGCGGGAAGATGCCGATGGCAGGTAAGGCGCGCCCGCCCAGCGCCACGTCGATGTATTTCTGGCGGTCGAACGCCATCGAGAATGCCTGACGCACGTTCACGTCGTCGAAGGGCGGCTGGGTGGTATCGAAGACCACATAGCCGGTGCAAAGGCTCACGCCGGTCAGTAATTCGCGGTGCAGCGGCTCGGTCGGGTCGAGGAAGCGTTCCACCGAATATACGCCGGTGATGTCTACTTCTCCCGTTTCGTACATACGCTGGCTGTCGCCCGCGTACAACTTCACCACAATGGATGGGATGGACGGCGCGCCCAGGTAGAAATCAGGGTTGGCCTGGTATGTGATCTGCTCGAAACGCTTCCACTCGGCCAGTTTGTAAGGTCCCGTGCCGTTGGGCGCGCGGAACCACTCCGCGCCCGATTCCACGTTGGCCTTGTCCACCACAAAGGCGGTCGGGTAGGTCAGTTTGAGCAGGAAGTACGGCTTGGGCGCGTCAATCGTCACTTGCAGGGTATGGTCGTCCAGCGCCTGCACGCCGGAAACGCGCTCGGCTTGCCCGGCGGCCATCTCGCGCGCGCCCAGGATGTCGCCCAGGTAAGTGAGCGCCGTGTCGGAGGCCAGGGCCGGGCTGAGGGCGCGTTCCCACGAGTAGGCGACATCCCCGGCTGTGACCGGACGCCCATCATGGAATCTTGCGTTTTCCCGCAGGTGAAAGGTGTAGACGAGGCCGTCCGGGCTGACGTCCCAGGTCTCGGCCAGGTCGGGGGTCAGGTTCAGGCGCGGGTCGAAGGACACCAACCCGCTGAAGACGCGCTTGTCGCCGGAGCCGTGTGTGGTGGCCGGATCATATTCACGCGGATTGGTGGATTCGCCTCCCGCCAGGACCAGGGCCTGCTCCAGCGATCCTTGCAGGATTTCCCCGGCTGACGCTTTTTGCGCGCCCCCAGCAAAGGACGCCAGCAAGAGCAGGAACGTCGCTGCCAGGGACAATCGGGTCGACAATCTATTTCGTTGCATGGCTGCCTCCCTTCTGCTTTTGCGCGGCCAGCACAACTCCCAGGACGATGACGACAAAGAGCAGGAACAGCAAACAGCAGAAGACCGCCAGCAAAATGGTCAAGATAACCGGCGGGCCTTCTCCTGCCAGCGTGGGTGTGGTGTTCGAAACCGAGGAGGTGGGAACGAAATAAGGCGTAGGCGTAACCGCCAGCGGCGCGCCTGCGTAAGGGATGTAGGTGGGGACGAAGGTTGGGGTGGGCTGGGCGGTCGCTTGCGCGGAGACAGGCCGGGGGGCGGCCCCGACCGCGCTCCGCCAGGCGTCTTCCAGCCCTTCCACGTCGAATCCGTAGATGTCGCGCAGGGCGTCGTCGATGGTCGTCCCGTCGCGCAGGGCGGCGAGCAGGGCGTTCATCTTTTCCTGTCCGTAGGTCTCGATCAGGAATTTGACGATGCTGTAGGACTGGCTATAGGAGAGATAGGCTCTGTCCGGCACTTCGGAGAATCCGGCGCTGAGGGAGCGCACAGTGAGCAACTGGTCGCTGCGGATGGCCTGGTCGAGTTGGGCCTGTGAGGCCGAGCCCAGTTCGCCTTCGCTGTAGACGGCCAGGCCTTCGTTCAGCCAGGTGGGGACGTCGCCCAGGCAGGAAAAGGTGAGATGGCCGACCAGGACGTGGGTGAGTTCGTGGGCGATGGTGGAGCGTCCCCATTCCAGGTCGCGCGGGGAGATGCCGATGATGACGATGTCGTGTTCGGGGTAGGCCATGCCGCCCGTCCAGGACGGTTCGTAGAGAATGGCGTCTTTCATGTCTTCGGTGTTGGCGTAGATGTACAGGTGGATGGGCTTTTCGGGTTGCAGCCCGGCATCGGTTTGCAAGCGCGCCAGGCCGGTTCCGGCGGCGGCGAGCAAGTCCTCGGCGAAGGCCTGGTCGCCGGAGTACCAGTGCAGGGATGCGGGGCCGGATGTAACCGTTTGCCAGGCGTGAATGCCGTCCAGCCAGGCGACGGTTTTTTGCTCCGAGACGAATTCCTGGCCGCTGGAATCCGCATAGCGCCAGCGCCACCAGATAGTTGCGCCGGGCGGCAGGGAGCCGGATTGTTTCATTTCCCAGGTCCAGGCCGGATTGACAGTTATCTCAGGTGTGAACTGTGGGAAGGCTTTGGCGATCACTTCGCCGCAGGTGAGGGTCTGTGTGCCGTATTCGAGCACGACCGAGGTAATGGGGGTATCGCTCGTGATGGCGGCCTGGAAGGTGATGCTGTCGGGGAAGTCGAGCGCGGGCTGGTCATCGGTCACGGTTGCGGCGGGGGCGGCGGAAGCAGGCTGGGGCCCGGAAAATGCCAGGGGCGCGATGAGCAGGCAGAATGTCAGGATAAGAAGCGCGGTGTTCCTTTGCACGGATGGTCTCCTTGTCTGGTTGGAGGCAAGTCTATCACAGCCTGGAGTCCCCTTTCAATATTGTGAAGCCGTGAAGTTTGACGCATCTATACCTTGCATGTATAATCTTTGCAAACCCCCTTTCGGGGGACTTGTTGAGGATACTTATGGCCTTACGTGGCAATCTTCGGGATTTTACGATCACTCAATTGCTCAACCTGGTGAACCTGGCGAGCAAGACCGGCACTTTGGTTGTGGATGGGCCAAATGAGCAGGCGTACCTGTCGTTCCGTGACGGGAAATTGGCCTTTGCGCGTATCGGCCAGGACGACAACCGGCTGGCGACCATCCTGCACCGCGCCAACAAACTCAGCGTGAACCAGTACCGCGTGTTGGTGGAGCGAGACGGGCAGATGACCGACAAGGAACTGGGCTTGTTGTTGATCAACGCCGGTTACGTGACGCAGGAGGACATCCTGCTTAATTTGCAGCAACATTTCACGGATGTCGTCCGGCGGCTCTACACCTGGGTGGAGGGATTCTTCCGCTTCGAGCCTGAAATGTTGCCCCCGGACGACCGTATCAGTGTACGCCTGGACCTGGAGAACCTGATCATCGAAGGGTCGCGGCAATTACGCGAATGGGAGCAGTTGCAGGATGAAATCCCCAGCCTGGAGATGGCGCTCAAATTTACCGACCGTCCGCTCAAGAACGTCAACCTGAGCGTCGAGGAGTGGCGGGTCGTTTCGTTCATCAATCCGAAGAATACGATGCAGCAGATAGCCCAGGCCAACAAGATGAACGATCTGGAAGTTCGCCGTATCGTGTATGGCTTGTTGCAGGCTGGCCTGGTCGAGATCATTCGTCCAGAAGGTTCGACAGTTGTCGCCAGCCCCAAGATGTTCCCAACGCAGAACCGGGAAGAACAAAAGTCCATGATGAATAAACTGATCGGACGGATCCGTTCTCTGTAATCATACCTTCCGGGAAGGATTTGGAATTATGCAAACGGTCAAAATGGTTGTGACAGGCCCTTTCAGCGCTGGCAAGACGCAGTTCATCCAGTCGGTCAGCGAAATAGATGTGGTTGCCACAGAGCGAAAGATCACGACAGATGCAGAACGCTCTGTCAAGGAAGCCACGACTGTGGCGATGGATTTTGGGCGTATCACGGTGGACGAGGACCTGGTCCTGTACCTGTTCGGCACACCGGGCCAGAAGCGCTTCGATTTCATGTGGGAGATCCTTTCCGAGGGGATGTTGGGTTTCATCGTGATGGTGGACAGCACCCGGCCCGAGACGTTCCGCGAAGCGCGCTCGATCTTGGAGACATTCCGCGCCTATGCCCCCACCCCTTATGCGGTAGCGGCAAACAAGCAGGATAAGAAGGATGCCTGGGATTTGGAAGATATGCGCCATGCCCTGCGGCTGGATAAGAAGGTGAAATTACTGCCCTGCGTGGCAACGAAACGAGAGAACGTCAAGACCGTCCTTTTAGAGTTGCTTTACAGTATCCTCGAAGAGATGGAGGCCGGGGGGTAGGGACCGGTTACAACGACCAGTGTCATCCATTACGACCGACCAGGGCATTGTCCATTACGAAGTGTATGGGCGCGGGCGCCCCGTCATCCTGTTGCACGGATGGCTGGGGTCTTGGGGGCTTTGGCAGCAGACCATGGCCTACCTGGGGCAGTTCTATCGCACCTACGCACTGGATTTCTGGGGGTTCGGCGAATCAGGCAAGAAACGCGACACGTACGCGGTGCAGGATTTTGTCAGCCTGGTGGACCAGTTCATGGAACAGTTGGGCATCGTCCGCGCGCCATTGGTGGGGCACAGCATGGGTGGGACAGTCAGCCTTTCGGTGGCGATCCAGTACCCGGAGCGGGTAACGAAAGTGGTGGTGGTCGGTTCACCGATTGCAGGCTCCTCGTTAGCCTTGCCGTTGAAGTGGTCGGGATACCGTCCAATCGCTTTCCTGCTGTTCAATGTGATGGGAGTCTTTCGCATGGGGATGCGCGTGGCCTCGCCCTTCATCTGCCGCGACCCACGTTTTCCCGATATGATGGATCGTGATCTTTCCCGCACCACGGTCGAATCGTTCCTGCGTAGTATTGCTTCGTTGCGTCGTACAGACCTGCGTCCCATGCTGGATAATATCAAGGTTCCGGTCATGGGCATCTATGGTGATAAAGACAATATTGTCCATCCCATGCAGTGGAAACCGCTGGCGCTGGGCGTAGACCAGCATCGCATCGAGCGTTTTCCCAAAGCCGGGCATTTCCCCATGTTGGAAGAGCCAGAGCCGTTCATGCAAAAACTGAAATCTTTTCTCGACGAGTCCCAACCTTCGCAATAACTGAAAAATGGAACAATCAGCGCTCACATATCGCTTTCCAAACCGGATGGGGCGACTTATCCTATGTTCGATGGAAGAAGTGATAGGGAGAAATGGCTTGAGCGCTGCATTGAACCTGGCCGGGCTTGCTTCCCTGATCGATGATTTTCCCCACGCTGATGAGGAAAAGTTTCTTTCGTTCGAAATGCTTGGCTCATTACAAGGCGCACTGGAGCAGGCGTATGGGCCGCGTGGCGGGCGAGGTCTTGCAATGCGCTCTGGCAGGGTGTTCTTTACCCACATCGTTCGTGAACACGGCCCCGGGATGGGCCTGACCGACACCACTTTTCGCTTGCAGCCGCCGAAGCAAAAGGTCAAAGTTGCCTTGGATGCGCTGGCAAATTTTTTCAACCAAACGACAGACCAGTCCATCCTTATAACAGAGACAGAAGACCACCTTCTATGGCGCGTTGAACATTGTCCGTTGTGCTGGGAGCGTCACGAGCGCGAACCTGTGTGCCATTTTACTGTCGGAATGTTGCAGGAAGGCCTGTATTGGGTAAGTGGGGGTAAAATTTACAATGTAGTGGAAGAATCCTGTATTGCTTGTGGAGACCCCGCTTGCGCCATCATGATCGATCGAATTCCCATGGCTTGAAGCCGGTGAATTTGTCAGGTTGGCGCAACTTAATCCAAGCGCAAGGTATGAGAAAATATCATAGATGCTCAAGATCATCCTGAAAGCTCCCCGCCTCATCAAACCATTCAACGAGCCGGCGCGCGATTTGCGCATCCAGAACGAACCGCTCTGGCTGCACCAGCGCAACCTGCTTGCTCCCTACGTCACCAGTGAACGTGAACTGGAGCCGGGGAAACGCTTACCCCTGGTACGGGAACCTACGCTCGTCTATCGCGACAATCTGTATTTCGATGAGTTCTATATCAAGGCATTCATCAATGAAGCCAGGCGACGCAGGCGCGCTGTGCGGGCTGCCTTTTCTGCAGACGATCCAGCCTTCAAAGAACATGCCTTGCCGCTTTCGACATCCTACACGCTTGCTGGCAATCTCTTCTTGGCGGATTTGTGGTACTACCCCAATGGCCCGGTTGCGGATGTAGAACCGCTGGTCATCGACCTGCAATCGCGGGAGATGGGATACTATCACGTACCAACGTACATGGCGGGGCAAGTCGGCGACCTGGTCTTCAATGTGCCCTTGCGAGCATTCATGGCGATTGACTCGTGGGTGCATGTCCACCTGGCAGATGTTGTGTTTGGCTTGTTTGCGCGCGGGGCGCGTTTCGAAAAACGTTTGAAGGAAGATACCCGCTATAAACTGAAGATCATCAGCAAGGCGCTCTATGAAGGCCGTCAACTGCTGGAATGCTCGGAGTTGGTTCGGGTGGGGAAGAATTGTGTCATCGACCCGCGCGCGGTCATCCATGGCCCTACCACGATTGGGGACAATGTAACCATCAACGCCGGGGCAGTGATCGAGAACTGCATTATCGGCAACAATGTCAATATTTCGCAGGATGTCCAGTTGATGCTCTCGGTGGTGGGCGATGGGACGTTCCTGCCCTTCCGCGCGGCCCTGTTCATGACAACGGTGATGGACTATGCAATGGTGGCGCAAAATACCTGCCTGCAAATGTGTGTGGTGGGGCGCAATACGTTCATCGGCGCTGGTTCGACTTTCACGGATTTCAACCTGGTGCCAATTGACATCCGCGCCAGGGCCGGAAGCGAGAAGTTGGAAATTGCCAATCGGCCCGTGATTGGTAGTTGCGTAGGGCACAACTGCCGTATCGGTTCCGGCATGATCGTTTACCCGGCGCGCACCATCGAATCGGACGTGGTACTGGTGCCCTCCAAAGAGCGGCGCATTATAGACCGCGACGTGCATTTTGAAGACAGCGATCACCACAATTCCCCTAAGTTTTCCAAGCATCAGGTTCTCTATCGTCCAAAAGAAGAACAGTCAGCGGTGGAATCCTGGTAGGCCGATGGATACGTTCGCTTTTATCATTCACCCGATTGACCCCAAGCGGGATGTCAGCCGGAAATTCCCGCTTTTGGGGCGCGTCTTGAGCGAACGCCAAATCGACTTTTTTTCGACATTTTTCCCTCCCATTTATATTTCAGAGATCGAAGGCATTACCTCTGTTTCTACCGGGAAGCAAGTGAAGGGTTGGTTCATTGCGGCTCCCTATACTCCCCGACGGATGATGCAATTGCCTGAACGGACAGTTTATCGTAAGATCATACAGGTTGGTCACATGGCCGAGCGCCTCGGAGCCCAGATTTTGGGGCTGGGCGCTTTTACCTCGGTTGTAGGCGATGCTGGGGTGACGATTGCGCGCGCGCTTGATGTGCCAGTAACAACGGGTGATTCCTATACGATTGCTGTAGCGGTACAATCTATACGCGAGGCAGCCCGTTTGATGGATATTCCTTTGCGCAAGGCTACGGCAGCCGTTGTAGGCGCAACAGGGTCCATTGGGCGCGTATGTGCGGAACTGCTGGCAGAAGATGTGCAGCGCTTGTACCTGGTCGCTCGCAGCCAGGAAGCGCTCGAGGCGTTACGGGAGCAGTTAGCGGGTCCGGGAAGAGGCGAGTTGGTCGTCAGCACGAAATTGGATGTACTGGCGCAGGCGCAGTTGATCCT
The DNA here is from genome assembly GCA_049323115.1 of Chloroflexota bacterium. Lineage (GTDB taxonomy): Bacteria > Chloroflexota > Anaerolineae > Anaerolineales > Villigracilaceae > JAABUE01. Next base: position 9,187 of record JBMOMP010000080.1, read on the forward strand.
GACGGTGACGAGCGCCGTCCATGATGTCATCCGACCGGAGCATTTGCAGCCCGGCAGCGTGGTCTGTGATGTGGCGCGTCCCCGTGATGTTTCTGCAATGGTAGCCGCGGCAAGAAATGATATATTAGTAATTGACGGCGGCATGGTAGATGTGCCGGGCCCCGTTGATTTCCATTTTAATTTTGGTTTTCCGGCCGGCAAGTCGTACGCTTGTATGGCTGAGACGATTGCGTTGGCGCTGGAAGGCCGCTTTGAGGACTACACTCTGGGCAAGACAATTACGCGTGCGCGCGTGGATGAAATTACGGCAATTGCCGAAAAACATGGTTTCTGCTTGAGCGGTTTCCGCTCATTCGAACGTGAAGTGACGCCACAACAAATCGAAGCCGTGCGCCGGAACGCCCGCAACAGGACGCGGCGCGCATAGAAGGAGGCTCTATGGGAAAGGCCCGCCTTTTGGTCGTCGAAGACGACATTGATATTGGGAACATGCTGAAGATCTATTTCAGCGGCCTGGAGTACGATGTGGACGTAGCCACACGCGGCTCTGATGCGCTGGAGAAGACGAAACAGGTGTTGCCGCATCTGATTGTGCTGGACATCATGTTGCCGGATATTGACGGCTATGAGGTCTGCCGTACGTTGCGCACCAATACGCGCACCAGCCATATCCCGGTCATTTTCCTGACGCAGAAGGATGAACGCAGCGACAAGTTGCAGGGACTCGAGTTGGGCGCGGATGACTATATCACCAAGCCTTTCGACATCGAAGAACTGAAATTGCGCGTGCAGGGCGCTATTCGCCGGTCGGAACGGGAAAGCCTGACAGACCCGCGTTCGGGGCTGCCAGCCGGACGCCTGATCGAGGAGCAATTGCGTCGCATCATTCGCGAGAAGGGCTGGGCGTTGCTGGACGCGCGCATCAACCACTTTGACCCTTTTCGTGATGTATATGGCTTTGTGGCCGGCGATGATGTGCTGCGTTTTACTGCAATGCTGATCGGTGAAGTAGTGGATGAAACCGGCACCTCGTCAGATTTCATCGGCCATGCGGGCGGCGATAATTTCATCGTTATTACCACTGAAAATGCTGCCCCATCCATCAAACAGCGCTTGAAGGCCCGTTTTGCGGAAGAGGTCCTTACGCACTATAACTTCATGGATCGCCAGCAAGGTTATATGCTGGTGCCGGCCCCGGAAGGGCAAGAAAAGGTACCATTCATGACCATTGCAGTCGGGATTACTTCCCCATCCAACCAAGGTTTTGCTGACATTCGTGAGATCACGGAAATGGGCGCAGAGGCGCGCCGGCAAGATGTAGCGGGCTGATCGGCCGATGAGGTTTGGATAGTATGTTTAGCAGTTTGGGGTTTGGGCTTGGCCTGATTATCACGGGGCTTGGGTCAGTACTGCTTGTCCTGGCTTTGTTGCGCCTGTTACCGCGCAACCAGGCTAAGACATCGGTGCCTCTTTCTGCTATGGTTACCCCTGGGTCGTTAGAAACAAGTGATGGCGTGGTGATTATCCAATCGGGCGGAAGGGTGGAGTATTTGAATTCGTCAGCCCGGCAGTTGTTCGGGTTGCGTGAAAATGAATTTGCCGACCTTGAGCGCCTGGCGCGCCGTGTGCGCCCTTCGGACGATTTCCTGGCGCTATGTTCGGATGAAGGCCAGAAACGAATCACTGTTGGCGCGAATTTGACAGAGATGACTTCGTATCGCGTTCCTGGCATCACTCCGCTCATGCTCATCACGCTGCGTAATCTCAGTTTTGCCCCTGCATTTTCCTCTGGGGAGGAGATTGCCTCAGCGGCGATTTTGCGAGTCATTGCCGATTTTGGGTATGCTATTGCTGCCAGCCTGCGCCTGGATGACACTTTGCGGGCTGTATTGGATTATGTAGGACGCCTGATTTCCGCAGACATATTGGAAGTGCAAATTTGGGACGAGTCCAGCCAATCCCTGGCTCCATACCGATATAAGCAACATCCGGATGAACTGCACAAATTAGTTCACGCGGCTCATTCCGCTTTTGGCACTCTTTCCAAATCACTGATTGCAGAGCGCAAGACTCTTTTCCTTTCGAGTGTTACTCCTGGTAATAGGAATGCGACGAATGGTTCTGCTGAACCCGGCGTGGTTTATTCTTATATTGGCGTACCGCTTCTTGTAGGGGATAAATTCGTAGGCACATTAGAGGCCGGGCAATTGGCTCCGAATGGATTCGGGCAGCACGATGTAGATATGCTCCAGTTGTTGGCCGGGCAGGCCGGCGTCGCGCTCCGGAACGCAGTACTCTACGAGGCTGAACAGCGCCGGGTAGCCGAACTGGCCGGACTGGCGAACCTGGCACAGGCAATAAGCGGCAGCCAGGACCTGAAGGACCTGTTCGAGAAACTGGTCAACAGCATTGCTCCATTATTCGACTTCGAAATTATCGGCTTTTTGCTTTTCGATGAGGACAAACGCACCCTGGAAGGACAAATCCCGTTCCAGGGACTACCTCCTCATATTGTCGAAATGTACCGTACGACTGTTTCGGTCAATGAAATCGCTGCGGATCTGATCGACAACCGCCAACCTATCCTGACGCTCAACGCTTCGCAAGACGCACAATGGCAGGTTCTCGGTATCCAGAATTTGGCGCAGGCTGCCAGTTTGCGTGATTCGGCATTGATGCCCTTGGTTTCTGGGCGGCGCCTGGTCGGTTTCCTGCAATTGTCGAATCACAAACAAGGCGTTGTAAATTTCGAAGATGAGGAATTGCGGCTGATGGATGTGATCGCCAACCAGGCTACTGCCATCATCGAGAATGCAGTGCTGGTACAACAGTCGCGACAGCGTGCTTATCGGTCTGATGCGCTTCGCCGGATTGCCAGCCTCTCTGCTTCAGCCGCCTCACTAGATGAAGTGTTGGAACATTCTGTCCGTGAATTGGCCCATCTGTTCCAGGCTGATACGGCTGCCATATTCTTGCTGGATGAGCCAAATGGCGAACTGCTACTCCATAGCAATAGCCTATATGGGATCCAATCTGAAGTGGGAAGAGAGTTCTCGCACCTGTTTGTAAGCGATGCCCAATTTCGTCTGACAGTCACAGGCAGCCAGAAATCGTTCATCTCGGGTCATTTGAGCAGTGACCGGCGGGTCTTGCCCGTTTATCGCCCAATTGTGTCTGCTTTGCGTATGGAATCGGCGTTGGTGGTGCCGCTGGTCGTGCGTGAACAAAGTTGGGGCGAACTGATGCTGGGAAGCCGTAAAACGGAATTCTTCAACTCGTACGACCTTCAAGTTGTGACAACCGCTGCCGGTCAACTGGCTGCCGCGCTGGAAAATGCCCGCCTGGCCGAGCAGACCGATGAGAACCTGCGCGTGCGCGTAGACCAGTTGACAGCGCTGATGCGCATCAGTCGTGAGTTGACCGCTTCCCTGAACCTGCGGCAAGTACTCGAAGTAGTGCACGATGAGAGTTTGCGCACGACTCGCGCAGAATGCGGCACGATCTTGTTGCTCGATGCGCCTGCGAATGGATCGGAACCGAGCATCCAACTTTCGCTGGGTTGCCCTGTGGATGCGGCTTTGCAGGCTTTGATGGAGAAAATCCTGCACAGCGGGGAGACGCTGGTGATCCCGGATTTCCAAGATAGTGATACCGTCGCCCCTCACGATGGCGTTCGTTCAGCTTTATTGGTGCCCATTCTCCAACAGGGTAAAGTAGCAGGTGCGATTCACCTACATGCCACAAAACCAGACTTTTTTGGGGATGATGTTGTCGAACTGGTGCAGACAATGGCTGTACAGGCCTCCATTGCATTGAACACTGCCAGCCAGTACCAATCGGAACGGCAACGCGCAGAAACGTTACGCCAGCGAGCAGATGCTATGTCTCGCTTGGCCGAGATCAATCACGCTATCAGTTCCGAACAATCCCTGGAACAGCAATTACGCGCCATTGGGGATGGCATCCGTGAAACCACTCCGTTCCAGGCGGTGCTTTTCAGCGTCTATGAGCCGGAAACAGGCCTGCTACGTCGTGCATTTGGCCTGGGCTTTCCCCAAGATACCCTGAATGAATTGTTATCCCGCAAACAGCCTCTTTCCAGTGTGCAGCAACTCTTCAAGCCAGAATTCCGGGTCAGCCGTTCATATTTTATCCCAGCAGATCAAACACCGGTCATCCCAGCAGACATGAACATGATCACACTGCACCTGGCGAATGTGAACTCGGCAGAAAACGCCTGGGATCCAGATGATTTCCTGTTGGTACCTTTGATGGATGCGCAAGGCAACCCATTAGGGTTGATCAGCCTGGATGCGCCTCTGGATGGGTTGCGCCCGGACAAGGCTACTATCGAAACCATCGAAATCTTTGCGGCCCAAGCCGTCCTGGCCATCAACAATTCGACTCGCTTCACCGAAATGCGTAATCGGATCGAAACGCTCTCTTCGGGGTTACAACGCCAACAACGTTTGCTGAGTGTCAGCCAGAATGATCTACCCTTACTGCTGCATAAAGACCTGGAGCAAACCGTCTCCATCCATAACCTGGACCGGAGGGCGCAGCGTATGCGCGCAGGGCTGGCAATCACCGAGTCGGTGAGCCGCCAGTTAGACGCCTCGTCTGCTTTGCAGGCGCTTGGACGCGAAGTGTTGACACAATTAGGCATGTCGGTTGCTTTAGTAGCGGAAGATTCGCCGGAAGGTCCACGCCTGCTCCATACGCTTGGCAGCGTCCCACGCGCTACCAACCCGGAGACATTGTTTGGGCAGCGCAACCCGCTGCGTTCCTGTCTGCAAACTGGCGAGACGATCCTTTTTGCAAATGTTGATGATACAGAAGAATGGCGTGATACGCCTCTCCTGAGCGGCTTGCGCGCCAAAGCCTTTATCTGCCTGCCAGTCAAAGTAGAAGACCGGGTGGTGGCAGCCATCCTGGCCGTCAGCCCCGAACCGATGCCGCCTTTTACTGATGAAGACCGGCATGTGTACCATCAGATCGCCCGCCAGGCATCCGTCGTTCTCCAAAACATCCACCTCCTCAACGAAACCCGCCGCCGATTACAGGAAGTGGACCTGTTGCTGGATTTCAGCCGTCAAATCAGCGGCCTGGACCCCCTTCACATTGTCAAGGCTTTGCTGGAAAGCGCCCGTCGCGTCATCCAGGCCGCTCACGCCGGGACTGCGCTGCTTTGGGATGAAGTTTCCTCATTACTTGTCCCTATCGTTGCTTCTGGCTATGCAGACAATGAAAGTCTGATGAAGATAAGTTACCGTTCAGGGGAAGCCCTGATCGGTACGGTTTTTGAACGTGGGACGGCGCGCCGCTTGGACGAACTCGATTTTGCGCGCGAGTACGCTCTTCCTCCCGAAAACCTGCTCCTGTTTCGACAGGCGACCGGCGGCCGCTTGCCCGTTTCCAGTCTTGTCATTCCCATCGTAGCCAGCGGACAAAGCCTGGGCGTGTTGGTGCTGGATAATTTCAATACACAGGCAGCCTTCAAACCGGAGGATGAAACACTGTTACTCTCGCTCTCCCAGCAGGTTGCGTTATCCCTTGAAAATGTCCGCCTGGTACGCTCCTCACAAGAACGCGCCGGGCAACTCCAGGCGTTGAACGATGTCGCTGCCTCCATGACAGCCAGTCTTCGAAGCGACGAATTGATTGCTTCTCTGCTCGATCAACTCAGGCCAGTACTTCCCTATGACACAGCAACGCTGCTGTTGCGTAATGGGAATCAACTTGCAGTTGCTGCGGCAAGAGGCTTTGCCGATGACGAACGACGTTTGGGCCTGACCGTCTCCGTCACAGACAGCGCCCTATTCCAGGAAATGATCCGCGCCGGCCAACCTATCTCCGTGGGTGATGTGCGCGGGGACTCGCGTTTCCCGCAAATCGAAGCGCCGCACTTGTCATGGTTGGGTATCCCACTAATCTCGAAAGGGGAAGTGATCGGTGTACTTGCGCTCGAAAAATGGCAAGCCAATTTTTACAAAAACGAAATGGTGCAGATCGCCAGCACATTTGCTGGCCAGGCGGCAGTTGCGTTGGAAAATGCGCAGTTGTATGAAGAAAGCCTCAACCGTGCGGCCGAATTGGATCAGCGTTCCCAGCGTTTGGCCTTGCTGAACCGCTTTTCTTCGCGCTTGAGTGGTTTATTGGATGCTGACCAGATTCAACAGGCAACAGCAGATGAACTCTTGCAGGCATTCGGCGCGGATCGCGTTTCGGTTGTCAACCTGGAAGGTCAAACCCCAAGTTGGACATATTCAACCCCTGGTGATGGTCAATTATTGCCGATATCTTTGCCGAATGTGCCCATATTTTCTCACATGCGCGACTCGCTGGGTGTTTTCACGCGGGAAGACGCCCTGAAAGAACTCGACTTGCTTCCACTCACTCCCATGCTGGGCGAAGAATCCACCAGTGTGTTGGCGTTACCCTTGGTGAGCGGGACGAACCTGCGCAGCGCACTGTTCGTCCAGTTGCCTGTACAGACGCGGTTCAACGCTGCCGAGATCGAACTGGCGTTGACGATTGCAAACCAGGCTTCCATTGCCCTGGAAAGCGCCCGGTTGTTTGCCGAGACGCAGCGCCTTGCCGAGGAACTCGAGCAACGTGTAGTAGAACGCACCGCAGAACTGGAGCGCGAGAAAGCCAATACAGAGACCCTGTTGCGCATCCTTTCGGAGGTTTCTGCCAGCCTCGACCTGGACCGCGCCCTCAGCCGCACGCTGGCTTTGCTCAATGAAGCCGTCGGCGCAGAGCAAGGTACCGTCATGCTTTTGCAAGCAGATGATAACCTCTTGCACTATCGCGCTGGCTACGGCTATTTGACCGGCAAGGTCCCCGCCGATGGACATAGTTTTACACTCAAAGTGGGTGAAGGCCTGGCCGGTTGGGTGGTCGAGCATCGGGAATCGGTATTGGTATTGGACTTGCATCGGGACCCGCGCTGGGTCAAGTCTGGCTCCGTTGCAAATGAACACCGTAGTTCGATAGCAACGCCTTTGTTGGTTGGCGAAGATGTGATCGGCGTGCTCATGGTATTCCATCGCCAGGCCAGTTTCTTTGGGCCTGAACGATTGGGCATGGTCAAGGCCATCGCCGGACAAGTAGCAATCGCCATCAACAATGCCCATCTCTATGAATTGATCCGCGACCAGGCTGAACGGCTGGGCAGTATGTTGCGAAAAGAACAAGAAGAAGCCAGCCGTTCACAGGCCATTCTGGAAGCGGTAGCGGATGGGGTTGTAGTGACAAGCCCCGAAAACAAGATCACGTTCCTCAACGAATCCGCGATCGGCATTCTGGGTTTGAACGCCGAGAAGATGGTTGGCCAGCCTTTGGATGCCTTTGGCGGCATTTTCGGCAAGGCTGCTGGCGCCTGGATGCAGACGATCAACGATTGGTCGAGCGATCCGGTTTCGCACCAGGTTGGAGATTCCTATGCAGAACAACTGGAACTCGAGGATGGGCGGATCGCCCTGGTACACCTGGCGCCCGTCATCCTGCAAGACGATTTCCTCGGCACGGTGTCCATCTTTCGGGATGTCACCCATGAGGTCGAGGTAGACCGGTTGAAGTCCGAGTTCGTCGCGACCGTCAGCCATGAACTGCGAACGCCGATGACTTCCATTCGCGGGTATGTGGATATTTTGCTGATGGGCGCAGCCGGCGCCCTGAACGAAAACCAGACGCATTTCCTGCAAATCGTCAAAAACAATACCGAGCGCCTCAATATCCTGGTGAATGACCTGCTGGATATTTCCCGCATCGAATCCGGACGGGTGACCCTTTCCCCGCAACCCGTCAACTTGCGCGATGTGGCCGAGGATGTGCTTGCGGACGCGTTGCGCCGCTCCCAGGAAGAGAAAAAGCCGATCGCGTTCGCATTGGATGCAGCCAGGGACCTGCCGCGCATCTATGGCGATGCGGAGCGCGTTCGCCAGGTGATCGGCAATCTGGTGGACAATGCCTATCGCTATACGCCCAAAAATGGACAGGTGACGGTACGGGTTCACGCATCGAATGGAAATAACGTGCAAGTGGATGTACAGGATACGGGCGTAGGCATACCCCTGGAAGATCAGGACCGCATTTTCGACCGTTTCTTCCGCGGGGAAGATCCGCTCGTATTGGCAACCCCCGGCACCGGGCTTGGCCTGGCAATTGTGAAACAGTTGGTAGAGATGCACAACGGACGCATCTGGATCGAGAGTGAAGGATCAGGCAAAGGCAGCACGTTCTCTTTCACTTTACCTGTTTATACGAAGAATGAGTGAGGCAGCGATGACAAAGATCTTGATTGCCGAAGATGAACCTGACATTCGTGACCTGGTTGCTTTCACTCTGCGCTTTGCAGGCCACGAGGTAGTGACCGCCTCCAACGGCGAAGAAGCAGTGCAAGTGGCGAAGAAAGAGTCTCCAGATCTGATCATACTGGATGTTCGCATGCCGCGCATGACTGGTTATGACGCCTGCCGGTTGATCAAGAGTGATCCAAATCTCAGCGCAGTGCCTGTGATTTTCCTTTCTGCCAAAGGACAGGAGTCTGAAATCCAGGATGGCATGAACGCCGGCGCAGAAGAATACCTGCTCAAGCCATTTGCGCCAGACCAATTGACGGATCGGGTGCGTTCCATCCTGGCAAGGTTCGGCAAATAACAAAGGCGACTGAACGAATGAGCGCGATTCTCCTGGAAGGACAGATCGTTCACTACGAGGTATTGGGACGCGGGCGGCCCATTATCTTCCTGCACGGCTGGGTGGGCTCCTGGCGGTACTGGATCGCGTCCATGCAGGTCGCCTCCACATCCTTCCGCGCCTATGCGCTCGACTTGTGGGGCTTCGGCGATACCGCGCACGAGTCACAGCGCTATGGCATCAACCAACAGGCCGAACTCCTCAGGCACTTCCTGGATGAAATGGGGATTGGCAAAGTGGCGCTGGTTGGGCATGGATTGGGCGCCCTGGTTGGTTTCAACTTCTGCACACAATGGCCTGAACTCGTGGATCGCATGATGGCGGTCACCTGCCCTACTTACCCGGAAGCCATCAACCCTCGCTTGCGGACATCTTCCTTGCCGGATCTGCTCAACTGGCTTGGCAGCAAGACCCCCGAGGCTGCGACCGCCCTCTCCGACGCAACCAAAGCGGACCCGCTGGCTGTTGCGGCTTCGATCAACAGTTTCCAGCCAGACGGCTTATTTGCCCAGGTACGCAAGTCTTCGATCTCCTGCCTGCTGGTCTATGGACAACATGACCCGCTCGTTCCTCCTCCTGCAGTCGGCGAGTCGGTCAGCCTGCCTCACATGATGCACCAGGTAGTACTGGACAATTCCGGGCATTTTCCCATGATAGATGAAACGGCTCGCTTCAACCGCTTGTTGACCGATTTCCTGGCGCTGGACTCGGGCATAAGCCCACAGGAATTGCAGATGAAAGAAGAGTGGAAGCGCCGGGTGCGCTGACCAGGGCAGACGGGAAAACGGTCTGCCCTGTTTTTTTGGATGATCTTGCCGGTCTTCACACGGATAACCCCTCTTTGGGAAAACAAGAAGATTTCAAAGTCAATCGGTATACAAAATCAGATTGCCTGCCTCGGTCACTTCCACCCGTAATTTGCGCAGGGACTGGCTGGCTGGCCCATGCGTCACCTTCCCGTCCGCGTCGAAACGCGAGGCGTGACAGGGGCAGGCGAAGCCGTCCGTGGTTTGTTCCACGGTACAGCCGAGGTGGGTGCAGGTCAGGCTGAGGGCGGAGAATCCGCTTTCGGTGTGGAGCAACACAGCAGGAGGGTCGGAGAGAAGCGTGCGCGAGCCGAGGGCGAATTGGTCGACAGGACCCAGGTCGAATTCCGTTTTGGGCGCGGGATTCGGTTCATAGTCGAGGAAGCGGAACAGACCGCCGAGGGCGAGCGCGCCGCTCAACCAGAGAAAACCAGCGCGGGCGAGTTTGAGAAAGTCGCGGCGGGAGGGTTCGGTCATAGTTAACGCTCCACGGCGTGGCATTCGTGGCAGTAGCGTGATTCCTGCTCGTCGGGATTTTGTTCGCAGTCCGTTCCCATCACGGGTCGGAAGGTGAAATATTGGCTGGTGGCTTTGCCGACCATCTCGTACGTGCCATCGGGCAGGGCGCGGATGTTCCACAGCGGCTCGCCTCTTTCAGTGACGAGGATGGTGTCGCCGAGTTTCAAGTCAATGACGGGATTGAGGAAGGCGAGGGTGAAGGCGATGTCGTTCGGGTCGGTGAGGGTTTTGGTACGCGGCAATTCGTCCAACGTGCCGTGACAGGTTTTGCATTGCACGTATTCGATAGAAGCCTGATCGTTGTGAATGTCGCCGTCGCCCATGGCTTCGCCGCGCGTGTGACAGTCCACGCAATCGAGGGTGTATTCGCACAGGGTAAATTGCGCGATGGGTTGGTAGTAGTTTTGTAGTCGCGTGGTCGCGTGGTCGCTTCGCTCGATGAAAGTCATGGTCCGCAGGTCGTAGTTGCCGCGGTTGTGACAGGCGTTGCATTGGGTGTAGGAAATGGCTGTTGTCAATGTGTGAACCCCCCTCTGGCTCCCCCCATTTTCTCCGAAAATGGGGGGAGAATCAAAGAGGGGGGTATGGCAGGCTGCGCAACCTGTTTGCCGAGCGTAATCTTCTCCCTCGCGCGGCTCGGCGTGGAGATGACAGGTCAAGCATTCTTCGCCAAATTTTTGGATGGACGGGTTGCTCTCGCTCGAAAGTTCGAAAGCCGCCAGTGATTGGATGCCCGTCCTGGTCTGTTCATCCGTGACGGCGGCGATTCCGAAGCGGGCGTTCAGGTCGGTCTGCGCGCCGAAGGTGTAGCGGATGCTGGCAATCGCGCCCGCGTACGTGGACTGGACGCTGGTCATCACGCGCTGGATGTGGTGACGGTCGTCCGCTTCGCTGCCGCTGTGACAGTTGCTTCCGCCGCACGAGGTTTCGACTACGCTCAAGTCGGATGGATTCGCGCCCCCGCGCATGGAACTATGCGCCAGGTCCGCGTCGAGGGCGAGCCGTTCCCCGCCGTGACAACTCACGCAGCCAAACGTCTCGACGGGATGCGAGGCGCTGATTTCGGGCAGGTCCGCGTGGCAGGTGAGGCAGTATTCGGGCTGGCCAGTCAGTGTTGGAATTAATTCGATGGGTTTGGGTTGGCGGGAATTCCACCACCAAACAAAGAGGAGAGTGAGAAGAAAGCTTGCACTGAGCAAGGTCGAAGTGAGGAAAGAGGAAAGGGCGAGGATGCGGCGCATGGTGACTCGTGTTGCGTGTTCCGTGTTTACCTGTGTACCTGTCTATCTATTCACGAGAGTGAGAATAATAACAAACAAACTAATAACCACAACCGTCACCTGTGCCAGCCAGTTGGACTTGGGAAACCATTTGCCAATATCAGAGTCAGCAGGTTTGGGGAAGATGTATGGGATGAGTGCAAGGAGGGTGAGAATGGCTAACGGAATCAGCACGCCAAAAATGAACGGGTCGCCCCATTTGAGCATCTGCTGAACCCACAAGAAGAACCAGGGAGCGCTGGCTTCGGTGCTCGGAGTGGGCTTCCCGACCATGGCGGGGGCAATGGGCGCAGGGAAGAAAATGGAGAGCAGGATGAGCAGGATACTGACGATGAACATCATCAGCACTTCGCGGCGGACGAGTTCGTTACGCGGGATGCGCTCGTTGTTGCGCAAATTGGCAATTTGCGCTACTGGCGGCGTGGCAATCCCCCCGTCGCGGCGGACGCGGAAGGCGTGCCAGACGCCGAGGATGACCACGGGCAGGGTCAACGCGAAGATGTGCCAGGTGTAGAAGCGGATCAGGGCGGTCTTGCAGGCGTCCCCGCCGCCGACGGCGATGCGGAAGAGGAAGTCGCCGACCAGCGGGATCGTCTTGATCAGGTTGGTGCCAGTCGTCAGCGGCCAACAGATGTCCACGTCCCAGCGCAGGATGTAGCCTGTGAAATCCAACATGATGGCGAGGACAAAGAGTCCCAGGCCGAGGAGATAATTGAATCGGCGCGGCGGCCCATAAGCGGCGGTGAAGACCACGCGCAAGAGATGGACGGCAGAAACAATCAACAATAATTGCGCCGACCAGTAATGCAGGTTGCGGACGAATCCGCCAAAGGGGACGTGATAGGTGATGACCTGCACCGAGAGCGCGGCTTCTTCTGGATTCGGGACGTAGTAGAACATTTCCAGGATGCCCGTCACGCCCAGGATGAGCATGAGGAAGACCGCCGTCCCGCCTGCGCCCAGGGTGTGTCGCCAGCGCGCCTGGGCGGCGGGGATGGTGGGAGGGTGGAGGTGATGGAAGAAGGAGGGGCGCATTTTGGTAATTGGTAAATGGTGATTGGTAATTCGTGTTGCGTGTGTACCTGTGTACGTGTCTACTCCTTGCTAATTGTAACCCTCCCGCTCAAAGTTCGGGCGGGAGGGTTATCAGCGTGGGCATAGGCCTGTCGAAACGGAGGCAGATTGAACGTCGGGAAAGAAGCGGGGGGATTAGTCGCCCGCGTGCGCTCCGTGATGCTCCGCTTCGAAGACGGGGAAGTATTTGGCGAGCAGTCCGAAGGCCATGATACCTGCCGAGAAAATCCCAATGGAGACGGCAACTTCGGGCAGGGTCGGGAAGTAGTCTACGTTGCCCATGAAGGTCGGGAGGTAGAACAGCGGGTCGGGATGCTTGACCGCGAACCAACTGACGTTGAAGCGGTTGAGGATCAGGCCGAGCAGGGTGATGACCGCGCCTGTGAGGAGGCCGCGGGCGCTGGTCTGATTCTTTTTGATGGAGAACCAGATCATCGGAATGACGACGCCGATGAGAATCTCCGCCCAGAAGAGCAGGCTCATCACGCCGCTGGTGAAGAGATAGCCGAGATCGCCCGCGATGGCGAGTTCACCGAATTTGAGCACGAGGTAAACGCCCAATGCAACCGGCAGGGCTTTGGCAAGTTTCGCCAGCAGGTGTGTCTCCAGGCCGCGCTGGAAGTAACGTGAACTCAGCGAGGACTCGAGGATGATCATCGCCAAACCGACCGCGATGGCGGAGGAGAAGAACAAGATCGGCAGGATGGGAGTCCACCAGAGCGGATGCAGTTTCTGCGGCTGGATGAGGAGCAGGGAGCCGAGCGAGGATTGGTGCAGGGTGGAGAGCACCACGCCGAGGATCACGAACGGCATGATGAACTTGTGGATGAGATGCGCGACGTGGTACAGTTTGGGGAAGCGCTCCAGGACGACAGGCGCGAACTCGATGGCGAGAACGGTCAGGTAGGACATGACGCAGATGCCGATTTCGAGCAGGACGCTGGTGTGATTCCAGTGGATCATCATGTACCAGATGCGCAGGGGCTGGCCAAGGTCAACGAGGAGTGCGACGGCGACCATGATGTAGCCGAGGAAGGCGGTGAGGACGGAGGGACGGAGAAGCGGTTGGAATTCCTTGATGCGGAGAATGTAGACCGTCCCTGCCATGAGGAAGCCGCCGCTGGAGATGACCACGCCCGTGAACAGGTCGAAACTGATCCAGAAGCCCCAGGGGTAGGAGTAACTCAGGTCGCTGATGGCGCCGATGCCGAAGGCGTAGCGTGTGAATGCCACGACAGCGGCAATCGCCATAAGGAGAATCAGCACGAGGGGCAAAGTCCCGATGCGCAGGAACTTGGGAAGGGTGATGTTGAGTTTCATTTCTTCACCTCCGCGTCCTTTTCCGATGCGGCTTTCTTCTTGTTGTTATCGTAGAGCGCCACGCCCGCGCTGACAGCGGTCAGCACCGCGCCCCAGCCAAGAGCGAACGGGATGGTCATTTCCATCACTTTTTCGCTGACTTCGTTGATCGGCTCCTCGGGCAGTTCGGGTAGACCCAAATCTTTGAATGGGACGTGCGACAGGATCAGGTAGGACGTGCCGCCATTCTCGAACTCGCCGTAGACGTGGTCAATGTAGCGTTCGGGATGCGCGGCGATGCGTTCGTGCGCGATCTTGATCAGTTCGTCGCGTTCGCCGTATTCGAGCGCATCGGTGGGACAGGTCTGCACGCAGGCGGGTTCCTGTCCGTTGTAGATGCGTTGCGGGCAGAAGGTACATTTGTCAATGAACGCGCCGTCAATGAGTCCCTTGTCGTAGTCGAAATGCGGCACGCCGAACGGACAGGCGTTCATGCAGTAGCGACAGCCGATGCACAAGTCGGGGTTGTAGGTGACGGGTCCATCTTCGGCTTTGGTGTACGCGCCGACGGGGCAGGCCGACATGCAGTCGGGGTGCTCGCAGTGCATACAGTGATAGACCATCGTGCCGCGTTGCAAGTCGGGATACGTCCCTGTGACGCCGAGTCCCGCGACCCAGATGCGGGTCTTGTCCATCTCGATGTTGTTTTCCACACTGCAAGCAACCATGCAGGCGCGGCAGTCGATACAGCGCGTGGCGTCGAAGAGATAGGCGTGATGTTTGATTTCAGTCATGGTTCACCTCTAAGCCTTTTTCACCGTGACGAAGGTTTGGCTGAGTGCCTGACTGCCGCTGATGGGGTCGGTGTAGGTGACGTGCAACGCCGAGTCGCTTGCGCCGACGCCGTAGGCGGTTTTCAGGCCTTTGGAGAGATGCCCGTACCCAGGCGTCAGGTACACACAGTCGGGGCGGATGGCCTCGGTCGCCAGCAGTTTGCTGTGCGCCTTGCCGACCTGGCTGGTGATCTCCACCCAGTCGCCGTCTTCCAGTCCCATCTTTGCGGCGGTCTTGGCGTTCATCCACAAGCGCGGCTCGTCGGAATACTTGTGCAGCAGTTGGTTGTTCTGCGTGCCGAACTGCGTGTGTTGCGCCACCTTGCCGGTGAGCAGGTAAAACTCGTCCGCGCCAGGCATGGGAGGTTCCTCCCAAGTTGGCCAGGGCGAGAAGCCCGCGTTCTTCAGCGTCTCGGAATAGACTTCGATCTTGCCTGAAGGAGTGTTGAAAGTGATCTCGCCATCGTCTTTCTCTTCGGGCATTTCCGCGTAGCCCTTCTCGATCACTTCTTCGAGACTGACGCGCAGGGGTTTCAGTTGCTGGCGGAGGTAGTCTTCCTCGTCTTCATATTGGAAATAATCGCCGAGTCCGAGTCGCTCGCCCAACTGTTTGTAGATCCACAGCGCGGATTTGGCCTCGCCCTGCGGCTCCACCACAGGCTGGCGCAGGAAGGCTTTGTCACCGACGGGTAGGAGCGGGTCGTAGCGCTCGAGGTAGGATGCTTCGGGCAGGATCACATCCGAGAACCAGGCCGTGTCATTCATGATGATGTCCACGGTGGCGATGAAGTCCATCTTACCGAAGGCTTCGAGGGTCTTGGCGCGATCAGGCAGGGACAGGATCGGGTTCTGGCGTGAGATAAACCACCCATGCGCCTGGTACGGTTCTCCCGTGAGGATAGCGTCGCGCAGTTCCTGGAAGACGCCCAGCTTCAACGGCACGAGCGGATACTTCCACGGCACGCCGTCCAGTCGGAGGGCGGACACACGCGGATAGGGCGGTTGTTTCGGCATCCCCAGTCCAGCGCCTTCTTCGACGATGTTCGCGGAGAGACAGCCGCCAGGCGTCAACACGTTGCCGCTCAGGGCGTTCAGCGTGGCAATCGCCCGTTCGGTCTGGAACGAGTTGACGAAATTGGAGGTGCGCCAGCCAGGATGCGCCAGCGCGTTATGTTTGGCGGCCGCGTATTCGCGCGCGATCCGCTCGATGGTCGCGGCAGGCACGCCTGTGATCTGCTCCGCCCAGGCGGGGGTGTACTTCTGCATCTCTTCGACAATGCCGTCGCACCCGACCACATACTTCTTGACAAACTCGCAGTCCGCCAGTTCGTTCTGGGTGATGACGTTGATCATTGCCAGCAGGAAGGCCGAGTCCGTGCCAGGGCGGATGGGAATCCACTCGGTCGCTTTGGAGGCGGTCTTGGTGTAGCGCGGGTCGAGATAAACGAACTTCGCGCCGCGGTCGATGGCGTGCGCCAGTTCGCCCGTCTCGGAGGTCGAGATGGCCTCCATCATGTTGCGTCCCACCATCAGGATGAACTCGACATCGTCATATCTGCGCGAGGGCTCTTCAATGCCGTATGAAAGGGAGAAAGCCGTGATCATGGCGTTGAAGCACAGGCTTCTCTGCGTGCCGTAGTTGGGTGAACCGAACGCATACAGCAGATTCTCGAACTGCACCTGCGATAAATTATGCGTGGACGAAAAGACCATCGCCTCGGGACCGTATTTCTCCTTGATCGCCAGCATATTCGATGCGACGATGTCCAGCGCTTCATCCCACGACGCCTGGCGGAAGAGGCCTTCGCCGCGTTTTCCCACCCTGACGAGAGGAGTCAGCACGCGGTCGGGGTCGTACGTGTTCATCAAGCCCGATTGCCCGCGCGGACAGAGATTCCCGCGCGAGTGCGGATGTTCGGGGTTGCCGTCCAGTTTGACGACGCGCCCGTCCACCACTTTTGCGACCAGGCCGCAGCGCCACACGCACATCTCGCACATGGAGGGGATGTAGCCATCGCCCTCGGCGTTGAGATGACCCGCGTCCCGCGCCGCCTGCGCCACCTTCGGCGGAAGCATGGACCCGACGGCCAGCGCGCCCGCCGTCGCCGCGCCCATCTTTAGAAAATCTCGTCTTGAGATCGTTTGTGTCATAGATAACTCCAGTGTTCAGTTGCCAGTTATCAGTGATCAGTTCCTTCTCTCACTGATAACTGAACACTGATTACTGATTACTGTCTTTTCTCTGCCATCCCACGCGGTCGATCAAATAGAAGAGCAACAGCGCCATCAGCCCAAACATCAGGATGAACAGGAACGGGCTGACATTCCACAGGTCAGGGATGATCGCATTGCCATAGTTGGCGATTGCATTGATCGGCGGAAAGACTTGCTGATAGGTCAAGCCGAAAATCACCGCGCCTGTCAAAAAGCCGAGCAGGCCAGGGACGATGTAATCCACTTTTCCTTCACCCGCGCCCGCCGCGCATGTTCCAGGGCAGTAGCCGCTGAGCGCCATGCCCACGCCGAAGATCAAACCGCCGACGAGATTGCCAACGATGTACGTCGCAGGCACATTCGGGAAGGTGATAAGCCCCAGCCCGCGCAGGGCATATAGCCCGCTCATCGAAACGATCAGGGCTGTCATCATGAACTTCAACACCGCCATATCCGTAAAGCGGAAGACGTTCACGATCTTGTTGTATTTAGTCAAGCCGGCCTTGTTCAGGGCGAAGCCAAAGAACACACCGAGGATCAGGGTGATGATGTAGTTAGCCATGTCAGCCTCCTAATACCGATTCCGATAAATGACCAGCGCGGTGACGATACCCGAAGCAAACATCCCCGCGATGAACAGGAACGCCGACGGAGCCAGCAACATACCGCCCGAGATCGCCAGTCCACTGGTACAGCCGCCCGCGATTCCCGCCGCATATTCCAAAATGATCGCGCCGACGAACGCCAGAATCCAGCGCTTCCACGTCTGCGGGCCGAAGACCCGCTTCCACTGCGCGTCCGAATTGGCGGAACCCTTCTTTCCCCACAACAATGTCCCGCTGGTGGCCGCGCCGATCATCCCGCCGAAGAAAATTCCAATGACCAGAACCACGCCAATCGAAATTCCAGGCGGCATGATGAAGTTGAAATACATATTGTCGAACGCGGCAGGCGCGACCCACTTGCCGATCATGCCCGCCAGGTTCTCGAATGCGCCCGACGCGCCGAGCAGGTTGTTGCTCGCCCACACCGCGCCGATGCCCACCAGTCCCAGCAACACGCCCGCCACGTACGGCGACCACTCTTCCTTGCGGATGTAATTCAAAACGAATTTCATGGCTTACTCCTCATCCTTCTTCACGACAGCGTCCATCAGGTCGAGCACCTTGTCGGCTTTTTTGCTGTCCAAAACGCTCTTCAACGACTGGCGCGCGCCCGCCTTCAGCCCCGCGATCTTCGGCAGCATCTCCACCACATCGGCGGGATATTCTTCTTCCACCTTGCGCGTGTCGCCGAACTTCACGTTGACCAATTTCTCGCGCGTGACGACAAATCCGCCGCCGCCGATCACCAATGCGCCGATCATGCCCAGCAGGATCATGTTGCCCCAGTTGACGGGCTTCTTGCCCAACACAATGGCGTCATAGTTTTGCTTGTAGTTGACCGCGTTCGGATCGTCCACCACGATCTCGTTGCACTGATTCGACGCGGCCGCCGGAGCGGACTCCGCGCTGACGGGCGCCGCCGCTTCTCCCGACCCCGAGGCTGGCGCGCCCGACCCCGAGCCGACCGCCACCCCCAAAATATCCGCGTAGACCTTGGCGCGCGCATCGAGGTCCGCCACATGGCACTGCTGGCAGGCCGCGTTGACGTCAGAAAGCGGCGGAACCATCCCCTCGTGGGCGGCGGCCTTGTCCTTGGCCTGGTTGTTCCCCGCGTGGCAGATGTAACAGAAATCGCCGAACGCATGCGACTGGTGCCAGCCCGTCCCGTCCGCGTTGACCGGGTCCTGTCCCTGCACTTCGTGACAGTTCTTGCAGGACGAGGCTTGCGAACCGCACTGCGCGCCGGCTGGGGAGGCGGTCGCCAAAAAGATGCTGGCGGCAATGACAAGCGCCAGGCCAGCAAAGAGGAAAGTAAAAGCGGTCTTCTGGTGGTGCATATTTTCTCCTCACAAAGAAATTGGGAAATCCACTCAAGAAAAGATCAGGCAGCAACCTCTTCCATCAGGCTGGCGCGATGCGCGATCCGGTCGCGCAACACGGAGCGCAGCAGGTCGAGCGCCTCGATCAGGCGTTGGTCGCTGAGGTGATATGTGACTGTCGTTCCTTGCCGTTCGGAAGCCACCAGGCCTCGATCCCTCAATACCTTCAAATGACGCGAGGCGGCCGATTGGGTAATTTGCAGTTCGAGCGTCAACTCGGTCACATTGCGCGGCCTCTCGTCAAGGGCATAGAGAATCAAAATCCGGGTGGGATCCGCAAAGGCTGAACAAAGGTCCGCTTCCATCTGGGAGACTTCCTGTGCTAATGTTTGTGAAATCATATATTCCCTTTAACGAATAAACGAATATATCACTGCGCTTATAATACATCCCTCTTCCCGATAAGGGATAGTGCATTATGTAACGCATATTTGTACAAAACGTCACATATACAACTTCGAGAATTTCAAAGCCACTTGCGATATCGAACAACACGACCAACTACCGCGCCGTCTACACTGGCATGACCGGGCACGCCGAAGTGGCACAAGTCACCTTCGACCCTGAGATCATTTCATACAAAGAGTTGTTGGGGATATTTTTTGCCATCCACGACCCAACCACCCTCAGCCGCCAGGGCGCAGACGTAGGCGCGCAATACCGCCAGGAATACTTCGCCAGGAATCCCTCCCAGCCCTATTGCCAGGCTGTGGTTGCGCCGAAGGCGGCAAAGTTCAAGAGGAACTTCCTGCCGAAGTTGGAGAGCGCCTCGGTATAAACCGAACCGCCTGCCCAGGGAGGGAGCGCCTGTCAATTTATCTTCGTAAAGACATGCGCGCAGGAATGGTTTAAAATAGCGCCATGCGAAAAACAAGTCACAGCCTGCTGCTCATCTTCCTCCTGGCGATCCTCGCCTCATGCGGAACGCCCGCGCCCGTCCCGACCGCCTCGCCTGAACCCCCGACCGCCCTCCCGCCGACCGAGACGGCCCTCCCCCCGACCGAACTGCCCACAGCCACGCCCATCCCCGCGCCAGAGCGGGCCAGGTACACGCTCAACGTCGCGCTCGACTACGCCGCCAAGACCGTCAGCGTGGACGAGACCATCCTCTACCCCAACCACACCGGCGAGACGCTGTCCAGCCTGGCGCTGGCGGTCGTCCCCAACCTGTGGGCGGGCGGGTTCATCTTGAACTCCCTGAGCGTGGGTGAATCGCCAATTACCAATTACCTGTTACAAGGCCAAAGACTGGAAATCCCCCTGCCTGCGCCGCTTGCGCCGGGGAGCGTCGTCACAGTGGCGATGCAATACGCGCTCGTTTTGCCCTTTGCCGAGCAGCAAGATCCCAGCCTGGAACGCCCGCGCATCTACGGCTATACCGCCCGCCAGGCCAACCTGGTGAACTGGTACCCGTTCATCGTCCCGTACGAAGCGGGGACGGGCTGGGTCTTGCACGATCCCTGGTATTACGGCGAGCACCTAGTCTACGAGGCCGCCGACTACGAAGTCAACCTGAAAACCACCCCCGGCGTGGTGGTGGCCGCCAGCGGCTTTGCGGAGCCGGGCGGCGAATTCACCCGTTACACGCTTACCGCCGGGCGGGCCTTTGTCCTCTCAGCCAGCCCGGAATTCCAGACCGTCAGCGCCCAAGTCGGCGATGTGATTGTTACCAGTTATTACTTTCCATTCTACGAAAAGCCTGGCCAGGCAGTGCTGGATGTCAGCGCCAAGGCTGTGAAGTTGTATATGCAACGCTTTGGTCCCTTTCCACATAGAACCTTAGCCGCCGTCATGGGGGATTTCAACGACGGTATGGAATACTCGGCCTTCTACTTCCTGCCACGCGATTTCTACAACCTGTACGACAACACGCCCCAGAACTACCTGACCTTCGTCGCCGCGCACGAGACTGCCCACCAGTGGTGGTTCGAGCGCGTTGCCAACGACCAGGCCTTGTATCCCTGGCTGGACGAATCGCTGTGCAACTACAGCGAGCGCCTGTATTATGAGGCCTATCACCCTGAACTGGTCGCCTGGTGGTGGCCCTACCGCATGTACTACTACGACCCGTCCGCCAAAATGGATATTCGGGTATACGAGGGGACGGGCTTCCAGCCTTACACCAACGCGACATACTTCCGCGGTGCGCACTTCCTCGAAGACCTGCGCGCGCGCATCGGCGACGAGGCCTTCTTCGCCTTCCTGCAAGACTACCAGGCGCAACTGAACGGCAAGATCGCCAAACCGCAGGACTTCTTCGCCATCCTGCGCCAGCACACCAGCGTCGACTTTTCCGACCTGGTCGCTGCCTACTTCGCCAATCCGT
Organism: Chloroflexota bacterium; assembly: GCA_049323115.1. Taxonomy (GTDB): domain Bacteria; phylum Chloroflexota; class Anaerolineae; order Anaerolineales; family Villigracilaceae; genus JAABUE01. Next base: position 30,225 of record JBMOMP010000080.1, read on the forward strand.
ATTAGCCAATGAAGCCGCCCGCCAGCCGTGTGACGTATTACGTAGCAGGTACACAACTAGCACGTACACACGTATTACGTTTTACGCATTACGCATTACGCCTCACGCTATTCCCTCTCCTCATCATCCTCCTGACCCTCCTCCCCGCCTGCACCGCTGCGGACCCCTCCGCGCCTCTTCCTACCCTCAGCCTGGTCACCGTTGACCCGAACGCCACCGCCACCTCCACGCCTTTCCAGCCTGCGCCCGAGACGCCCACCCCCCTCCCTACGCTGACCGTACAGCCCAGCGTTACCGCCACCGCCTCGCCCAGCCCATCGCCTACCGCCTTGCCGAGCGCCACGGCTACCATTCCGCCCCTGGTCGTGACCATTCCTCCAGAAGCGACGATCACTTCTACGCCCCCAGCGCGGCCCCAGTACACCTTCTACGCCCTGTTCGATTACCCTGGCCACCAACTGGCCGTTGACGAGACCATCCGCTACCCCAACCAGACCGGCGCCTCCCTGTCCGAGATCGTGCTGGTCGTGGACGCCAACCTGTATGCCAATAGTTTCGCGCTGGAAACCCTGTTCTTGGACGGCGCCAACGCGAACTACACCCTGGACGGCCACCGCCTGACGGTTTTCCTGCCCCAGCCGCTGGCGCCCGGCGCTGCCCTGACGCTGGCCATGCGCTATCACCTTGCCATTCCCAAAAAGCAGTCCGATTACCCGCACGGCTACGACAGCACCCAAGTCAACCTGACCGAATGGTATCCCTTCGTGGCCCCGTATGCCGGCGGCTGGATATTACATGATGCGTGGGCGTTTGGCGAGCACCTGGTCTACGACTCGGCAGATTTTGAGGTCAACATGAAGGTTTCCGGGGAGGGTGTGCTGGTGGCGGCGCCCGCACCCGCCCAGGCCAACGGCGAATGGACGCAATACCGCCTGAATGGGGCGCGGACGTTCGTCTTCTCGGCCAGCGACCAGTATCTCATGGCGGAATCAGCCGTCGGGTCGGTTGTGATCCGCTCGTATTATTTCCCCTGGCACTCTGGCGCGGGGGAAGGGATGCTGCGCGCGGCGGTGCAGGCCGTCAGTCTGTTCGAGGCCAAGTTCGCCCCCTATCCCTATGAAGTCGTGAACGTGGTCGTTACCGATGTGCCGGATGGGCAGGAGTTCGACGGGCTGGCCTTCCTGAGCGCGAAGTTCTACGCCCAATACGGCGGCTCGGCCAAAAGCAATATGGTCAGCATCGGCGTGCATGAGATCGCCCACAACTGGTGGTTCGGGCTGGTGGGCAACGACCAGGCACTGGAGCCCTGGCTGGATGAGACGCTGTGTGTGTATAGCGAGCGTCTTTTCTATGAATACAATTACCCGAACTATGGCGACTGGTGGTGGAACTTCCGCGTCAATTATTTCAACCCGACTGGCTGGGTGGACACTTCGATCTACGATGGCGGCACGTTTCGCCTGTACACCAACGCCGCCTACCTGAACGGGGCCTATTTCATGGAGGATTTGCGCGTACGCATGGGTGAGCGCGACTTCTTCGCCTTCCTGAAAGACTACGCGTCGAAGTACAGTTACCGGCGCGCCACGAGCGCCGATTTCTTTGGGACGCTGCGCGCGAACACCAGCGCGGACGTCTCCGACCTGGTCCGCGCCTATTTCAAGGGCGCTTACTGATTTGATGATCGCCCGCGGGTTCAAAATGCAATCGCAATTTCCTGGGCGCAAAAAGCGTGTAAAATTTTCCCGTTATGCCTGAACTGCCCGAAGTCGAGACCATTGCCCGTATGCTGCGACCGGAACTGGCCGGCAGGACGATCCTGGCCGCTGACCTGCTGTGGCCGCGCACGCTTGCCGTCCCTTCCGCCGGGAAATTCAAGAAGGACATTGCGGGGCAGGAAATCCTGGCCGTGGCGCGGCGCGGGAAACTGGTACACCTTCGACTTTCGACCTTTAACCTATTTGTACACTTGCGCATGAGCGGGGATTTGTATATAAAAGAAGCAGATGCCCTGCCGGAAAAGCACGACCGGTTGGCGCTGATGCTCAGTCCCAGCGAGCAGGCGGGCGCTCAAAAACTGGTCTTCAATGACGCGCGCAAATTCGGGCGCGTCTGGCTGGTGCGCGACCCGCAGCAAGTGACCGGCAAACTCGGCCCGGAGCCGCTGGAAGAAGCGTTCACGCCGCAGATGCTGTACGAAAGCCTGCAAGCGCGCCGCCGCCAGTTGAAGCCGTTGCTGCTGGACCAGTCCTTCCTGGCGGGGATGGGCAACATCTACACGGATGAGGCGCTGCACATCGCGCGCCTCCATCCCCAGGCCATGTCCAATTCCGTTGAACGGGAGCAGGCCGGGGCGTTGTGGGAGGCGATCCGCGCTGTCTTGCAGCAGGGTATCCGGCGCAACGGCGCCAGCATCGACTGGGCCTACCGCGGCGGTCAGTTCCAAAATGATTTTCGCGTCTATGGCCGCGAGGGGCAAACCTGCCCGGCCTGCGGGACGGCCATCCAGCGCATCGTTGTCGGCCAGCGGGGCACGCATTTTTGCCCGGCCTGCCAGCCGAGGGAGTGAAGCCTATGGTCAATACTTATATTTATGTCGGCGTTGCCGTCCTGGCCATGTTCTTTGGGTATTTCTTCGGGTTGTTCGAGGGACGCGGCCAGGGATACAAGAAACGCAAGAAGGAAGAAGAGCAAGAACGGCAAGCGCAACCGGATGCCGAGCCGCTGCCAGCCGAGCCGGCCGTCCCGCCGTTGCCGGAGATCGCGCCCGCGCCGCCTGCCCCGCCCCCGCCCAGCCTGCTGCGCCTTTCGCAGGACGAGGCCGGTCAATTACGCCTCGACCTGGATGACGAACGAGTAAACACGGCCGCCCTGACCGGCGACCAGCGCAAACGCCTGATCGCCTTGTTGACGTTGATGCGCCCCTGGCTGGAAGTTGGAAAGCCGCCGCCGGCTTCACCGCCAACGCCCGCGTCAGTACCTTCGCCGCTGGCTGCTCCCGTTTCCCGGCCTGCGCCGCGCCCTGTAGCGTTGCCCGTCCCCGCGCCTTCCAAGGAAGAAAAACAGCCCCCCGAAGCCCCACAAAGCATGGTGGCGCAGATCGACGCCATCCTGCAAGCGCGCCTGGCAGGGACGCCGCTGGATGGGCAGGGCATCAAACTACGTGAATCGCCCGAGGGCAGCGTACTGGTGCACGTGGGCGCGAAAGTCTACCAGGCCATTGAAGAAGTCCCCGATGAATCGATCAAAGCCGCCTTGCGCGCGGCCATTGCCGCCTGGGAAAATACATTTACGCCGGGGCCGTAAGCCTTTCCCCATCCTGTTTTTCGAACCGCACCGTCAGCACCGGGCAGCCGGCGGCTTCGGCTACTTCAGCGGTCACATTGGGGGCGTATAACTGCCGGATGCCGTGTGCGCTGTAGAGCGAACCCATGCACACCAGGCCATACTCCGTTTCCCTGAGTTCGGCCAGGATCTCTTCCACGACATTGCCCTGGCGCACCTTGAGCGTCGCTTCCACGCCCGCCTGGCGCGCCATATCCAGCGCCTGCCGCAGGGTATGCCCCAACAGGGTTTGCGTATCGAGCAGGTGGTCCCAATTATCGCGCACCGCGCGCGCTTCGGGATAATCCAGGTCAATCGGCGGGACAACGTGCAGCAACGTCACCGGCGCTTTGACCCGGCTGGCGATCTGCAGGCCCAGGTTTTCTGCGTTCATGCCGTATCCCAGCCCTCCCAGGCAAATGATGATGCGCGCCGGCGGGATACAGGCCGACGTTACGTACAAGATCGGACCAGACACGTCGGCCATCAACTGGCGGAACGAACGCCCCAACAGCAGGCGGCGCAGCGGGGGCCGTCCCAACGGGCTGAGCACTGTCAGGTATTCCTTTTCCCTGGCTTTCTTTGGGATGACATCCTCGGCGTGGCCTTCGACGATTTCGAGACGGTATTCCAGGCGTTTTTCGTCGAAGAGTGTCACTGCCCGGCTGAAGATATTCTCCAGCGGGTGCGACTCTTCGTCAATGTTCGGGCGTTCCCGCTGCTCTATCATCCCCATCAGCGTCAGCGGAGCGCCCATCAACGCGCCCAGCCAGGCAGCGTATTCGATAGCCGGCCAGGTGCCTTCGAATCCATTGGTCGTTACCAGTATCTCAGTCTTCATCGTTCGTCCAATTTTCTGCTCAACGGAATAAGATCACGCCCAAAACACCCGCCCCGAGCAGGACGAGCGGGGAAGGGAGGTCGAGCCAAAAGGCCAGCGCGCTCAACGCGGCGATCAGCAAAGCGCGGCCTTTGATGGTCTTTGTGTTTTCGTTGCGGAAGATCTGCCAGGCGACCACCACGATCAGCATCGCGACGGCCGGGCCCAACCCCATCATAAAGCCCTGCATCCACGCCTCCCCCTGAACCCTTGCGAGTGCCGCCGCTACCACGAGCATGATCAGCGTCGGCGGCAGGATCGAGCCAAGCAGCGCCGCAAACGTGCCCGGCAGCCCCCCAGCGGCATAACCGACGAACATCGCCAGTTTCAACGCCTCACTGCCCGGCAGGACGTTCGAAAAACCGACCGCTTCAATGAACTGCGCCTCCGTCATGATCTTGCCAACGGACTCCTTGTAGAGCAGCCCTACGGAAGCCGGGCCGGATGTGGAAAGGACGTTGATCTTCACGAACATCCAGAACAACCGTCCCCAGACAGCAAACTTGGAGTGTTTCATCAGAAGATAAGTATCCCCACCAACCCGGCAACCAGGAGCACCAACGGCGCAGGCGCATCGAACAGCAGGGCGGCCAGGCTGGCCACGCCAATGAGCGCCATTTGCCAGTTGACCGTCCCGCCGTTGCTGCTGGTGAACACCTTCCCGGCTACGAACAGCATCAAGACCGCCACCGCAGGCGTCAATCCTTCCACAAAGCGGCTCACCCAGGCCTCGCGTCGCAGGCGGTGCAGGATCGTCACCACGCCGAACATCAACAGCGTAGGCGGCAGGACGGAACCGATCAGCGCCACCAACGCGCCCGCCGCGCCCGCCGCAGCGTATCCCACGAACATTGCCAGCTGCAGCGCATCCGAGCCGGGCAGCACGGACGAGAATCCCACCGCCTGCACGAATTGTGCTTCGGTCATGATCGTCCCGACCGCCTCCTTGTACAGCAGTCCCACCGAAGCCGGGCCGGATGTACTCAGCAGGTTGACTTTGATGAATAGCCAGAAAAGTTGTACCAGTGTTTCCATGTCTTATATGTTTTTCACAAGATACAATTGCCCGCGCTCGAATCCGCGCTCGAGATAATATTGCCGCGCGCCGACGGCCGAAATGACCGCCATGCGCCCAAAGCCGTTCTTGCGGGCAGCCTGCTCGGCTGCCTCCAGTAGTTGCGTGCCCAACCCGGCGTGCTGCGCCGCGCCGTCCTGCTCCGCGCCCACCGGCAGGGACTGGCCGTAGACGTGCACCTCGCGCACCAGCGCCGCGCCGCCTGCGCCCGCCGGGGTACGCAGATCCTCCAGGCCGGTCTGCGGGGCGTCCGGTCTCGGCAGGGACAGGCGGATGAAACCCGCCAGCCGGTCATCGGGCGTGACGTAGGACAGGAAGTGTTCCTCGGCGCCGTCGGCCTGGTAGACCAGGTCGTCCAACCGCAGCATATCGGGACGCACCGGCTTGCCGCGCACCTCCCGGCATCTCACACACTGACAGGCCCTCCCGCGCCGCTGCAATTCGCGCTGCACGTCCTGCCGCAGCGAGGTGCGCCGGTTGCCCTCCACCACATGCGTGGACGGGATATCGCGGATGACACGGTTGACGCGGCAATAGCGCGGGATGGTGGGTTTGACATCCGCGATCAGGTGGATCAATTCCTCGGTGGTGTAAGGCTTGAACTCGCCGCGCTGCCAGTGCTCATATAACTCTGCGTTGGCAAGCAATTGGTTGGGGTAGATCTTGATCTCGTCCGGGCAGAAGCCGTCCCACAGGCGGGCGAAATCGGCGCGGTCAGAGTCGGGGGTCGCGCCGAGCAGGTTCGGCATCCAGTGCAGAACGATCTTGAATCCCGCCGCCCGCAGCAGGGACACGGCCCGCCGGGTGGCCGCCGCGTCATGCCCGCGCTTGTTGATCTCCAGGATGCGGTCGTCGAAACTCTGCGCGCCCATCTGCACCTTGGTCACGCCCAGGTGGCGCATCCAGCGCAGTTCGTCGGGCGTGATCTCGTCTGGCCGGGTTTCGATGACCAGGCCCACGTTTCGGTGGGAGGCGGTTTCGTTGAGCGCCTGGGCTTCGCTCAGGCCCCCCTCTGTCCCCCCATTTTCCCCCGGAAAATGGGGGGATGCAAGGGGGGCATTCAACGCTTCGAAACAACGCCTGACGAACCACTCCTGGTAATCGCGCCGGTAGGCCGACCAGGTGCCGCCCAGGATGAGCAACTCGATCTTATCGGTGGGATGCCCGACCGCCTCCAGCGATTCGAGGCGCGAGCGCACCTGCGCATAAGGATCGAAGTCGTGCTCCAGTCCGCGCATGGCGCCCGGCTCGCCCGGCAGGTACGATTTGGGCATGCGCACGTCGGTGGGGCAGAAGATACATTTGCCGGGGCAGGGATACGGTTTGGTCAAGACCGTGACGGTGGTCACGCCGGAGAGCGTGCGGACAGGCTTCAAGCGGATGCGTTCCAACAGGCGCACATCTTCGCCCAACTCGCCCTGCGCCACCATCTGGTTGTAGGCCGCTACCAGCGCATATTTGCCCAGGTAGCCGCCGCCGGGCGCGGGGTGACGGCGCAGGCTGTCCATCACCGGCTTGCCGCGCTGCACATCGGCCAGTACCAGGCGCGCCAGCGCCAGTTTCTCGGGCGTCAGGGAGTGGGCTTCGAGCCAGTTCTCTCTCTTCGACACTTCCGGACCTCATCCCTTCTTCTTGAGCATCCCCGAAACATCCAGGTGGAAGTCATGCTGAATCTCGGCAATGTCCTTTTTGTGGAACATCTCGGTATGCAGGCCGCATTCGGCCTTGCCGCGCCCGGCCCAACGCCCGGCGCGTTCGTCCTCGCCAACAGCAACCGCTACTGTGCAAGGCGCACAGCCAATGCTGCGATAGCCCTTTTCCGTCAGCGGATGGGAGGGCAGGTGGTGTTCTTCGATGTATGCGTCCACGTCTGCCTTCGTCCAGTTCAACAGCGGGTTGATCTTCAACAGGCCATTCTGCAATTCCAGAATCTTTGCCTGCGCCCGCGTGGGCGTCTGGTCCCTGCGGATGCCGGTGATCCAGGCTTTCAAATCCTTGAGCGCCTTCTGCATCGGCTGCACTTTATGGATATAACAACACAGGTCGGGGTCTTCCAGCGGCAGGGCGCGCACGTTCTGGCGGGCGAAAACGTCCCAGCGCGAGTCGCGGTACAAGTCGAGCACGTTCAAGCGCCACTCCGAGGCGATCCTTTCGCGGAAGATGAGCGTATCCCAGAAGTGGTAGCCCGTGTCCAGGAAGAAGACCAGCAGGTCGCGCCGGATGCGCGTTGCCATGTGCAGCAGCGGCATGGACTGCGTCTGGAAGGATGAACTCAGCGCAATCTGCGGCCAAAAAGTATCGACAGCCCAGGCCAGAATCTCCTGCGGCGTCTTGTGTTCGAACTCGTCCGAAAGTCGTTGTATCTGCTCTATGTTCAACATGGAACGCAGATTATAACCCGATATACCCTGCGGGTATCATATAATAAGTGTGTGAAACCGGAGATTGCCGAACGCCTGCTTGCAATCAACCGCCAGTTCTACGCTGAATTTGGCGAGTCCTTTTCCGCCACGCGCGGCCGTATCCAGCCGGGGGTGCGGCGGGTTTTGGATTCGCTGAAGGGGGACGAGACGATCCTCGACCTGGGCTGCGGCAACGGCGGACTGGCGCGGGCGCTGGCCGGGGACGGGCATCGCGGCGCGTATCTGGGCCTGGACTTCAGCCTGCCCCTGCTTTCGGAGGCCGAATCTATGCCCCAAGGTTTTTCGGCGCAGTTTCGGGAAGTGGACCTTACACAGTTATCAGTGATTCGTGATCAGTTATCAGTGGTCAGTCATCAGCCATCAGCCGCTGGTCATCCTCTTGCGGGGACAGGCTGGTCACTGATTACTGCCTTTGCCGTATTGCACCATATCCCTGGCCAACGCCTGCGACAAAATATCCTGGAAGCAGTCCATACGTTATTGGCCGAAGGCGGGCGCTTCATTCACTCGAACTGGCAGTTCCTGCATAGTCCGCGACTCAGGTCGAGGCTCCGGCAATGGAGCGAGGCCGGCCTGGCGGAAGCGGACGTGGACGCAAACGACTACCTGCTCGACTGGCGTTCCGGCGGGACGGGACTGCGGTACGCGCATTACTTCAGCGAGGCGGAACTGGCCAGGCTGGCCGCCTCGAGCGGCTTCAAGGTTGCCGGGACCTTCTACTCGGACGGCAGGGAGGGCAACCTGGCCGTGTACCAGGCCTGGGAAAAAGTGTAGCCCGCGTGATCGGTTTCCTATGCAGTCTTTATCGAATCTTCACAAGATGTTTACACAGGCCTGCTATGATATGCTCGAATAAGGAGTAATATCATGAAAAATATTTGGAAATGGATCCTTGGGGTTGCGCTGGCGCTGGTCGTCTTTGCCGCCCTGGGCTATTTTACCTATAACTGGGGCGGCGTCATGGCCTACGGCCATCCTATGATGTACCGGTTCGACTCGGACGGTTGGCAGGGCCCGCGCGGCGGCTTCGACCGTCATCCCGCGCGCATGACGCCTGGCATGGGCAATTGGGGCTGGTTCGGCTTCATGCCCTTCCTGCCGTTCATGTTCTTTGGCGGGCTGCTGCGCCTGCTCCTGCCGTTGGGCGCGCTGGCGCTGACGGCCTACCTCGCCTACCAAAAAGGCAAACGAGACGGCGCCTCCAGCGCCGCCATGCAGTAGGGACATCTGTAGGGACAGGTCTGAGACCTGTCCCTACTTCCCCAAAAATTCGCCATAGCGGACAGACACAGTTTCGATCAATTTTTGCAAGGCTGGCTTGGGGTTTATGAAATATTCCACTTCAATGACAACCTTTTCCTTCTTGATCGCGCGTTTCCAAACCCCGATTGTTTCGCCGTTGACCACCACTGTGGGATGAAACATGCCGTTGCTCGAGACAGCGCGCTTGTGATCCTCGAAAGCGATCGTGGCGCTACGGTCTTTGTAACTGATGATGAACTCGTCGAAAGCAGGAAGTAAGAAAGCCGACTCTTTTGTCTTGAAATTCGTTTCGACAAACCAATACGTTTTCTCCTCGACCACTTCCGAATCGAATTCCGATTTCACCATGTCGAGGGCGCGCCTTGCATCGCCGGCGGATAACCCTGACCACCAATCGAAATCCTCCAACGTAGCGGGACCGTGGCTGGTGAAATAGCGCTTTGCAAGGGACGCCAACGCTTCGTCCCGACCGCGGGGCCGGGTTGCTGGAACCCATTCCTCCAGCAGGCTATAGGTTTGTTTGCCGTTCCTGTTTGCCCCGCTGCAAACGAGACTCTCCAACTCAGCCGCCATAAAGATGTGCGAAGCGCGGTTCTCGTCGGTATTGATATTTGCCTTGTTGAGCGCAGCGATCAACTCTTCGCGCGTGGCGTGATTCCCGTCGCGCAACGCTTTCTCCAGCACCTTGCGGCTTTTTGCTAATACCGCCTCGGTCACTCCCAATTCCTTATGACGCGACTTCATCCCCGCTTTGATCTGCGGCGCGGTCAATGCCAGCATCCAGCGCAGGTCGTCGGCAGAGACGATGTGCCAGGTGGGGCGTAACACATGCGTGCGGATGATCTCGCCTTTATCCATTGCCGCTTCGACCATCTTCTCTGTCGAGTTGGGCAGCCGCACGCCCACCGCCCACTTGGCCATGGCGTAATCCTGCGCCTGCATCGCGCCCATCCAGGCGACGATCTCCCTCGGTGATGTAAATTTTGTCCCTGTGATCTGCTGATTGGCAAGACGGAGGTTGGCGATGTCGTTGAGGTTCATGTTGAAATCATACACGAGAGTAACAAAAAGCGACAGTCTTTTTTCATGACCACTGCAATATGAGGGCTACGTCGCGCTCCACATCTTTTGTAATTCATCGAGGATGCTCGTCCAATGGATGAGCATTTGCTCACGCGCCGTTGCATCTGGCAGTTTTTCCTGGTGAAAACTGACAACCGTCTTGTCGCGCCCACTGGGGATGAGACGCACCTGGATCGTCGATGGCAGGCGCCATTGCCCGGGCTGCCACGTTATGCGAATGTTCTCATGACGATTGACAACCCTGACTTCGCCGTTTGCGCCATCTTTGGCGTGATAGGCCTCTCCTTTTACCAGGTGGAAATCGTTCACGTCACCCAACCAGATCTCAATTCCCTCGCGGGAGGTCAAAAATTGCCAGGCCTGCTCAAGGGATACGGGGAACGTCCTTCTCACACCGACCTGGAAGCCGGTATGCTTTGTTTTGCCGGTAATGCGTCGTTCTGTCATCCCATTCTCCTAATCCACTCGATGAACGAATTCATACTTGTTACCGCACGGGTCTTCGAAATAGACTGCGTAGTAACTTTTGCTGATGGGAAATTGCCTCGGCCCATCGTTGATCTTTCCACCTGCCTCCCGCGCCAATTGCGCGATCCGGTCAACTTCTGTGCGCTCGGATGCCCAAAAGCCGACCAGGTTTCCGTTGGGTAAATGAGCGGGGTCTTCGGTAATGGCAAAATAGGCCGCACTGGGAAGTTGGCCCTCCACGGCAAATACTTTCCACAACGGCGAGTGGTATGTCCGTGTGAAGCCCAAAGCAGGCAGGAGTTTTTCGTAAAACGGCAGCGCTACGTCCATGTTTGGGACGCGCAGGTCAATGTGGCTAAAGGGCTTTTTATAAGAGTTCATTGTCAATATCTCCGGTTTGGGTTTGCTTGAACACAGTATAAATGCAATGGGTGACGGAAATCGCCCTAATTCGAAACTATAATTGAAAATATGTATCGACCCACAACCCGCGTCCTGGCGGTCTTGGAATTGTTGCAAACCCACCGCCGCCTCACCGGTGCGGAACTGGCTCAGAAACTGGAAGTCAACATCCGCACCCTGCGTCGTTATATCACCATCCTGCAGGATATGGGGATTCCCATCCTCGCCGAACACGGGCGTTACGGCGCATACGAGTTGGGGGTGGGGCGCAGAGTCCCACCCATGATTTTCACGAACGCCGAGGTTTTATCGCTTGCGCTTGGGCTTTTGGCGGTCGAGCAGTTGAGCCTGTCCGAAGTTTCTCCTGCCATCGAAAGCGCGCGGGCAAAGATCGAGCGTGTTCTACCGCTTGATTTGCAGGATCAATTTCGGGCGCTGGCAGAAGCGGTCAGCCTGGATTGGAGCCCGCATCCGCTGGGATCGTCGGGGGAAATCATTTGGGTGCGTTTCATTTGAGTAGAAAGATGAGTTGAAAGTCAAGCGTGTCTCTGGTAAAGTGAGTTTGGATAAACCACTTCAGGAGAAACCTCATGGCTTTCAACTCACAAGCGATTATACAAGATGTACGTGCAGAATTTGAGCGGCTATTGGAATTTGTCACCGGAGAACAGGCGCGCACAGCGAAGGCAGACAGTATTGAGCGAGGCTTATTCAAAATGCTATTGAGACTGGGCGCACAGCTATTGCAACTCTTCTTTGCCATGCGCTCTGAGGCTTGTTCACGGCAAGCAGTACAGAGCCAAAGCGGAGAGGGATTGCCATACCATCGCGATACGAAACGGGTGTATTTCTCGATTTTCAACAAGGTGTTCATCGAACGTCCGTACTTTTACAAACCAGGAGTTGGCACGCAGATTCCATTAGATGCCGAGTTGGGTTTAGGTGACGACAGTTACTCCGACCTGTTGCGGGAAGTGACAGAATTCCTTGCAGTCTATCACGTGTATGGTGGAAAAAACGCTGGTTTTCTGGAGCGCTTGTTCGGATACAGTCTATCTACGCGCGCATTGCAGCAGAATGTTGCCGAAGACGCCGAAAGGGTGGAAGCGTATTACGCTCAAAAATCGCCGCCTGGCCCGGAAAGTGAAGCCGAGATTCTGGTGATTCAGGCGGACGGTAAAGGCGTTCCAATGGTGCTGGAGGAAGATGAAGTGCCTGAGGTGCAGGTGCGATTGGGCAAAGGACAAAAGCATGGACACAAAAAAGAGGCCATCGTCACCACGGTTTACACGATCCCGGCCTCGCCACGCACTCCAACCGAAGTGATCGCCAGTTTCTTCAAAGAAAATCAGCCTGGCCGAGGGCAGAAAAAGGATTTCAAGCCACAAAACAAACATATTTGGGCGACGTTGGACGGAAAAGACGTGGCGCTCTCACGTTTGACCAGGCAAGTGGCATTGCGTGAAGGAGCGCATATCCTGCACAGAGTTGCTTTATGTGATGGGTGTGAAGCCCTCCAATCTCGCATGGTTCTCCAATTTCAGGGCTTTATTCTCATTCTGGACTTTGTGCATGCGAACGAATATCTGTGGGATGTCGCCAATAGTTTGCTGGGCGAAACCAGTGAGCAACGCCTGGAATGGGTCAAAAGCCGCACGCTCCAAATCCTATCTGGTCAGACCGTGCAAGTCATTGCAGAACTGCGCCGGATTGCTAAAAACAAAAAAACGAAAGTGGCGCAAAGAAAACAACTCCACAAAACAGCCAACTACTTCGAGCGCAACTTGCCTTACATGAACTACCAATCGTATCTGTCCCATGATTATCCAATCGCATCGGGCGCGATCGAAGGTGCTTGTCGTCACTTTGTGAAAGACCGCTTTGAACTCTCTGGCATGCGCTGGCTTCAAACCGGCGCTGAAAACTTGCTGCGCCTGCGTGCAGTGGCCGAAAACGATGACTGGGACGCCTGCTATGCTTATCGCAGGGAACAACGACAACTCCGTTTTTATGGCCAATCTGCTTCCAACAATCAACCCCTCGAAACTCAAGCCATCAATCCTCAGCCTGTTGCCCAAGCATTTGTCTCAAGCAGCCATTCCAAGCATAGCCAGTTATCGTTAGCCGTTTGACCACCTTATAACTCAAATGAAACGCACCCGTTTGATTTATGCCACACATAGTCATCGATTGCATACCAGCCTTTATCACTTAGAGCCTTGATGGTATCCCAAACATACCGGTGCCGCACTCCATTGACAACCTTGTCTTTGATGTTGATTACAAGGCTGCCAGACGGTTTTAGCGCCTCGAAAAACGGTTGATGAAAGGTCAAGAACCACTCTGCAAAGTCATCTGGATGCACACCGTCATAATGGTGATGCCTGGCGTCAGCGTAAGGGGGAGAAGTTACAATAAGGTCAACTTGCTCCTTATAGTTCTTCAATTCCTCACGGCTATCGCCGTGCAATATCGAACAGATTGCTTTGCCTTTCCTTAATGCGGCATGTAATGGCATTGATAAATCCTTATCATTTGCAAAAAAACGCTACCAATTTATACGGGTCATTAAAAATACCGTCGCTATTCACCAAGCCTGCTTTTGCACACTCCTCGCCAAACGATTCAAGTACTTCCTGCGGCATGTCAATTTCGGCAGATAACATAAATTTTATGAGAATGAGGTACGAGAGTTTCCTCATCTCAGGCAGTCTCTATATCGGCCATCCTGAATGCGAGGATAACTCTGAGGAATGGAAGTAGTTGAGGCTCTTCTGACCATACTCACTCCTTGTATCGAAACAAATTATAGCAAAATTGTTCTAAATGAAGATGTATTTTAAGTTGTTCTCACCAATCGTTACGAATAAAAGTGCTGGGAATGACCATTTCCAGCGTGCGTGCACCCTCGAACTTTCTCCAAGCCTATAGCGTTGGCATCGTTCCCGGCAGTTTCTACGCAGAAGGAAGAATTTTCAACCTCGAAGGGAAAAGTTTCAACGTTGAAGGAAGAAGTTTCAAGGTCGAAGGAAAGAGTTTCAACCTCGAAGGGAAAAGTTTCGAGGTGGAAGGGAAAAGTTTCAACGTTGAAGGAAGAAGTTTCGAGGTGGAAGAAAAGAATTTCAAGGTCGAAGGGAGAAGTTTCGAGGTCGAAGGAAAAAGTTTCGACATGGAAGGAAGAAGTGTCAAGTTAGACTTCGGAAGTCTGCAAAATATTGTATAATTGCCTCGACAAGTGGGCAAAGCCAGACAAAGCCCCAACCAAACAACCAGTGATTGTAAGAAGGAGGATTCCTATGGCTCTAACACTCTCTACCTTGTTATCCGCCGCCCAGCAGATGCTCACCGCGCTGGGGGCGGCCGCCAACAGCGCTGCGGTCTCAGAGCGCGGCGGCAACGCGGCCTTTGTCACCTCCGGGCAGAAAAAACTGACCCGCCTGCAGCAGTTGAACAGCGAGCAGGAGAAGTTGAAAGCCGACCTGAAACTCAAGACCGCCGAAGTGGATGCCGCGCAGAAGGAACTGGCGCTCTGGCACTCCGATGCGGCCAAGATCGTCAAACTGGCTTACCGCGGCCAGCAAGAAAAGTGGGTGGAATTCGGCGTCACCGCCAAAAAGTAACCCGCGCCTGGTAAGCAAAAGCGCATGGAGCAAACTGTTTCGTGCGCTTTTTTGTACGTTCCTGGGAATAAGACGCTGGCGCGAAAAAGACGCGCAGCGGCGACGTTTTTGTTATAATTGCCTGCATCAAAGGTACCATACGGAGACGACAAAAGTGAACAACGCAGAAACGGTCGGCCAACTGTTCGAGTATGCCATTGCGCTCGAAAGAGCGACAGAAACGTTGTACGGGCAACTGGAAAGGATGTTCGCCCATTACCCTGATGTTGCACGCTTTTGGAAGCAATACGCCGACGAGGAAAACGGGCACGCCTCCTACCTCGAACGCATCAGGGGAGGGATGGATGCAGAGCGCCTGTCCCATCCGGCCGACGGCGAGATGCTTCAAAAAGCGCGACAGTGCCTCGCGAATGCAACGCAAGAGAGATTGAAAGACGTCAAGACCCTGGACGATGCGCACCAACTGGCAACCGAATTGGAAAATTCGGAAACGAACGCCATCTTCGAGTTCATGGTCGTCAATTTCTCGACCGACGAACTGGCAAAGTCTCACCGGTTCTTGCGGACGCAACTGAGCGCTCACAACGCCAGGTTGGAAAACGACTTCCCCAAACCATATAACAGCCGCATTGCCCGGCAAAATGTCCTGGCCTTGGAATAATCCTCGAGACTCCCCCGGAAACAAAAGCGCATGGAAATCATCTCTCCATGCGCTTTTCGATTTGCCTTTCCCTGGCCTTACGGCGCTGGCGTGGCTTCCGGGGCGGCGGGTTGGACGCTCGTCCCGGCGTACACCAGCGGGCCTTCGGCTGGCACGTCCGGCGGACGCGCCAGCGGCATGAACTTGCGCACGTACAGCACGTCATATAGCAGCGAGGCTTCCCAGTCGCCGCCGCCGAACAGGTCGTTGCCTTGTGCGCCCTCGGCCCGGCGCGAACCGAGCAACATACCCGCATGACTGCTCATGTCCAGTTGCGCGGAGGCCACCGCCATGTCCGGTTGGTGGCAGGAAGCGCAGGCCAGCGAGCCGGGATACCATAGGTTGGATTCCAAGAACAAGGGCTGGACATCTTGCGTGAACGTGGCCTCGCAGGACAGGCCGTCCGCGTCGGTGAAGGGGAACGGCTCGCTCTCGGAATAGCCAGCCGAGACCCAGGCACCGATCAGGTCCACGGCCGCCACGCGGCATTTCTTGACGGTGGGGGCTGCCACCGAAAAATCGGGCGCGGGCAGGGTGGCGGCCGCCAGGGTGGGCACCGGCGTGCGCTCTGGTACAGCCTGCCCGCGCTGGCAGGTAAACGACAGCCCGCAGGCCGAGACATAGACGATGCCGATCCACACGACCAGGACGCCGATGAAACCGATGATCACCCCGTACATGATTTTGCGAAAATCATCCATTCGAATGCTCCTCCCCTACTGCGCAGCCTTCAGCGTGCGGATGTAATTGACCAGGTCCCAGCGGTCGCGCACGGTCAGGTTCTCGATCATGGCGGGCATACGCCCGGTCACGCCGTTGGTCAGGGTCAGGAACAGCGCGCCGTCGCTCTTGTTCTGGGTCACGTCCAGGGTCAGGTTGGCGGGTTTGTTAGCCAGCAAGGCTGCGATCTGCCCGTTGCCCTCGCCAGTGACGCCGTGACACATGACGCAATTGATCTCGTACAGGGTGCGGGCGCGTTCCAGCGAGAGCGCGTCGGCCGGCACCGGGTTGACGGGCGCGCCCATGTTGGGGATGGAGGCCGGGCCGTCCACAGGGATAGAGCGCGCCGGGACCGGCAGCGGTTTTTCCTGCGCGTCGTAGGAGGGTTGGATTTCCATGAAGACTACCCAGTCCACTTTAATGACATCGTAAGTGAAGAGCATCAACCCGCCGAACAGGACGCCGACCACCAGGAAGACGGCCAGGAGTTGCTTGAACAGTCTCATAGTTGCTGCGCCTCCGCTGTTTCGATCTTTTCCGCGCCCAGTTTGGCCAGCGCCTTGCCGATCCTGTCCCGGCTTTTTTCGGGACAGGAGAACAGGATGCCGATCTTGCCGTCGCTGATCTCGGCCACGTATTCCATCGGGCGGTAGGACGGGAAGTAGGAATCGAGGAACACGCCCAGGAAGGTGGAGATCAACATGCCCAGCATGGTCAACTCGAAGATGACCACCACGCTGGGCGGGCCGGGGATGAGGGGCTGCCCGCCGACGTACACGTTATACAGGCTGGGCGTACCAAAGGCCAGGAAGGCGCCGCCCAGGAAGCCGACCGCCGCGCCGCCCAACGCCAGGCGCGGGACGTTGGTCCACTGGCGCGGGCGTCCCAGCATGGCCTCGGTGACGGGGATGCCGGAGATGACGTTCATGGCCTCGTCGCCGACGCCCAGGGCGCGGAGTTTTTCGATGGCGTCGGAAGCAGGCCCGAGGTCCGGGAAGATCGCGAGAAGGGAAATGTTTTCAGCCATGCTGCGCCTCCTATTCCAATTCGCTGACCGTCACGACGGTCTCGCGTCCGAATGTCTTGAGCGAGTGCGCCATCTGCCCTTCCTGCACTTCCCAGACCGGGATGATGGGGATGAGTTTGGAGGCGATCACGTAGAGCAGGATGAAGAAGGCCAGCGTGCCGATACTGAGCGGGATCTCGATGCCAGGCTGGTAGAGCCGCCAGGTGAAAGGCATGCGGTTGATGGTGAGCGAGATGGGCACGATGATGTAGCGCTCGAAGTACATACCGACGTTGATGAGCAGGCCGACAACCGACACCAGCCAGGGATTGGAGCGCCACTTCTTGTTCCACAGCACCGCCCAGGGGATGAGGATGTTGACGACCAACATGGCAAACCACATCCAGCCCAGCGGCCCGGCCTCGTGCCAGTGCAGCAAGTAGTCGGTGTATTTGTCGCCGCCGTACCATTGCACCATGTAGTCGTTGAAGAAGAAGTAGGCCCAACTCATGGAGATGATGAGCATCAGTTTGCCGATGGCGTCGAAGTGTTCGGCGCGGATGAAGTATTTCATGTGTTTCATGTTGGCGCGGACGACCGCCAGCACGATGACGACCGCCCCCATGCCGGAGTGCAGCGCGCCGACGACGAAGTACGGGCCGAAGATGGTCGAGTTCCAGCCGGGGCGCATGGCGGCAGCGAAGTCCCAGGAGACGATGGTATGCACCGAGAACATGACCGGGATGATGGCGAAGGCGAAGATGTTGAGCGCGTTGCGCAGGTGAGTCCATTCGCCTTCGGTGCCGCGGAAGCCCAACGCCAGGACGCGGTAGAAGTTCTTGCGCCAGCCGGTGGAGCGGTCGCGCGCCATGGCCAGGTCGGGGATGAGCGGCAGGAACAGGTACATGGTGGAGGCCAGCAGGTAGGTGGTGATGGCCAGCAGGTCCCAGGAGAGCGGCGAGTGGAAGTTCGGCCAGATGCCGCGCTGGTTGGGTATGGGGAACAGCCAGTACGACAGCCAGACGCGCCCCATGTGCATGAAGATGCTCATCCCGGCTTGCACCAGCCCGAAGGAGGTCATCAACTCGGCGGCGCGGGTGAACGGACGGCGAAACTCGGCTTTGAAGACGCGCAGGATGGCCGAAATGAACGTCCCGGCGTGGCTGATGCCGATCCAGAAGACGGTGTTGACCAGGAAGACGCCCCAATACGAGGGGCGGTTGACGCCGGCCACGCCCAGGCCTTCGGCGATCATGTAGCCCCAGGCGCCGAACAGCGCTGCCAGCACCACCGCGCCCAGCAGGACGACGGCAAGCCAGAACTTCCAGGTGACGGTCTGCATGGACTCCATCACCATGGCGTTCAATTCGCCGCGCGGCTTGGGGTCGAGCATCAGGTGCTGCTGGCGCAGGTGGTCTTCGTGGCTGGTGGAGTCCGACGACTCCCGTCGTCGGCTCGCTTGGTGTTTTGTTTCGCTCATCAGGCGACTCCCTTGAGGTAAGTGACGCGCGGCTGCGTTCCCAGGTCTTCGAACAGGTGGACGCCGTTCCCTTGCCGCGCCAACTGGCTGACCAGGCTCTCCGGCTCGTCCAGGCGGCCAAAGGTGATAGCCTCGGCCGGGCAGGCCTGGGCGCAGGCGGGAGCGAATTCGCCGTCCAGCACTTCGCGGCCTTCGGATTTGGCCTGGTCCTGGGCGCGGTGGATGCGCTGGATGCAGAAGGTACATTTTTCCATCACGCCGCGCCGGCGGACGGTCACATCCGGGTTGAACTGATTATCGAGCGGCGCGGGACGCTCGTAGTCGCGCCAGTTGAACGAGCGCACCTGGTAGGGACAGTTGTTGGCGCAATAGCGCGTGCCGACGCAGCGATTGTAGACCTGCAAGTTGATCTGCTCGGCCTGGCTATGCACGGTGGCAAAGGCCGGGCAGACCGGCTCGCAGGGCGCGCTGCCGCACTGCTGGCATAGGGTCGGCTGGAAGGATGTCATCTTGACCTCGGGGTATTCGCCTTCCCAGAAGCGCTCGATCCGCATCCAGTGCATGGAGCGGCCATACCCCGCGTCCTCCTCGCCGACGAAGGGGATGTTGTTCTCCATCGCGCAGGCCGCCACGCAGGCCTGGCAGCCGGTACACAAATCCTGGTCAACGACGATGCCCCACTTTCCCTCGGCTTCTTCTACCAGCGCGCCTTTTGCGCCCACTTGATTCAAATCAATCATGCTTCACCTCATTACCTACTATTCTCTACTCTCTGCTCTCTAAAACTAATGCTCTTCCAGGCCTTCGCCGTACACGCCGATCTTGCTTTCCAGGCGCGCCAGTTCACGCTTCTTGCCGGTCCTTTCGATTTTGACCTTCATGCCGGCAAAGGCCAGGTCGCCGGACAGGTTGAAGGCGGGAACGACCAGGTCGAGCGGATTGGCCCCACGCCCGGCGGCATAGCGGCCATACGCGCTGTGACCCTGCCCGAAGGGGATCGCGATCGTATCTGGACGAATGGCCGGGTACAGGTAAACAGAGGTTTCCAACGCCCCGGCCTCGGATACGATCCTGACCACGTCGTCGTTTTCGATGCCCAACTCGTGCGCAACTTTGGGATTGATCTCGACCCACGTATTCCACATCACAGTTGTGGTTGGGTCGGGAATTTCCTGCAACCAGGGCTTGTTGGCGCCCGCTTCCGCCAGCACCGGTGAGACGAACGGCAGTAAGACAAACTCGCCTTCGCCCACGTATTCTGGCGCTTCCACCTGTAAGGCTTTGCCGAGCGCGTCTGCGTTGGGAGCGGTTGGACCATCAGCATCCGTCCACCAGCCGCCAAACTGCTGGAAATAGGCCGCAAAGGTGTTGATCTCCGGCGCGTTGAAGTTGGCCTCTTTGACTTCTACCAGCGGCAGCAACTTGTTTTGGATGTAGGCCACCTCGTCGGCAAACGGCAGCGCGGCGGCCAGTTTCCCGCCAGCCGCGGCGCAGGCCGCCAGCAGCACGTCGGCGGTAGCGCGCGTGTCGTAGTACGGCGAGACCACCGGCTGCGCGCCCGAAAGCGCGGACTGGCCGGAGCCGGTCGCAATACGTTGGTAGCCCCAAGATTCCAGCCCGTGATGGTCGGGGAAGATGTAGTCGGCCTGCAGGGCGATCTCATCGGGGAAGGCGGCAAACGAGATGACCAGCGGGACGTTTTGGAGCGCGTCCGCGAAGCCCAGCGACTTGGGCAATTCGAAAACCGGGTTGACGCCATGCACGAACAAGACCTTGATCTCACCGGCTCGCATCTTCCCGACCAGGGCGGCCATCTCCTGCAAGGAGGCCGGGCGGTGGGACGCATCCGCCAGCGGCGGGACGGGCGACAGGAAGACGCCGCCCGGCTGCCCGAAATTGCCCGCCAGCGCGTTCAGCGCCAGCGCAGCCTTGGCGTTTTCCAGTCCATTGGCCTGGCCGAGCGCCGCGCCGCCGGGGATGGCCAGCGGACGTTCGGCTGCGGCGAACAAACCCGCCAGGCGCTGCAAGGTCTCTTCGGGAACGCCGGAAACTTCGGCGGCAGCGGCCACATCCACACCGGCGAAAGCGGCCGGCGCAGGCTGTCCTTTGGCTTCGGCGGCGAGTTTACCGATCGCCGCGGCGACCAGGCCCTCGCTCCCGGGACGAAGCGGGATCCACTCGTCGGCTTTGGCGGCCGTCTGCGACATACGCGCCTCGAACTGCACAAAATAGCCGCGCTTTTCTTGTTTGCGCATCCTGGCATAGCCGCGCGTGTAAGAAACCGGCGAGAGCCAGGTCTCGAGGAAGTTCGCGCCAAAGGAGAATACCAGGCTGGCGTTGGCAAGATCGAAAAACGGCAGGGAGGTCTGCCCGAGCAGTTCCTGGGCGGCCTGGGTGAGCGTGGCGCGCGCCTCGAACAGGCCCAGCGCGCCGAAGCGGACGGGCGCAGGCGCGCCGATGGCTTTTGCCAGGTCGGAAACCAGGTCGAAGAGGTGATCGGGCGCCAGGCCCAGCAGGAAAGCCATTTCGGATGGTTTGGTATCCGACAGCGTCCCTGCAACAACCTGGATGGCCTGCTCCCAGGTCATCGTTTCGTTGGAGAGCGCGCCCGCCCGTCCCTGCTTGACGGGAGCGGTGACGCGGTCAGGGTTGTACAAGCCATGCAGGGTGGCCTGCCCGCGCGCGCAGGTCTTTCCCAGGTTGACCGGATGGCCCCGGTTGCCCTCGGCCTTGATGGCGCGTCCCTGGTAGGTGCGCACCACCAGCCCGCAGCCAGCCGCGCACTCGCGGCAGGCCGTGGCGTAATACGTGCTCTGGCCGTTGAAGTTGTACTCCGGCATCTCGGTGTACGGCTCGCGCACCACGTAGCGCGAAGCCGGGCCGCAGCCGGTCAGGGCAGCGCCCGTCGTTGCAGCGACGCCCGCCAGTTTCAGGAAATCTCGCCGGGAAATTCGTTTGCTCATATCTTTTCCTTGCTAATAATGGCAGGTGCCGCAGTCCAGCAACTTTTCGCGCTTGGCCGGGTCGTCCACCGTCTTCTCCTGGTGGCAATTCAAACACCAACCCATGTTCAGCACTTGCGGATTTTCCGCAATGGTCACCCTGCTCATGTCGCCATGACAATCCTCGCAGTTCACGCCCGCCGCAATATGCGGACGGTGGTTGAAATGCACGAAATCCGGCACGATGGCTACCGGCGCCCACTCGACAGGCTGGTTGTTTTCCACCGCCGCTACCAACGGCTTCAGCAACACACTGGTCTGGGTGATCTGCATCTGCTGGTGGCAGCCCCAACATTTGGATTGCGACGGCAGGCCGGCCACCGGTCCGCGCGCCGCGCCGGGGTGGCAATACAGGCACTGGATGCCAAACCCAACGTGACGATTGTGCGGGAACTGGATGGGCTGTTCCGGCGCGGCCTGCGTCAGGCTCACGCCCCAGGCGGCCAGGCTCAAGAAGACCAGCCCGCCAATCAACAAACTGACCCGTCCCAGCGGCGAAAGCAGCCAGCGAAATATTTTCTTGATCATGAATGCTCCTGGAAAAGACCCTCGCAAAGTCTTGGGGTTGTTACTTCTTGCGGCGTAAAATGACCACCACCGCCGCGCCTGCCAGCAGCAAGCCGGTCAGGATGAGCAGGGCGCTGCCAAAGGTGACAAAGAAGGCGCCAATGCCGGTCAGGATGCCGGTCCACAGGCTGGTCGGCGGGGCAGCCTCTCGGCTCTCGCCGGACCCCTGGCCTGCTCCCGTAACTGCGGCATTTTCCTTGCCCCGCGCCAGCGACTGGGCGTACATCAGCACGTCGCGGCCGTCGGCGGGAGTCCAGCCCAATTCGTAGCCCACAGGCATCTCGGTCCCGGCCACGCCGAAGCGGGTGCGGTGCAGGAAGCGGAACGGGTCGCGGTTGGCCGCGTCGGCCAATGTCTCGTCCACGCCCTCGGTGCGGAAGATGATCTGCGTTCCATCCGCGCCGTGACAGGTAGCGCAAACAGCCGCGTACAGTTCCCCTCCATGCGCCGCGTCGCCGTCGATCACTTTGAGCGAAAGCGGGTTGATGTATTCGGAATCGTCGATCAGGCCTTCTTTCAAGAAGATGGCGATCTTCTGCATGGCGTTTTCAGGAATATAGGGAGAGAAATCATGCTGCGCTTCCTGCCCGTCTTTGAGGGACGATACGATATCGTCCCTGCTCATCCTGGCAGCCGCCGCGAGCAGGCCGGGAAAGCCAGTGGCATGGGAGCCGCTGGCATAAGCCCCCTGCGCGCCTTTGTAGTCCCAGCCGTGACATTCCGCGCAGCGCCAGGTCTCCGCGCCGGAGCGGGTGTTGCTGGACTGGCGGCTCCACAGCGGCATGTCCCCTTGCGGCGCGTCCGTTCCCAGCGCAGCATACCATTTATCATACAACTGCGCCCCTTCGACCAGATCGGGGCGCGGCCCTGGCAGTTCGCTTGCCAATGCAAGACTCGTCCCGAAGAGCATCAGGACGAGCAAGGAACATGTGACTAGAAGAAGGCGCTTCATGTAATTCTCCTCAGGCACAGCAGGGTAACCCCACCGTAATAAAAAAATTATAACGCAAAATGGCTTGAAAGTACATATAATTGACTAAAATTGCCCAATTTTGGGGCGTGTTATACTTGACCACACGCAGCCGCCATGAACACTCATCCCCACCCCATTCGCCTTGTCCTTTGGTTCCTTTTGGGGGTCGCGCTTGCGTTGACCAGCCTGGCGCTCAACCGCCCGTTCCCGCAGGCGCTAGGAGACGCCGCCGTTACGCCCACTGCGCTGACAGCAACTGCCCAGGCTGGGTCACAAGCCCGCGCGGATGCTGGCTCTACGGACGGCATCGTGCTGATGGCGGTCATCATCGTGATTCTTGTCATCCTGCCCATCCTGCTCCGCCACAAGGAATGGGGAAATGGAAGGCGACAAAAATAAAAGCGCTTTGCTTGTGCAAATTATTGTGAAAAATCCCAACTTTGGGTCAAATAGACTGAATCTGGTTCTAAAGGCTAGTACACTTAGTGGGTGATTGCATAAATTGATTCCGAATTAGTTGGTATACTTGGGTAGGAGGAACGAGCCATGCCCGGACTGAAACCCAAATACCCAATCAGGCTTTCTGACAGCGAAATCGCTGAACTGCGCCAGTTGATTAATTCGCGGAAAGCCGCGCAAGGGAAAGTGATGCGAGCCAAAATTGTTCTGGCGGCTCATGAGCATCCTGAGTGGAGCAACCAGGCGATTGCGCACTACGCGGGCTGTACGGATCGCGCGGTGCGCTTCTGGCGACATCGCTGGGCAGCGACCAGGAGCTTGGAAGACCTGCCTCGGCCAGGTGCTCCCAAGCGTTTTTCCCCCTGATGTGCGAGCGCAGGCGACTGCGTTGGCATGCAGCCTGCCCAAATCGCAGGGGAAAAAGCTCAGTCGCTGGAGTCTGGCAGCAATTGTGGCTCAGTTGGCTGCTTTGGGACTGGTGGCTGGGATGGCCAGTAGTACTCTGTGCCGTTGGTTTGCCCAGGAGAAATTGAAGCCCTGGCGTTACCATTTCTGGCAGCACATCCACGATCCACATGCTTTTCTGGAGCGCGCCCGCCCGATCCTGCAGTTGTACCAGCAAGCCAAAGAACTGCTCCAGCAGGGTATCTGGGTCGTGTGCACGGACGAGAAAACCTCGATCCAGGCCCGAGAGCGGGAACAAGAGACCCGCCCGGCTCAAAGTGGCCAGCCGGTGCTCGTCTCGCCTCGCTGCAAGCGGCAGGGCTTTCTGCATTTGTTCGCCGGGTTGAGCGTCGCCGATGGACAGAAGTTTGGACGCACATCAGAACGCAAACGCTTCATCGATTTCCAGACCTTCTTGCTGGAATGTCTCATCCCTGAAGCCTTGCGGCGTGGAATGCATACCCTGAAATTGATCCTGGATAATGGCACTACTCATGCCCCCAAGCAGTTGGAAGGCTGGCTGCAAGAACAAATTCAGTTCCACGGCTGGCCGTTGAAAATCGAAGTGTATTGGTTGCCAATCAATGCTTCCTGGCTGGATCAGATCGAAATCTGGTTCAGCGTCCTACAACGCAAATTATTGCAACCCAACGATTTCGAAAGCGTACCGCAGCTGACAGAAGCGATCATGGAGTTTATAAGGTGCGAGAACCAATCTGCAAAACCTATCCGATGGACCTACACAGCCGAAAAACTCGAACAGAAACTCGGAATCAATTAGCGCAATCCTGTA
>JBMOMP010000081.1:0-7348 GCA_049323115.1 Chloroflexota bacterium
CCAAAGGAAATGTGATCAGATTTCGTGATTTGAGACCCTGATGATTTCTCACGCTTCCATCTCCGCTTTTTTCACCAATTATATCCCCCCATATTTGGGGGTTGCCATGCAAAATCCCAAAGAGCCAAATTCTTGATTGGCCTTTCTGGTGTTTATCCTGACACCTCGCTACTGTTTATCCTTTTCTTGCTGTGGCCGAGACATTTTGCTTTTGGAAGAGACTAAACTCGGTCGGTAGCTTACTATCACCAAAAACACTATACCGGCTATAGCGACTGCCTCTTGCAATATAGGAATTGAAGGTTCATAGACACTGACAGCTATAAACGTGAAACCCAGACAGAGAAAAAGAAAAAATCGCAGTAATAGACGATCTGGGTGCCTGCTAGAAAAAGGAAATGCCTTTATTGTGAAGAATGCACAACCATAAATACAGACTGCGATGAGGTAAAGCCCCACTGCACTACCCTGACCATTATTTGTGAGATACACAACTGCCCATAAAAGTGGAACAATACAAAATGCCAGAATTGCCCCTAGCTTCTGGTTGATTTGTTCCTGCTTGTTTTCTTTATCGATCATCACGAATTAAATCTCACAACAAACTAAGGCTGGCTAACGGTTTGCGTAAGTCCCCGAAGGGGATACCTGCGTGTGTGTCTCGACAGGCTCGACAACCAGGCGGGCGTGGACAATGCTTGGGAGCAGGAAAAACTCGAAGCGAGGAAAATACTCGAAAATGCCGCAGAATCCCACACGTCAGGTGCAACACTTCCTGGCAGGCGGGGCCTGCCTTCCAACCGCATGAAACAGGGACGCAAGTTGGCTACTTCCAGTATACTCAAAATCGTCAGGCACGCAAGCCGTACATTCGCGTTGGTGTGCGGGCGAGAAGCCCCACCCGAGGTGTAACCTGGTTTCCGGTCACGGTGATTTCTTCATTGGCGGCGTGTCGGTCGGTTTCGACCCAGGCGACCCCGATTGGCAAGCTACCTTCGTTTTTAGGAAGCCGCATCGTTCTTCCCGATAAAAGTCAGAGGGGGAGATTGCCTTTCGAGCCAGGGAGTTCGATAGGTAATTTTATTGTTCCTGTTTGCTGTCCAAACGTCCAATTTTGCTTCCGAAACGGCGAAAACAAGCCGTTTTCTGTTTCTTGGTAAGCGATGTGGACGTAGCCGTGTTGCTCAACGGCCGGCCCGGCGATGAAACTTGTTTCGACAGACGCCTCGAAATCATGGGCGGGCTGATGGACATTTTGCACATCAACGATGTGGGTGTGCTGATTTTGAATCAGACGCCGCCAGCGTTGTGTTACGCAGTTCTTCGGGATGGCATTTTGCTCTTTTGCCGTGACCCGCAGGTAAGGATCATGTTCCAGGTACAGACGCTCAATGCGTACCTCGATTTCAAGCCGATTTTGAAACGTCATGAAGATGCCCTGCTGGAAAAAGCGCGGAAAGGAGAATTGTCTCGTGGATACAACCCCTATCAAAGCGCGCTTGAGCGTTATCGCCAGGTGCGTGAACGCATTGCGCACCCTCAAAAACCTGGCGTATGACGAGTTTGCACGCGACTATATCCTGAAGTGGTATGGCGCAAGGCCAAAGGTTGGCGACGCTGTGTGCAACCATGATCGTTTATACCTTGACAAATCGGATAAGATATGTAAAATACCTATCAAGTTTTTCTAGTAAATTCCGTGGAGACTTGACGATGTATTATTGCTCGTGTCTGGAGCGGGGTTCGTAACTACCGCTCCTGCCCACCAAACGGCCAACACCAGTAGGACGGTAGACGACCCCGCATGTAAACCCAATGTTTGCATGGCGTCGCCCGCCGTCCTTTTTGTTTACGTGTTGGCCGTTTTTTAATTTCTACTTTTCCAGGAGAATCCTGTTATGAAAATCGCCTCTGACGTTACTGAATTGATCGGTAATACCCCGCTCGTGCGCCTGAACCGCGTCACTGCTGGCATAGACGCGCAGGTGGCGGCCAAACTCGAATTCTTCAACCCCGCCCACAGCGTCAAGGACCGCATCGGCTTTGCCATGATCGAGGCGGCTGAGAAATCCGGCGCGTTGACGCCCGGTAAGACCATCGTCGAGCCGACCAGCGGCAATACCGGCATTGCCCTGGCCATGGTAGCCGCCGCGCGAGGCTATCGCTGTACGCTGGTCATGCCGGATACTATGTCCAGGGAGCGCCGCATGTTGCTGCGCGCGTATGGCGCGGAGTTGATCCTGACGCCCGGTAGCGAGGGCATGGGCGGCGCCATCCGCGTGGCGACCGAAATGGCCGAGTCGGACCCTGGAAAGTATTTCCTGCCGCAGCAATTCCAGAACCCGGCCAACCCGGAAATCCATCGCCGGACGACCGCCGAGGAGATCTGGCGCGACACGGACGGAATGGTGGACATCCTGGTGGCGGGCGTCGGCACCGGCGGGACGATCACCGGCGCGGGCGAAGTGCTCAAGGGGCGCAAACCGGCGCTTCAGGTGATCGCCGTCGAGCCGGACGCTTCCCCCGTCCTCTCCGGCGGGCAGAAGGGTCCGCACAAGATTCAGGGCATCGGCGCGGGTTTCGTACCGGATGTGCTCGATACGACCATTTACGATGAAGTCATCCGCGTCACGGACGAGGACTCCATGCAGACCGCCCGCCGTATGGCGACCGAAGAAGGTTTGCTGGTGGGTATCTCCTCCGGCGCGGCCACCTGGGCGGCGTTGCAAGTGGCCGGCAGGCCTGAAAATGCGGGCAAGTTGGTCGTGGTCATCATCCCCTCTTTTGGGGAGCGTTACCTGAGTTCGCCGCTCTACCAGCACCTGGCAGAGTAGCAGGAGGCATCTCATGTCTACCGAACTGGTCCTATCCCGCCGCGTCACCCAGCCCTTCAAGGATATCGGCGAATATTTCACCCTGATCCGCCGCGACATCGCCTCGGTGCTCGAACGCGACCCCGCGGCGCGTTCCCCTCTCGAAGTGCTGCTGGTGTATTCGGGGCTGCACGCCATCTGGATCCACCGCATCACGCACTGGCTGTGGAAGCGGGATGTCCGCTTCCTGGCGCGCTGGCTCTCGCAGGCCGCTCGTTCGCTGACCGGTAT
Source organism: Chloroflexota bacterium (assembly GCA_049323115.1). Taxonomy (GTDB): domain Bacteria; phylum Chloroflexota; class Anaerolineae; order Anaerolineales; family Villigracilaceae; genus JAABUE01. The sequence continues at coordinate 3,105 of JBMOMP010000081.1, forward strand.
CGAAATCCATCCCGGCGCTGCGGTCGGACCGGGTTTCTTCATCGACCATGGCATGGGCGTGGTCATCGGCGAGACGGCCGAAATCGGCGCGGATGTGACCATTTATCACGGCGTCACCCTGGGCGGCACGAGTTTGAATAAGGGCAAGCGCCATCCCACCATCGGCGACCGGGTCGTCATCGGCGCGGGCGCCAAGGTGCTCGGCAATATCACCATCGGCAGCGACAGCCGCATCGGCGCCAACGCCGTGGTCGTCAAATCCGTGCCGGAGAATTCGGTCGTGGTCGGCGTGCCGGGACAGATCGTGCGCCGCAGCACGCCGCACACCGCCGCGGACGCGCCCGACCTGAACCACACCTCCCTGCCCGACATCATCGGCGTCACGCTCAAGGACCTGCTGCAGCGCGTGGATGACCTGGAGTCCCGCCTGGACGGGCACGAACACCACCGCCAGCCGGCCTTTTTTGCCGTCGAAGAAGCCTGGGAAAGCGCCGATTATTCGATCTGATCATGCTTTCCCAGGCAGGTCATTGCGAACCGCCGCAGGCGGTGAAGCAATCTCTTAGTTGGAAAAAGCAAGAAGAAAAATCGGCGAAATCTGCGTAATCAGCAGAGCAGAACGGGATAAAATAGGGACATGCCAACCCTGAAACTCCCGACGCCCTATCGTTATTACACCGCCGGGCAGACCGAAGTCCCCGTGCGCGGCGCGGACGTGGGCGCCGCCATGCGCGACCTGGTGGCGCAGTTCCCCGCGCTCGAGCCGCACCTGTACAACGGCGACGGCCAGTTGCGCGCCTTCGTCAATCTGTTCGTCGGCCAGGACAACATCAGGGACCTGCAAGGCCTGGACACGCCGCTGGGCGAAGACGACCTCCTGCGCCTGATCCCCTCCATCGCCGGCGGTAACCACAGATGAACGCCGATAAACACAGACTTTCCCACGAAGAAATCCTGCGCTACTCGCGCCACTTGCTCATCCCCGAAGTCGGGCTGGAGGGACAGCGGAAACTCAAGGCCGCCTCCGCGCTGGTGATCGGCGCCGGCGGTCTCGGTTCGCCCGTCTCGCTCTACCTGGCAGCCGCCGGGGTGGGTCGCATCGGACTGGTGGACTACGACGTGGTGGATACCTCCAATCTGCAGCGCCAGATCGTGCATGGCGCGTCCATGCTCGGCAGGCGCAAGGTAGAAAGCGCCCGCAGCCGCCTGCTGGACCTGAATCCCGACATCCAGGTAGATGGTTACGATGAGCCGTTCACCTCCGAAAACGCCGTCCGCATCGCCGCGCCCTATGACATCCTGGTCGATTGCACCGACAACTTCCCCACCCGCTACCTGACCAACGACCTGTGCGTGCTGACCGGCAAGCCCAACGTCTATGGCTCCATTTTCCGCTTCGACGGGCAGGCCAGCCTCTTCGACGCCCGGCAGGGCCCCTGTTACCGCTGTCTCTTCCCCGAGCCGCCCCCGCCCGGCCTGGTGCCCTCTTGCGCGGAGGGCGGCGTGCTGGGCGTCCTTCCCGGCGTGATCGGCGCCATCCAGGCCACCGAGACGATCAAGGTGCTGCTGGGCATCGGCGAGACCCTGGTCGGCAGACTGCTGCTCTACAACGCGCTCGACCTGTCCTTCGATTTCGTCAAACTCAAGAAGAACCCCAACTGCCGCGTCTGCGGGCCGAACGCCGACATCAAGGGACTGATCGACTACGAAGCATTTTGCGGCCTCCCCGGTCACGACCATGACGAAGGCTCGGCCGGCGAGGCGTGGGACGTGACCGCGACCGACCTGGCCGCCCGCCTCTCCCGGGACCCTGGCTTGCTCCTGCTCGACGTGCGCGAACCGCACGAACAGGCCATCTCCGCCCTGCCCGGCGCCGTCAACATCCCGCTGGGCGCGCTGGCCGCGCGCCTGCCCGAACTGGACTCAGCGCGCGAGATGGTTGTCTTCTGCAAGGCCGGGACTCGCTCCGCGCGCGCCCTCGAACTTCTGGTCAGCGCCGGGTTCAAGAAGGTCAAGCACCTCAAGGGCGGTATCAACGCCTGGGCCAGGGAAGTGGATGGGGGGTTGCCGGTGTATTAGGGAGGAGAGAGTAGGGAATAGAGAGCAGAGAACAGAGAATAGAGAATAGTAGGGAGGCCTTTTTGGCATATAATAGGGGCAACGGGGTTTCTCCCCATCATCTTTTGTCTTTTGCCTTTCATCCCTGCCATGCGTCCCCTGCGCGTCTTCCTGTGCCACGCTTCGCAAGACAAACCCGCTGTGCGGAAACTGCACCGTTACCTGAAACAGCGCGGCGTCCAGCCCTGGCTGGACGAACTCGACCTGCTGCCCGGCGAAAATTGGGAAGTGGAGATCCCCAACGCGCTCTTTGCCTCGGACGTCATCCTGGTTTGCCTTTCGAAGAATTCGGTGGACAAAGAAGGCTACGTCCAAAAAGAGATCACCTTTGCGCTGGACAAGGCCCAGGAAAAGCCCGAAGGCACCATCTTCATCATCCCGGTCAAGTTGGAAGACTGTAACGTCCCCCGGCGGCTCAACCGCTACCAGTGGGTGGACCTGTTCCGCGCGGACGGCTATAAGCGCCTGCTGCTGGGCTTGAACAAGCGCGCGCTGGGACTGGCGCCGGAGGTCTCTCCCGTCCTGCTGGCGGGTGAGAGCGGCCCGAAACTGGCCCCCAAAGCGGAGATTGCGCCGCCTGACATCAAAAAACTGGAAGCCCAGAAAGCAGAGCAGGCTGCCAGGGAACGCGCCGAGCGCGAAGCGGCGGAGCAAGCCGCGCGTGAAAAAGCGGAGCGCGAAGCCGCTGAAAAAGCCGCCTTCGAGAAAGCCGTGCGCGAAGCGCAGGAAAAGGCAGACCGCCTCGCTAGCGAGCGGGAAGCGGCCAGGCGCGAAGAGCAGGCTAAGTCGGAACGCGAAGCCAGTCGAACGCCTGCGCCAGCATCCCCCTCTCCCAGAGGGAGAGGGGGTAGGGGTGAGGGAAAACCTGCGGGCAAACCCGCGCCGAAATTCCCCTTGCGCCCACTGCTCGTGGGCGGCCTGATTGTGTTGCTTCTACTGCTTGGCAGTTTTGGCTTGAACTACCTGATCAAGAACATGCCGGTTGCAACGGCGACTGCCTTCCCCTTGACAAAGACTTTGATTGCAAAACTGCCCACCTCGACCAGCACAATCCCTACTTCCTCACCTACTGAGACACACCTTCCTGTCCCTACCCTCGGCATTGGCTCGACCATGATCTCCGAAAAGGACGGCATGGTCATGGTCTACATCCCGGCCGGGGAGTTCCAGATGGGCAGTGAAAGCGGAAATTTGGATGAAAGCCCGGTGTATCCGATTTACACGGACGCCTTCTGGATGGACGAGAGCGAAGTGACCAACGCCATGTACGCCAAGTGCGTGGAAGCTGGGAAGTGCGGTCAACCCGCTGGCTCCCACTATAGTGACCCAACCTACGCCAATTATCCGGTCTACAATGTCTCCTGGAACGACGCGCAAACGTACTGTGCCTGGGCTGGGACGCGCCTGCCCACCGAAGCCGAGTGGGAGAAGGCCGCGCGCGGCGGACTGGAAGGCAGACGCTATCCCTGGGGCGATGATCAGCCGGTGTGTGCATTGGGCGCTGAGAACGGGGCTCAACTTAGTGGCTGTTATGGCGATACGATCCCGGTCAAAAGTTTTACACCCAATACTTACGGCCTGTACGATATGGCTGGCAACCTGTGGGAGTGGGTAAATAGCATATACCAGTCTTATCCTTATGACGCCAGCGATGGACGCGAGGATTTGAGTTCTTCTGATGCAAGGGTACTGCGCGGGGGCTCGTGGGGGTACAGTGGATACAGCCTGCGCGTTTCCTACCGCATCTGGGGCCTTCCGGACCTCACCGGCAACGGCGACATCGGGTTCCGTTGCGCCCGCTCACTTCCTTAATCCTGAATTTCTGGTTTCTGTATTGCTGGATTTCTGCCTCGGTTTTTGCGAGGGCGCGTCCCTGCGAGCGCAGCGCCCGCCTGCTGTTTCGCCGAAGGTCTGCAATGTGCCGGTCGCTTCTGAAGTGACCGGCGCATTGTTCCTGTTTTAGCGAATCAACGCCGATGATTCGGTGAATTGACGTCGATGATTGGATAAATCATCGCCGATGATCGGGCAAATCAACGCCGATGATTGGGTGAATCAACGCCGATGATTGGATGAATCAACGCCGATGATTGGATGAATCAACGCCGATGATTGGATGAATCAAC
>JBMOMP010000082.1:0-53445 GCA_049323115.1 Chloroflexota bacterium
CGATTCCCATCACGGCGTATAATGAGCGGGCATATCTGAGTAATCGGGGCATAAAAGCGTCCCCCCCAGGGGATTCGCGCCCCAAAACCATAGAGGATAAATCCATGACCACTCCCCTTCCCACACGCACCGGAAACACCTTCGATCCCGCACACGACGTTTATCGTTACACACCGCGCTCCCTGCAACCCATCTTTTCGCCGAAATCTGTTGCCGTGATCGGCGCCACCGAAAAGGCTGGCAGCGTTGGCCGCACGGTTGTCTGGAACCTGATCAGCAGCCCCTTCGGCGGCACGGTCTACCCGATCAACCCCAAGCGCGAGAACATTCTGGGCATCAAGGCCTATCCCAGCATCAAGGACCTGCCCGACCAGATCGACCTGGCGGTGATCGTCACACCGGCGCCCACCGTTCCGGGCATTGTTGAAGAATGCGTCGAAGCGGGCGTGAAAGGCGCCATCGTTATTTCGGCGGGATTCAAAGAAGTCGGCCCCGAAGGCGCAAAGTTGGAGACCGAGATCCTGGCGCACGCCCGGCGCGGCAAGATGCGCGTGATTGGCCCTAACTGCCTGGGAGTCATGAACCCGCTCACCGGCCTGAACGCCACCTTTGCCACCGCCGCCGCCCGTCCCGGCAACGTGGCTTTCATCAGCCAATCGGGTGCCTTGTGCACCTCCGTGCTGGACTGGTCGTTCAAGGAACACGTCGGTTTCTCGGCCTTCGTCTCCATCGGCTCCATGCTGGACGTGGGCTGGGGCGACCTGATCTACCATCTTGGCGACGACCCGCATACCCAGAGCATCGTCATCTACATGGAAACCATCGGGGATGCACGTTCCTTTATGTCCGCGGCGCGCGAAGTTGCGCTGGCCAAACCCATCATCGTCATCAAGCCCGGCCGCACTGAAGGCGCGGCGCGCGCGGCCGCCTCCCATACCGGCTCGCTGACCGGCTCGGACGAAGTGCTCGAGTCTGCTTTCCGGCGCTGTGGCGTACTGCGCGTGGACACCATCGGCGAGATCTTCTCGATGGCCGAAGTCCTGTCCAAGCAGCCGCGCCCCAAAGGCCCGCATCTCACTATCCTGACCAATGCAGGCGGCCCCGGCGTGCTGGCCGTGGACTCGCTGATCACGCGCGGTGGCAAGCTGGCAGAAATCTCACCAGAAGCCATGGAAAAGCTCAATGAGATCCTGCCGCCGCAATGGAGCCATAACAACCCGGTTGACATCCTGGGGGATGCCTCTCCTGAACGTTATGCCCAGGCGCTCGAAGTGGCCGCGCAGGACGAAAACAGCGACGGCTTGCTGGTGGTGCTTACCCCCCAGGCCATGACCGACCCCACCGCCACCGCCGATGCGCTCAAAAATTACGCCCAGAGTTACGACAAACCCATCCTGGCTTCCTGGTCAGGCGGGCAGGATGTCGCCGCCGGCGAATCAATCCTCAACAAGGCAGGCATCCCGACATACATGTACCCGGATACGGCCGCAAAGGTCTTTGCATATATGTGGAAATATACAGACAACCTGAAAGCGCTGTATGAGACGGTCAGTCTGCCCCATGACGATGCCTCGCGCATTGACCGTGAGGCTGCTTCCGCTATCATCCAGAATGCGCGCCGCTCCGGGCGACTCCTGCTGACGGAAGCCGAATCCAAACAGTTGTTGGCAGCCTACGGCATCCCAACCGTGCCTACCCATGTTGCGAAGAGCGCAGATGAAGCCATTGCAAAGGCCGAAGAGTTGGGCTATCCGGTCGTGCTCAAGTTACATTCTGAGACCGTGACGCACAAAACAGACGTCGGGGGGGTACAACTGAACTTAAACGGCGAGCAGGCCGTTCGGTCCGCGTTCGAGGCGATCCAGAAAGGCGTCACCGAGAAGCACAGCGCGGACGATTTCCTGGGCGTCACCGTCCAGCCGATGATCGAACTGGATGGGTATGAATTGATCGTCGGTTCCAGCATCGATCCGCAATTTGGGCCGGTGGTCCTGTTCGGTATGGGCGGCACGCTGGTCGAGGTCTTCAAGGACCGCGCGCTGGGGCTGCCGCCGCTCAACGCCACGCTGGCGCGCCGCATGATCGAGCGCACCAAGATCTTCGAGGCGCTCAAGGGTGTGCGCGGACGGCCCCCGGTGGACATCCCCGCGCTCGAACAGTTGCTGGTGCATTTCAGCCAATTGGTGGCCGAGCAGCGTTGGATCAAGGAGTTGGATATCAACCCGCTGATCGCTTCGCACGAAGGCCTGATCGCGCTGGACGCGCGCGTCCTGATCCACGAAGCCTGGGATGAAAGCGACCTGCCACGGCTGGCGATCCGCCCCTACCCGAACCAGTACATTGCGCCGTGGACCATGAAGGACGGCACGCCGGTGGTCATCCGCCCGATCAGCGCCGAGGACGAAATGCGCATGCGCGGTTTCCACGCCTCGCTCTCCGATAAGACGGTCTACTTGCGCTACCTGTCGCCCATGTTGTTGAGCATCCGCACCACGCACGAGCGCCTGGCGCGCATGACCCACAACGACTACGACCGCGAGATCGCGTTGGTGGTCGAAGGGGAGGAAAACGGCGAAAAGGCTATCTTCGGCGTCGCGCGCCTGAGCAAACTACGCGGCACGGACGAAGAAGCCCGCTTCACCATGCTGATCAGCGACCGCTACCAGGGCAAGGGCCTGGGCAAGGAACTGTTGACGCGCATCATCAAGATCGGGCGCGACGAACAGATCAAACGCATTATCGCCCTGATGGCCCCGCAGAATGACGCCATGCGCAGGCTGTGCCGGGCGGTCGGTTTCTCGTCTTTCGAAACAGATTCGGAAAACGGGATGTTGAAGGCGCAGATCGAGTTGTGAGTTTGAATTTCTTCACAAGGAAGAGACCGAAAGACGGATTTACCTCTCGGTCTCTTTTGTCTTGATTATGGACTGAGACGGAGAATAATTGGATAGTCCTTGACCAGCAAGTCGCGGATGACCAGGTTGCCATCAATGCTCTCTGTTATCAGTTGTTGCTCGACGCCGTACAATACATCAATACCAACAACCGTTTGCGCCGAAATGCCGGGGAAGGTCAATGTGGCAGGTATTCCGGGATCATTATCCACCGCCACGCCATCCGTCCACAGGGCGAACAGTTTATCGCCATTGGGCAGTGAAAAGCCATAACTTGTTATGTTGGTCGCTTCACTCTGCGTCTCTACTGGCAGGCCTTCGGGCTCGGCGCCAGCGAGCAAAGTTGCCAAGTTGCGGACCACTCGCTTTATAGGTGGCACTTGCTCGTAACGTTCATGGCCGATGCCAGTGAAAAATCCTTTTCCACGATGAAAAATAATCCCTCGAGCATAGTACTTAGCGGCAACAATGTCGGAGTAAAACCACGGTTCAAAACCGAATGGTTGAGAGGTCTCGGGCGTCCTCCAGTGAAGCTCGGTAGAAAAGAATTCTCCTTTAAAGCCGTGATCACGGGCTGTTTGGACAACTTGATCCACCCAGAAAGGATAGCTATTGTAAAGCTTTGGCGAATACTCCAGTGAATGCTCACCTGAGCCATGCCAGGCAATACCATCTACGAGGGGCATGATATCAGATTCAAGAATTTGCATCAAGTAGTCGAAAGAATCATCCAAGGGGGTCACTTCACCAATAATGATTTTCGCTTGAGGATCCAGTTCTCTAATAATGGGAACTACACGGTGGACCAGCACGATGTAATCATTGGCCTTAACATACCTTTGATCCTCACCTCGAATGTTCGGTTCATTCAGAATGCTATACCAAGTAATGTTCCCCTTGAGATTTCCAACAATGAAGCGGGTAAATTCAACAAACCGTTCAATTTCCCCTTCATCTCGAAAACGGGAGTATCCCGGATAGTAGGAGAAAACAGGATCCCAAAAGGTTAAGTTATAGATGACTTGAGTTCCTCCCTGATGAAGCGCCTCAATGGTTTGCTTCTGACAAGAGTCTATTTGAAAATCTGAATATCGCCCATAATTCTCAAGCTCTGCCCAATCAAACCATTCAAAACTCACTCTCATCCACTTAATGCCGAGTTCATCAGCCCGATAAGCTAGATCAGAGGCATACTGAGCATATGTTTCACATTCCCATGAGTAGATCGGATTCATTTCTCCCAGCCGATTATCTAGAATCTCGGTGGAGCGTTTCGGTATGATTTGAGTTTTGGGCAGATTGTTTCCTTCTTGAAAGACTACTTTTGTATTCGAGCCGAAAGTAGGCTCCGAAAACCTGCTGGTATTGCCGGCAATATCTGTAGCGGTTGCAGTGAGACGCGCGGCACTAAAAGGAGAGCCTCGGTTGAAGATAAAATTGCCTGCGTCGTCAGCGGTTGTCATACCTTCATAAATGCGTCCCTGGTTGCCATCATCGGAGAATATCTCAATCAGGCAGCTAGAGCAGGCAACACCCGCTGCTGAACCAATTTCCAAATCGAAATTCACAATAGAAGGAGGAATAAGCTCATCGTTGCCTTCCAGTTCTATCCCAGCCCATTCATTATCATAGATACTGTTGCCGGTGATTGTGTTACCAATCGAGGCAGAATCCGTGATCACGATACCATTAGTATTGTAGGCAATGACATTGCCTGGGCCAATCGTGTTGTGGGCTGCACCATACTCAATCCAAATACCAACGCTGGTTTGCTCCAGGTCTCTTCCTTCCGGATCGACGCCGATGAAGTTGCCAGTGATAATATTGGAAGTTGCCCCTCCGCCTAGCACGAACCCCACATCGCCATAACCAACCACGTTGCCCTGGCCCTGCGGTCCCAGTCCAGTGTTTGGATCACCGCCGATCAGGTTGTGTTGCGCGCCCCTAGTCAACTCGATCCCCGCCCCCGGTGAAAAGCCCTCAAACCGCAGACCCCGGATGGAGTTCCAATTGGAAACTACTATAAATCCAGGACACCAGTCAGACTCGATCTGTTCACCGTCCAGGACAACCCCCGCGTCGCTGGCGTCAATGGTCAGATAATCCTGGTAAATCCCCGGCAGACAACTGGCGAGTAAGATCCTCGTGGGCATTTCAGGTGGAAAGACTTTTTCATCAAAAGTGATCGTATCTCCTGGTTGCGCCTCTAACAATGCCTGCCGCAATGTACCGGAACCGCTATCCTCCGCGCTGGTGACGATAATCTTCTCCCCCTTTGGTATCGGCGTCATTGTGGGCGTAGGCGGGATCGCGGTTGGCGCAGCAAGGGACGGACTCGGCGCGCAGCCTGTAAGGACAAGGGAAAGAATTGTCGCAAGGAACAATAACAAAGCAGCGCTTTTCATTTTTCCTCCAAATATTTCGTATGCGTCTATACTATACAACCTTTGCATTCCAAAATCAATTATCTCTTTTCCCCACGAAAACAAAAACATGACCCGTCTATCCTTTCAAGATGAGTCATGTTTTTATACATGCAACAACCGCAATCTTTTACAACACTTTCTCCATCATCCCTGCCACTGTCTGGTATACCACCGATTCATCGCCTAAATCCACCAGCGGCTTGCCGGAGAATTCGAACGCCGTCAATTCGTCACTGGTTGGGATGACGCCCAGCAAGGGGATGCCGATCGTTTCGGCAAATTTCTCGATCTCAGGATGCAACTCGCCGCCCGGCACGCGGTTGATGACCAGGTAAGTCTTCTCGATGTTGATCTCCAACTCGTTGCGCATGTCGGCAATGCGCTGCGCGGCCACCAACCCGCGTTGGGTGGGATCGCTGACCACCAGTAAATGCTGCACGTCGCGCGTAGTGCGGCGGCTGAGATGTTCCATGCCGGCCTCGTTGTCGATGACCACATAGGCGTAGTTTTTGCTGATGCCGTCGACCACGTCTCGCAGGTTGTGGTTGACCGCGCAATAGCAGCCCTGTCCCTCCCCGCGCCCCATGGCGATCAGATCGAAGCGAGAACCTTCCGCCAGCGACGAACGGACGTGGTATTCCAGGTAATCGCGTTTGTTCACGCCGCCGGGCAAGTTGCCCATAGCCGCCCCGCCTTGCACCAACGAGGTTTTCACTTGTTGCAGCATGTCTTCGCGGATGTCGCCGACCGTCCATTCCAATTCGAGGCCCAAGACCATATTCAGGTTGGATGAAGGGTCAGCGTCGATGGCCAGGATGCTGCCGGTCTGGTTTTGCGCCAGGTACTTGATGACCATGCCAGCGACGGTGGTTTTGCCGACGCCGCCTTTGCCTGCCAGTGCAATGGTGGTTGTCATAGATCTAAAATTCCTTTCTCGGTCAATCGGACATCGTAGCCAGTTTCCCAGCCATTTCTTGTGCGGACTGCTTCAAGGATGGCACATGGTCATACACCGGAATCCCCAACCGGTCCGCCTCCTGCACCTTCAAATCAGCAGGCAAGAGACCTAGCAAAGGTAACCCGGGCGTTTCTGTCTCCAGGAATTTACCTTCTTCATTGTTTCGCACTTTGTTTCCCACCAGGTATAACTTCTTCAGGCCAATATCGTTTGCCAGTTTCTTGATCTGCGCCGCCGTGCCCAGACTGCGACGGGTCGGTTCGACCACCACGACCATAGCGTCTACGAAGTCCACCGTAGCGCGGCCCAGGTGTTCCACACCCGCGTACATATCGAGCAGCAGCACATCGTCCTTGCGGAAAAGAAGATGCGTGAAGAGCGTCTTCAGCATGGCTGATTCGGGGCAGATGCAGCCGGAGCCGCCCAGGTCCACACTGCCCATTTCGAGCAGGCGCACGCCGCGATGTGTCACGCTGAAACGCTCCGGCAGGTCATCCACGCGCGGGTTGAGGGTGAAGAATCCGCCCACCGTGCCGGGCTTCGCGCCAGTGCGCTCCTCGATGAGCGCGTCCATTTCCGCAATCGGGCTGAGTTTTGCGCGCAGGTCATCGGGGAAGCCCAGCGCCCCCGCCAGGCAGGGACTGGGGTCCGCGTCCACAGCCAGCACGTCGCGGCCCCGATCGGCGTAGACCTGCGCCAGGAGCGCCGTCAGGGTCGTCTTGCCGACGCCGCCTTTGCCAGTGATTGCCAATTTCATCGTATCCTATCCTTCCTGGAACTATCGCAGGTCACAAGACCAATTCCTGCACCCGGTAAGTGTACCCGTCCTGTACCGCCTGCTGGCTGGACAGGTACTGCAAAACATATTGCCCGCAATTGCTGCCGATCTCGTTCTCTTCCACCTCGCCAATGGACACGATCACATCGTATCCGGCGGCTGCCATGGCTTGCGCCACTGCCTGGCCGCTCTCCGGGCGGTAGGGATTGATGTGCGACGAAAGGCCGTTCTGCACAGCCCGGACGGTCGGGTTGACCGGCGTCAACTTCACCAGGTAGCGCGCCGGGTCGAAGTAGCGCAACAGCACAGATGGATCGGCCGGCAGCCCTTCGGCCAGCGCAAAATTGAGCGTGATCTTGCGGTCGCCTGCGTGCTGGAAACGCTCGCCGTAAGCGGCCATCTGCGCAAAAGACCACTTGCGCACCGGGATCAAACGGTCGCGCGCCGCCTCGTCCGTGGTATGCAGCGAAAACTGGAACTGGAAGCGCCCGCCCGCATACAGCCGGTCTTTGACATCCAATAGCCGCTCGAAAAAAGCATCCACCCCATGCGGCGCAATGGTCGAGACGGATGGCATCAGTCCCGGCGCATCATAGCGCGCAGGCAATTGCTCCAACGCCTCCAGCACCGCCATGTTCAAGGCCGGTTCGCCCATGCGCGCAAACTGGATCTTGAACTTCTTGGCAGGCACGCGCCCATCCGGGTACCAGCGATAGACCATGTGGTCCACTTGCAGCAATATCTCTTCGGCTGTCGGCTTGCCGCGATACCCGCCGCCCGCATCGCAAAACAGGCATTTCACCGGGCAGCCGTACAAGGTCGAAACCATCAAGATCCAGCGTTCGTCGCGCGTGTAAGGCGGTTGCAGCGCTTCCACGAACTCGATCATGCGCCCGTCGCCCATGTCCGCCATGAACACTTCCGCCATCTCCGAAGTCCCTGTTACCGCAAATACCTTCATAAGGAATCACGCCTCCATGCTAAAGTAGATTTCCATTGCCGCGCGCAGCCCATCCCCGGCTGCAATGGCGGCCTGCCGGTACAGGCCATTCTTCACATCGCCGACAAAGTGCAGCCCCGGATGCGCCTGGGCAAGCAATTCGGCGGACAAAAAATCCACCTGCGGGACGCGCCCGATCGCAAACAACAGGGCGTCCGCTTCGAGCGACTCGCCCGCTTCGCACCGTACCCGCAGCCTGCCCGCCGTTCCCGCAGCCTCCACCCCGCTGACAGGACACTCCGCCCGGTATGTGACCGCCGGATTTGCCCGCGCGCGTTCCCAAAGCAGCCTCAGACATTTTACATCCCCGCCGCGATTGAGAATAGTGACAGAATTCCTGTTTTTTGTCAGATTCAGGGCATAGTCGAAGGCTGCATCCCCTGCCCCCACGATGACGATCCGCTTGCCGCTTTCCCCGAGCAGGGGCCAGACATCCGAATACACGCGCTCTGCACATTCTGTCGGTATGGGAATTGGCGTGGGGCGAGGTTTTGTCCCTGACGCAATAATGATGTGAGTGGTGGTGTATGTGTTTTTATTTGTGTTGATGGTGTATATGTTTTTTATATTGTCTAAAGTGACTACACGCAAAACACATTCTTGCAAAACCCGCACGCCAATCCGGCTGGCTTGCTTCTCGATCAATCGAACCAATTTCGGGCCGCTCACACCAGCCGGGAAACCGGGATAATTTTCTACCAGGTTGGCATTCCAGAGCAGGCCGCCCACGCGCCCTTTTTCCAGCAGCACGAACGGGATGCCATAACGCTGCAACTGGATGGCCGCCGCCAGCCCCGCCGGGCCAGCGCCGATGATGACAACGTCGGTTTCAGGCATCGAAGGCCTGCCTGATCTCATCCACCAGCACAGGGACAGCAAATCCATGCGCCAGGGTCAACAACGAAGCGCTGTGCAGGGCTTCCGTATATGTGGCAGTGCCGTCCACCACAAAGAAGACCTCGAACCCGCGCACAAACGCCGAGCGCGCCGTGCTCTCGCAGCACAGGTGCGTCATCACGCCGGTCACCACCACCTGCCCTACCCCAAGTCCGCGCAGGATGCTGTCCAGCGACGTGCCCCAAAAGGCGTTATATTGGCTTTTTTCGAGGAGGATGCAGTTCGAAGTGTTCAGCGTTTTAACAATATGGCTACACGCATCTTGCGGAGAGATCAAATCCCGCCACCAGGTAGACATCATCCCGGCATCCTCGGGGGTGTTCACATGCCGGGTAAACACGACCGGGCGCCTGGCCGCCAGGAACGCATCGCGCAGTCGGGCAATCCCCTCCACAATCGCGGGCGCGGCGGGGATAAAGGCATGTGAGTCCGCTTGCAAGAAGTAGTCCTGCATGTCCAGGACCAACAAGGCTGCCTCGCGAGGCCGCAAGCAAATCATGGCATGCCTGCGGCGATCCGCCTCTACCGGGAGCAGCATTTCCCGGGCTTTCGCTTGTAACGTTTCGGGTTTGAAATAGGCTTCCTTGCGCATCAGCGCAATTGTACCGCTTACGCGGCGCTACGGGCCAACCTGCGCGCCAACATGCCCCCCAAAATCGCGGCGACATCCGTCGGTAAGTAGTGACTGAGTGACCTGTCGAACAAAATTTTGCATGTGGACGGGAAATCTTCGTCCCCAAACCAGAAATTGACCAGCAGCGGCAGGCGCGGCAAGGCCTGGAAGACGTATGCCGCATCGCCAAAATTTTCAGGCCGGCCGCCGGCCTTTTCGCAAGCGTGTCTGAACCTTTCTACATCCAGGCCAAAGGCTTTGACCACCTCGTTCCCGCTGTATCCCTGGAAGGCAGGATCGTAGATGCGGCCATCGGGCAGGTCGGCAAAAGAGACCCATTCCCTGGCCAGGGGCGCGCCGTCGGCGGTGTGGAAATAATAGATGATCAACGCCTGGATATGAGGCGGGAAGGGATCGCCGTTCTTTTGGTACGCGACCAACCCCGGGAACGAGACGGTCAGCGGGGAATCGAACAGGGAGAGGCGGAATTCGCCCCTCCCCGAATCCAAGGCATGGAAAGTGGAGCCGGTGCGTTCGACCAGCAGGTCAACGGGAGCCAGCCTGAGGGCGGCGCGCAACTCGTCCACGCGCAGGGCAAGCCCGGGCTTGGGCAGATGCGGGGATTCGTCGGGCTTAGACATCCACCGCCAGGCAGGTCAACGTCTCCAAGATGCCGGGGATCGGCTGGATTTCCGTCGCCAGGAAGGATCCCAGTTTGTTGATATCGCCATTATGAACGACAGCCACCGCATCATAGGGGCCAAAGGTCATATCGGCCGATTCGATCCCCCGCAGTTTGCGGAGTTGGTGGACGACTTGTTTGACTTCGCCTGTACGGACTTTTATCAAGATATATGCTTTCATGGTTCTCCTAATTTACGATTCTTTGTTACGAAGGAAGATGGACCAGTAGATAGCGGCGACAAAGACCGCGCCTCCAATGATATTGCCAATCGTGACCGGGATCAAGTTATGGACGAAGAAATTGCCCCAGGTCAGGCTTTGCAGGTTGGCGACCTTTTCGGATACGCGCGCCATATAGTCGGGAGCGAACATTTTGACGAACAACCCGTAAGGGATGAAGTACATATTGGCAACGCTGTGTTCGAAGCCGGCCGCTACAAAAGCGGTGATGGGGAAAATGATGGCTGCGATCTTGTCCATGGTCGAGCGGGCGCTGAAGGTCATCCAGACCGCCATGCAGACCAGCGTGTTGCAAAGGATGCCCAGCGCCAACGCCTGGCCAAAACCCAGGCTGGACTTTGCCACCGCAGTATTCAGCGCGGTAATGCCAACCGCATCCTTGCCAAAGGTGTATTGCCCGCTGAAGAACACCAGGGCCGCCGTGCCAATCGCACCGACAAAATTGCCGATATAGACGATTACCCAATTGCGCAGCAAGGCGCGGGTGGTCACTTTGCCGCTTGCCCAGGCCATGACGATCAGGTTGTTGCCGGTGAACAGTTCCGCGCCGCCGACCACGACCAGGATGAGGCCCAGGCAAAAGACCAGCCCCGCCAGCAAGCGCGTAAGGCCATACGGCAGGCCAGTGGAGAAGGCGGCTGCGCCGTCGGCCGTGTTGATGGCCATTCCCCCAACGCTGATGGTAGTGGCAAACACCGCGCCAAGGGAGATGAACGCCCCTGCCAGCAAAGCAAGGCTGAACATGGTCAACGCTGGCATCTCAGACTTGCGCACGCCGATGTATTCAGCGCGCGTTGCCATCTCGGCCGGTAAAAGCGCGTCAATTCGTATTTCACTCATAAAATTCTCCGTGATGAGCAGGTTTAGGTTAGATTGTGATTTAATTCACAACTTGCCGAAGTATACCAGAAACAACAAGGTTTGTCAGACAAGTTGTAACCTGATTTGCATGACATCTTTCCACGTTTTGCTGATGAACTCGACACGACGCTTGCGCCATCACGCCCGCAAACATTCTGGAATTCCAATTCCGAAATCATTTGGCCACACAAAACTAAACGATCACCCCACCGCCAACCACCTCATCCCCAACATAAAAAACAGCCGCCTGTCCGGGCGTAATGTCACGCTGCGGCGCATCGAACCGCACCCGGGCCTGCGCGCCGCTTTCGATAGGCGTTACCACCGCCTCGGCTGGGCGCGCGGTATAGCGGATCTTGACCAGTGCGCGGAACGCCTCTACCGGAACTTCACCCGCAATCCAATTGACCTCGCGCGCAATCAATGTATCCGCGCCCAGTTCGTGCGCTTCGCCGACGATGAGCGTATTGCTGACCGCATCCTTGCCCAGCACGTACAACGGCACGGGCAACTGCACTCCCAATCCCTTGCGCTGGCCAATGGTGTAATTCGCCAACCCGCTATGCCGTCCAAGCGCCTTCCCGCCGCGCGTGACAATCTCGCCCGGCACCAGCATGTCCGCAGCGTTGCGCTGAATGAAAGCCCGATAATCTTCGCCCGCCAGGAAACACAGATCCTGGCTGTCCGGGCGCTTATACACCGGCAGCCCGAACGCCTCAGCCATCCGGCGAATGTCCGCCTTTTGGTATTCCCCTACCGGGAAAAGCGCCTTCTGCAACTTCTCCTGCGTCAGCACATGCAGCACGTACGACTGATCCTTGGAAAGATCAACGGCGCGCAAGAGCGCGATCTTGCCATTTTTTTCTTTCCGCCTGGCATAGTGTCCCGTCGCCATAAAGTCCGCGCCCAGGGTCAGCGCATGGTCGAGCAGGAACGTCCAGCGTATCTGGCGATTGCACAGCAGGCACGGATTGGGCGTTTCCCCGGCAGCGTAGCCCTCCAAGAAATATTGCACCACCGTCTTGCGGAACACATCCTTGGCGTCCACTACGTAGAATGGGATGTCCAGTTTGGCGGCCACGCGGCGCGCCATGGCCATCGAGTCGGGTGTGCAACAACGGTTGGATTCCTCCTTGCCCGGCTCTGACCACAAGCGCAGCATCATGCCCGTCACGTCATGGCCTTGCTGTTTGAGCAAAGCCGCCGCAACAGACGAATCCACCCCTCCAGACATGGCAACGACTACTTTTGTCATAGGGTAAACAGGTAGACAGGTTATACAAGCCTGCGGGCTTGTTCGACGATGCCCGGCAACGCCTCAAGGAAAGATTCGACGTGCTCGGGCGTAGAATCCTTGCCAAGCGTGACCCGCAGGGAGCCAAGCCCCCATTCGCGCGAAAGGCCAATGGCAGCCATCACTTCGCTAGGCTCCGGGTTGCCGGTCTTGCAAGCCGAGCCGGAAGAGCAGGCAAAGCCGGCGTCATCCAGCAGTTGCAGTAACAGGTTGCCATCCACACCCTCGAAAGCGAACGAGGCGTGATTGGGCAAACGGGCCTCGGGGTGACCCGTCAGCCGCGCGGCCGGGGTGTCTTCCAAGACCGTCCCGATGATGCGGTCGCGCAAGGGTTTCACATGCGCGGTACGGGCTTCCCGTTCCTCGACCGCCAGGCGCAGCGCCTCGGCAAATCCAACGATGTAGGGCACGTTCGAGGTGCCGGCCCGCAGGCCAAATTCCTGCCCGCCGCCGGTCAGGTGCGGCAGCAGCGGCGTCCCCTTGCGGACATACAGCGCGCCAACGCCCTTCGGCCCGTAGAACTTGTGCCCGCCCAACGAGACCAGGTCCGCGCCCAGGTCGTCCACGTCCACCGGCAACCAGGCCGCTGCCTGCACCGCGTCGGTGTGGGAGAGCGCCCCATGCTGGCGGCAGATTTCCGCAATTTTCCCCACCGGATTGATGGTACCAATCTCGTTGTTAGCAAGCATGACCGAGACAATCGCCGTCTGGTCGCCGATTGCCCTTTCGACCGTTTCCGGCTTGACCATACCATGCGCGTCCACTTCCAGCCATTCGAGTCGGAAACCGTAATGCGCCGCCAGTTGCTCGGCAGTCTTGCTGACGGCGTGATGCTCGACGCGCGAGGTGAGTATCTGCTTGCGGCCTGCCCCCTCGGACATGGCTTGCGCCGCGCCGCGCAGCGCCAAGTTATCCGACTCGGAGCCGCAAGAGGTGAAGATCACTTCATCGGGGCGGCAATGCAGGCAGGCGGCTACAGTTTCGCGGGCGTCGTCCACCGCCGCCTCGGCGCGCTGTCCATAACGGTGGACAGACGAAGGGTTCCCGAATGAGGCGCTGAAAAAGGGCAACATCACGTCCAGGACGCGGGAGTCCACTGGTGTGGTGGCAGCATAGTCAAGATAGATTCGTTCTGTCATGAACGATGATTATACTCGCTCCTTAAACGGCGCAACGGATCCGGTTCT
Organism: Chloroflexota bacterium; assembly: GCA_049323115.1. Lineage (GTDB taxonomy): Bacteria > Chloroflexota > Anaerolineae > Anaerolineales > Villigracilaceae > JAABUE01. Next base: position 13,833 of record JBMOMP010000082.1, read on the forward strand.
CCGGATCCGTTGCTCGTTAGAGGGAGGGAAACGTCCAATATCGGGCAGGCTTGCCCTGCCGCGCTATCAGTTCGGATAGATAATGCTCAGATCGGCTTCCTGCACGGCCTCGATCAGCAATTCGCCCCGGCTTTCGACCACCAAGCGCTCGCCGGGAGTCAGCACATAGTCGTTGGGCGCGCCAGTTTGGGTGAGCCACAGCAACCCTTTCTTGCAGACGACCGTCATGCCTGGCCGGATTTTGTCCACGTGTTGGAAGGCTTTGCGATGCAATCGAAGCGAGAAGTTTGTGTTCTGGTTACGGGTCAGGTTCATGCCAATGCTCCTTTCTCTGTGAGCCAAACTTCAATTCCATTATCCATTAAATCCAAAATAAATACAGATGCAATGAAAATAAATTGTAACCATAACAGCCATTGACAATCAACACTGTACCTGTCATAATGAGGTGGAATTGTACCCATCCTGACAAGACGAGTTACACGATGAACCAGAAGACGGCCAGCAAACAAGACTCCTTCCGCTACGAACAAGTTGCCAACCGTGTAGCGCAACTGATCGCGCAAGGAGTTTACCAGCCCAACGAACGCATCCCCTCGGTGCGGCAGATGAGCCAGCAGCAAGGGGTCAGCATCAGTTCGATCTTGCAAGCCTATATGTTGTTGGAAAACCGGGGCTTGATCGAGGCGCGACCGCAGTCCGGCTATTACGTGCGCGAACCGGCCAGCGTTCATCTACCCGAACCGGGGGTTTCTACGCCCGGGCTGGACCCCAGCCACGTCAACCTGCATGACCTGGTGATGATGGTGATGCGCGACACCCTCAACCCGGGCCTGGTCCAATTGGGCGCAGCCATGCCCAACCTCGAGCTGCTTCCCACCGAACGGATGAACCGCATCCTGGCAGGGCTGACGCGCAAAGCGGACAAAGCGACCCACCAGTACCAGTTGCCGCCAGGATTGGAAAGCCTGCGCGTACAGATTGCCAAGCGCGCCGCCTTGAACGGCTGCCAGGTCCCGCCCGGCGACATCGTCATCACTTCTGGGGGCATCGAGGCAATCGACATTTGCCTCCATGCGGTCTGCCGCCCCGGCGACATCGTTGCCATCGAATCGCCCATGTACTTCGGTATGTTGCAACTCCTGGAAGTGCATGGACTACGAGCGCTGGAGATCCCAACCAATCCGCGCGACGGTCTCAGCCTGGAGGCGCTGCAATTCGCCATCGAACACAACCCGATCAAAGCGGTGCTGAACATCTCGAATTTCAACAACCCATTAGGAAGTTGCATCCCGGACGAGAAGAAAAAGGAACTGGTAGAACTGCTTGCCCGCTATGAAATCCCCTTGATCGATAACAACGTTTCCGGCGAGATCTACTTCACGGAAAAACGCCCTGCAACCACCAAAGCCTTCGACCAGAAAGGGCTGGTCATGCTGTGTTCTTCCTTCTCCAAAGACATCAGTCCCTCCCTGCGGGTTGGATGGGTTGCGCCGGGACGATTCAAGAACGTTGTGGAATGGGTCAAATTCACGGTCAGCACGGCCACAGCGACCCTGCCGCAAATGGCAATTGCCGAATTCCTGGAAAGCGGCGGATATGACCACCACTTACGCCGCATCCGCCGCGAATATGCCAGCAACGTGGCGCTGCTCTCCCAAGCCGTGACGCGCCATCTTCCTCCCGGAACGCGCGTCACCCGGCCTTCGGGCGGCTTCGTACTTTGGGTTCAATTGCCGGAGCAGGTCGACTCGCTGGAACTCTACAAGATGGCGCTGCAAGGCGGCATCACCCTCACGCCCGGGTATTTGTTCTCGCCGACCAACCAGTTCTCCAATTTCATCCGCCTGAACGCCGCCGCCTGGACCTATCCCATCGAGCGGGCGCTCGAAAGGCTGGGAGAGATGGTCGCACAGTTAGCCGCCAGGAAGCAATGAATAGCGGTTTTCTCTATCCCCTATCTCCCTGCCCTGATATAATTTCATTCGTTATCATTTCTCAAGGAGTTTCTCATGCCAACAACAATCAAATTCGGCACAGACGGCTGGCGCGGCGTGATCGCCGAAGACTATACCTTCGACAGTGTCCGCCGCTGCGCACAAGGCTTTGCCGAATACCTGCTGGAGCAGGGCAACTATGGACAATGGGTGGTGGTAGGCCATGACAAGCGCTTTAGCAGTGAATACTTTGCCGCCGCAGTTGCCGAAGTGTTGGCCGCCAATGATTTAAAGGTCTACCTGACCGACGGCGCTACCCCCACACCCGTGATCTCCTTTGCCGTCGTGGACAAAAAAGCCTGCGGTGCGGTCAACATCACCGCCAGTCACAACCCGCCCACCGACAACGGCTTCAAAGTGCGCAACGAGACCGGCGGCGCAATAGACCCGGATGGACTGAAAAAGATAGAGTCGCTCATTCCTGACACAATAGAAGGCGTCAAACGCATTGCCTGTTCCACTGGCGAAGCAGAAGGAAAGATCGTCAAGTTCGATGCCCATACTCCCTATATCGAACATATCAACAAACTGCTCGACCTGCAGCCCATCAAAGATGCGGGGCTGACCGTGATGGTAGATGTCATGTGGGGCAACGGGGCTGGCTACTTCCCGCGCCTGCTGGCGGGCGGCAAGACGAAAGTCATCGAAATCCATAACGAGCGCAACCCGTCCTTCCCGGAGATGAAGCGCCCGGAACCCATCCCGCCGAACATCAACCCCGGACTGGAGGCCACCGTAAAGAACAAGGCCGATGTCCTGCTCATCACCGACGGCGACGCCGACCGCTGCGGCATCGGCGACGAGAACGGCGACTTCATCAACCAGTTGCGCGTGTACGCCCTGTTGGCCTACTACCTGCTCGAAATCCGCGGCCAACGCGGCGACATCGTCAAGACACTTTCCACCACCAACATGCTCAACAAGCTGGGCAAACTTTATAATGTACCGGTCCACGAAACCGGTGTGGGATTCAAGTATGTGGCGCCAAAAATGACAGAGACGAACGCCTTGATCGGCGGCGAGGAAAGCGGCGGTTACGCCTTCCGCGGCAACGTCCCTGAACGCGACGGCATCCTGGCTGGGCTGTACATGCTCGACTTCATGGTGCGCACCGGCAAGAAACCCACCCAACTGCTCGACATGCTCTTCGAAAAGGTCGGCGGCGTGTACTACTACGACCGCGTAGACAGCGCCTTCAGCGGCGACCGCGCCGCCCGCGAAAAGACGATCCTGGACGCCAAACCGGCCACCCTCGGCGGCCTGAAAGTGACCAAACTGGTCACAGTGGATGGCTTCCAATTCCACCTGGAAGACGGCGGCTGGATGCTCATCCGCTTCAGCGGCACGGAACCCATCCTGCGCGTCTACTGCGAGACCACCCACAAGGACAAGGTACAGGCGATTTTGCAGGATGGGCTGAAAGTGGCTGGAATCAAGTAAATAAGTCTCTTGAACCTCACCGACACCCACTGCCATTTGGACTTTCACAAATTCGACCCCGACCGCGCCGCCGTGCTGGAGCGCGCTGCCCGGGCCGGGGTCGAACGCATCCTCATCCCCGCTCTTACGCTGACCTCGAGCCTGGCCGCCGTTGAACTGGCCGAATCGCACCCCATGCTTTTTGCCGCCATCGGCGTCCACCCGACGGAAGCGCTTACCTGGACAAACGAAACAAGGAATGACTTGAAATCCCTGATTCCCATCTCTCTGGGGGAGAGGGGTGGGGGTAAAGGAAAGATTGCCGCCATCGGCGAGATCGGGCTGGACTACTACTGGGACGCCGCCCCGCACAACCTCCAACAGCGCGTCCTGCGCGAACAACTCGACCTGGCGGCGGAACTGTCCCTGCCGGTGGTCATCCACATGCGGGAAAAGGGTGACGCCGAAGACGGGGACTGCGCCCGGGACTTGCTCGAAATCCTGGGGGACTGGGTAGCAGGCCTGAGGTCCAGGAACGAAGCGCTGGCCGAAGCGCCGGGCGTGCTGCACTCCTTTTCGGGGTCACTGGAGACGGCGCGGCGGGCCATCGGTCTCGATTTCTACATCGGCATTACCGGCCCGGTGACGTATAAAAACGCCGAATCGAAACGCGAAGTGGTAAAATCACTCCCGCTGGAACGCCTGCTCGTCGAAACAGACGCCCCGTTCCTGGCGCCTGCGTCCCAGCGTGGAAAGCGCAATGAACCCGCCTTTGTGTATGAAATTGCTGATAAAATTGCGCAGTTACATTCCCGCAGCCTGGAAGAAGTGGCCGCAGTTACCAGTATGAACGCCGCGCGGTTATTCTCCTGGGGAGAGACCTTTTGAGCACAGTTACATTTATTACACCCGTCCAAGAACAGATCAGGCTCGTTGAAGAACGCATGCGCGTCCAGGCCGAGGAAAGCCACCCAGACCTGCGCGCTGCGCTGGAACATTTATTGGCATCGGGCGGCAAGCGCGTGCGCCCAACGATCGTGCTGCTTGTCGGCAATATGCTTGCAGCGCCCGAAGACAAACTGGTGACTCTGGGTGCAGCAGTGGAATTGTTGCACACAGCCACACTGGTGCACGATGACCTGATCGATGGCTCGTTGTTGCGGCGCGGAATCCCCACCCTCAACGCGCGCTGGTCGCCGGCCGCCACGGTATTGACCGGCGACTTCCTGTTTGCGCGCGCCGCCAAACTGGCCGCAGAAGCCGACCATCTGCCATTGATGGAACACTTTGCCAGGACGCTGGCGACCATCGTGAATGGGGAATTGACCCAATTGTTCACCAGCCGCGGACTGATCAGCCGCGAGAATTACTACCAGCGCATCTATGCGAAAACCGCCTCGCTGTTCGAAATGTCGGCGCGGGCGGCGGCGCTGGTCAGCCCGGTGGACGAAGACGTCGCAGAATCCATGCGCGCCTTTGGCTATGAGATCGGCATGGCCTTCCAGATCGTGGACGACATCCTCGACTTCACCGGCGACCAGAGTGCGGTGGGCAAACCGCTCGGCTCTGACCTGCTGCAAGGCCTGGTCACCTTGCCCGCCATTTACTTTGCCGAAACCGACCCCACCCACCCCGACATAAAACTGCTCTCGGAAGGCGGCTGGGGCAACCAGGAACGCATGGAACGGCTGGTACACGCCATCCGTGAAAGCGAAGCGGTCAAACAGTCCATGCGCGAGGCCGAAGCCTTCGTGCAACGCGCCCTGGACAAACTTACCCCCTTCCATACCGGCGTCGAGCGCAGCGCACTGGAAGACCTGGCCAAGTATATCGTGGACAGGAAAATGTGATCCGCCCTGGCGTTTGCTTACACGAAACTTGCTTGACTGCGCGACTCCTGTGTGCTAGAATGTCTCCAGTTTCCCAGACAGCGCTAACCTATGCCCACCCCGCGCCGCCCCTTCCGCCTGAACGTCGGCTTCATCGTCCATGAAGAAGTCGGCTACAGCCACGAATTCCCGTTCGACTTCGACAAGGTCCAACTTGCAGATGATCTGACCCTCAACCAGTTCGAGGGCCTGGCGACCATCGGGCGCACGCCGCAGGGGCTCATCCTCCAGGCAAAGTTTTCCGCGCAGACTACCCTGGAGTGTGTGCGCTGCCTCAACCCGTTCGACCACACCCTGCACTGGGAAATGACCGAACTGTACGCCTTCAACAAAAAATCGGTCAGCGAATCCGGCCTGTTGCTTCCCGAAGACGCCCATATTGACCTGCAGCCGCTTATCCGCGAATACGCGCTGCTCGAGACGCCCATCAGCCCCATCTGCAAACCCGGCTGCAAAGGCCTGTGTCCCGTTTGCGGCGAAGACCTGAACCAGGTTGACTGCGGCCACCAGGCGGCAACCCGGGAATCCCCTTTCTCCACGCTGAAAGACCTGTTGGGAGAATAACCATGCCAAAGGACGAGGAGGGTGTTGCAACCAGCGCCAAGCGACAAAAACGCGAACTTGCCATGCAGGCTCTCATGGAAAAGGCGGGTGTACAAGGCTACCTGACGACCGACGACCTCATGGAAACCTTCCCCGACGCGGCCCAGGACGCGGAGCGCCTCTCCGTCATGCTGACCTCGCTGCGCCGCCGGGGCGTGGACATCCTCGACGGGGACGACGATCCCGCCTCTCCCTCCCCCGCTTCTGCTGCCGTTTTCGATCCCGAATCCCCATCCCGCGAATCCACCGCGCAAGACGACACTGTAGGCCTGTACCTCAGGGAAATGTCGCGCATTCCCCTGCTGGCAATGGAAGAAGAACTGGAGATCGCCATCCGCATCGAAAAGGGACGCCGCGCCAGGCAGGAAAAAGCCAAACTGATCGGCCGCCAGAATGCTGCCGCGCGCCGTCAACTCGACCTCCTTATCGAAGACGGCCAGCGCGCCCGCGAGCACCTGATCAAGGCCAACACCCGCCTGGTGGTCAGCATCGCCAAGCGTTACATAGGGCGCGGTGTGGCTTTCCTGGACCTGATCCAGGAGGGCAACCTGGGATTGATGAAGGCCGTCGAGAAATTCGATTACACGCGCGGCTTCCGCTTCTCCACCTACGCTACCTGGTGGATCCGCCAGACCATCATGCGCGCCATCGCCGACCAGGCGCGCACCATCCGCGTCCCCGTTCACATGATCGACCGTATCCGCCAGTTGTACAAAGCCAACCATGACCTGGAACAGAAACTAGGATACCAGCCAAGCGTGGAAGAACTCGCCCAGGCAATCGGCCTGCCGGTCCAGCGCGTGCAATGGATCATGAAAGTCTCCTGGCTGCCGCTCTCGCTGGAATCCCCGGTCGGCGATGACGAAGAATCGGAATTGGGCTACTTCATCGAAGACGAGTTCAGCCCCACCCCCATGCAAAGCGCCTACCAATCCATGCTCAAGGACAAATTGGAAGAAGTGCTGTCCACGCTCACGCCGCGCGAGGCGCGTGTGCTGCGCCTGCGCTTCGGGCTGGACGACGGCACGATCTACACGCTGGAGGAGGTCGGCCAGAAGTTCGGGCTGACGCGCGAACGCATCCGCCAGATCGAAGGGCGCGCCCTGCGCAGGCTGCGCCATCCCCGGCGTTCGAGACAACTAAAGGATTACCTTTGACCAAGGAGCCAACGATGGAACCTGAACCCATTCGAGCGCTTGTCCTTTCGGGCGGCGGGGGGCGCGGCGCCTTCCACGCAGGCGCGTACAGATACCTGATGTCGGAAAACAAAAGCGGCGTAGGGCCGTCCCACGCCGGTGCGTGGAAACCCTCGATCATCGTCGGCACCTCCATCGGCGCAGTGAACGGGGCAGCCATTGCGCAGGGAATGAGCGCGGAGGAATTGGTGGAAGTCTGGAAGCGCCTTGAAGAGCAGGACATTCAGGGCCTCCCGCCGGGGATGGGCGGGCTGGCGCGTTGGGTTGCGACCAAACTGTTCGGGCAGATCATGGGCGCGAAACTCCCGCAGGCGCATCCCAATCAATCCACATCGCCAACCCCGGACGATTTCTGGCCGCCCCTGCCCCTGCTGCCGCGCTGGATGGCAGGCAGGCTGGTCGGCCGTTGGATCAACCTGCTGGATACCGGTCCGCTCAAGAACACGCTGGTCACCCGCTTCAAATTCGACCCGGAGAAACTGGCCGCCAGCGAGACCGCCCTGCTCATCGCCGCCACCAAGGTGCAGACCGGCGAGCGCGTACTGTTCAGCAACCGGGAGGTGTTCGACCACAAACGCGGACGCCCCCGCACGGACGTATACCCCGGCATCACCCGGGAACGCATCCTGGCCTCCTGCTCGATCCCGCTGGTCTACCCGTGGACGGCGGACGAACAGACCCAAGCCCTGTACTGGGACGGCGCGCTGGTCGCCAACACGCCGCTCGGCGCGGCGCTCGACCTGATGGGCGGGGATGTGACCGTCCCGGCGGAAATTGTCATCGTGATGATGACGCCCTGGGGGGAGGGTGAAGCGGGCGCGGCCGGGAACGGGCGCGCGATCCCCAAATCCTTTGGCGAGGCCATCACCTGGATGCTGGATTGGATGCTGCTGGCATCCTTCCGCGAAACCCTCAAGATGATCCGCGCCTTCAACGAACTGGCCGAGAGCGAGCGGGAGGAAGGGCGGACGCCCTACCGCTACCGGGTTGTCACGCCTGTGATCGTGGCGCCGGAACAGTTCATCGACGCCGAACGCATCATTGACTACGACGGGGAGGTGTCGGCGGCGTTGGTCGAGGACGGGGAACGCGCCGCCGCGCTGGCCTTCCAGAAGGCGTTCGGCGCGGGGCCGTAATTTCCATTCCTGTCGGCCCTTGTTTTATCTGTCCATTTACGCAAACAAACGCACAGAACCTGTGCGTTTTCTGTTCTCCCCGCCGTCAATGGCAAAAATCAACGCCTGCAATCGTCCAGGTCAGCCGTTGGAATCTTTTATTTCCTCCTGTTCATTTCAAATATCTCGGCAAGAAAAAATAATTTCTCGCCGAGATATTTATTTTTCTTGCCGAGAAATAACAAAATCTCGGCGAGATTTTGTTATAATCAAGGCAGAATTCACTCGTTTCACGGCTGGAATTGGAGGAAGTATGGCGAAGAAAATTACTGCCATTCGCAAGTTGCGGCCAGAGATCAAGCGGGAACGGACGCGCCAGACGCGACAGGTGGTGGAGGATATTGCTCGCAGCACCGGTTTGAGCGAAGGGGAGATTCGCTTTGTGACGTACGAGTTGCGAGACGTTATCCTGATGGCGCACCAGGTCGGACAGGCGGTCAAGATCGAAGGACTGGGGACCTTCACCCCCACCATCCGCGCGGACGGCCAATTCGACATCCTCTTCCGCCCCGACCCGGAGATGCTACGCCAGTTGAATGACCCCACCAGGTGGTATGCCAAGATCCTGAACAAGCGCAATATCGGGAAGTCAGCAGACGAGTTAGCAGCGCAGTGGAACGAGGCGCACCCCGACGACCCGGTGGAGGAATAGGTCACATCTGTGACGTGACGCACTTAACTATCGGAAAATCGGGAGCGCGCTAAAACTCATCATCCTCATCGGTGGAGCGAATTTCTTGTTTGACCAGATCATTCCACAGGTTCATCACATCATCGCCCGCATTCCCAGCCTTCAACCGCTCTGCTACGAGCCTATCGCTTTGCTTTAGTTCGGGAAACGCAAGTAAAAGCATGGCAAGATCGCGCCAGTCCGTTCCTGATTTGGGCTGTCCACGCCGCTGATGGCAGGAGATGACCTTGAACGCAACCAATTCTTCGGGGGAAGCCACAAGCACCTGGGCAATTCTCCGTGAAGGCGGGAGAGTTTGGACAAGCCGAATGGAGAGCAAATCAATGTCTTGACTCATACGCGGTTAGCGATTCGCTCATGATAAACTCCTGAAAGGTAAGTGAACCTGCGTTGAACATAAAATTTCCAAAAGCCTGATTTGTTCTAATCCACCGTCAGCGTCTTCGACAAATTCCTCGGGAAATCAGGATCGAACCCGCGCATCACGGACATATGATACGACAACAACTGCAGCGGCAACACACCCAGCAACGCCGAAATCTGTGGATCGGATTTGGGGAGCACGATCACATCGTCGGCGTTGGCGCGCAGGCGGGCGTCTTCTTCCGCAATGACGATGGTCCGTGCGCCGCGCACTTTCACTTCGTTGATGCCGCTGATGATGAGTGGCACAGCAGTACCATCCGATACAAAGATAATGGGGAAGCCCTTGCTGACCGCGGAGAGCGGTCCGTGTTTGAACTCGGTCGAGAGCATCCCTTCGCAGTGGGCGTAGGTGATCTCTTTCAACTTCAACGCGCCCTCGAGCGCGATGGGGTAGGTGGCTCCGTAGCCGAGACAGTACAGGTCGTTCCATTCGTTGATGTCTTCCGCGATCACTTTGACTTGCGGCTCGACCATCTCAAGTGTCTTGTCCATCAAGTCGGGGATACGTTCAAATAAGCTGGTGGTCGAGTAGCCGCCGTTTGGTCTCGATACAGGCTTCGCCCACTCGACCGACGGCGGCGTATCGAGACCACCAGCCATCTTATACGCCAGGTACAAAAACGTCACGACCTGATTGGTAAACGTCTTCGTGGCTGGCACGCTGATTTCGTAGCCGCAGCACAAGGGCAGGCAGAACGAAGCGCTCTTCGTCAACGTCGAGCCGACCACGTTCGCCAATCCGTAACAGGCCATGCCGCGCGCCTCCGCCGCTTCCAGTGCGTTCAACACATCTTTGGTCTCGCCCGATTGGCTGACGAAAATCCCAACATCCTCATAACTCACCGCGGGCGCATATTGCGCGATGAACTGCGGCGCGAGAACTGGAATGACCGCCCGCCCTGCCAGTTGTGCGAAATAGACCGCTCCCGCCGACGCCGCGTGATAACTCGTGCCGCAGCCGATGAAATACAGATGGCGCGCGCTCTTCATCTTCTCGACCAGCGCATCCACTTCGCGGTTGCCGTTGAGCATGTGGGACAACTCACGCGCGACCTGACTCTGCTCGTGGATTTCCTTCAACATGAAATGCGGATACCCGCCCTTCTGCACCGCATCCATCGACTCCGTAACGGTTTCCTGCTTTCTGTCGATGAGTTTTCCATCCTTGACCGAGCGCACCTCGACCTTGTCCGCCCACAACGTGACGATCTCCCCGTCCTGCGGTCGGATGACCTGGCGCGTCAACGGCAGGATCGAAGGCAGGTCAGACGAAACGCAGGTGAAGCCTTTGCCAATCCCTACCACCATGCCCGAACCCTTTTTGAAGGCATAGAGTTTGTCATCGTTCGCGCGCCCGATGACAAAGGCATAGTCGCCTTCGAGATCGCCATACGCCAGGCGGATCGCGTCGATGAACTCATACCCGCGATTGATATATCGTTCGACTGCGTGAACGCACGTCTCGCCGTCATTCTGCGAGCGGACGGTCATGCCCTCGGCGATGAACTGCTCGCGCAATTCGACGTTATTGACCACGTTCCCATTGTGCGCCCCGACCATGTCGCCATCTGAATCCAAGTGCGGCTGGCTGTTGATCTGTGACGGCTCGCCGAAGGTCGCCCAGCGCAATTGCGTGATACCGCGCTGTCCACGCATTTCGGCAAAGTTATATTTTTGGGATACTTCCTCCACCTTGCCGGTATCTTTTCGCAGATCGATCTTATCCCCGTTGATGGTTGCGGCTCCCACCGAGTCATACCCACGATAGGTCAATCTTTTGGCCGCTTCGATGAGAATGGATCCCAATTCTTCATCTTTCTTAGTAACATAACCAAAAATTCCGCACATGGAAATTTATTCTCCAGTCTTATTTCTATTCGGTGGTCGAGTAGGCAAAGCCCATATCAAGACCACACTGAGCACAGTAACTTTTTTTACCCGGTGGTCTCAACACCACACCTACGGTGGGCGCAAGTGTATGCCTTACGCAAATAACGCTCAAACTACACAGCCACCAGGTTACTCAAGTTCTTGGATTATATTCTATGATCTGGCACGCTACCTGGCAAACAGTATAGCGGATCGAGCATCACGCGCTGAACCAGGAAGCACAACCAATACGCCAGAAACAGGTAAAATATCCATCACGCGGCTGGATAATTGGTCGCCGCATCGAAGAGGTCCCCTATGCAAAAGCCAGGTCGGTTCATCGTTATCGGAATGTTCTTGCTGCAAGCCTGCTCGGCGATGGAGTTCCTGTACACGCCCACGCCCTCGCCTACCAGCACACCCAGCGCCACCCCCACCGCCAGCCTGACGCCGACCAGCACGGTCACGCTCACACCTTCCAAGACGCCTGTGCCGCCGGATACGGTCACTCCCTTCCCTGGCTTCGAAACGTTGACCCCCGTGATCTTCCCCGGCTCGAACACGCCCGCCGTACAGCCAGGCGTCAGCGCAACCGCCGACATACCGGGAGAGGGCTTCGTCTCGGTCGAGTTGAGCCACAACAATATCTTCTGGGGCGTATGCAAGAGAAACTACACCAAAATGACCGTCACCGTAGAACATCCCCTGGACGTGCACCGCGTATACCTGTTCATCCGCCTGGAATCCTTCAAGAAACCTGGCGAGACGACACCCTGGTCTGGCACAGTGTTGGACAATGACGGCGGCGGGGTCTTCCTGTACACCCTGCGGGCGAACAACATCACCGAACGCCAGAATTTCCTCAAAGCCTGGGTGCACTACCAGTTCGTAGCCGAGGACGAAGATAAGCAGGTTATCGGGCGTACACGCATCTACACGAACAACCTGACGCTCGAACCGTGCCCGTGATGGGCGGTGCGGCGTCACCTTCCCAGGAGGAATAGCAACCTGATTGCCAGCCGCACTACCACCTCGAAGGCATCTTCGAACGCCATGGCGGCCAGCATGGCAAGCGCGAGGTTCAGGCTGATACGCTCCCAGGTGGTTTCGGGCTTCCTGCCAAATGTGAACACGATCCAATCCCACAGGGGCGGAATGAGCCACAACAACAAAAAGAATACGACTGCGCCGCTGAAAACCAAAGTTTGAGACTTGTAAACGGAATAGGCCAAAACACCTGCTGCTCCAAGCGTCACAAGGATGCTCACGATCCGCCAGGCAGGGTAGTCGAGCCGTCGTTTGGGTTTTCCAACCGACTGCTCCGAAACGGGTTCTTCTGTCATTCGAAATCCTTTCTTCACCTCTAAACGATAAACTGATCTATGCACGACAAGAAACCACGCCTCGCGCCAACAGCGCTTCCAGCACCCCCCCGCCGATAGCAAGCGCCTTATCGGAAACCAATTGGCACATAGACGGGTCGTCGCGCGGGTCCACATCGCCGATCTTCAGGCCGGCGGTCACACGCAGGCCGGGACGGATCAAACCACGCAAAACCCCGGCAAACGGGCTGGCGACCGGCGACTCTTGCACCCCAGACTGGCCGCGAATGCTGGCAACCAACCGCCCCTCGTCCACATGCTCGCCGATATGAGCATGGGCGACCACAATGCCCGCAACGGGAGCGCGCAGCACGCGGCGCGGGTCGCCTTCGGGTTGGCCGCTGTCCGGCTGGGTTGCGCCCTCCCAAAAGACGCGCCCCAGGGTATGGCTGCGGCGGGTTTCGATCACAGCCTGGCAATTTTCCCCGGCGCGGAACCCAGGCCCAAGTCCAATATGAAGCGAGACGGGGACGGGCAAGGGATCGGGCGGCAACTTGGTCAGCCGCGCATCGATGACGGCGCAAAAATCGAACCGGGACAGGATGGAGGCGTCTGGGTCTACCAGGACGGGAATCTCGCCCGCTTCCAACGCCGCCGGGACCTGCTCCCCTTTCACCAGCCTTCCCGTCACCCCTTCCACCGTCCACGCCCCCTCGTAGACCGCCTCGGCAAACGAGACGCTGCGCCGCACGGCCAATGGCTGCGCCAGTTCACTGACGACCACCTGCAGCCCGGCGCGATACAGGCGCAAGGCTACGCCGGAGGCCAGGTCGCCCCCGCCGCGAATGAGGATGTATGCCGCCATTGCTTTACGCTGCCTCTCCCTTTGTTTTTTCATTGGCCTGTCGCTCGAGCAGCAGATGCCCAAAGGCATACAGGAGCAGGTACACAAACAGGAAAAATGGGACGAACAGCGCGGCAAAGACCAGCGAACGCGACGTCGGATGGAGGATGTAATACAAGGTGAACTGCGCCATGTTCCCGAAATTACCGAGGATATCCCAGGAATTCCAGCGCAGGAACCGCCCCATGTAAACGCCCATGCTGGTGAGGCCGGTCACCGCCAGCACGAACCCCCAACCGAACCGAGGCCCGAACTCGCGCCGCACGATCTCCTGCATCAGGAACAGCGACACCATGCCCAGAAACAAGCCGGTGAAAGAGGCCCAGATCAAGAGCAGAACATCATACCAGACCGGGAAACCGTCGCTCGGCGCACTCAAGTGCTGGAAATCCGTCAGGATGTAGGGCGCGTTGGGAAAAAAGATCAGCCACAAGAAGGCGCTCAACGGCGCGATTACCAACAGGGCGCGGCGCGAAAGCGGCAGGGTGTAAATGATATAGGCCACGATGAAGGGGATCCAGGCCAGGAACAGGTTCCAGACCAGGAAGGCATAGTGCAGTGAACCCGTACCGATGAAGCGCAGCCGCACCAGGACGACGGCCATCAGCGTAGCGCCGGCCAGCAGGCCAAAAATGGTCAGGCGATATTTGTTATGGGAAAAATAGGTCAGATATTTTTTCATCTCATACCTCAACTACACCACCGGCATACACGCGCAACGGCTCTCCCGGCAGTTAGCGAATGGCTGGGTTGGGCGAAGTGCGGTCGCTTTGCTCGCGCAGCAGGTGGCCGAATGAATACAACGTCAGGTAGATAAAAATAAAAAACACGCCGAACAGGGTGGTGAAGGCCAGCAGGCGCAGGCTGGGGTCGATCGCCAGCCCAAGCAGGTCCATAGCCAGTTCCGAGGGATTGCTCAGGATGTCCCAAGAGTTCCAGCGCAAGAAACGTCCCACGTAAATGCCAGCGCTGCTCAACCCGGAAACCACCAGCACGAAGGTCCAGCCTAACCAACGCCCAAAATTGCGCTGGACGATCTCGTGCATCAAATAGAGGGACACCAAGCCAAGCAACATCCCGGTCCATGAGAACCAGACCAGCAGGATGATATCGTACCATAAGGGAACGTCGGGTGAGATCCGGCTCAGGTAGTGCAGATCGGTCAAGATATATGGCGCATTAGGAAAGAAAATCAGCCAAAGAAAAGCAAACAGCGGGATGGCAATGTACAACCAGATGCGCTTCCAGGAGAGCGCATAGGCGATGTAAGCCAGCACGAAGGGGATCCATGCCAGGAACAAGTTCCAGATCAGGCCGCGATATTGCTGCGAGTCGCTATAAGCCATGCGCGCCACCACCAGCGTCACACTGACGAGTGAAGCGCCCAGCAGCAGGCCAAAGATGGCCAGTATGTACCGATTACGCCCGAGAAAAGCAAAAAAGGGTTTCGACATGTTCTAACGAATCATCCTCGTTCACTCCAGGAATGCCAACAACCTGGGGTTCACCTCTTCCGGCTTCTCGTAATGCGGGGTGTGACCGCAGCCAGCCACCGGCTGGAAATCAGCCTGCGGGATCGCGGCGCACACATCGTGGCTATACGCAAAAGGCACGGTAAGATCATTCTCGCCCCAAAACAGCAAGGCAGGGATTCCACTCTCTCCTACGCGCCGGTATGCGGCCGAGAAATCTCCCAGCATCCCATGGCGCATGGTCGAAAGGAGGGCGCGCCGGAAGCCTTTATACTTCATCTGGACGCGGTACCGGCGCTGGAACTCGGCCACCAGGTCGGGACCAAAGACGCCGGAAGCGACATCCTTAAGCAGTGCAACACTTCCAAACAGACCGATAGCCAGTTCCCCCACCCCCGGCAGGGTCGCTGCCCGCAGCCCCCACGGGAGCGACACCGTTCTTGCCCCAGCGGGATCGATCAAAACCAACTTGCGGACGCGCTGCGGGAAACGCGCCGTGAAGGTCGCCGCGACCGGTCCGCCCATGGAAAGGCCGACCAGGCTGACGGGTGTGTCGAAACCAAGTATATCCAGCAGGTCTTGCAATTGCTTGCAAAACAAATCAATGTCGTAGCGCAGCCTGGGGCGGTCCGAAAACCCGCGCCCAAACAGGTCGTAACGCAAGACGCGCAAACCGGAGCGGGTCAGGAAATCAAAGGTCGGATCGAAAATGAAGTAAGGCACAGAAAAGCCATGCACCAGCACGACCACTGCCCCATCTTGCGGTCCGCCCAATTCATAATGGGTATAGCCATCCGGCAGGCGCACAAAACTGCCCGTTACGCTGGCGCGGACGGCCTCGTCCAGTTCTTCGGTTTCATCCAGGTAGGGAAATGTCCAGGGCATGGAAGGGCAGGCCACGGGTCGCACAGATCGCGCACAGGAACCTCTCTGCACCGCCGCATCTGTGCGATCCGCGCCCAAATTCAGATCTTGCCCAGCCCGCGCAATATCCGTTCAGGGGTGAGCGGGAATTCGTCGTACCACACGCCGGTCGCATCGTGGACGGCGGCGGATAGAGCAGCGGCAGTCGGCAAGAAGGGCAGTTCGCCCACGCCGCGCGCGCCCCATGGCCCATTCGGATCGGGTACTTCGACGATCACCGTTTCCACTTTTTCGGGGATATCCCGGATGGTGGGAATGAGATAGGTGCTGAGTTGGTCGGTCAACACATGGCCGTCTTTCGTTTTGAAATCTTCCATCAAGGCGTAGCCCTGCGCCTGCACCACTGCGCCCTCGATCTGACCTTCCACCAGGTTTGGATTGATGGCTTTGCCCAGATCGTCAGCGGCTACTACGCGCAGCACGCGCACCTGGCCGGTCTCGGTATCGACCTCCACTTCGGCCGCCTGGGCTGCATACGCATAGGAAAAATTCGGCATCGAATAGCCAGTCTCTTTGTCGAAAGGCGTGGTAGGCGGCGACAGGTATTTGAACTCGCCAATCGCCGGGCGCTCTTCCTTGCGCCATTTCTCCAGCGCGATTTCAGCCGCGCCCCTGATCGAATTACCGGACATGAACGTCATGCGCGAAGCCGACACGGAGCCAGAACTGCCCATGATGGCTGAATCCGAGGCGATCAACGTCACCTTCTCGAAAGGAACGCCAACCGCCTCCGCAGCCATCTGCGTCATGACCGTATGCGTGCCCTGCCCCACTTCCGCGCTGGCATGTAGCAACACGACTTTCTCAATCTCAGTAGCGCCGTGCAACTCGATACGCGCCCAGCAATTATCCTGGTACCCGAACGAGAAACCCACATTCTTGAAACCAGCCGCGAAACCGCGCCCGCGTTTCAAATGAGCGGGCAACTTTTTGTCCTTCTGTCGCTTGTTCACGGCCTTCCACCCAAATTTGTCCGCAGCGGCATGGATCACCTCCGCCATGCTGACCGGGCTGGGAGGCGGGGTGCCAACATCCAGTGTGAGGCCGTCACGCAAGACATTCTTCAAGCGGAATTCGACCGGGTCCATGCCCAGTTTTTCGGCCAGTTTGTCCACCTGCAGTTCGGCCATGTACAACGCCTGCGGCGCTCCAAACCCGCGATAGGCTGCGCCAGGCACGTTATTTGTGTACACGCCATACACATCCGCTTTGACATTCGGGATAAAGTACGGTCCAGTACAAGTGATAGTCGAGTTGCCCAACACCTTGTTAGTGGTATACATGTACGCGCCAGCATCGCCGACCATTTCGATTTCAGCGGCCACCAGTTTGCCGTCTTTGGTCGCACCCCACTTACCCCGCACAATCGTTGCATGGCGTTTGCCATGCCCGACGATGGATTCCTGGCGGCTCCAGATGATACGCACCGGACGCTGGAGTTTCCAGGCCGCCAGCGCCAGTACAATTTGCACCGACATGTCTTCGCGCCCGCCAAAAGCGCCGCCGATGGCCGGATAGACCACCCGCACGCTCTCGTCCGGCAGGCCCAGGGCATGCGAAATTTGTTCGCGGTCAGCGTGAGTCCACTGACCACCCGCTTTGACGGTGACATGCCCCTCATCGTCGATATAAGCCAGGCCGGCCTCCGGCTGCAGGTAAGCATGTTCCTGCATGGGCGTACGGTACTCGCCTGCGACAATGACATCTGCCTGTTGGAAACCAGCCTCCACATCCCCTTTGCGGATTTTGTCATGCACGCAGATATTGGAATCGCCAATCTCTTCATGCACGCGCGTGGCGTCAGGCTGCATGGCTTCTTCCGCGTCTGTGACAACAGGCAGGTCTTCGTACTCGACCTCGATCAATTTGCGTGCTGCATCAGCCTGCGCTTCTGTCTGCGCGACGACGACCGCCACCTGGTCGCCCACGAAACGTACAATGTCCGCACCCGGCTTGGAAGAACCGGGGCCGCACAGGACAGGCTGGTCTTTCCATTGCAAGCCATACTCATTGACCGGCACATCCCTGGCGGTAAAAATGGCAGCCACGCCGGGAGCGGCCTGGGCGCGGTCCACCAGGATGCGTTTGACGCGCGCATGGGGACGCCCGGCAAACAGGATCTTCATGTGCAACATGCCCTTCATGGACAGGTCGCCGGAATAGAGCGCCGCTCCAGTTACTTTGTCGAGGGCATCGACGCGGGGCTTGGATTGCCCGATTTGTCTGGTAGTCATCATCTGGCCTTATCTGGTATATTTTTTAACTTTGATTTTTGGCGGCGGCGCATCCATTGGACCATAACGCGAGGGACCAAAAGCCTGGTACAAGATTGCATAAACGAACGCCAGGAATCCGCCCAGGAAGATGGTGTAGACCAGCGCCAACGCAAGGTGAGCCTTGATATTCGGGTGGCTGATAACCTGCTCCACCAACGACGCTAGCCTTGGTATAAATTTCCACAACCAGTCTGGCGCTTGCGGCACAGTGGTAAATTCATAGGGCACCAATCCCATCTGAGAAAAAAAGGGACGGGTTACTAAAGCAAGGCCATAGGACAACAGCGGAACAATGACAATGATCATGCAGCCGATCCCACGCCAGATAGGATGCTGCTGCCGGAGGGGTTTCGCATCCGGGCGGCGTACGGAAGTCCTGTATTTACTCACAAGAGCACCTCTGTATTATGTTTTTGGTTCATTGGGAATCGGCGTGGTGTCCCCCCAGTTCTGGCGGCAGTTGCACTGCCGCCCGCCAGCAGTGCAACTGCTGGCAAAACAATCACGGTGATTCCCAGAGACTCATATTTTTTATTTACTGGCATCTTCGATTGCCTGGACGATTTTATAGTAACCCGTGCAGCGGCACAGGTTGCCGGTGATGGCCTGCGCGATCTCATCCCGGCTCGGACGCGGGCGCTCTTCCAACAATTTGGCCGCCGACATCAAGAAACCGGGCGTGCAATAACCGCATTGCACCGCGCCATCATCGATGAAAGCCCGTTGGACGGGGTGTAATTGCCCATCCTCCGCCAGGCCCTCCACGGTGACGATCTCCGCGCCATGCGCGCGCGGGGCGGGGACGAGGCAGGCCATCACGGCCTTGCCGTCCAGGAACACCGTGCAGGCGCCGCACTCGCCCTCGGCGCAGCCCTCTTTCGATCCAGTCAGACCGCCTTCTTCGCGCAGCAGACGCAGCAGGGTCTTCTCATGACCGGACTTGAAAGAATATTTCTTCCCGTTGATGGTCGCCTCGATGGGATGCTCCGGGAACGTCAGCGTGGCAGGTTGACTGAAAGCCGCAGGGCGCTGTTCCCCCCACAACAGCACCGGGTCAGACGGGACCCCAGCCTGCTCCTCGCCCTCGAGCAGGGACCGCAACCCGCGCGCCGTGCACACGCGCACCATCTCGCGCCGGTAGGCGGCCGAGCCGCGAATGTCATCGATGGGGCGGGAGGCTTCCATCGCCAGGCGGGCAGCCTCGGCAATGGCCGCTTCGGTCAATTTCTGGCCTTTCAAATAGTTCTCGGCTTCTACCGCGTGGATGATGGTTGGCGCAACCGCTCCCAGCGTGATGGAGGCCGAAGCAACGGCGGCAGCCTTGAAGTCCAGAACGACCGCAACGTTGACCACCGAGATGGCCTGGGCGCGGCGCAAAGCCAGTTTGATGAATGTCCCGCGTTGCCCGTGCAGGGAACGGCGGCTGGTCTTCAAGGCCGGGAAGGCGATGTCCACCAGTATCTCGTCTGCATGCATGACCGTCTTGCGAACGCCGGTGTAGAAGTCGGTGAGCATCACTCTGCGCTCGCCGCGCGGGGAGGCCAATACCACCCACGCGCCCAACGCCATGAGCGGCGTAATGGTGTCGTTGGCAGGGCTGGCAGTGATCAGGTTGCCGGCCACCGTGCCGCGGTTGCGGATCTGCGGCGCGCCCACTTCCCAGGCGGCCCGGGCAAGCGGGAAAGCGCGTTCGCGCACCAATTTGGAAGCGGCGCAGTGATTATGCGTCACCAGCGGACCCAGATGGATGATATCATCTTCATCGAGGGTGATACGATCCAGGCCGGGGATGCGGGTAATGTCAACCAGGGTGTCGATCTCGCGCCGGAGGCCGCGTTCCAGTTCGAGGATCAGGTCGGTGGCTCCGGCCACGATGCGGGCGCGCTCCCCCTGTTCGCCCAGGATACGGAGAGCCTCTTCGAGGGAGGCTGCGGTGAAATATGTGTTCCACATGCCTTAATTAAACCACAATACTGGCGCACGGCAAGAAAAAAAATCCGCCAACCTGTCCTGATGTGCGCAAAAGATACCAGCGCAAAACAAGAACGGGTTGGCGAAAAAATGTTATGCGCCAGGATTACTGCCCGCCGCTGCCAGTGATGACTTCGGAGCGACGCTCCATGGTGGTTACTGCCTCGCGCGCCAACGAGACCAGGTTACGGATGGCAGCCTTCAAGCCTTCTTCATCGCCAATGCTGGCTTCCACGGTATCGAGCGCCCTCCCAACCGATTCGGCAACCTGGAAAAAGGCGGCGTCGAACTGGTACAACTGCCCCAATTCCTCTTCATTGATCTTGACAGCATCGAAGAAGCCGGCATACCCGTAACTGGCAGTGCGGATCTTGTCAACGAAAGTGCGCAACTGCATGGCAGCCTTTTCCATGTCGTCGACCAGGTCGTACATATTTGCGGCGACGATGTCCGCTTGCATGTTCGAGGCGCGTCTCCATTGTTCCTCGAAACGATCCGCAACGGTCTCGCGCAGCAATTTGTCAGCCGCGCGCCGGTTCTGGCGCTCGATATAACCATTGAAGCCAGGGATATACGAGGCCAGTTTTTTGAAAATATCCTGCTGGCCGGTTACTTTGTCGAGAAAATCGCTCATGTCAGCCTCCATAAGGGAAAAACGGCAGTTTGGTTTAAGGGGATTATACTGCCAATTGGTCTGTCCTTGTTCAGATAGGTATACGACTTTTGGGGGAGGAAGTTGTACCTGAATTCCCAGTGGACGCGGTCAGAGTTTGTGTGCGCGCAAAGGTTGTCAAACCATCCGCAGATCCCCAAAGGGGACACTGTAATGCAGATTTCGCAGATTTTTTCTGCGAAATCTGCGAAATCTGTGGATTTCAATCACTGCCGCTGACATCTTTCGAGTACACACCCAGAGTCTCGCCGATCATTGCGTAGGTTGTCTTGAAGTATAATTATCCCATCACGCAGAGAGTGATGCGCAACCAGGAACTATCTCCAAAGTTTTCCTACCTTGCCGACCAAAGACCAATAATGATGTCATTGTGAGCAGCAAAGCCCTGGCCTGGGCGGTCAGTCCAGGGGACAGGCAACCTCCTGGCATCAGACGGGCCGCAAAAAATCTTTCCAAGGAGTATCTCTATGATCGTCACAACCAAACAACTCTTTCAAGCCGCTTATGGCAAATACGCTATTGGCGCGTACAATATCAACAACCTGGAACAAACGATGGGGCTCTTCCGGGGCAACCTGGACAGCCAGGCGCCCTTCATCATCCAGATCAGCAAGGGCGCGCGCTCGTATACCCACAAAAATATGCTCGAGGGCTTGATTCGTACGGCGGATGAGATCTTCCCAGATGCCATTTTTGCGGTGCATCTGGACCATGGCGACGAGGATACCTGCTACGACTGCATCAACAGCGGGTTCTACAGTTCGGTCATGATCGACGCCAGCCACGAGTCCTTCGACAAAAACGTCGAAATCACCAAACGGGTAGTGGACGCGGCGCACGCCAAAGGGATCGTGGTCGAGGCCGAGTTAGGACAACTGGGCGGCGTGGAGGAACACGTCAGCGTCGCTGAAGCGGACGCAAAACTGACCGACCCAGACCAGGCCAAGGAATTTGTCGAGCGCACCGGCTGCGACTCGCTGGCCTGCGCCATTGGCACCAGTCACGGCGCTTTCAAATTCACTGGCTCACAAGGCCTGCACTTCGATGTGCTGGAAGATATCCAAAAGCGCCTGCCCGGTTTCCCGCTGGTGATGCACGGCTCCAGTTCGGTGCCGCAAGACGAGGTGGAACGCATCAACAAGGCCGGCGGCAACCTGAAAGGCGCCAAAGGCGTGGACGCAAACCAGTTCAAGCGCGCTGCCGAACTAGGCGTGACCAAGATCAACATCGACACAGACGGCCGCCTGGTGTGGACGCGCGTGCACCGCGAGTTCTTCCTCGAGAAGCCTGAGAACTTCGACCTGCGCCCGCCGGGAAAGGTCTTCATGGCTGAATACGCCAGGTTCATTGCCAGCAAGAATGAAAAACTCGGTAGCGCCGGGCAATTGGAAGCGGTACGTAAACTGATAGGATAGGACAAGACTATCCTGCAAGATAACATCTGTGACTCTACTGCAAAAACCTTGAATTCTCACCACAGAGACACGGAGTCACGGAGTTCTTCTCCATCTTTATCTCGGTGTCTCCGTGTCTCTGTGGTTTGATTTTGACCTTTTTGCAGTGGACTCATCTGTGGAACAAGCAACGCTCCTCAATTCGGGGAGCGTTGCTAAAATGTAATACCCTATTCAAGAGGTTTGCGTCCCCACACGACGGCCAACCCAGCGCATGAGCAAAATGACCAACCCGCCTGCAACCAGCGAAAAGACAGGCAAGACGACCAAGGCCAGCAATAGCCCGGCATCACGATACACGGCATAGTGTTCACGCACCAATTCCACAACATCGGCCTTTGCGGCCTCACCTCCCCCCGGCGTCAACGCCGTAATGGATGAGACCACCAGCATCACGTCACCCAATGCCGCCGGCAGGGTGCTGAAATAAGCCCCAGCAACCATGACCAGGAAACTCAGCCCGGCCGATGTCATGCCGATCCGTAAGGTGATGGTGCTATTCCATGTGTTTGTACTTTCCTTCCAAACGCGGCGCAGGATACTCCCACTTGCCAGGATGGTAAGCACAAAAAACGGCAGGTAGAGCGTGTAAAACATGGGTTGGGAATAAATCATGAACACCAAAATCAACGCCAAGGTGGGGACGCCAAACAAGATCATGGCGCTCATGCGCGCCTGCATGTTCATTTCCTGGCCCGCAGCCTGCCCATAGCGATAAAAGTACCACCACAACCACAGGCTGGCGAGCATCATCAAGAATGTGGTGACGACCGGGAAGGCCAGGATCGCATTCGTTGGATAAGCAGGAACCAGACTCATTTCAGCAGCAGCATCGACAATGGATTGCGTGAGCAGGGACAGGACCGCCGTCTCGATGATCAGGACCAACACCCCGGTCAACATACCGCTGACGGCTGCCACCTGGTAAACCAGCGCGATATCCGCCTCAGGCTCGCCGCCGGGACCCGCCAACAGCCCGCCGAAAGCGCCCAGCGCCAACCCCATCAGCATAAAGCCCCATAGCACAAGCATCGTCCACCAATGGATACCGGTCACACTGTCCATCAGCAATTGGATGAATTGAGCGTCATCTTGAGCGGGTCCCAGGCCGAATTCCAGGAGGGGACGCGCTCCCCACATCCCCGCCGCCGCGCCGCCGACCATGATGTAACTTACCAGGGCGGCCATCCAGCCAGCGATTGCGCCGTTAACGGCCGCGCCCTGGCGGCTCCTTGTCCCACTTGCACGAGCGGACATCGCCCCACAAGCCAAAACGACCAGGGCAGCCAGGAAGACAAGCCCCCAGCCTGCCCCGCTGCTGATGGGAACCCAATCATGTATGAAAGTGGAAGGCAAGTACTCAGCCAGCGGAAACCATAAAACCAGGGAACAGATCACCCCGCCACCCATCCCGACCAGGTATATTTTGGTGTTCATAAGCGCTCCTTTTTTCACAGCAGTGAGCACACTACAATTCCATTATATAGCAATCGGATTCGGGAAGAGAGGCTTTCTCTAAAGTTGGGGGATCGTTCCCCAAAGTGGGGGAGGCGTTCCCCAAAGTGGGGGAAACGTTCCCCAAAGTTGGGGAGGCTTTCCCCAAAGTTGGGGGATCGTTCCCCAAAGTTGGGGAGGCTTTCCCCAAAGTGGGGGAAACGTTCCCCAAAGTGGGAGAGGCGTTCCCCAAAGCGGGGGGATCGTTCCCCAAAGTTAGGGATGCTTCCCCCTAAGTTAGGGAGGCCTCCCCCAAGAATGGAGATAAATCGTTCAGCAATGCAAGTTGCTCGCTGGCAACGATGAAACGTCCATCAATGCGATAATTGTTCCGGGGTAAAACAAGGCTGGTAATCGTGACCCAGAATCAAGCGATAGTTGACCGGGCTGCTAGGGTCAGGAATGGAGGCCAGGTTGGCAGGCGGCATGCCCAGGATGGTGAGGATGGCGTCGTTGCGGTTGGCGTCAGGGGCGGCGTTCAGGTCGATCAACGTGCTGTAAGTGTAGTCGCGCCGGTCGGCGGGCGCAATGCGGGTTTCGTAACCGGCATAGTTCAGGCGCGAGGCAGCCAGCGCATCCCAGCCATCAAAGGACGTGCCGTTCTGGATCTCGATGATGACCGCCTGCCGTTCGACCGCCCGCGGCGAAGGCGCCATGGCTTCCTGCAACATTTGCGACATGGGGCCTTCATTCGGCAGCAAGACGTAAGCGCCTTCCGGGGTGATCCAGGACGTGACCAGCGGCGGACGGATATAGTAACTGCGGAAGTCGGCGTTGGTCAGTTTGGGCGCGTAGAGCGCCAGTTGCAGCATCTGCGTCAGGCTCAGGTCGGTCTCGACAATGCTCACCAGGTTCGTGTACAAGGCGGGCAGTTGCGCAATCGTGTTGGTCTGCAGGACGCGCGCGTAGATGGCGCGCAATACTTCCTGCTGGCGGCGGCCGCGGTCGAAGTCGCTGGACTTCATGCGCGAGCGGGCATACCACAGCGCCAGGTCGCCGTCCATGTGGACGACGCCCGGCCCGACCGTGTACAACCACCAATTGGCTTCGAGGTTGGGATCATAGGCGGGATCGATCAGCCGCCAGTCAGTGTATGGACAGGCTATCGGCACATCTATCCCGCCCAGGGTGTCGATGATATGGCGGAAGCCATCGAACTCGACCATGGCGGTATGATCGATCTGGATGCCAAGATTGTAGAGCACAGTATCTTTCAGCAAGCCAGGTCCGCCGCCAGGATACCCGTAGATTTCGCCATGCTGGTAGGCAGTATTGATACGCTGGTTGCCCCAATCCGGGATGTAGACCCATAAGTCGCGCGGGATGGAAATCAGTGAAACCTGCCCGTCTTTGGGACGCAGCATCGCAATGACCATCGTGTCCGTACGGAAGGAGCCGCCCGGACGCCTGTCCGAACCGATCAACAGGAAGTTGACCGTCTCCTGGCTGTCGAGCGGGGCAACCGGCGTCAATTGCAGGTTCGGGTCGAGTGTGGGAACAACAACTGTCGGGCTGCTTGGCAGGTTGAGAACCAGGGTGGGCAAGGGAGCCGGGCTGGGAAGCGCCAGCAGCGGGTCAGGCGTGGAAGTTGCCGGGACAAAAGGCAGGTTGGTCGGCGTTGGGAGGATGGTTCCGGTAGGGGTGGGAAAGACCGGCTGGAAAGGGGTAGGTGTAGCCTGTAAGGCGGCCTGGAAAGGTGTGGCAGTCGGCGTTGCATTAGGGTCTACTGTCACCAGGGTATAGGGTAACCCTGAAACAGCAGGGGCGCCTCCGCAGCCCAGGCTGCCAATCGCAAAGAGAACACAAGCGAGCAGCAGCGCCGTCCGTTGGTAACATCCTCGTTGGCGAAGGAAGGTTTTCATGAGTTCATACCCCGGCCAGGAAGAGGTCTGTCACATTCAGGGGGTCGAGGAGGGGGGGAAAGCAGTAATCGAAGGTATTTCAGTAGGCGGCACAAAGGTCGATGTAGGAGGCGTGGTCGGCGAGGGTGACGAAGTCGGTGTAGGGGGCAAGGTCGGCTCGAGGGTAGGCGTCTTCGTAGCGCTAGGGACGGTGGTGGCTGTCCAGGTGAGTGTCGGGAAGATGATCGAGATCGGCGTCAACGTCGGGGTGCGGGTGGCTACATTCGGGACCCAGATTTGCTGACCCGTTTTGATGCTGGTCTGGTAATACGGCATACAATTGGCCTGCTGTAATTGCGCTACCGACACGCCAAAGGCCTGGCTGAGGCTGTACATGGTGTTGCCAGCCTGGACGGTATAAAGAATCCAACCGGGCGGCGGGCCGCACGGGACGACCGTTTGCGTAGGCACAGGCGGAACGTATAATAGGGTATCCGGTGTGAGGTCTGACGAGACGAGGCAGTTGGCCTGCCTGAGGAGTTCCGGGGTGGTCTTATATTGGAGCGCCAACGATGCCAGTGTATCAAATGGCTGGACCTTGATCGCCACCCAGCCAGCAGGCGGCGGGCAGGAGGTGGGAGGCGGCGGGAGGGTTTCACTGGGCGTCGCAGCCAAAGACGGCGTGGCAACACTGGGCAACGTGCTGGTCATAATAGGCGAAATGAAAATCGGGATTTGGGTCTGCGTCTCAGTTGGACTGGCAGCCGGGATGTAACTCTCCGCCAACGCCAACGAAATACCACCAATGACCAGGACTACAGAAAGCAAAGCCAGAAGGATGCTGCCTGCCAACTGGCGGATGGTTTGCATGTCTATTTCCCTTTTGCAATCGGCAACAACACGCTGAACGTAGCGCCTACTCCCGGCTCACTTTCCACCCAAATGCGCCCGTGCTGCGCTTCGGTGAGCGTCTTGGCAATAGACAGGCCAACGCCGGTATCTCCTACGCCCTGGATGAGCACGTTATCGGCGCGGTACAAGCGCGTGAAGACGCGCGGAATATCTTCTGATGAAATACCGCCGCCGGTATCCTTGACTTGCAACAGGACATACTCCTGTTCGTTCTCGCTTCGGGTCTGGACCCTGAGCATGATCGTGCCTTCGACAGGCGTCGAGGCGCCCGCGTTCTGCAACAGGTGAATCAGGATTTGCTGCAAGGCCTCCCGGTCGGCATAAATGGGTTCAAGCTTCCTGGGCAGGTCCAGGTGCAGCGAGATATTCTTCTCACGGATTTGGCTGCTGGTATAGGACATGGCATTGTCAATGATCAGGTTCAGATCCACCGGTTCAGGCTTGAGTTCCATGAGGCCCGATTCCAGGGTGGTCACCTGGATCATATCATCAATGAGGCCGCCAATGCGCTGGGAAGAAGACTTGATCCGCTCTACGAACTTGCGTTGCAGGGAGCCCAACACACCGACCGACTCACCCAACAACAAGTCTGTATACCCAACCACCGAAGACATCGGTTGGCGCAACTCCTGCGCAATAGATGCAATCACTTCGGCTTGCTCGGTAGAACGGGCGCTGATTTCCCCCTTTTCCAGTTGCAGTAATTTCATATTCGCTTCGGCCAGGTCGTTTTGCAGGCGAGCCACTTGTCCCAACGAAGCGCGCAGTTCTGCTTCCATGTACTCCATGTCGCTGGCCGGGACGCCGCCTTTTTTCCGGTTTGCCGCCCGCAATTCTTCATTCTCTTGCTGAAGTTGTTCGATCTGTTTCTGCGCTTCCTGCTGGACGATTAGCAAGGATGAGACCTTTTCATCCTGTTCGTGGACTTTGTCCGCCTTCTTCTGGATGGCTTCGAGCCGCTTTTGAAGTTCCTGGTTTTGCTCCTGCATATCCTCCAACTGTTTGCGCACAGTTGTCAGGGTTAAATCGGCGTTTTGCTGCTTTTGTTCCAGGATGGACATGCGCTGACTGCGCTGGATGACAGGCACGAGGGCGGTCGCAATGTTGCTCAAGAAAGCCTGGTCCTCGGCGCGCCAGGCGCGGTCCGAGTAAGGGGAGAGCACCAAGATACCGCCCAGCGTATCCTTTTCCGGGGTAATGATCGGGACAGCCATCAAATGGCCGGGGTTGTTCAAACCAAGCAGGTCACTGATCCCCTTCATGTCTGCCGAGGTGCTGCTGGCAGGTAACCGCAGCGTGCGCCCGCGCTGGAGGGCGTTGGTAAGCATCGGGATGGAGGCTTTGCCCAGGCTGGCGCCTTCCAGGTTTTCTTCGCGGATCAGGTCGTAGCCGCTTGCAATGACCAGTTGATTTTTATTATCGGTCAAGTAGATGAGGAAACACAAGTCTGCCAGTATCGTTTGGGCAATACCGCGCGTGATCGCATGACTGATCCTGTCGGCGTTGGTCTCTGCCGCCAGGGCCAACAAGGCATGAAAGGTTTTGGGATCGGTGCTGTAATGCCGCCGCTCT
Organism: Chloroflexota bacterium; assembly: GCA_049323115.1. GTDB lineage: Bacteria > Chloroflexota > Anaerolineae > Anaerolineales > Villigracilaceae > JAABUE01. Next base: position 41,913 of record JBMOMP010000082.1, read on the forward strand.
TCGACGGGAACGTCCTGTTTGACAACGGCAGGCTGGGCAAGCAAGGATGGAACGGGAAAACGCTGCGGCAGGGTCATCAAAAACGGGTACATAGCCATATATGCCATACGCACGATGCCCGGATAGTTGCCGCCCCCGCGTCCAAAAACCAGGTACAGGCTATGCCCAATGAAGGCCAGCAACAACACCGAAAAGCCGTTTCCCCAGCCGTTTGGCCGCCTGACGAACAGGGTCAGGGTGCCTAACGCGATAAAACCGAGCGAGGCAGATTGCCAGATAAAATCCTGCATCGTGGTGTTGTAAGGCGTGCCGGGCGGCTGCCCACTCCAGGCTGCCAGTCCAAGCGCAAGCGCTGTGACAATGAATAAGGTCAGCAAAGCGGTAGCAGCGTCAGCAGCCCGGCTTGGCTCAGGAAAGGCCCATAGCCAGAAGATCCACACGAGGCTGATCAACGTGGTAGCGCGGTCGAGAGGCGGCAGGAATACCGCCAGGTTGACGAGTCCCTGCCAACCCAATCCGCTGATCACAAACAGCAAGACCTGCGGCACCATCAAAATGGTCAGCCCGATGACAGTGCGCCGCGCCTGGGGAAAGGCGCTCATACGCCAATGGATAAAGGCAGCCTGCAACGCCCCGGAGATGGAAAAGACCAATACCAGGTGGTAAATGAGGTTTCCAGGAGGGTCGGCTAGCAGGGAAAAGGCTTGGGTAAAGAGGCTCATGATCCGGGAAGATTATACTGCTTCTTGCCCTTGTGTGTCGAAAAATCCTGTTCAGGGGGGAAAACTCTCAGGAAACTGCAATGATTACGCCGTTTTTTTATAAATGACGGGAAAATAACGACGCTCGCTTTCACTCGCTATCCAGGCAAAGAGGCCTCACTGACGCCGGCCGCTCTTTCCATCAACCTGCAAAACGAACACAGCCCCGGCGCAGAAGTCGGCTGCCCACAATTAGGGCAGGGATTCAACTGCACAAGCGGTTCCACTTCCGGGTTCCTGAAAAGCCCTTCCTCACGCGCTTGCAGGAAGCGGATGTAAAAATTCAGTTTTGCGCCGGGACGCTGGCTCTCCAAACGGTTGAGCAGTTCTTTGTTGTAGATCGTGGTCGAACCAACCGCGTAGGGACATTCCTCGTAAATATACTCGATTTCGCGCAACAAAACGTAGGCAGCCATCTCACGCTCGTAGAAGCGGCACAGCGGCTTGACCTTGCGCGCCAGCCCGGGCGAGGCGGGTAGCACTGGTCCCTGCCGAAGAAGGTATTCGCCAGACCAGGTCAGGGTGTTGCCCAGAAGCACGGCTGCCTCGTCGTCGAGGTTATGGCCGGTCGCGAGCACAGCATACCCCAGGTCTCGGGCGATGCGGTTCATCACATGCCGTTTGGCCAGGCCGCATACCGAGCAGGGACGTCCCTTGCCGCGCCTCGTCAGGTCCGCCAGCACAGGGATGGGTTGACCGTACTCTTTTTCCACGTCCACTACATGCAAGGTCAAACCATGCTCGTCCGCGAATTTCTGCGCCAGGCGTTGCGATTCGGCTGAATAGCCGCGCCCCTCCCCCGCCAGGGATGAGTCGTTGATCCCCAGGCCGATATACAGGCCGTCGGCCTGGTAGCCAAGCCGCGCCAGGATATCCCACAGCGCCAGCGAATCCTTGCCGCCCGAAACGGCCACCAACAGCCTCTCGTCGCGGGTAAACATCCTATACTTCCTGATGAAGCGCTCGACCTGCTCCGGCAGCCACTCCAGGTAATGTTCACGACACAAGGCCAGTTTATGCTGGCGCATGTTGACGGAGGCCTTACCGCCGCACTTCCTGCACTTCATACGCGACCGCCCGAAATGACCGCCACCAGTTTGATTACCTCGCCATCCTGCAAGATTTCATCTTCCAGGATCAACTCGCCCTCGCGGGTGGCGATCACTGCTTCTGGCAAGATGCCGCATTTTTCCAGCGCCGAAAGCAGGGTCATGCCCGGCTTTACTTCGAACTCTTTACCGCGAAAGATCAATCTGACAGGCATACTTCTCCTCTACCCGCTAATTCTATCGTAAAAAATAAGACAAGAACAGTTGCATTTTACCCCCCAAACCACTATACTAGGGTTACACAGCATTCGCCTACCAAAGTAGGGGCGGGCCTTGTGTCCGCCCCAGGGAGTATAGATATGTCTGACGTACAAATCTTCTGGGACCCGTCCGGAATCGAACTCGATTCGCTGGGCAACAAGCAATACCTGCGCGCCACTGACGGCGATACGCCCTTCATCTCCGTAGCCATTCGCATGTTGAGCATCGATACGCCTGAAGTACATTACCCCGGCAACACCAAGCCATCCAAGCACGACGAAAAATTGAAACAACTTGCCGACTGGATCCAGCAAGGCAAGGCGCCCATCTCAGATGGCCTGGCTGCCTTCCTGCAACCGCGCCTGGCGGCTGGAAACGCCGGCAGCCTGCACGAAGAACAAGGCAAAAAAGCCACCGAGTTCTTCAAGGACCTGATCGAACAAAAATTATCCCGCCCAAACGGGAGCAAACGCACGGTCTTCGTTGCGGTCGGCGACCAGCCTTTCGACGAATACGGGCGCCTGCTGGCCTACATGGCGCCGAATTACAGCGCCGAGGAGCGCGCCGGCATGACCCGCGAAGAGCGCGCCACCTTCAACCTGCTCATGGTAGCCTCCGGCTGGGCCGCGCCCTTCCCCATCTACCCCAGCCTGCCTTGTCACAGCGACCTGGAACTGCTGCAAGAAGCCGGCAAATGGGCGCTGGAACACCAGAAAGGCGCCTGGGACGAACCGCTCATGCTGACCGGCTACGAATTCCGCTCTGCCTACCGCCTGTACGAGATCACCGGCCAACTCGTCAAAGGGAAGAAACTTTCCACCAAAGAACGCGAAGCCTGGATCTACCGCTATTGCCTGGACATGACCACGCGCGAGATTTTCTACCCGCAAAATTACTACAAGGTTGCACCCTACAACCGCATCTTCATCTGGCCCGAAAATGTGACCGAAGCAGTCGCCAACCTGAACCTCCTGCCCGGCAAATAGCGTCCCATCTTGACAGCCCGCCAAACGCGCCGTAGCATTGCACTACACCGAAAGGAACCGACCTATGCGCATCGGCATGATGGCAGACGCTTACAAGCCCTACCTGAGCGGCATTACCAACTACATCGAACTGAACAAACGCTTCCTCGAACAAGCCGGACACGACGTCTACGTGTTCACCTTTGGCGGACTCGATTACCAGGACGACGAACCGCGCGTCATCCGCAGCCCCGGCCTGCCCCTGGCCGACACGGGCTTTTACCTGTCCCTGAGATATTCCCGCGCCGCGAAAAAACTGCTCCAAAGCATGGACGTGGTACACGTTCACCACCCTTTCCTGAGCGGGCGGCTGGCCCTGCACTACTGCCGCCCGCTGCGCATCCCGATCATCTTCACCAACCACACCCGCTACGACCTGTACGCGCAAGCCTACCTGCCCATGCTGCCCGAAGAAGTCAGCGAGGGACTGCTGCAAGCCTACATGCCCTCCTTCTGCGACGCAGTGGACCTGGTCATCTCACCCTCGCCCGGCATGGAAAAAGTATTGCGCCAGTTGGAGGTAACCAGCCCGATCGAGATCGTCCCCAACGGCGTAGAGTTGCAGCGCTATTTTCAGGCCGAACCGCTCTCACGCCAGGAATGCGGCTTTCTTGAGGATGACTTGCTGCTGGTTTACTCAGGGCGTATTGCCCCAGAGAAAAACCTGGAATTCCTCCTGCAAGCCTTCAGCGGCGTGGCGCAAGCGCTCGATCACGTCTACCTGCTCATCTTGGGCGGCGGGAGCATCAAGCAGGAGATCGAAGAATATGCCCGCGACATCGGCGTTGCCGAGCGCGTCCGGTTCACTGGCCAGATCCCCTACAACAACCTGCCCGGCTACCTGGCCATGTGTGACGCCTTCGTGACCGCCTCGGTCACCGAAGTGCACCCGCTCTCGGTCATCGAGGCCATGGGCGCCGGGCTGCCCGTCATGGGCACCCACTCGCCCGGCGTAGGCGACACGGTTGAAGACGGCGTGACCGGCTTCCTGTCCACCGAAGACCTGCCAGCCTTTACCGCCAAACTGACGCGCCTGTGCCTCGACCACGACCTGCGCCGCAAGATGGGCGAAGCCGCGCGCCAGGCTTCCACCCGCTACGCTATCGAGCGCACCACCCAGATGATGCTCGGCCACTACCAAAGGTTGGTTTACGACTCGCATCCGCGCCAGCGAAACTGGGCGGTGCGCCTGCGCGGCCTGTTGGAGCGCTTCCGGGCATGAGCGGACGCAACCAGAAGGTCGGGGCATGGGGCGAAAGCGCCGCCGCCGCATATATGGAGAAGCGCGGCTACACGATCCTCGCGCGCAACCAGCGCACGCCGTATGGCGAGATCGACATCCTGGCCGAAAAAGACGGCTTCCTGCATTTCGTCGAGGTCAAGACGCGCACAACGGGCACCTTCGGCCCGCCGGAGATCGCCGTTACGCCGCGCAAGCAGGAACACATGCGCGCCGCCGCAGAACATTACGCCGCCGAGCACGAGATCGAGCACTGGCAGATAGATGTCATTGCCGTGGAGAGGAAAACCGGGGGCGCACCGGCAATTATTCATTTCGAGAACGCGATCTAAAATCCGTGTGCTGGGAGGTAGTAAAGCATAAACGGGTTCCCCTCCACAACTCCCTTGACTCACTGAGTGTACTATGCTATGCTTCGCCCCAACTAGACCGACCAGTCGGTCTACAACTTCCCTATGACAGACACTCCCCTCGACTCCACGCAAGAGACCCGCGGCCGCATCCTGGAAGCGGCGGTGAAGGTGTTCGCATCCAAGGGTTATCACGACACCAAAGTGGATGACATCGTCAAGGATTCGCAAACCTCCAAGGGCGCCTTCTATTTCTACTTCCCCAGCAAGCAGGACATCTTCCTGGCGTTGGTGGACACCTTCGCCGACCTGCTCGAATCGCGGCTGCGAGAGCGCCTGTCTGGGGAGCCAAGCGGCACCGCCCGTGTAGACGCCGCCCTGCGCGTCTGCCTGGAAATCTTCGGGCAGTATCGGGCGCTGGCGAAGATCGCGCTGGTGCAGGCCACCGGCTTGGGCGCAGCCTTCGAGCAGAAACGGCAGGCCGTCAACCAGCGTTTCATCCAGATCGTACGCGAAAACCTGGACGCGGCCGTGACGGACGGGAGCATCCCGCCGCTGGATACCGAAGTGGCTGCTTGCGCCTGGGTCGGCGCGTTGAACGAAATCGTGCTGCGCTGGGTGTACACCGGCCAGCCCGACCCGGCGCGCTCCCTGCCTGCGCTGCGGAGATTGCTATTGCAAAGCGTGGGGATTCCCGAGGAGAGAATCCGTCAGCTGGAAGAGCAATAATTCGCCCTGAGCGGAGGGTCGAGTGCCACGAAGTGGCGTACCAAGACCCATAGTCGAAAGGCAGTAACAGCAGTAACAAATGCGCCTCGACTATGCTGCACTCCACTCGGCGAGGAATATTATTTCAGGAGAAAATTCGAGTATGAAACAGTTACGCATCTTGTCCGTCATCGCGCTGGCTGCGCTGATCGTGGCAGCCTGTGGAGTTGCAGGACAACCCGTCGTGCAAGAACCTGCTCCCGAAACGGAAGCAGCCCCACAGGTCCAGGAAGAGGCGACGGAGGCCCCAGGGACGGAAGAAGTCGCCGTCGCAGAGTCGCCCGCGATGGAACCCGTCGCCATGAAGATCGCCGTCCTGCCCATCATCGACGCGCTGCCGCTGTACGTCGCACAGCAGCAGGGTTTCTTTGCCGCGCACGGCGTGAAAGTCGAACTGGTGCCGGTGGCGTCTGCGCCGGAGCGTGTCCAACTGGAGGCTTCCGGGCAGGTGGACGGCACCATCAACGAGACGCTGGGAGTCATGCAGTTCAACAAAGAAGGCGTGCAGATGCAGGCCGTGCGTTACGCGCTGCGCCCCGCCGAAGGCTACGGGCATTTCTTCATCCTGGCGTCGGCCCAGAGCGGCATTACCACGCCCGATGGCTTGAAAGGCGTCGAGATCGGCGTCTCGCAAGGCACGGTGATCGAATACGTCACCGAGCGCCTGCTGCAGGACGCGGGGCTGAATGCCGACGAGATCAAGACCATCCCCGTGCCGAAGATCCCCGATCGCATGTCGCTGCTGGCTTCGGGCGAACTCCAGGCCGGCACCTTGCCTGACCCGCTCGGCGCGCTGGCCGTGCAATCGGGCGCAGTGATCGTGATGGATGACTCCGCCCACCCTGAATACGGTTTCAGCGTCTACTCCTTCCGCAAGGAGTTCATCGACGCGCACGCCGAGGCGGTGATGAACTTCCTGCTTGCCGTCGACGAGGCCGTTGCGCTCATCAACGCCGACCCCACCCAATACACCAGCATCTTGAGCGACAATAAGATCGTGCCGCCGCCGCTGTTGGAGGCTTACAAAGTGCCGCCCTTCCCCACCGCAGGCGTGCCGACCGAGGCCGAATGGCTGGACGCGCTGGAGTGGGCCAAGGGCAAGGGGATGCTGGATGTGGATGTGCCGTACGCAGACTCGGTCAACCCATCGCTGCTTCTTCCCTGATGTGAACGCTGATTTTTTCGAGGAGGATGGATGGACACCAAACTGACACTCAACGACATTCTTGGCCCGATGCGCCCGCCTTTCCTGCTGCTGCCGCCGGTCTGTGTGGCGCTGGGTGCGGGCGTGGCATGCTGGCGCACAGGAGAATTCCACTTGGGATATTTCCTGCTGGCGCTGTTGGGCGCACTGGCCGCGCACATCAGCGTGAACGCTTTCAACGAATATTACGACTTCAAAAGCGGCCTGGACGCAGCCACGCAAAAGACGCCGTTCAGCGGCGGCAGCGGCACGCTCCCGGCGCGTCCGTACGCGGCTCGCTCCGCGCTGACGACGGCCATCGTGACGCTAGTCATCACCGTGCTGGTCGGCCTGTTTTTCTGGCGGGTAAGCGGGTGGCAGATCCTGCCGCTGGGGTTTGCTGGATTGCTACTGGTCTACCTGTATACCAATTGGCTGACCCGCAACTGGCTGCTGTGCCTGCTCGCCCCCGGCCTGGGCTTCGGCGCGCTCACTGTGATGGGCACCGATTTCGCCCTGACGGGCAGTTATTCCTGGCATGCAGCGCTCGCCTCGTTGATCCCCTTCTTCCTGGTCAGCAACCTGTTGCTGCTCAACCAGTTCCCCGACGTAGAAGCCGACCGGCAGATCGGGCGCCGTCACCTGCCCATCTTGATCGGCAGGCGGGCCAGCAGCCTAGTCTACATCGCGTTCCTGGCGCTCACCTACCTGTCGCTGGCCATCAGCGTTGTGCTCGGTTACCTGCCCGCTTGGGCGCTGCTCGGCCTGTTGACCCTGCTCTTTGCCATCCCGGCTGGAAGGGGCGCCTTCCAACATGCAGACGACATCGAGAGGCTGCTCCCTCACATGGGACAGAACGTGATGACCAACTTGTTGACGCCACTGCTCAGCGCCGCAGGCTTATTCATCGCTGCGCTCCTGGCCTGACCCTTAACTGCTTCCGGTATAATCAACGGGAGTTCGCCCTCGAGCGGACTCCCGTCAACTTTTGCAGTCACAGGAAACACCATGAAAACGAAGGTTCTGCTGCTCCCGCTCTCGCTCCTCCTCCTGCTGGCTTGCCGCATGCTGGTCCCGGTCAGCCAAACACAAATTGACCCGGACTCTTCACAAGCCATCGGTTTTGACTTTTCCGGGCAGACTCCGCAAACGCCCACAGGCGACCGCTCGGCGGCTACCCATTTGTTCGTTCACAAATATCCCTTCCCTTCGAGCGGGAGCGTCACGGGCGTCACCTTCCTGAACGACAGTGACGGCGGGGCGGAGATGTTCACTCTGCTCATCCTGCGCCCGGGCAGCGAGGGGTGGCAGGTCATCCACCGCGTGGACATCGAAGGCGACGACCTGCCTCCTGCAAAAACCGGCATCACCAGCATCCGCTTCGGGACTCCGTTGGAGGTACACCGGGGGGATCTGTTCGCCCACTGGCAACCCGACGACACCGGGCCTATTCCGATGAATGATGAAAACTCATCTGTAGAAGGGCTGAGTTTTGGAAAAGTCGGTTTCAGTTCCGAGGACATCGAAGAAGGCCAGTTCATCCTGAACCAGGGCTTTTCCGGCGGGCGGGACTACTTTATCAACCTGGTTTTCGAAGAAACACCGTGATCCAACTCCGCTCCCTGACTTTTGCCTACCCGAACGCCGCCCCTATTTTCGATGATTTCGGCTGGCGCGTTTTGCGCGGCGAGACCTGGGCTATCCTCGGCTCTTCGGGTTGCGGCAAGACTACCCTGCTCTACCTGCTGGCAGGGCTGCAATTCCCGACCTCGGGCCAGATCCTGGTCGCAGGCCAGCCGCTCACCCGCCCCCGCCCGCGCACGGGACTGATCTTGCAAGACTACGGCCTGCTGCCCTGGGCCACCGTCCGCCAGAACGCCGAATTGGGCTTGAAGGTCCGCAACTTCTACGGCGCAGACGGAGTCCACACCCCGCAGGATTACCGTCCCGAACGGGACGTCTCGCCCTGGCTGGAACGTCTCGGCATCGCCGGTATTGCCGGGAAATACCCGTCCCAAATCTCCGGCGGGCAGCGACAACGCGCCGCCATCGCCCGCACCCTGGCGCTGCAGCCCGACCTGCTGCTGATGGACGAGCCCTTCGCCTCGCTGGACGCCGTCATCCGCGAGGACCTGCAAGCGCTGACGCTGGAACTGTGCGCCGAGGACGGCATCACGCTGGTCATCGTGACGCATAACATCGAAGAGGCGGCCGCAATGGGAGGAAAGATTTTGCTGTTGGGCCAGCCGCCCAACCGAAGCGCCAACGTATTCGAGAACCCGACAGTTGGGCAGCCCGGCTATTGTGGGAGCAGGGAGTATCAAAGGCTGTGCCAGACCTTGCGGGTGGAGTTATCGCATGAAACGGCGTGACGTGCTGCTCGCCACGCTTGGGCTGCTGGCACTCTGGCAGGCGGCGGCCATGCTGGTGAACCGCCCGATCCTGCCCACACCTGTGGTGGTGCTGGAAGTCTTCTTCCGCGAGGTGGGCGGGGAGTTACCCATCCATTTCGCGGCCAGCCTGTGGCGTGTGGCAGCCGGGATGCTGCTGTCGGTGGCGACGGCCGTCCCTGCGGGGCTGGCAATTGGCGGGTCCAGGCGGCTGAACCGCATTTTTTCCCCGGTCATCTATTTGCTGTATCCCATCCCCAAAGTGGTCTTTGTCCCCATCGTCTTGCTCTTCTTAGGCATCGGCGACCTGGCAAAGATCGCCGTCATCTTCCTGATCCTGTTCTTCCAGATCGTAGTGCTGGTGCGCGACCAGGCAGCGGGATTGGCCCCGCAGTTGCTGCAAAGCCTGCGCAGCCTGGGCGCGGGACGGCGGGCGCTGTTCCGCTTCGTATACCTGCCTGCCAGCCTGCCCGCCATCCTGACGGCGCTGCGCCAGTCGGTGGGCACGGCGGTGGCGGTGCTGTACATTGCCGAATTGTTCGCCACCCGCACGGGACTGGGTTACTACATCTACTACGAAGGCAGCACATTGCTGGATTATCCCGCCATGTACGCGGGCGTGCTGGCAATGAGCCTGTTGGGGCTGGGATTGTATTTCACGGTGGACTGGCTGGAAAAACGCCTGTGCCCGTGGATGTTCATCGCGTAGAACGAACCGGGTCTCCTGCTCACAAAGGAGACCCGGTTTGTAATGCTACGGGGTTGGCGTGAAAGTAGGCGTGTTGGAGGGCGTATACGTCGGCGTGGGAGGCGGGTAGTAGACCTTCAAGCCAGACACGTCCATGCCCGGGTCGAGTTGCAGGTCGGCAGCCTGCACCCAGCACGGATCATTGTAGATGGGATTCTTGACGATCCACCAACCGGCGATGCTGCCCTGCCCGAGCAATTCCACACGCTCATTTTGCTTGAGCGCGCTGACCACTTCGTAGACCGCGCCCGGCCCCACCCAGCAAAGCGTGGCTTTCAGCACCAAAGGGTTCTGCGGCGTGGGCGTGAAGGTGGGAGGGCTTGTCTCTGTAGCCGGCGGGACAGGTGTGGCCGTGCCTTCCAGCGCCGGGGCAGGCACAGCAGCGGTCTGCAACGCCGAAAGCGTGGCCGCTACCGCAGTGGTTTGCGCATCAGGCGTAGGGCTGCCGGCCACAGGCAGGTTACAGGCTTGGGTAAGAAATGTGAATATCAATAGTACAGCAAGCGCTCTTCCGTTAAGGCTTCGCATGGAGACTCCTTTCAGGGATGCAATACGTAAAGGGTAATCCGCTTCCCCTATTATAAGGGAGTCTTGTTCAGCCACATTCAACTTGACACCCCCCCGCTTTGCCAGTATAAGCAGCGCCATGACAAAGCCTCGCAATGCAATTTTGTTCCTCCTGGTCATCTCACTGGCTGCCTGTGACGCCCTGCCTTTTGGGCCGACCGCTTCGCCCTCGGCCACTGTCCTGCCGCCGGTTTCCCCTACCCCCAACGCTTCACCCACCATGCCGCCCACGCCGACTCCCAACCCGATCACCCGCATCCAGAGCGGCGAGCAGGCCTTCTTTTTCGGCGATTATGAGAGGGCGCGCGCCGAGTTCGAATCCGCGTTCCGGGGCAGCGCCGACGCGCAAGTCCAGGCAGCGGCGCTATGGGGATTGGGCCGCACCGAATACGCGGACGGTCACTACAGCGCGGCGATTGTCCCGCTCCAACAACTTGTTACACAATTTCCCGACTCTTCACTAGTTGCCTACGCGCAGTTCGGCCTTGGACAGACCTACTACGCCATGAAACGATACCCCGAAAGCGCGGACGCCTACCAGGCCTACCTGCAACTGCGCCCCGGCGTATTGGACGCATACGCCCAGGAAGCACGCGGCGACGCCTTCTTCGAAAACACCAACTACGCCGAAGCCCTGGCAGCGTATAGTACAGCGCTGGCAGCCGCCCAGGGCAGCGACTCACTGGCGCTGGAAACCAAGATCGCCCAAACACGCGCAGGGATCGGCGATTACGCCTCCGCGCTGGCCGCCTATGATGACATCTTCACCCGCGCGGACAACGACTACGTCAAAGCCCACATGGATTACCTGAGCGGCCAGGCCTACCTGGAACTAGGGCAGCCCGACCAGGCGTACGCAAAATTCCGCCATGCGGTCGAGAATTACCCGCTTTCCTATTACGCCTACCTGGCGCTGGTCGAACTGGTGAACGCAGGCGCGCCGGTCAGCGAATTGGACCGCGGCCTGGTGGATTACTTTGCCGGGCAATACGATGTAGCGCTGGCAGCCTTCGACCGTCACCTGAAGGCCGGATCGGACAGCGACGGCAGCGCGCGCTACTACCGCGCCCTGACCCAACGCGCGCTGCAAAACTACGAAACCGCCATCCAGGATTTCACCACCTTCATCGCAAATTATCCCACCCACCCCAAATGGGCAGACGCCTGGCAGGAAAAGGCCTCCACGCAATG
>JBMOMP010000083.1:0-6929 GCA_049323115.1 Chloroflexota bacterium
GCCATCTGGCTTCCATAAGTTGTAGAATTGTACGAAGTGGATTGGGTCTCATTTTTTTCTTTTCTTGTAGGGTTATTGACAGTCTTTGGGATCAGTGCTGAATTTGAGAGCTTCATTCCTAAATGCAGCATCCATATCCATATAGGGTACGCCCTGCAAGAGTTGAATCTTTTCTTCTATAAACATGCAAGAACCTGGGGCAAGAGTTTTTCCTGTTTGGGGGTCGTAATATTCCATATTTTGACTATAGACAAAAAATGTGTTGGGTTTGTCTGAGAATTCATAACGTGTCCATATCTTATTTGACCGGTTGAGAGATTGGATCAGTCCCATGACGCATACAGTTTGGCCCTTCATTTGTGCAGAGATTTCTGTCCAGTGATAACAATCGCTATTTTGTGCTTGCTTGGTTTGAGCAACTTTAGTGTAGTAGTTATATGGCGTGGCAACTGAGCGAGTTGCTGTTGGGCGAGGAGTATGCGTAGGCTGTGGTAATGGAGTCGCTAGTAGCGTTATGCCAAACCATAAGTTAGCGAGGATATACCAAATGCCGACAAGGAAGACAAAATAACCACCGCCTGCGAATTTGCGAAGCCCAGCTCGATCAGAGAATATTCCAAGTACTAACCCAAATATAGCAAGCCCGATCGCTTCTAGTAAATTGAAAGCCGGTTGTGAAGTCTTAATTCCTAATGAATTTAAGATGATTGCAATCAGGACTACAATTCCAAAAACTGGCAAAATGTAAAATGCAAGATTTTTTTTCTTTTTGATTAGTTCTTTGCCACAGTATCTGCAAACGATAGCATCATCTTGAATTTCTTCTGCGCAGTAGGGACATTTTTTCATTGGTAGGCCTTTCTCCAACCATTTGCGCGGGCTTTGGCCTCGATGCAGAACCAGCGTTTGAATTGTGATCTATCTAATTTTTCCTCATGGCATTGCAAATTGTTAGAATAAGTGTCTAAAACAGTTCACTCGATGGGTAAACTTCTTAGCTTCCTATTGCAGGGGCCTCAACCCTTTGTACACGCGCGGCCCGCTCAATGTCCGCAGGACCGTTTCCGGCAGGCGGTTGAGGCGCGCGCCCAGTTCTTCCGCTGTCATGGGCGCGTTGTCGTTGGTCAGGAACAGGCGGAAGACCGCTTCGACCATGGCGGTATGCTCGGTGACGAAATCCGGCTGGCGCGCGCAATGGGACATAAGCAGGTGCTGGATGCCGTCCACCGGTTTCACCTCGGCGGTCTTGGGGTCTACCCAGTCTATCATCTCACCCTCTTTGAGTCCTGCGAGGATCTCCTGGTGTTCGGGGCATAACAGCGAGCGCAGGTACACATGCCAGTCACGTTCGTTCTGCCGCCACCACTCGAAATCGATGTGGAAAGGCGTTTGCAGGGTGGGTTTGATCAGGCTGAAGCGTTTTCCCTGCTTGTCTGTGACAGGGGGAGCCGTGGTAAAGGATTTACCCTCCGCCATGATTATTCATCCTCCCGGTGAGATTCTGCGAGGCGGTAATGCAGGTCGCCAACGTGGATAAAATCGTCCGGCCGGCTGGACAACAGCGCCATCAAAGGCGCTGGCGGCGTGCGGCGCAGGATGTTCACTGCCGAATACAACTCCTGGGCGTGAACATGTCCTTGCGGGTTGAGTTTGGTCAACTCGCGCATCACCTGGATGATCAATTTATCGAACGGGCGCTTCTTTTGAGCCGCCTGCTCCCAAAGTTGGTCCACCGCGCTTACGGATGGGATGGCAAACGCCATGCGGTCGTTGAATTCTGCCGCTACGGTTTGCTTGAGCAGCGCAAAGACGATACCGCCGTCTGCGCCCACGATGACAGTGCGCACCCAGTCTTTGGTGGCGCGGTGGGTCTTGGCCTCGATGATGGCTTCGCCCGGGTTCTTGCCGCGTTTGAGGCGCACCAAACTGCCAGGCATCAATTCATTGGCTTCATACCACTCGCGCAACCCGCTTACATAACCGTGGGAACGCACCACCCAGGCGGGCATCTTGTTCCCGGTTTTCCCGTCTACCAGCGTAAAGCGGATGCGCGGCGATTCCAGCGCGGTTGGGAACAGGGATTGGTAACGCGGGGCGATGGGGAGCGTACCGGCGCGCCAGTGCGGGTAGATCAGGCTGACCGTGACATCCGCCTCTTCCCCCGACCCCGGGCCTGCTTCGCTCAATTCGTCATCCAATTGCGCTTCGAGCGCTTTCATATCCCCGTCCAGCAGGGTGCGGTCGTGTTCGACGGCGGCGTACCGCAAGAAAAGCGGGACTTCGCGCACGTTTTCCGGCTCCAGGCGTTGCAAGCACCACAGCACCTCTCCCGCCGGGCCGACCTCGTCGAAGCGGCCATCTTCCTGCAAGGCCAGGTTCAGGGAAAACTCCGCCAGTTTGGGATTTACCCCTTCGGGCAATTCAACGTCCTTGAGCAACTTGCCGGTAGGCAAAGGCTCGCCGCCTGCCATGTCCAGCACGGCTTCGGCCAGGTTGAGGTGACCCTGGTTCACATCTACCAGAAGCGCGCGCGGGAACCAGCGTCCGGCGATCCGCACCAGGCCGTCGTCGGCGCTGAATGCTTCTTCCAGGCTCTTCTCGATGCGCGTCCCATGCGCAGATTGGATATCTTTCGGGAGAAGGGTTTCGTCCTCGGAAGCGGAGGCAGGCTCATCGTTCAGGAAATGATCCGCGAGTCGGGCGGCGAACATGCGGCTGTCCCCATCTTCCATTTCTACCGTCAGTACGTCGAATTCACTGACCTGCGGGTTGTTGCCGGGGCGCAGGTCTTTCACGCGGCCTTTCTTCCATTCCAGGGCCGGGAAGATCAATTGGTCGCCGGTTTTGAATGTCTCTTTGGGGAGGTAGAGTTTGCCGCTTGCCTTGCGTTGTTTGGCCTGTGCGTCGCGCTCTGAGCGAATCCGTTCTTCGATCAGGACGCCGGCCAATTCTTTGGCCGACATGGGTGTTTCGCTTTCGAACAAATGGTTGTGCAAAAATTCGATGTCTTGCTTGTTGATTTGAAGCGTCTGCCAGTATTCGGCAGGGAGCGAGAGAGAGGTGCTTGCCATAGAATGCCTTGTGCTGAGTTTCGGTAGGGCGCCTGCCGGGGCAGGGCTGGCCCGCCCTTATTATACCCTAACCATGTTTTTTTCGTATTTCCCTTGACTCCTGGCGATGCTTGTCATATACTTATGATTAATAAGAATAATCTGATTAATCATAGGTATTAACGATGTTACGCGAGAGAAATGGTTCTGACGCCTTGTCCGAGTTCGTGCGCTACCTGGCCCAGCACGAAGAGGCCGAGTCGCAGGGGTTGCCTGCCCTGGCTGCCCTCAGTCGCGAACTGGGCGTGAGCGTGGCCTCCTTGCGCGAGCAGCTGGAGGTGGCGCGCGCGCTGGGGCTGGTGGAGGTGCGGCCTCGCACCGGGATGCGCCGCCTGCCTTATGACTTTTTGCCGGCTGTGCGCCAGAGTCTCGCCTACGCCCTGGCGCGCGATAAGAACAACTTCGAGGTCTTTGCGAACTTGCGCCAGCACATCGAGATCGCTTACTGGTATGAGGCCGCGCAAAGTCTTACGCCCGACGATCATCAAAAATTGACTACCCTGCTGGCCAGCGCCTGGGAGAAGTTGCGCGGCAACCCCGTCCAGATCCCTCATGAAGAGCATCGCGAACTGCATCTCACGATCTATCGTCGCCTGGACAATCCTTTCATGATGGGTATTTTGGAGGCTTATTGGGAGGCTTATGAGGCGGTTGGGTTGAATTTCTATACGGATTTGAATTACCTGCAAGAGGTTTGGGGGTATCACCAGAAAATGGTCGAAAGTATTTGTAGCCATGACTTCGACTCGGGCTATAAAGCGTTGACAGAACACACCGATTTGATCCACCAATTGATGGCTTTTACGCCACAAAAATCACAGGAGTAAATCGAAGGAGAATTTCATGACTGGAAAGATCGTTAACGACTTTTCCATTACCGTTGGCACCGTGAACGGCTCCGGCAGCCAGACGGCCAATACCACCATCTTGCGCGCGTTGTTCAAGATGGGCATCCCCGTTTCTGGCAAGAACCTGTTCCCGTCCAATATCCAGGGCTTGCCCACCTGGTATACCATCCGCGTCAACAAAGATGGTTTCATTGCCCGCCGTGAGGAGTACGACATTATGGTTTGCATGAATGCCCAGTCATTCAGCAGGGACCTGGCAGTCGTTCAAACCGGCGGGGCATTTTTTTACGATGACAGCATCAAGCTGGATGTGACGCGCGACGATATCATTGTGTATCCCATGCCCGTCAAAGAGATCATGCGCGAACAGAACGATGTGCCATCCAATCTAAAAGATTTAGTTGCCAACATGGTCTATGTAGGCATCCTGGCGCAAACGATCGAGATTGATGTTGGAAAAATCAAAGCGGCCCTGGAATTCCATTTCAAAGGCAAACAAAAGCCAATTGATTTGAACTTCAATGTTGTCCTGGCTGCAGCAACCTGGGCGAAAGAAAACCTGGAGAAGAAAGACCCGTATTACGTCGAACCGATGAACAAGACTGAAGGCCTGATCATGGCCGATGGGAACACGGCCGCCGCCATCGGATCGATCTACGGCGGCGTGCAGTTCGCTGCCTGGTACCCCATCACCCCTGCGACATCATTGGCCGAAGAATTAGTGGAGTATTTACCTCAACTTCGCAAGAGCAAAGACGGCAAGAATACCTACGCCGTAGTGCAAGCAGAAGACGAACTGGCTGCCATCGGGATGGCCGTTGGCGCTGGCTGGGCCGGTTTGCGCGCCATGACTTCCACCTCCGGGCCGGGCCTGAGCCTGATGACCGAATTTGCCGGGTTGGCCTATTTTGCGGAGGCGCCAGTCGTTATCTGGGATGTGCAGCGCATGGGACCCAGCACGGGTTTGCCGACCCGCACTTCGCAGGGCGACCTGACCTTCACACACTACATGGGACACGGCGATACGGAGCAGATCATCCTTCTTCCGGGGACGGTCAACGAGTGCTTCGAGTTCGGCTGGCGCGCGTTCGATATCGCCGAGCATATACAGACGCCCGTTTTCGTCCTCAGTGACCTGGAACTGGGCATGAACCAGTGGATGACCGAACCGTTCAAATACCCCGATACTCCCATGGATCGCGGCAAGGTGCTCTGGGAGGAGGATCTGGAGAGACTCAATGGCGATTGGGGCCGTTACCGCGATGTGGACGGCGATGGCATCCCTTATCGTACCTTCCCTGGCAATAAACATCCGGCCAGCGCGTATTTCATGCGCGGGACGGGTCACAACGAAAACGCGCGCTACAGCGAGGACGCGGCTACCTGGGCGCGTCTCATGGACCGTATCAAAAAGAAATATCGCAACGCTGCCAGGTTCATTCCCGATCCCATCATCGAAAAGACAAAAGGCGCCACCGTTGGCATTATCGCCTTTGGCTCGACCGAGGCCGCCATTCGTGAGGCGCGTCACCTGCTCGAAACGGAGGCAGGCCTCAAGGCAGATTCGATGCGCATTCGCGGCATCCCCTTCACCGACAAAGTCAAGGAGTTCATCGAATCCCATGATCGCAATTACGTCGTCGAAATGAACCGCGACGGGCAAATGTACAAACTCCTGCTGGCCGAATTTCCACAACTGGGAGACAGGCTGACCTCGATTGCGTTCAATGACGGCCTGGCTGCTTCTGCCAAATGGGTCAAGCAAAGCATCCTTGCAAAGGAGAATAAATAATGGCCGTAACTCTACCCACAACTAAAGCGAATGGACAGTTCAACCTGGTTGGCCTGGCGAAAGCCGATTATCGCGGCAACCCGACCACCCTGTGCCAGGGGTGCGGGCACAATTCCATCGCCAACCAAATCATTGCCGCCTGCTACGAGGCAGATATCGATCCTTCGAAATTGGTAAAGTTCAGCGGCATCGGCTGCTCGAGTAAAAGCCCCACCTACTTCCTGAACCGTTCCTTCGGTTTCAACGGCCTGCACGGACGCATGCCCTCGGTTGCAACCGGCGCCCTGTTTGCCGACATCACGCTGCGCGGCCTGGGCGTCTCGGGCGATGGCGATACTGCCAGCATTGGCATGGGCCAGTTCAAACACGCCGTGCGTCGCAACGTGCCGATGGTCTACATCATCGAAAACAACGGCGTCTATGGGCTGACCAAGGGACAATTTTCTGCCACTGCCGAAGTTGGCCTGAGCCTGAAGAACCAGGGCACCAATCCCTACATGCCTATCGACATCGCCTGGGAAGCGCTGGTGGGCGGGGCGACCTTCGTGGCGCGTTCTTTCGCGGGCGACCCCAAGCAGGTCAAGGAACTCATCAAGGCCGCGCTCGGTCACAAGGGCATCGCTGTGTTGGATATCATCAGTCCGTGCGTGACCTTCAACAACCAGGACGCTTCCTACCACTCTTACGCCTGGGGCAAAGAGCACGAGACCGCCTTGCACGAACTGTCTTACGTCCCACCCGCCGCCGAGATCTTGGTGGAATACGAAGAGGGCGAAGGATTGGAAGTCGAACTGCACGATGGATCGAGCATCCTGCTCAAGAAACTCGAGCGCGATTTCGATCCCTCGAACCGGGGCGAATCCATCCGCATCCTGGAAGAAGCCAACTCGTGCAGTTGCCTGCTGACCGGGTTGATCTACGTGGACCCCAGCAAACCGGAACTGACCGAACTTTACAACCTGGCGGACGAGCCCCTCAACCGCCTCACAGAAGCCGACCTGCGGCCTGCTCCCGAGACGATCGATAGGATCAACGGGATGATGTTCTGATACCCCTTCTGAAAGATAAACCAGCCCCTGGATCATAAAAAATTCCAGGGGCTATATTTTTCTTACATCCGTTTGTTTTCTTCGGCTATTACTTGCGCACCCAACGGATGCTATTCGACCGGCACTGCGG
>JBMOMP010000084.1:0-52741 GCA_049323115.1 Chloroflexota bacterium
AGCCTTTGCCTGGTCCTGGGAATATGCCCATGGCACACGTGACAAAAGATGACATCTCGGTATCAGCCGCGTAAAATCCTTCAAAAAGCAGAGTTGCCGCTCCAGGAGGAGTGTTTGTCTCGCCGGTCGACGCAGGGTTGGCGCCTTGATTGCACGCCGCCAACACGAATCCTAGCAAGACTGCTATCCATCTGTAATGGCGAAGTTTGTACACAGTCGTTTCCTTTTTCATTAATGCC
The DNA here is from genome assembly GCA_049323115.1 of Chloroflexota bacterium. Lineage (GTDB taxonomy): Bacteria > Chloroflexota > Anaerolineae > Anaerolineales > Villigracilaceae > JAABUE01. The sequence continues at coordinate 240 of JBMOMP010000084.1, forward strand.
GTCTACCGCAAATCATTGACTCCTGAGGCAGCAGCTAACGGCTGGCATCATCCGCAAGTGCGGGTCTCTGGTTTGGTCACCGCAAAGTATACTTTATGGCTGACATTTTAGCTGTGGGATAGAAAATAAAGAAATAGGGCAAGCCATCTACAAAACTGATGGCTTGCCCATAACGTGCCGGTGTTTTTATTGCCCAGGCGCCGACCAACTGACCTGCCAGAGGCCGTGGAAGACAAAGCGCAGGCTGGCAACAGCCACCCGCACGGGCGCGCCCGCTGTTGGAGGCGTAGCGGCATATTCGAGTTTTGCGGTGAACGGTCCCGGTTCCCAGTCTCCAGGTTCGCCGCTCATCGTCTCGTCGAGATGATCCAGGTCTATGAGGGATGCCTCGACGATCCCGTCCGGTGAATCCATCGTAAATTCGTAGGAATAGTTTCCTGAATCCGGATCGACTACCATCCGAGCCGATGAAATGTGCAATCTGTACTGGTCTACTACAATATTCTGATCCAGTGTCCAGGTTTGTCCAGGCTGTGGATTCGGACCCGGATCGAACTGGAAAGCCAGCGGCATTGACGAGGATATGTTATAGGAAATATAAGCCCGCATCGTATCCGCCTGGAGTGTGACCGGCCCGTGAAGCTCTTTCCCATTGACCTGATAGGCAAACGGTATCAAGCCATAGTTCGTGGAGTTTTCTTCCGCTTGAGTCTTCTCAGCAGGGATGGTCTGTCCATCTGCGTCGGTAACGGTCATGGAGGGTGGGAAGGCGTTATACATCGCGCCTTCAGGAACGGTGATGTTCCAGCGGGTATTTCCCAGGAAGAGGTAACCATCGGGCAGCGTGACGACGTTATCGAGTGTGAATGAAATCCCGCGGGTCAAATCTGGAGCCGGAGAGGCTGGCGTCAAAAGGGTATCTTCAGATGTGTTGGCGGGCGCAAGCGTAGCTACCGTAGCCGTAGGAACGACTTCGATAACGGGGAAGCCCTCATCGGTCGAGACCCGGAAAGCAAGCGGGATTTCCCAGTTTTCGGGTCCGGCTTTCCCCTTCTCTAAAACGTATGGCAGGGAAAATACTACGTGATCCACACCCTGGGGCAACGGCCCAAATTCATACCTATAACCTTCTGGCAGATCTCCTTGTAGTGCTGAAATGAGCACCAGTTCACTGCCGTCCGGAAGGCGCAAAGCCGGTTTCTTGGGGGCAGGCACTTCCTGGGCGGGACGTTCGACAAACGAGGCGTCCTTGACATAGTGAAAAGTGATAACCGTCTTGTCAGCAGTTGCCACAGCCTGTTCGACTGTCAGCGTAATACCATCACGGGTTTGCGTCACCGGCTCGACGAGCACGCGCAGGGGGGCGCTTTCCACCACTCCCACGCCGGGGAAATAGCCCAACAATCGCCGCATAGCATTGACGACCATAGGCGAGGAAAGAGCAGTAACGGTCAATGCCAGCAATACGAGCAAGGCAAATCCCCAGGCGAAACGTGGGAAAAAGCCCGTCTGTTTCAGTTTCATGTTTGTCTCCTTGGTTGATGAGCGGGACAGGAACTGCTCCCGCAGCGAGTAAATGAAAGCCGGGTCAGGTTCAGGCACAGCCAGGGCGGTGCGCACCTTGTTTTCGAACTCGAGAGTGTCGTGGGTAGGCTCAGGCATTTTGTACCTCCATCTGGTCATATAAACGCGCCAGGATGCGTTGGAGTGACTTGCGTACAGCGTCTTCTTTGCGCCCCAGCAGGGCGGCAATCTCGACGAAGGATAACTCAGCGACATATCGCAGGCGCAACAGTTCGCGCTCGCCCTCGTTGAGGGCGTGGAACAACTCCATAAGCTTTTCAATTGCCTCGTTCCGGATGATGTCCTCGAGCAGCGGACCTGCCTGTGGGTCGATCAACGCTTCGGTGACGGTGGAAATGTCACGGCGGCGACGGAAGTGATCCATGGCCTTGAAGCGCGCGATCTGGAAAATCCAGGCTGTAAACTGCCCGCGATGCCGGTAGCGCGGCAGCGCTTCCAACACGCCGAGAAAGGTCTGGGAAGTGAGGTCTTCGGCATCAGCGGCATTGCCTACGCGGCTGTAGATGTAGCGGTAGATGCGCCGGGCGTAGGCATCGTAGATGGCGGCCAACGCTGCCTGATCGCCTCGCAGCGCGCCAGTCACGACTGTTTCAGGGATGTCCGGTTGTGTATCTTTGGAACCTGTCTCTGGCTTCGACATGTGAGTCCTTTGCAAAGAGATGTCTATATAATAAATCGTTCTTCTTTCGAAAAGCGGACAAAATGCTTACGAAAACTGCCTGTGAATACAAACTCCGAAGCCAGGAAACTTCGGAGTCTGATTTCGCGAATTATGATGGCGGCTACCCGCCCGGGGAACTGGTCGCTTTTTGCGCAAGCCGCCGTTCCCAGGTCGCTTGTGTCAGATCAGCCCGGTAATTTACGCGCATTGTTATTTTACCGCTCCCAAAGTAAGCCCCTCAACGATATAGCGCTGGGCGAAGGCAGCGAATAAGAGCATTGGCACGATGGAGACGATGGATGCGGCGGTCATCCCGCCCCAATCAATGGCGGCGTAACCACGGAACCCGGCCGCGGCTACCGTGACAGTCCTGGCCGAATCGAATGTCAGCGCAAGAGCAATGGTGATTTCATTCCAGATCCAGATGGCCGAGAGAATGGCAGTGGCAGAAATACCGGGCGCAGTCAAAGGAAGATACACATTGATCAGAGCCTGCAGGCGGGTGCAACCGTCAATCCGCGCCGCATCCTCCAACTCTGCCGGTACGTCATTGAAAAATCCCCGCATCAGCCAGATCACGAATGGCAAGACAAATACCTGATATACCAACGCCAATCCTATCTGGGTATCATACAGGCCCAACTTTTGGTACAACACATACATCGGGATGATGAATAGAAACTCCGGGAACATATAGGTGATCAACAGCCAGATGGAAATAAACCCCTTCCCCCGGAATGAAAGTCGATTCAAGGCATAGGCTGCCGGGATACCGACTACTAACGACAAAGACACACCGGCTAACGTCACAATCACGCTATTCTTGAATGCCTCTGCAAACCCGGCCGTTTGCCAGATGCGGACGTAGTTGTTCCAAACCGGTCTGAAGATCCATACCGGCGGCATAGCGAAGGCATCCCGCTGGGTCTTCAGCGAAATCGAAAAAATCCAAAGAATCGGGAATAGAGTCCCTGCGATGGCAAGGAAGGCGAAAAGGTAAGCAACGATCGTAGTCAGCCTGCGTTTGGCGCGGTTCGTCATTGAATGCAACCTCTCAATTGTCGCCTCGTTCTCCAACCCGCATGTAGATCAGGCAAAATGCCAAGATCACCACCGAGAAAATCACCATGAGGGTCATGGAGCGGGAAAGGAATAGATATTTGAAAGCGGTTCGATACGCCAACGTTTGAACCGATTCCGTTACTGTGTTTGGGCCGCCGCCAGTCGTCCCGAAGATGATAGCAAAGACTTTCAGGCAGTCAATTGTGCGGAAGATCAATACTGTCAAAATAGTGGGCTTCAACATGGGAAGAGTCAGATAATAGAACGATTGGAGGCTGGTGGCTCCATCCACTTCAGCGGCCTCGAACGGTTCACGAGGCAGGCTTCGCAAACCTGCCGATAATACGATGAACACAAACGCGGTCTGCCACCAGGTATCCACAAGAATGATGGACGGCATTGCGGTGGATGGCGCGCCAAACCAGGAAGAGGTTGGGAAGCCGAGCAATTTGATGAAATAATTGACAATGCCCAACGTCGGGTCGAGCAGAATTTTCCAGATGAGAGAAACAATAATGCCGGAGACCATGAGCGGGGTCATAAGGATCGTGCGAATGCCCCCCATCCCTACGCCGAGGCGATTGACAATGACGGCCAACGCCATCCCCAGCACAAACTCCACTGAAACCGCGCCGACGGTGAAGGTGAATGTTTGCCAGAGTACCTGCCAGAATACCGGATCGGTAAAATAGTAGATGTAGTTTTCCAGCCACACAAACTCGAAGCGCAATCCCCAATCCCAATTGAAAACGCTCATGACGACGGAATAAATGATTGGATAAAGCGAAGTAAGCCCTAAAACCAGCAAGGCTGGCAAAATGTAAAGGTAGTTGGGATTGAATTTGGAGGTTCGCATGTGGGGTTATTTTCCATCCTGCCGGACCGTTCCAGATGGAAAATCCGACAGGATGGTTACTTTCTTCAGAAAATCGGTCAGCCAAGGTTATTTGACGACTTCCAGGGCTTTCTCCTGCAATTCGGCGCAGGCCTGGTCCGCCGGTTTTCCGGCATAGATTTCCTGCACTGCATCCACAACCATCATGCCGATTTCCTTCCAGCCCTCAAAGAACACGCCCGTGGGCCGCGATGTCTTCATGGCGGTCTGGACGGCTGTCACGTATTCAGGATTCAGAGTTGAACTGTAAATGGGGTTGTCCCAGGTCGAGAGACGCGTGGCGCCGCCGGTCTTTGTGCCAATTTGCGGATCAATCTGTTTGCTGGTTGCCCATTGGACGAAATACCATGCGGCTTCCTTGTGCTCGGAGTTCGCGGGAATGCCCAGGCCCCACATCCAGTGACCTGTCATGGATCCCTTATCGGTTTTTGGCAGAGGCATATAACCAACCTTGCCAGCCACAGCCGATGATTCGGGATTTTCGAAGTCCGGGGCAAACAAACTTGCATCAACATAAAAAGCGACCTTGCCTTGTGCGAAAAGCTGGGTGGCTTCGTTCCAGTCAATGGACTGGATGTTGGGCGGGCCAGACTTCATCAGCGCAGCGTAATTGGATAACCCCTCCACGATGCGCGGATCGGTGAAGCGCGGTTCTTTCCAATCGCCATCGAACCACAGGTTGTACGGAAGCGGCGTCGGATCACTGCCCCAACTGTCGAAGATCACACCAGTGAAGGTATCCATGATCGTATCCGAGCGAATGCCGCGCACGACCGAACCATAGACCTCGCCATTTCCCTCGTCCGTGATCTTTTGGGCATCTGCGATCAATTCCTCCATTGTCTCAGGCACTTTCCCATCCAGATACTTATCAACCAGGTCCTTGTTATAGAAAAGGATGTAAGCCTCGAAGGTGATCGGGATGCCATACAGTTGGGCATCCGGGCCATCCAGCGGGAATGTCGCGCCTACGCGGAATCCGTCCGGGAAATCGGCCAGGTCATAGTCCGGGCTGGTCATCGCCGGGTCGTCGAGGTAAGGAGTAATGGGAGCAAGAAGGTTGGCCTGCCACTGTGCATAGCCGGTCGAATCCATGGAGAGGAAAAAGACATCCGCTACCGGCTTGTCCGAGCGCAGGGCAAGTTCAGCCTTGTCGTAGTAGAGATCCTCGGCAAAAGCCTGCAGGTTGACCTTGATGCCGGTCTGGTCTTCGAACTCTGCGACCAGCGGCCTCAACCCATCCGTCCAGGGATGCTCGTTCAGCAACAGGGTGATCTCCTGTCCCTCGTAGCGTTTCCAGTTGAAGGTCTGCGGTTGACCGGGTTCCGATGGCGCTGCCGTCGGCATGGGAGTCTGCTGTCCCTGACAGGACGACAAAACCATAGTCGCGATCATCAGGGCGGCAAACATCCAATAGAGTTTGGTTTTCATTTCACTTTCTCCTTTCTTTGATTAAGAGGATGTTCCTCTTGGAAAACAATTATTTGACGCGCATTTTATTCAGCGTGTCTTCGGCCACCTGGAGCGTTCCTTGGATGTCGACTTCGGTGTGCGCCGTAGAAAGCAGGAATAGGTTGTCCTGCCGCGGCTGGACCAATACGCCGCGTTCCATCAATCCCTGCCAAAGTGCGGGGAAGGGACTGCGCTTGAGGATCGGCACGGCCGCGCGATAATCCTGCGGCAGTTCATTCGGCTCACAGAACCAGAGTTGGAACATCGAACCGACCCCGCTCCAACAGGCTGGGAAGCCCGCGCGGTGAGCCAGCTCAACCAAGCCATCTGCAAGTTTTTCACCGAGAGCATTCATCTTTTCGTAGACACCGGGTTTCGAGAGTTCGGTTAAGGTCGCGACCGTGGAACTGGTGACGACAGGATTGGAGTTGTACGTGCCACCATACATCACCTCGCCCTTCGGGATCAAGTCCATGACCTCTTCCGAGCCGCCCACCGCCGCGGCAGGGAAGCCTCCCGCCATTGCTTTCGCGAGTGTCGTCAGGTCGGGCGTGATGCCGAACATGCCCTGGGCGCAGTTCAATGCCACTCGAAAGCCAGTCAGCACCTCGTCGAAGATAAGAACGATCTCGTTGTCCGCAGTGAGTTGGCGCATGGCCTGTAAATATCCGGGTTGAGGCATGATCCCGCCCGTGTTCCCCAGAATTGGTTCGGTAATGACACAGGCGATCTCATCCTTGTGAGCCTTGATGGCTTTCTCCAGCAGATCAGCATCGTTCCACGGAAGGACGATCAGCGTTTCGGCCAGGACCTGGGGGATGCCATTGGAGTTGGGGATAGGACGCGGCGCATTGCGGCGGCCCGCCGCCTCAAGCGGGGGACGGTTGCTCCAATGAATTTGGTCTGACCAACCGTGATAATGACCTTCAAATCGAAGGACTTTTGTTTTTCCCGTGAATGCTCGCGCCAAACGAATGGCGCGCTGCACTGCCGCTGTGCCAGAATTATCGAAGCGCATTTTCTTGATGGAGGGGAGTAACTCGCAGATTTTGCGCGTCGCCTCGATTTCCAGATCGTGCGCCAGTGAAAAAAGGCTGCCGCGTCCTTGCAGTGTCTGGCACACCGCGTCAATGACGGGCTGGGGGCGATGTCCTAAAATCAGCGGGCCGCCGCCGACCAGGTAATCAATATATTCGTTCTCATCCACATCCCAAATGTGTGAGCCTTCACCGCGATCCACGTAAATCGGAGAAGGCGACCACCCGCTGCCAGGGGCGCGCGTGCCGCTGCCTACCCCTCCTGCAAAAGTTTGCTGCGCCTGTTGGAAAAGTTCCTGCGAGCGATCGGTTCGATATGCCATTTTTTCTCCTGTTCTACCAGCCGCCGAAATGTGTACAAGTCTGGCTGGCAACTTGCGCAGCGACCTTCATGCAATCAGCAATTTCTTTGTGATCGAGCCAGTTTGCCAGGAATGCTCCGATGAATGCGTCGCCCGCGCCGAGGGTGTCAGCGACTTTTACAGGAATGGCCGGCTGGAAATAAAAATTTCCGTCAAAGGCAATACTTCCATTCAATCCCTGCGTCACGACGACAAGCCGCAGCCCGCGCCCCTTCATCTGCTCTGCCAACTGACGCATATCCTGCCCCGCGTCCTCCGGCATCGAAAAAAATGCCACATCAACATACGCTATCGTCCGATCAACGAAATCCGGGGTGTAGCGTTCGCCATAATCCTGGGAGACAAGAATATTGGACTGTTTGAAGCGCGGTAGGTATTTTTCCGTGCCGCCCTGCCAGGTGTTATGCACGAGGCGATGTCCCTGGATAAAAGCGATGTCCGCTTCGTCTAACGCAAAGACATCCTTTGGCCCAAAATCTTCATACACGAACTGGCGCTCTTTTGTTTCACTCAGACGAATGTGAGTGCAGGCAGTATGCTGGCCTGGATAGACTTTGACGTGTGTTGTATCCACGCCCTCGCGGTTGATATCTTGCAAAAGTTTTTTCCCGTTTTCATCATCGCCGATGGCGCCAATGTATGCCGTCGGGCAGCCTGCGCGCTCGAGATGCACCGCCACATTGACCGCATTCCCGCCGCTGAAATCACACCCGATTGGCGGAAGGTAATGGTCAACACAGTTATCTCCAACCGCAACTGCGATGGTGCTCATGGCCAGGTCACTCCCTGACCTTTGCCCATGATGCCGCGGCCCATCAGGACACGCTCGTCCAAATCAGTGATGCCGCGCATCAACGATGACCAGACTGCAAACCACTGTAATGGGATCATCAATACGAACGGGGCCAGCAGGGGATGAACACCGGGGTATTTTGCAAGGTCGAATACCAGCACGCGCGCCCCGTTGGTCTCGCAAATCTTTTGTACGCGCTCAATCATCGGGCGTGACTCATCGGTCCCTTTCAACAAAACCACCGCGGGCTTTTCACGGTCGAGCACTTCTGCCGGGCCGTGCCGAAATTCGGATGCGTCCATGAATGAGCCATTGACGCGCATGTTTTCCATGAACACCGTCAGGCCGAATTTATAGGCCAGGCCGTAGAGAGGTCCGCTGCCCATGGTGTAAAACAGATGCTCCTGAAGGAATTGCTCAGCGAGTTCTTTTGTCGGCGCTTCTTCTTCGACATATTGTTTGCTCAGTAATGCTGGAAGTTTGTACAGGCCATCGATGATCTCATCCATACCTGCCGCGCCTTTGAGCCGCGCTACCTCAAGGGAGAAAAGATAAGCAAACGCTAATGGCAGGATGTATAGAGCCTTCGAGCCGTAAGCAACAACCTCATCCGCTTCCTTTCCCATCAGGCTATCTGCCTTGTTGACGATGGCAATCGTGCGAGCCCCTCGCGTTTTGGCAAAGCGCAATGCGGCAGTGGTATCCTCCGTCGCTCCAGAAAAAGAAGCGAGGAAGACCCAGGCATTTGCATTGAGTCGAGTCGAATCCCGCCAGATGAAGTCGTAAGCGGTGTAAACGTCACTTGGCATGTCGGTGAATTTATCCAGCAGGTATTTCCCCGAATACAAATTGACCCACGAGTTGCCGCATCCCACCCAGTAAATGTGCGAAACTTTTTCATCCACGGCGCGTTTGGCCATTTGTCGGATGGCAGATCCTTGTTCGTCCAGAAACCGCTCCAAGTCCGGGCCGAGAACGGGTGCGGTAAACAGAAGACTCTGGCGTGCTTTGTCAACCAGTGTTGAGAGTTCCATAAGGTGGTAAATCCTTTCGCTATGACATATTCAAAATTCACGATCCGCAGGATTTGCGAATGATGAAATTGGTCTTCAGTCGAATTTCCATTGGGGAGGTTTGATCGCCCTGCAAGCGCATGAGCAAGCGTTTGGCCGCCACATTGCCCAATTCTTGGACTGGCTGCGCCACTGCCGTGATCTGCAACGGACTGAACGCCGTCCATTCCATGTCATCGAAACCGACCAGCGCAATGTCCTCGGGAATTCGGAGATTGGCTTCGCGTGCGGCGCGTAAAATCCCTAGCGTCATAAAGTTGTTGGCTGCAAACAACGCAGTCGGACGTTGAGGATGATTGAACATCTCAGTCGCAAGATTAAAGGCGGACTGTTCGGTGAACTGGCAGGATTGAACCAACTGCTCTTCGATTGGCAGGTTCGCCTCTTGATGCGCTCGTCGATAGCCAGCCAACCTTTCGGTATTCGTGGAAATATCCAGGTTATCGATCACCATCCCAATGCGGTTGTGCCCCAAGCGGATGAGATGTGAGACGGCCTGGTATGCGCCATGTTCGTTATCCACCATCACTGCATCTGCCGCAAGTCCTGCGACGCTGCGATCCAACAGTACGAGTGGGATACCTTGTTGGGTGAAATGCTCCAAGTGAGGCGTAGAGTGGCTGGTGGCAGGGACAAGAATCACTCCATCTACCTGCCTTTCCAAAATGGTTTGAATGATGGCTTCCTCGCGCTCGACATTCTCGTCAGTATTGGCAAGGAACAGGGTATACCCGGCCTCCCAAGTAATGTCCTCCACGCTGCGCATCAGATGGGCAAAAAATGGATTGGTAATATCAGTGACTACCAGCCCAAGCGTGTGCGTGGACTTTGTCACCATACTGCGCGCAACAGTATTGGGACGATAGCCAAGTTCCCGAATGGCTGCCAGCACTTTCTGGCGAATGGCTTTGCTGACATAGCCATAATTTCCCGCAACGCGTGATGCGGTTGCAGGGGAAACGCCCGCCCTGCGGGCAACCTCTTTGATGGTGACTTTATTTTTATTCATAGGCATGATAACGTTATCACAAATAATAGTCCTTAAATTAGCCCCCGTCAAGGTTATCGCGGGCTGGTGTATGAATTTTCCCGGCCACAAGACTAGTATACACCAAGAAAATGCCTTTTTATGCTTAAAAAGCCCATTTTTACAGTCATTTTCCCATTGTGATGGGGTGGTATTCGTTGACAGGAAAGCCGTTTGTGATAAAATGTTTATGAGAACGTTATCAGCAACTTGAGTCTTTTTGCATTACTTTGCATATAAGGAGGCAGTTCAATGTTTAGGAACAAACTTTTTAGTCTGGCTGTCATCTGTATTTTTATACTGAGCGCATGCCAGGGAGGCAGTAAACCAAGCGCGGCGATCCTGCGTGTTGGATGGGCCTCTGAACCCGACACCATGAACCCGCTCACCACCTATAGCACTGAGGCCCAGGAGATCATCCAATTGGTATACGACAAATTGCTGGGCTATGACCTGGATCTCAAGGCCAAGCCTGAGTTAGCGCAGGAATTCGCCTACTCTGAGGATGGCAAGACGCTTACCTTCAACCTGCGCGACAACGCCAAATGGCATGATGGCCAGCCCCTTACTGCGGACGATGTAGTGTTCACCTACAACCTGATCAAAGACAATGAGTTTGGGGAATATGCTCAATGGCTGACTCACATGACCTCCATTGAGGCAACCGATTCAAAGACTGCAACGCTGACCTTTGACCTTCCTCAGGCTTTCAATCCCGGCCTTGCCATTCCCATCCTCCCCAAGCATATCTGGGATGGGATGACCGCCGAAGATATCGAGACATTTGCAAACGAGAAACCGATTGGCTCCGGGCCATACCGGTTTGTCGAATGGCAAAGCGGCACCAGCCTGACCCTGGAACGGAATCCCGATTTCTGGGGAGACGCGCCAAAAGCGGAGAAAATCACCTTCATCCTTTACGGAAACGAGGATGTCATGGCGCAGGCGTTAAAAAGCGGCGACGTCGATATTCTCACGGAAGTGCCGCCGACAGTTTGGGACGGCCTGGAATCGGCCTCGAATGTGAAGGCTGTTTCGCTTCCGTCTTATTCCTTCCATCACATTGGCTTCAACGTCTCTGAGGATGCCAAGTCGAATGGAAACCCCATGCTGCGCGACAAGGTGGTGCGTCAGGCATTGAGCTATGCCCTGGATCGCAGCCAACTTGTGGAACTCGCGCTGGCAGGTCACGGCCGGGTCGGTGATTCGATCATCCCGGTTGGCATCACAAATTGGTATCTGCCCATCCCCGCGGACCAACAGTTGAACGATAATCCAGATAAAGCAAAACAATTGCTGGACGAGGCTGGCTACAAGGACAGCAACGGCGACAGGATTCGCGAGGACAGCAACGGCAATCCCATGGAATTCCGCCTGATCGCCATCCAAACCACTTCCGTGGATGTGCGCGCGGCGCAACTATTCGCTGATGCGGCTGAGAAGATCGGCGCCAAACTCGACCTGCAAACGCTCGATGAAAATACTCTGGGCAACATGGTCTATGATACCGAGACCCAGGACTGGGATATCTTCGTCTGGGGTTGGGATTCGGGTGTGCCGGATCCTAATTACATGCTGGGCGTCCCACTGTGCAATCAAATCGGCGGCAATAACGACGTGTTTTACTGTAACCAGGAATACGACAACTTGTACGACCAGCAAGCCTCGACGCTGGACGTACAAGCCCGCAAAGAAATCGTCGACAAAATGCAAACCATGTTCTACGAGGACGCCGCCTATATCGTCATGTGGTACCAGGATAAACTCCAGGCCTACAACACCAGCGTGTGGCAAGGCTGGTCTGAGATCCCCGGCGGGATCATCTACAACGTCACTCGCGAGAATTACATGAAGGTTGAACCGGTGAAATAAGCGATATCAACCCGGAACAGGATTATGCTGCGTATCGAGATTCTCCTAAAAAAAACAGGACAGGTGCTTATCACACTTCTGTCTGTGGCGACGTTCAACTTCATTCTGTTCCGGGTTCTCCCTGGCGACCCAATTCGTTTAATGGCGCGGGCGGGACATTTGTCACCCGAAGCGATTGCCCGCCTGCGCCAGGTCTTCGGGCTCGACCGTCCGTTGATCGTACAATACTTTTATTATCTGAGAAACGTGGTCACTGGCGAACTGGGAATTTCTGTAACCTATCGCCGCTCGGTGGCGGAAATCCTCCAGGAGAGAATTGCAAACACACTCATTCTATTGGGTGCAGCGACCGTCATTGTAGTGACTGTCGGCATAGTCGCAGGCGTGATTGCCGCGGCCCGCCGCGGGTCACGCGTGGATAGTTCGCTGGTCATCACATCATTGGTGTTTTGGAGCCTGCCAACATTCTGGACAGGTCTGGTGTTGGTCATCATTTTGGGCGTTTACCTGAACGCCTTCCCGGTTTCAGGGATGGCATCGCCAGGGTTAAGTTCTGCCATATCCTTTGCAAATCTTGGGGACATCGGCAAACATCTGATCCTGCCCACGCTCACCCTCGCTATCGTTGACATGGGACAGTTCACGTTAATCACGCGCAGTTCATTGATCGATGTCTTAACCGAAGACTACATTTTGACCGCCAGAGCCAAAGGCTTGCCACCACGAAAAGTATTATGGGGACACGGCGTTCCCAACGCCCTCCTGCCTGTCATTACGACCACCGCGCTTTATGTCAGCCTCGTGGTTGGAGGCGCCATCCAAGTTGAGACGGTTTTCTCCTGGCCTGGTATGGGACGCCTGATGTACGACGCTGTTTTGCGGCGCGACTATCCGCTTCTGGAAGCCAGTTTCCTGCTTTCTGCTGCGACTGTTATTCTGGCGAACTTTCTCTCTGATATTGCCTACCTGTTGATCGACCCAAGGGTAAAAGAAGCATGAGCGAGTCCGATTTGACCCTGGCTGAAATACCCAAAAACCAGACGTGGCTCTTGCTGTGGTCGGATCCGCTGGGCAGGGCCGGGGCCATCATTCTTGCCTTTATATTGATCATTAGTCTGCTTGGACCAATCATTTTTCCGTTTGACCCAAAGGATGTGGCCGAAAGCGCGGCGAACATTTTGCAGCCGCCGAGTCAGGCGCATTGGCTGGGAACGGATGAGTTGGGACGCGATGTTTTCCGCGCCACGCTGGCAGGTTCACGCATCTCTTTAATGGTGGGATTGCTGGCAACCGCGATCTCCATCTTTCTTGGCGCAGTGATCGGGCTGATCGCAGGCTATTACCAGGGCAGGATCGGCAACCTCCTCATGCGTCTGACAGACTTTTTCCTCGTCCTGCCCATGCTGCCGTTGGTGATCGTCCTGGCTGTGATGTTCGGGCAGAGTTTCGCCATCATCATTTTGGTCATCGGGCTGACAGGCTGGCCTTCGACGGCGCGCATCACGCGCTCACAAGTCATCAGCCTGCGCGAACGCCAGTTTATCGAGCGCATCCGCTCGTTGGGCGCGACCGATTTCCGCATCATTATGGTACATATCCTTCCCAACGTGATCCCGCTTATTTTTGCGAACACGGTCCTGGTGATCGCAGGTTCCATCCTTTCAGAGGCAACCCTCGCCTTTCTCGGATTGGGCGACCCCGTGCGTGTCTCGTGGGGAACCATGCTTCACTATGCCTTCGAGGCAGGCGCGGCAGGGCGCGGCGCGTGGTGGTACCTCGTCCCGCCAGGGTTTGGGATTGTCTTTATCGTTCTGGGATTTTCGCTCACAGGTCATGTGCTTGACCGAATTCTGAATCCACGCCTGCGAGATTACTAGAATGCTAGAGATCAAAGACCTTTCCGTTCAGTTCACCAGCCTGACGGGCACTGTGAAAGCAGTTCGCAACGTCAGTTTTTCGTTGAAAGAGGGAGAGGTGCTTGGGTTGGCAGGTGAATCAGGCTGCGGCAAGACGACGACCGCTTTATCCATCCCGCGTTTGCTGCCTCGAAACGCGACCATCACAAGCGGCCAGATTCTTTTTGACGGCGAAGACCTGTGCTCCAAATCCGAGGAGGAAATAGAAAAGATTCGCTGGCGCCAAGTCTCGGTTGTCTTTCAGGGTGCGATGAACGCCCTCAACCCGGTCAAGACAATCGAAAAGCAAATTCTCGAAGCGATTTTGCAGCATGAGCCGCAGGTCTCGAAAGAAGATGCGCGTCGGCGGGTTCTGAACCTGCTCGACATGGTGGGCATTTCCTCCAACCGCGCCTCTAATTATCCGCACGAGTTTTCAGGCGGAATGCGCCAGCGTGCGATGATCGCGATGGCGTTGGCCTGCAACCCGCGCCTGGTCATCGCCGACGAACCAATCACTGCTCTTGACGTAATGGTGCAGGCGCAAATCCTGAATCTCATGGAACGCCTGTGCGACGAACTCAACCTGGCGATGATCCTCATCTCGCACGATCTTTCCGTGATTGCCGAGACCTGTGACCGGGTTGCCATCATGTACGCGGGCAGGCTGGTGGAAGACGGCACGGTCGAGTCTGTGTTCAAACAACCTGCGCATCCGTATACACAAGCCTTGCTGCGGGCATTCCCAAACATTCACAAGGAACGACAGTTCGTCGCGGGCATCCCCGGCAACCCGCCCAGTTTGGTGCACCTGCCTGCAGGTTGTACCTTTTATGCGCGTTGTTCCCAACGCCTCGATCAATGTGTCGCCAATGAGCCGCCGATGATGAGCCCATACGCGAACCACAAGGCCGCATGTTTTCTATTGGATAACGCGCGATGAACGAATCTCTCTTGGAAATTCGCGACCTGAAAGTTCACTATCCCGCGCGCCGCAGGCTCTTTGCATCGAAGAGCGCGCCAACCTCTGTGCGCGCTGTGGACGGAATCACCTTCGATATTCATCGCGGCGAGGTGCTGGCGGTCGTCGGCGAATCGGGCTGCGGCAAGACCACGCTCGGCAAGGCCCTCACGCGCCTGCTCGATGCAACGGCGGGCAGCATTTCTTATCGCGGCAAGAATTTATTGCAGGTGCAGGGTGACGAACTGCGCAGCCTCCGCCAAAAAATCCAGACGATCTTTCAAGACCCTTACGAATCGCTCGACCCGCGCCAATCCATCTTCGATATCGTCGCCGAACCACTGCGGATTCACCAGTGCGCCGCATCAGATCTGGACTTGAAGCAGCGCGTCCACTCCGCATTGGAATCAGCGGGTCTTTTCCCAACCGATGAAATTGCCCGCCGTTACCCGCACCTTCTCTCCGGCGGACAGCGTCAACGCGTCTCCATCGCCGCGGCCATGGCGCTGGAACCAGAATTCATCGTGGCTGATGAACCGGTCTCCATGCTGGACGTTTCCATCCGCGCTGAAATCATCCGTCTGATGCTCAACCTGCGCGAGAGGAATCAACTCACCTACCTGTTCATTACCCATGACCTTTCCCTGGCATGGATGATTGCTGACCGGATCATGGTGCTATATCTCGGCAAAATGATGGAGCTGGGTTCCGCGCAGGACATTATCAACAGTCCTCAGCATCCATACACCCAGGCATTGGTATCCGTCATCCCCATCCCAGAGCCGAGCGAGAGAAGCGGGCGGATCATTCTCACGGGTGAAACACCATCGCCGCTCGACATTCCCCCTGGCTGCCGTTTCCATCCACGCTGTTGGAAATGCCGACAATTGGGCAGCCCCGAAACCTGCCTGACGAAAGAACCCGAACTCGCTTCAGATGACGGCGGACATTTAACCGCCTGCCATTTTGCGGATCGCTAATCCAATGTCATTGCGAGCAGAGCGAAGCAATCTCCAAGTCGGCAATTAAGGGATTGCTTTGTTGGGAAGAACGCTCTCCTCACAATGAACTTTATAGGAGCAACAAATGTCCATCGAAATTCAAGATGTCATCGATTTAGTTTCGGAACTTGTCAAAATTGATTCATCCAATCCGTGGCTCGTCCCCGGCTCACCGGGCGAGGCGAACGTCGCCGCGTACATTGCAAATTGGCTGAAACCCCTCGATGTGGAAGTGCGGCTGGAAGAAGTGGAGCCCGGCCGCCCAAATCTTATCGCTATTTTGCGCGGCACAGGCGGCGGAAAGAGTCTATGCCTGAACGCCCACCTGGATACGGTTGGCTATGCCCTTTGGCGCGACCAGGCTCTCAAGCCGCAGGTCAACGGTGGCATTCTGACTGGCCTCGGCTCTGCCGATGACAAGGGTCATTGTGCTGCGGCACTACTGGTCATGAAGTCCCTAGTGGAAAGCGGTGTCCGTCTGCGTGGTGATCTGATGGTCGCGCTCGTTATTGACGAAGAGGGTACATCTTCCGGCACAATGGACTTTGTCAAACACTATCATCCAGATGCAGTCCTTGTTCTCGAAGCACTCGAACCAGGAAATATCACCACCACTCACCAGGGATTTGGCTGGCTGGATATTATCGTCGAAGGCCGGGCGGCTCACGGTTCCGCGCCGCACGTAGGGATTGATGCCATCGTCCACATGGCGGAAGTCATCACCCGGCTCCAACGCCTCGACCGCGAAAAATTTGCTCCCAACGCTCATCCGCTGAACGATAAAACTGTCTTCCACACCGGTACCATTTCCGGCGGGACAGATTACGCCACTTACCCTGGTCGCTGTGTGCTGGGAATCGAAATTGGCACCCAGCCCGGTGAGACGATTGAAAACCGTATCGCTGAGATTGAGACAATATTCGCTGAAGTGAAGCAAGTCTATCCAAACTTCAGCGGACATGTGGAAGTCAAACTTGCACGCGACCCCTTTGAAGCACGAGGACATGAGGAAATCTGGGAGATCGTCGCCAGCGAAATGGAACGCGAACTCGGGAGCCCGGTCAAGGCGGTGGGCGAAAATGCCTGGGGGGACGCTGCCCTGTTCCAAGATGCAGGCATTCCGACGTTAATGTTTGGCGCGGCCGGTAACAACCTCCATACCCCGGATGAATGGGTTTCGCTTCCTGACTTGACTCGCCTGGCACATATCCTTGCGGGCGTGGCGCGGAAATTCTGTGCATAAGGATGTTCAATTGTTGGTATAGTCAGAACCAAAACTGACACCGGTCGGGGGCAACAAAAGGCTGAGAAAATATTCATCACCCGTACTGCACACCCACTGTATGGATTAATTCCCTTTCTCTATTTTTATCCTCCAAGCGGCTATCTCAAGTAGTCATTTCTGTCTTCCAATTACAGCCTATTGACTGATGAAGAAGAAGTATGCTTTTGCTAAAATAATTGATAAATTTGCGATGATCTGGCATCCGAAGCAATTTCGATCGCGAATTTAATTTTTGTCGATTCAGGCCGGACATAGTCAGGGATGAATCGTTAAGGTATGGTATGCTGATATCTTGATCAGGAAAAGATGCATGGCGCGTGAACGGTCAACATGTTGCATTCTTGTATCATTCCATACAAAATTCCACGAGCGCTTGCTCCAGCGTTATTACAAATGACGTCATACTTGTACTAACAAGTAAATCCCGATACGCTCAATTGTCCGTACAAGTCCGCGACTCGAACAAGAGTGGGCGAGAAAATGAGACATTAATCCTGCTTTCGACTGACAATACTCACAACTTTGTTTCAGATAACCCACCTGATGCTAGAATAATAATGGTGAAGTGTATCATCAGTCTTGGAGTGATTTTCTTGTTCCAAAACACCGATCAACCCAGCTCTTACAGGAGGTGCTGTTATGGAAACCAAGGCGTTTAGCGCGCCTGCGCTGTACGGGGACCACCATGTTTCAGAAGTACGGCGCATTCTCATGGAACTGCCGGGCGTAGAGGAAGTATATGCCAGCAGCGCTTTTCAGGCAATCGAAGTCACATTTGATCCAGCAAAAGTGAAAGAAGAACAGATTGCCGCCCGCTTGGAGGAAGCGGGGTACCTGGGGGACATCCCGATGCTTGCTGAAATGGGGGTTGCAGCCTACGGAAGAGAAAATACCGATACGAACTTCCGTCACACCGCCGTGTATGAAACAGTCAAAAAAACCGTCAGTTTTGCGCAACGAGTCCAGTACCAGGGACGCCCGCTGTGGCCGTGCCCTGGCATTGGAACCGTAAAAATGGATGAATAATAAAGGTAGGTGAAAGATGCCAAAGAAACGTGAGATTAATGAATATTCAACCGACCCGGCTGCCCAGCAGATGCTGATCCGCGCCGAGGAATTGGGCATCGGAACAGCCTTTACCCGCGCCGACGCTATGTCTCCTTGCAACATTGGCGAATCCGGAATGTGCTGCAAGAATTGCAGTATGGGTCCCTGCCGTCTGACCAAGAGCGGCGATGTAGGCATCTGCGGTGCAACGTTGGACACGATCCAAGCGCGCAACCTGACGCGCGCCATCGCATCTGGGGCAGCCGCCCACTCCGACCATGGACGCGGTATGGCGATGACATTGAAAGCCACTGCCAACGGCCAGGCCGAAGGATATTACATCCGCGACGTGGCAAAACTGCGCACTACGGCTGCATTGTACGATATTCCCATCGAAGGGCGTTCCCCCGAAGAGATCGCCAACGACCTGGCAGACCTGTATTTGTCGCAGTTCGGCCAACAGGAAGGCGCGGTTGTGTTGACAAAACGCGCCACGGCAAAGCGCCAGAAGCGCTGGCAAGAAGCGGGCGTGGTGCCGCGCGGCATCGACCGCGAGATCGTGGAATGCCTGCACCGCACGCACATTGGCGACGACCAGGACCCTGCCCACATCCTGCAACATGCTGTCCGCACCGCGCTCGGCGACGGCTGGGGCGGCAGCCTGCTGGCCACCGACATCTCGGACATTCTCTTCGGCACCCCCGCCCCTGTTCTCGGACAGGCCAACCTGGGCGTGCTGAAAGATGACTACGTGAATGTGGTTGTACATGGACACGAACCCACCTTGAGCGAGATGATCGTGGCGGCCTCCCAAATGCCGGAGATCATCGAGTACGCACAGGCGGCCGGCGCGAAGGGCGTCAACCTTTCGGGGATTTGCTGTACCGCCAACGAAATCCTGATGCGCCAGGGCATTCCCGCTGCCGGCAACTTCCTGCAACAGGAACTGGCCATCCTGACCGGCGCTGTGGAAGCCATGGTCGTGGACGTGCAGTGCATCATGCAGGCGCTGGTAAAACTGGCGAGCAATTTCCACACCAAGATTATCACCACTTCCCCCAAGGTCAGGATCACAGGCGCGACCCACATCGAATTCGACGAACACCATGCCCTGACAATTGCGAAGGAAATCCTGAAAAATGCAATTGACAATTACAAGAATCGCGGCACTGTACAGATCCCGGATGCCCGCGAAGACCTGGTGCCCGGCTTCTCGCACGAGTACATCAATTACATGCTGGGTGGTTCCTATCGCGCCTCCTTCCGCCCATTGAACGACGCCATCATGAGCGGGCGCATACGCGGCGTGGCGGCCATCGTGGGCTGCAACAATCCGCGCAGCCAGCACGACTTCCTGCACACCTACGTCACCAGGGAATTGCTCAAGCAGGATGTCCTGGTGGTCGAAACGGGGTGCGGGGCCATCGCGTCAGCCAAGCAGGGACTCCTTTTAGGGGAAGCAGGCCTGGACCAGGTCGGACCCGGTCTGCGCGAAATCTGCGAGACCATCGGCATCCCGCCCGTCCTGCACATGGGTTCCTGCGTAGACAATAGCCGCATCCTGACAGTCTTGACCCAAATGGCCGAAACTGGCGGCCTGGGCGACGACGTTGAACAGATCCCTGCCGTCGGCCTGGCGCCGGAGTGGATGAGCGAAAAAGCCTTGTCCATTGGCACTTATTGCGTAGCGACCGGCGCGTATGTCATCTTCGGCGGCACGTCGCCAGTGGGCGGTATGCCCGACCGCGTGGCCGACAGCGACATCGTTGCAAAATATATCAGCCAGGGCTGGGAAGAATTGTACGGCGGCAAACTGGAGTTCATCCCCGACCCGGATAAGATGATCGAAGCCACGCTGGCGCACATCGACAAGAAGCGCGCCGAACTGGGCTTGCCCGAATACGACCCGGCTCGTTTTGGCCGCAGCGGCGATGCCAGGATGCTCGAACTGGAAAAGTTGCCTCTTTCGCAGAAGCGCGAGGCGATCTACGGTTTGGCGGCTGATTAGGAAAGAAAGGAAGAGGAAAGAAGAGTCCTACATCTTTCCTCTTTCATGGAGGAACTTATGTCAAAATACATTGCTACCCGCGCCATCCGCGGCGCAAACGCCCTGGTCACCGAAGCCGAGGTCATGCTCAAAAAAGCGCTGGCCGAAAAAGGCGCCGAGGCCCCGGTTTCCTTCCCCAACACGGCCTATTACCTGCCCACCATCCTGGGCATGACCGGCGTCGAGGTCACCAAACTAGGCGACCTGCCGCCCGTGATGGAACAGGCGCGCCGGATGCTGCATCCCATACCGGCCAACAAACACTGGACGCCCTACCTGGGCGAGACGCTCGACTCCGGGATGTCTACCCTGCTGGCGGCCGAGGTGATCGAGGCGGTGCGATTCATTTATGGACTTCAGCCTGAGCCGATGCCCGAGGATTTTGTCCTGGCTGGCGGGACCGCCTACGGCGGCGCCAACGGGCACGGACACCTGAACGGCCCGATCGACGATATCCAACTCCGCTCCTGGGGCATCCAACTGGTAGACGGGCGTATGCCCGGTTTTGCCGCCATCGTAGGCGCGGCCAAGTCCAACGAAGTAGCGGTCAAGATCGTGCGCGAACTCCAACGCCGCAACATCCTGACCTTCTTGTCTGGCAACGTCAACGGGCGCAGCATCATCCACCAATTGCAGGAAGAAGGCGTAGAACTGGGCTACGACACGTACACCGTCCCGTTCGGCACGGATACCATCTCGGCCATCTACGCACTGGGGTTTGCCACCCGCTCGGCCTTGACCTTCGGCGGCTTGAAACCCGGCATGTCGCGCGAGATCCTGCTCTACAACAAAGAGCGCGTGTTTGCCTTTGTGCTGGCGCTCGGCGAGGTGGATGACCTGAAGTATGCGGCTGCGGCGGGCGCGATCAATTACGGCTTCCCGGTCATTGCCGATACGGTCATTCCCGAAATCCTGCCCACCGGCATCACCACTTATGAGCATGTCGTCTCCATGCCCTTCGAGCAGATCGAGGGCAAGGACGACCTGGAAAAAGCCGAACGCCTGGTGCAGAAGTGCATCGAGGTGCGCGGCGTCAAGGTCAAAGTGTCCAACGTGGACGTGCCGGTTCCGTATGGTTCGGCGTTCGAGGGCGAAGTCGTCCGCAAGGCCGACCTGCGCGTGGAATTTGGCGGCAAATACAGCCGCGCCTTCGAATACCTGCACATGGCAAAATTGGACGATGTCACCGACGGCAAGATCGATGTCATTGGCCCCGACTTTTCCCAGGTTGCAGCGCAAGGCTCGATGGATATGGGTATCATCATCAAAGTGGCCGGACGCCAGATGCAGCAAGACTTCGAGCCGGTGCTGGAACGCCAGGTGCACTATTTCGTCAATGGCGCAAGCGGCATCCAGCACGTTGGCCAGCGCGACATCGCCTGGATCCGCATTTCGAACGCCGCGGCCGACAAGGGTTTCAACCTCGAACACTTTGGCAAGATCCTGCACGCCCGCTTCCACGAAGATTTCGGCGCCATCGTAGACAAAGTGCAGGTTACCATTGTCACCGACCCAAAGCAACACGAGGAATGGCTTGCCAAGGCGCGTGAGGCCTACGACTTCCGAAACAAGCGCCTGGCTGACCTGACCGACGACAAAGTGGACGAGTTCTACTCCTGTACACTGTGCCAGTCCTTTGCGCCGAACCACGTCTGCGTGGTCTCGCCCGAACGCCTGGGCCTGTGCGGCGCATACAACTGGCTGGACTGCAAAGCCTCGTTCAACATCAACCCCACCGGCCCGAACCAGCCCATCAAACTCGGTAAATTGCTCGATCCGGTCAAGGGTTACTGGGAAGGCACCAACGATTACGCCAAGATCGGTTCGCACGGCGTCGTCCAGGAAGTGACCATGTACTCCATCATGGAGAACCCGATGACGGCCTGCGGCTGTTTCGAGTGCATCGTCATGCTCATCCCAGAGGCCAACGGCGTGATGGTCGTCTCCCGCGAAGACACCGCCATGACTCCCGCCGGTATGACCTTCTCCACGCTGGCAGGTATTGCAGGCGGCGGCTTGCAGACTCCCGGCGTGATGGGCGTCGGCAAGTTCTACCTGATCAGCCCCAAGTTCATCTCGGCCGACGGCGGCTTCAAGCGCATTGTGTGGATGTCCTCTGTGCTCAAGGAAAGCATGGCCGATGAGTTCAAGACCGTTTGCGAGCGCGAAGGCGACCCCGACCTGATGAGCCGCATTGCCGACGCCAGCGTCGCCACCACTGTAGACGAGTTGCTGGCCTTCCTGGAGGCGCACAACCATCCCGCTATGGCGATGGAGCCGATGTTCTAATCAGTCGGATAGTCTGCCAGTCTCATAGTCGATTAGTCATTGGACACGGATTGCACGGAAGCGCACGAAAAATCATGGATTGAATTCTTATCCGTGAAACCCGTACAATCTGTGAAATCCGTGTCCAAAAGGTTTTGGTAAATCTTGTCCATAACCTGATGTCCGTTTGCATGCCGCCCTGCGCAAGTATCACAAATTCAAATTTGACTTACTTTATCATTTGGCGTAAGATATAAGATAAGGAGTAAAACTTATGGAAACTTACGCCACGGTAAAAGGCCAGGTTGTCATCCCGGCTGAACTGCGCCGCAAATACGGCATCAAGGCTGGCACGAAGATCACCTTCATTGACAACAATGATGCGATCATCATAAAACCTGTCACCGAGGAGACCATCAAACGATTGCGAGGTTCGCTCAAGGGGAAGGGCGTACTCGAAGCCTTGATGGATGAACGACGAAAAGATATCGAGCGTGAATAGCATGGCTACACTCAAAATCCTGGACGCTTTTGCATTGATGGCCTACTTCGAAGACGAACCTGGCGCCGGTTTTGTGGAAAAAATCTTATTGGAAGCCGAAAAGGGAGAGGTTGAATTGGCGATGAGTGTGGTCAACCTCGGCGAAGTTTGGTATACGATCGCGCGCAAGGTATCCGCACAAGAAGCGGACGCGTATGAACAAAACATTCGCGGCCTGTCCATTGAAATCGTGGATGCCGATTGGAACCTCACACACCAAGCCGCAATCTATAAGGCCAGGAGCGGCCTCTCCTATGCCGATTGTTACGCCGCCGCGTTGGCAAAACAGCGCCAAGCAGAATTGGTGACTGGCGACCCTGAGTTCAAAAAACTGGAAGACGAAATCCTGACAATCTGGAATAAGAAGTAACCATGCCCCCCACCCTCGTCCGCGACCTGATGACCGTTGGCGTGCCGACCTGCAAGACCAGCACACCCATCGTAGAGATTGCCCGCTTCCTGGTCGAAAACAACGTTATCGAGGAAATGGTCGTGTTGGGCGAAGAAGGCGAGGGGGTTGGCACTTGTGGTTACAAGGAACTGGTCAGCGCCTATGACCGCGACGATGTGTATGAACTAACCGCCGAAGACATCATGTCGGAAGGCGTCCCTGAACTGCCGTCGGACATTACACTGAAACTGGCGGCGCAATTGATGAGAGACAAAAACATCCGCGTTGCTTACATGAACCACAACTCGGCCGGCATCATCTACCCGGCCGCCCTGATCTCGTACAAACACCTGGTACGTCACCTGGCAGCCAAGGATGGCGCTGAACTCAAAGACCTGGGTATCTATGCGGAGCGCAAATCTCCGCTCGAACATTTCATCGAAAGACGCGAGGAGGCCCGCAAGCAAGCAGGCCTGGCATGAGCCTTTTGGCAAGCCAGCCTCCAATTCCCAAAACCGGACTCGCGAAATTCCAAGGAGGAACACGTTATGCCAATTGACATTCCAAAAGACAAGTGGCCCGGCAGCGTTCGAAAGGTCACGCTTGGCGCTACAGCCGCGGAGGGCGGTACGCGCGCCAAAACTGTCAGCGTGGGCGGGCAGACCACCATGCCCTACCTGCAATTCGAGGCGCCCACGCCCAACCAACCGGTCGTCGCCATCGAGATCAAATCGCACAAACCGGAAGACTGGTCCCCGTTGCTGGCGGAAGCCTGGGGCGAGGCGATGACGGATCCCGCCCAGTGGGCGAAAAAGGCCGAGGCAGCGGGAGCAGACCTGCTCGTCCTGGCATTGACGCTGGAGGATACGCCTGAAAGCGCCGTGCAGGCCGTCAAGTCCGTCCTGGGCGCCAGCGGGCTGCCGCTTATCGTCTGGGGGCCTGGTCAGGCCGAGAAGGACAACGACCTGCTCGTGCCGGTGGCGGAGGCAACCAAAGGCGAGAAACTTGTGCTGGGCATCTGCGAGGACAAGAACTACCGCACCATCGTTGCCACCGCCATGGCCAACGGCCATCTCGTGGAAGCGCGCACGCCGATGGATGTGAACCTGTCCAAACAGTTGAACATCCTGATCACCGATATGGGCCTGCCTGCCGACCGCATCCTGATGGACCCGACCACCGGCGCGCTGGGCTATGGCATGGAATACGGCTATTCGGTGATGGAACGCCTGCGCATGGCCGCCCTGCAGGGCGACGCCATGACGCAATTGCCCATGATCGTCACGCCCGGCTTCGAAGCCTGGAAGGCTAAAGAGTCGAAGGTGGGCGAGGGCGTCCCCGAAGCCTGGGGAGACTGGCGCGCGCGCGCCGTCCACTGGGAAACGGTGACCGCTATGGCGCTGGTCGAATCGGGCGCAGACATCGTTGTCCTGCGGCATCCTGAATCCGTGAAGCGGGTCAAGGAAGCCATAGGCGAGTTGATGACGGCATAAGGAGGACAATATGGCTCTCTCTGGAATTCAAATCTACAAACTCCTCCCGCAGACGAACTGCAAGGAATGCGGCTTCCCCACCTGCCTGGCCTTCGCCATGAAACTGGCCGCCAAGCAAGTCGAACTTTCAGCCTGCCCCTACGTCAGCGAAGACTCCAAGAAACAACTGGCCGAGTCGGCCGCGCCGCCCATCCGCCTGGTTACGCTGAAAGCCGGGACGGAAGTCAAGGCCGGCAACGAAGTGGTCATGTTCCGCCACGAAAAGACCTTCTACAACAAACCCGGCTTGTTCGTGCGCGTCAGGGCCAGCGACGGCGATGCCGCTGCCAAAGTGGCTTCGATAGACAAGTACACCGTCAACTACGTGGGCATGGACTTCCGCGTGGATGGTTTCGCCGTAGAAGCGGATGGCGGGGACTTTGCCGCTGCCGTCAAAGCGGTGCGCAGCGCGACCAAGCGACCGCTCATCCTGATCGGCAATCCCGCCGCGCTTCCCGCCGGACTGGAGGCCTGCCCCGGCGAGACCCCGATGCTCTACGCCGCTGACAGTTCCAACTGGGAGGCCATGGCCGACCTGGCTGCAAAATACAAGGCCGCGCTGGCTGTCAAAGGCGAATCGCTCGACGAACTGGCCGACCTGACGCAGAAGATCCAGGCCAAAGGTGTAGAAGATATGGTGCTCGACCTGGGCGGCAAGAATATGGGCGAGTGGCTGGCGCGTTCCACGCAAGTGCGGCGGCTGGCGCTCAAGGCCAATTTCCGCGCGCTGGGCTACCCGGTCATCGCCTTCCCTGGGAATGCTGGCGATCCCGGCAAAGAGTCGGTCTACGCGGCGCAGGCCATCGCAAAATATGCGGGCTTTGTGGTGCTGGACACCTTCACGCCCGAACTGGCCTATGCCCTGCTGGTACTGCGCGAGAATATCTACACCGACCCGCAGAAACCCATCCAGGTGCAGCCCGGCATCTACGAGATCAACAACCCAACCGCCGATGCGCCTGCGCTGGTCACGACCAACTTCAGCATCACCTACTTCTCGGTGGCCAACGAGGTCGAAGGCTCCGGCCTGCCCGCCTGGCTGGTGGTAACCGACGCCGATGGCATGTCGGTGCTGACCGCCTGGGCGGCTGGCAAGTTCGACGCCGAGCGCATCGCCAAAGCCGTCAAGGAATTCGACGTAGCCAGCAAGATCAGCAAAAAGCGCATCGTCCTGCCCGGACACGTTGCAGTGCTCTCCGGCGAGTTGGAAGAGGAACTCTCCGGCTGGGAGATCCGCGTCGGCCCGCGCGAAGCGGTGGACCTGCCCGCCTTCATGAAGCAAGCGCTCAATTAGTTGGTAAATGGTAATTGGTAAGTAGTAATTACCAATTACCATTTACTCCTGCCATGCAGCACACGATCACTTTCACCTACAACGATAAACAAATCCCTGTAGAAATCTCCACAGGGACATTGCTCTCCGACGCTGCCCGTCAAGCCGGTGTGGAGATCGGCCAGCCATGTGGGGGCCAGGGGCGCTGCGGCCGCTGCGCCGTACAGGTTACACGCGGCGCTGTGCGCCAGCGAAGCGCCTTACGCCTTTCGCAAGAAGCGCTCGAACAGGGGTTTGCCCTGGCGTGCCAATCTGTGGTCGAAGGGGACGCGGATGTTTTCGTCCCGCCGCAGGAGAAGATCGAGCGCAAATTGACGACCGACCGGGTTGCCGCAGAAGTCAGCGTCCCGGCGGATTATGATTACCACATCCACCAAACGATCCATCGCATTGGCCTGCAATTGAAAGAGCCCAGCATGGACGACCAGACAGACGACTGGAGCCGCCTGCAAACAGCCTTGCGATTGCAGGGCCAGTACGAGAACGTCACCGCCTCGCTGCCCACGTTGCAATCAATAGGAAGCAGCCTGCGCGAGAAAGATTGGGAAGTAACTGCTGTACTGGAAAGGGATCCCCGCGATAACACCAAACCTGCCCGCTTGATCGCCTTATGGCCTGGCTACGTGGACGAATATTCGCCATTATGGGGCATTGCCGTAGATATCGGTACAACAACGGTGTCACTGTGGCTGGTAGATTTGATCAACGGCCAGGTAAGAGCGCAAGTCGCCGAGTATAACGGCCAGATCGCGCGCGGCGAGGACGTGATCTCGCGCATCATCTACGCCAGCAAGAACGGCGGCGCGCAGGAAATGCGCCAGCGTGTGCTGGATACGATCAACAGCCTGCTCGAATCTGCCTGCAAGCGCGTCCAGGCGGCGCCGCAAGAAGTGGTCAAGGCAACCATTGCAGGCAACAGTACCATGATCCATCTCTTGCTGGGCATCCCGGCCGGCAGTATCCGCATGTCGCCTTTCATCACTGCGGTCAACCACCCCCCGGTCCTGCCAGCCCGCGAAGTGGGGCTGAATATCCACCCCGAAGGGAGCGTGGACTGCCTGCCCGGCGTGGCGAGTTACGTTGGCGCGGACATCAGCGCGGGCGTGCTTTCCAGCGGACTGGACTCCGTCCAGGATGTCAACCTGTTCCTGGACGTGGGGACGAACGGCGAAACCGTGCTCGGCAACCGCGACTGGCTGGTCACTTGCGCCTGCTCGGCCGGACCGGCCTTCGAGGGCGCGGGAGTTGTCAACGGCATGAGGGCTACGCTGGGCGCCATCGAAGAAGTCTGGATCAACGGCGAAACCTACGAGCCAGATTATCGCGTCATCGGCGGGAAGAAACCCAAGGGCATTTGCGGTTCCGGTTTGATCTCCTTGCTCGCGGAGGCGTTTTTGACGGGTATCCTCGACAAGGCAGGGAATGTCAATTTAACGCTGCCCACGCCCAGGGTCCGGGAAGGTGCGCACGGCGCGGAGTACGTCGTCGCCTGGGGCGCAGGGACCGAGTCCGGGGAGGATATCGTCCTGTCGCGCGTCGACATCGACAACCTGCTGCGCGCAAAGGCGGCCATTTACGCAGGCTTTAGCGTGTTGGCGGAAAACGTCGGCATTCCCCTGGAGACGACTTCGAAAGTCCTGGTTGGTGGGTCATTTGGGAAATACATTAACGTAGAAAAAGCAGTACAAATCGGCCTGCTGCCAGACATGCCCTGGGATCGGTTCGAGTTCCTGGGGAACACATCCGTGAGAGGCGCATACTACGCGCTGCTTGATTGGCGGATGCGCGAACAAGTAAAAGAGATCGCCAACCGCATGACATACATTGAACTTTCAGCAGACAACTCTTTCTATGAGGCGTTCACGTCTGCGTTGTTCCTGCCGCACACGGATTTGAGCAACTTCCCGTCCGTGAAAGCAGCGCTCAAAAAGGACTGAAGACTTCCCACGACCATTGGCCGCGGGAAGCAAGGAGCGAGCATGTTACCAGAACAAATCAAAAATCTCCGCGAAATGGTGACGTTGAAAGACGGCACGTATGTGCTCCTACGGCCAATGGTCAAGGAAGATCGGGGGCATTTGGACGAGATGTACGCCAGTCTCGAAAAAGACGACATTCATGATTTCCGTCATGATGTCAAGAATCCAGCCGTGCTGCAAAGCTGGTGCGACAATCTGGATTACAACAAGGTGCTGCCAGTGCTGGCCCTGGTCAAGGATCGGGCAGTAGGAAGCGGGACGCTGCATTTCTTCGAGGGCCCGAAGCGGCACATTGGCGAAGTGCGCATATTCCTGACCAGGGATTTCCGTAAGCGAGGTTTAGGCTTGAAAATGATCCGAATGTTGGTAGACCTGGCGCGTAAACAAGGCCTATCGATCCTGACGGCAGAGATCATCGCCGAAAAGACCAAAGTAGTGCGCGCCTTCGAGCAGGTCGGGTTTGTCCAACGCTGCACCCTGGTGGATCACTTCATGTATTCCGATGGCGACTGCGCCGACGTGGTTATGATGACCATGCAACTCAAACCCCGCACAGATGAATTCTAGCATCCTATGAAATTCACACATTCATATTAATTCGGGAGGACCCTATGTACATAATTGGTGAAAATATTCACATCCTTTCTGACAAAGTCAAGGAGGCGCTTGCCAACCGCGACCGGGAATTCTTCATGGACCTGGCCGTGCGGCAAGTGGAAGCGGGCGCCAAAGCGATCGATGTCAACCTGGGGCCGCGCAAGAAAGACTGGGAGGAAGTCTTTCCCTGGATGATCGAAACCCTGGAAACCGTTGTGGACGTGCCGCTCTCGATTGACACGACCAACGTAGACGGCATGGAAGCCGCGCTCAAGACCATAAAGAAGGCGCAGCCCATCCTGAACTCGACCTCCGCGGAACCGGAACGCCTGGAAAAAGTGCCCGCCCTGGCAAAAAAGTACAACGCGAAGATCATTGCCCTGACGATGGGCTCATCCGGCATCCCGGTCGAAGCGGACGCGCGCGTCAACATTGCGGTCGAAACACTCATCCCGCATTTGATGGAAATTGGCTTCAATATGCAAGACCTGATCATTGACCCATTGGTCTTGACGGTCTCCGGCTGCCAGCAGTACTGCCCGGAATTGATCGGCGCAGTCAACATGCTGCAATACGCCTGGGACCCTGCCCCGATGATCTCGGTCGGTTTGAGCAATGTGTCCAATGCGGTGCCGAAAGAGAACCGCCCGCTCATCAACCGGGTATACCTGTCCATGTTGATGGGCGTCGGGCTGCAAATGATGATCGCCGATCCTTTGGATGAGAAGCAGAACGACGTCATCAAGTGGATCGAGAGCAAGGATACTTCCACGCCGCTGGCAGCGCTGTACAACAAAATTGCCGAACGCACGGCTGCCGGGGAAGAACCGCAAGCGGAAGATTTCAACCTGGGCGACCCCGAACAAGCCGCCATCTGGAAGACGACCCAGATCCTGCTCAACAAGGTCATCTACGCGGACGGATACCTGAACCAGTAGAAGCACAAGCGCCATGCGCCAGGTCAAGCGTATGGCGCTTTCATCACGTATTGGCCTAACAAACCCCCGAGCGGCTTGTTAGAAAACTTTAGTGGTAGCGACGGCTTTGGTCGTCCTGCGCAAATTGCCATTAATGCGATAAAGCCGCCGCTACGGCGAGGAAACAACTTATGAATGTCGAGGAATTGCTTGCAAAAGCAACCAAACCGGCTGCGGATGCGATGAAACTGCATCCGTTCTACCGGGGCAAAATCGAGACAACGCTGAAATGCACCGTGCATTCCTTCAATGATTTTGCTATCTGGTACACGCCGGGCGTAGCCGCGCCCTGCAAGGCCATCCACGCAGATCCCGAACTTGTTTATGAATACACGAACAAGTGGAATACGGTTGCGGTGGTCAGCGACGGGACGCGCGTGCTTGGATTAGGTGACATCGGTCCAAAGGCGGGATTGCCCGTTATGGAGGGCAAGGCCTTGCTGTACAAGTACCTGGGCGGGGTAGACGGTGTCCCGCTCATGTTGGACACCAAAGACCCGGACGCCATCATCAACACCGTGCTCATGCTCCAGCCCGGGCTGGGAGGCGTAAACCTGGAGGACATCTCCAACCCCAAATGCTTCTACATCCTGGACACCCTGCGCGAAAAGGCCGAAATCCCGGTCTGGCATGACGACCAGCAAGGCACTGCCACTGTCACACTGGCGGGTTTGATCAACGCCCTCAAAGTGGTTGGCAAGAAGATGAGCGAGGTAAAAATCACGTTCATCGGCACAGGCGCATCCAATGTGGCAATTTCACGCTTGATTTTTGGGTGGGGCGCTGACCCGGCCAAGTGCATAATGGTAGACAGCAAGGGCATTCTCGGCAAACATCGCAAAGACCTGGAAATGCGCAAGGCCGAGTATGTAGATAAATGGAAATTGTGCAACATTACCAACGCAGAAGGGCGCGAGGGGAATATGGCCGATGCCATCAGGGGCGCAGACGTTGTCATTGCCCTGTCGCAATCTGGGCCTGGGGTAATCATGCCAGAGTGGATCAAGACCATGAACAAGGATGCCATCGTTTTTGCCTGCGCCAACCCGGTGCCCGAAATCTGGCCCTGGGAGGCGCTCGAAGCGGGCGCTGCTGTTGTTGCAACCGGACGCTCTGACTTCCCGAACCAGGTTAACAACTCGTTGGGATTCCCTGGCATCTTCCGCGGCACGTTAGATGTCCGTGCGCGCACGATCACGGATGAGATGTGTTTTGCAGCCGCCACCGCCATGGCCGACCATGTAGGCAATAAACTGGACGCTGAACACATCATGCCCAACATGGACGATTGGGAAGTCTTCCCACGCGAGGCAGCTGCGGTAGCAATGAAAGCGGTCGAGCAGGGACTGGCGCGCATCCAGACCACCTATGAGCAGGAATTCGAACGCGCTATGCACATCATCAAACGCTCCCGCGACCTGACCAAGCGCATGATGGAAGAAGGCTTCATCGCCGAACCACCCAAAGATGACGGGAATGCGCCCGACATCGATATCGAAACGGTCAAGTCCGCGTATTGATGCGGAGAGGAGAAAACCATGTACGACCTGATCGTCATCGGGGGCGGACCGGCCGGCCTGACGGCTACTGTCTACGCCATCCGCAAACGCCTTAACGTTTTGTTGCTGTCCAAAGACCTGGGCGGTAAGACCAACTTCCACCTGTCCCTGCCCTGGATCGAGGATTACCAGGTCATCAAAGGCCTGGAAGTAGTAAATAAGTTCCGCACAGAACTGGAATACCTGGATTTCGCCCGCCACATCGAAGCGGTCGAGAAAGTCGAGAAAAAGGACCAGTCCTTTGTTGTTACCACCAAAGGCGGCGCGTCGCTGGAGGCCAAGGCGGTCATCGTTGCCACCGGCACGCGCCAGACGCTGATGAAAGTGCCTGGCGAGAAAGAATATATGATGAAGGGGTTGTGCTATTCGGCCCTTTCGTATGCCCCCCTGTTCATCGACAAGTCCGTTATCGTCATTGGCGACCAGGAACTGGCGCTGCGCTCGGCCGGGGAACTCTCCACGGTTGCCAAACAAGTCACCATGGTATGCGCCAACGACAAAATGCTCGACTCGCCGCTGGGCGCCAAATTGAAGCAATCCGGAAATGTCAAGATCATGAAAGGCTGCGAAATCGTCGAAGTGCAAGGCGATGAGTATGCTCGCAAACTGGTCGTAAAAGATAGCGCCGGAAAATCGACCACCATCGAGGCAGATGGCATGTTCGTGGAAAAAGCATTGACGGCAGCCACGAGCATGGTCAGCGATCTGGTTAAGCTCGACGAACAAGGCCGCATCATTGTGGACTGCGCCTGTCGCACCAACGTACCTGGACTGTTCGCTGCCGGGGATGTGACGAATGGGTACGCGGAGCAAGTCCTGATTGCAGTCGGCGACGGCGCCAAGTCTGCCCTCAGCGCCTACGAATACCTGCTGCCAATGCTCTAAAAAGACGAGAGAGACATTACCGGTAATCAACCGCCAAGTCACGGAGAACGTAAAGAATTCCGTGAAATCGCCGAGACCTGGCGTCTTCATAGGGACACTTTGCAGCCCTGGTGTCTTGGCGGTGATAATTTTTGCTTATTATCGATAAAGTCTATCGGAAATCGCCGCAATATTCTGCCGCGCGTCTTGCCTCCTCGAAAAAGAGGATACTTGACAACGTTATTATTGACGAACGTCAGTTACACCTGCCGGTCGAACCCATATAATGTAGGTAAGAATAATCGGTAATATTCGTATCGAAAGCGCACCTATCATAAAGGGTCTTCCATGTATGCTGCCAACGCAATGCCCATCCACCAAAAGCCGGCTGCTGCACTGGTCGTGGGCGGCGGGATCGGGGGAATGCGCGCCGCGCTCGACCTGGCAGACGCAGGGCTAAAAGTCTATTTGATCGAGCAAACCCCCTGTCTTGGGGGGCGCGTCGCCCAATTAGGTTACATGTTCCCGCAACACGACTGCGTTCTGTGCCGCGGCACGCCCGACCATGGGTACGGCTGCACCCGTCCCTCGATCTCGCCCGCCTACATCCAGCACAACCAGCATCCCAACATCGAAATTCTAACCAGCACGCGCGTCACCGATGTGGAGGGAGAAGCGGGCGACTTCACCGTCTCCCTGCGCGAGGAACCGCGTTTCGTTGACATATCGCGCTGTACGAGTTGCGGTTTATGCGCGGATGTCTGTCCCATTGAATTACCGAACGAATATCAACTCGGCATGACCAAGCGCAAAGCCGCCTACAAATTGGCCGCCCGCGCCGCCCCGGACGCGTACTGCATTGACCGCGGCCCCTACTGTGATGACTGCCGAAAATGCGTCGAGGTCTGCCCTGGCAAGGCAATCAACCTCGACGAACAACCGCGTCTGTCGTCGGTGGAAGTGGGCGCGATTATCCTCGCGCTGGGTCACCAGATTTACAACGCCGCCGAATTGGAAGAACTGGGCTACGGGCGTTACCCGAACGTGGTGCAGGGCCTCCAGTACGAGCGCCTCGCCAGCCGTTCCGGCCCGACCGAGGGCCTGATCGTCCGCCCCTCGGATGGAAAGCCGCCCAAATCCATCGCGTGGCTCCAGTGCATCGGCTCCCGCGACCAGACGAATCCGTTCTGCTCGTCTATTTGCTGCATGTACGCCACCAAAGAGGCGATCCTTGCCAAGCAGCGCCTCGGCGCAGACGTGAACTGCAGCGTCTTCATCATGGACGAGCGCGCCTTCAACAAAAACTACAGCGCTTACTTCACCAGCGCTCGCAACCAACACAAGATCGAGTACAACCGCTGCCGTGTTTCCTCCGTGCGTGAGGTTCCCAACACGCGCCAACTCATCCTGAGTTTTGCCGATCCCAACGGAAAACTGCGCGAGGAAACCTTCGACATGGTAGTTCTTGCCACCGGCCTCCAGCCGCCTGAAACAGCGGGACAACTGGCGGAGATGCTCGACATCGGGCTGAACAAATACGGCTTCTGCGAAACCGACAAATTCGCCCCGTTACAGACCACGCGACCGGGTGTGTTCGTCTGCGGCGCGTTCTCGTCCCCAAAGGAGATCGCCGAGACCATCATTGACGCCAGCGGCGCAGCCGCCGAAGTCATGCGCCTGCTCAACGACCGGCTGAACACCTATCCATACAGCCGCGAATGGCCTTTCCTTTCCGTGCAAAATGGCTTTCCTCCCGAACGCGACGTAAGTCAAGAAGAGTCGCGAATCGGCATCTTTGCCTGTAACTGCGGAGAGACGCTCAACGAGCATCTCGATTTCACCGCGCTCATTCACCAGGCGAGCCGTTTCCCCAATGTGGCGGCGGCCGAGGTGATGGACTTTGCCTGTTTCCCGGAGGGCTTGGCGGCGATTCAGGAGCGCATCCAGAAGGACGACCTCAACCGCGTTGTGATCGCAGCGTGCAGCAACCGCACGCACGAATCGCTCTTCCATCGGATGATGCGGCAGGTCGGCCTCAACCCTTATCTGCTCGAACTTGTCAATTTGCGCGAACAATGCTGCCGCGTCCACGAAGATCAGCGGAATTTGGCGAATCGCAAGGCGCTTGAAATGGTGCGCCTCGCCGTGGGACGCGTCCAACTGGCGCAACCCGTGTATAAAAAGAAACATCGCTGCCGACCCAGCGCGCTGGTCATTGGCGGAGGCCTGGCCGGCATGACCGCCGGCCTGGCGATTGCCGACAGCGGTTACGAAGTCCACCTGGTCGAGCGCTCCGACAGGCTGGGCGGGAATCTGCTCAATCTATATTACGTCGCTGAGGGATTCAATCCCCAGCGCCTGCTGCGCGACCTGGTGAACCGCGTGCGCGCCCACGTGCGCATCACGATTCATACCCGTACCGAAGTAGTCAACCATAGCGGGCACTTGGGATATTACATTACCGACCTGCGCGCCAGGCATAACGAATCGAGTGAGACTTCAAGTATCGAGCATGGCGTGACCATCGTCGCTGTCGGCGCGCAGGAGGCACACCAGCATCCATATCCAAAGGCGCCCGGCGTGATCACCCAGCACGAATTGGAAGAGAAGATCATCCACAATCCTGAGGAGATCGCCGCCCTCAAAGACGTGGTGATGATCCAATGCGTGCGTCCCGAAGGCGTGCCCGAATATTGCTCACGGGTGTGCTGCACCAACGCATTGAAGAACGCCATCCGCCTCAAACTGTTCAATCCCTCCTGCAATGTGACTATGCTGTTCAAGAACATCGTCACCTACGGCTTCCGCGAGGAGTATTACACCGAGGCGCGACGATTAGGCGTGGTGTTCGTCCGCTACACGGACGCGGAGCCGCCGCAGGTCACATTCGACCACGATTACGACCGCCTCAAAGTGCGCGTGCGCGACCTGTCGCTCGATCGCTGGCTGGACCTGAAAGCGGACCTGATTCCCCTCAGCACCTCCATCGTCCCTTCGGCTGGCGCGGCTGAACTGGCGCGCATCCTGGACGTCCCGCTTTCCAGCGAGGGATTCTTCGAGGAAGCGCAGATGAAACTGCGCCCGATGGACTTCATGCGCGAGGGCATCTTCCTAGCGGGAATGGCGCACTACCCGAAATTCAGCGAGGAGACCATCAGCCACGCCCTGGCAGCCGCGGCCCGCGCGGTGACTATCCTCTCGCAACGCGATTCGCTCTACCTCGGCGGTGTGGTTGCCCAGGTGGACCCGGCCAAATGCGTCGGATGCTTGACATGCACGCGCACCTGCCCGTTCGGAATTCCCAAGGTGATCCAGGAGGAAGGGCGGATAGGCGTCGGCGGCCTGGGCGGCGCGGCGTTCATCGACTCGGCTCTATGTCAAGGCTGCGGAACGTGCACAGGTGAATGTCCCGCGAACGCGATCCAACTCGTCCATTACACCGACGCACAGATGATGTTGCACGATATCGGCGGGCTGGGCGCGTGGCGAGTGCCAGTGACCAGTAATCAGTGATCAGTGCAGTGTAGGCTGTGCTCTCTAGCACAACGTGAAAGAAACAATGACCATGACGCAACCAGAAAAAACCTTCGAACCCGAAATCACCGCGTTTTATTGTATCTACTGCGGTTATATGGCCGCGGATACCGCCGGGGCGCTGGAAGTGCAGTACCCAGCCAACGTCAAGCTCGTGCGGATGCCTTGCTCCGGCAAGACCGACGTCCGCTACCTGCTAGAGGCGTTCGAGCAGGGCGCGGACGGTGTGTACGTGGTCGCCTGTCCTATCGGCAACTGCCATCACGTGCGCGGCAACGAACGCGGCCGCGCCCGCCTCAATCGCGCCAAGAAAATCCTGGATGAAATCGGACTGGGCGGGGATCGGCTGGACATGTTCTTCATGTCCGGCAGCCAGGCGCAGGCGTATGCCAATGCCGCTCAGACGATGACAGACCGCATCCGCAAACTGGGGCCGAACCCGCTCAAAGAAGGCGGAAATACGAAGACCGAAGTGAAAGCCCCGCCGGAAGAGGAAGAAGCAGAGTTCCGCGGAAGGCACGCGAAGAAAGGATGACGACAAGTGAAGGATGAAAGCGGAAAGATGAAAAATGAAATCAAAACCCCACCTGGCAAAGGCGAAGGTGGAAATTCATCTCTCATCTCTCATCCTTCATCCTTGCCTGTCGGCGCGGTGATGGTTGTCGGGGGCGGCATCGCGGGAATGCAGGCTTCGCTCGATTTGGCCGAGCAGGGATTCAAGGTTTATCTCGTCGAGAAAAATCCCGCAATCGGCGGCCACATGGCGCAACTGGACAAGACCTTCCCCACCAACGACTGCGCCATGTGCACCATCTCGCCACGACTCGTTGAAACAGGCCGCCACCCGAACATCGAAATTCTCACGAACAGCGAAGTCCTCGACGTAACCGGCCGGGCGGGAAACTTCACCGCGACCGTCGAGCGACGACCACGTTACATTGACACGAGCAAATGTATCGCCTGCGGGGATTGCGTCGAGGTCTGCCCAGTGGTCGTTCTGGATACGTTCAACGAAGGAATATCCCAGCGCCGAGCGACGTACAAACTTTACCCTCAGGCTGTTCCCAACGCCTTCGCCATCGAGAAACGTGGCATCGCTCCCTGCCGCGATGCCTGTCCCGCCCACCAGCGCGCCCAGGGATACATCGCGCTCATCCGCGAGGGTCGCTGGGCCGACGCGCTGCGCGTCATCAAGATGGACAACCCCTTCCCCGGCATCTGCGGGCGCATCTGCAACCATCGCTGCGAAACGGCCTGCAATCGCGGCCAGGTGGACGAACCGATCAACATCCGCGCCCTCAAGCGATTCGTAACTGATAAAGTGTATTCCGAACCGCGCCAGCCGGTCGAGCCGGCCGAGATCAAATACCCAGATCGGCGTGTTGCCATCATCGGAGCGGGACCGTGCGGGCTGACTGCCGCGCAGGACGTTATTCGCGCGGGATACCCGGTCACGATTTTCGAAGCCATGCCGGTCGCGGGCGGGATGCTGCGCCTGGGCGTGCCAGAGTTCCGCCTGCCGGCCGAGATCATCGAGCGCGAGGTTGCGGATATAGTAGATTTGGGGATCGAATTGCGTTTGAACTCGCCCGTCTCGAATCTGGACGATATTTTCGCCGAGGGTTTTGCAGCGGTGTTGATCTCCGTCGGCGCGCACGAGGGCGTGAGATTGCCGATCCCCGGCGCGAACCTGGATGGGGTGTTGATCAACACGCAGTTCTTGAAAGATGTGAGGCTGGGAAAATACGAGGGAGGAATGAAGAAAGAAGAAAGAGGCGACAGCGAAAATTCATTTTTGGGGAAGAACGTTCTCGTCCTCGGCGGCGGCAACGTAGCCATTGACGTGGCGCGCACCGCCGTTCGCCTGGGATGTAACGTCTTGATGGCTTGCCTCGAAAGTCGTGAACAAATGCCCGCGCACGATTGGGAGGTCGAAGCCGCGCTCGCCGAAGGGATCACAATTTATAATGATCGCGCTTTCGAGCAAATCTTCGGCGATGAAAACGGACGCGCCCGCGGCGTGGAATGCACAGAGGTCAGTTCGTTCCGTTTCGACGAGATGGGACGCCTGAGCGTCGAGAAAATCCCCGCATCGAATCACGTCATCCCGTGCGATACGATCATTTTCTCCGTCGGGCAACGCGCCGGTCTCGCCTTCATCCCCGCCGATGCGGGCGTCGGTCTGACCGAACGCAAGACCATTGCCATCAACCCCAATACCTTCGCGGCCACGCGGCCAGGTGTTTTCGCGGCGGGCGATAGCGTCAGCGGAACGGCCTTCGTCATCGAAGCTGTCGCCAGTGGACACAAAGCGGCCGAATCGATCCTTTATTATCTGCAAGGCGAGGCATTGGAACGCCCGCCAAAACCCGAACTGCCGGTTGTTAAATTGACCCAGCAGGAAATTGACGACCGCATCGCGCGCGGCGAGATCAAACGCCAGCCGCGCGTCCCGCTCCCCGAACTGCCCGTGGAGCAGCGCATCCGAAACTTTGCCGAAATCGAGGGCGGCTACGATGATGAGTCGGCGCAACGCGAGGCGGCGCGCTGCCTGGCTTGCGGCATTTGCTCAGAGTGCATGTCCTGTACTTTCGCGTGCGGCGTCAACGCCATTGACCACGACATGGTGGCGCGGCAGGAAAGCCTCAACGTGGGAGCGGTGATCCTTGCGCCGGGCTACCAGGCGTATCACGCGGAACTCTCGGAGGAATTCGGCTACGGACATTACCCGAACGTGGTCACGTCGTTGCAATTCGAGCGATTGCTCTCCGCCTCCGGCCCGACGATGGGTCACGTCTACCGCCCATCGGATCATCAGCCCCCGAAGCGGATCGCCTTCCTCCAGTGCATTGGCTCGCGCGACCAGACACACGACTACTGCTCGGCAGTGTGTTGCATGTACGCTACCAAGGAAGCCGTCCTCGTGAAGGAACACCAACCCGGCTTGGATGTGCATGTCTTTATGATGGACATGCGTGCCTTCTCGAAAGGCTACTGGAGCTACTTCGAGCGAGCACGCGACCAATATGGAATTCAATATCATCGCGCCAGGATTAGTGTATTACGAGAAGACCCACATACCCACAATCCGATCCTCAGTTATCCTGACACTGATAACTGTTCATTGATTACCGAAAACTTTGATCTTGTTGTACTCTCCGTCGGCATGGAAATCTCCGAGTCGGTGCGAAATCTTGGAAGACGATTGGGTGTGGAACTGGACGAATACGGATTCTGTCAAACGGTTCAATTCAATCCGCTCGAAACATCGCGGCCGGGAATTTACGCCGTCGGACCGTTCCGCGAACCGAAGGATATTTCCGAGTCGGTCGTCGAGGGGAGCGGCGCCGCCGGGGCAGCCGCGGCCAGCCTAAGTCCCGCGCGATTCGCATTGACAATAAAACGAGAATATCCCGAGGAACGAGACGTCAGCGAGGAGGAGCCGCGCATCGGCGTCTTCGTCTGCTCGTGCGGATCGAACATCGGCGGCTTCGTGGATGTGCCTTCGGTCACGGAATACGCCGCACAATTGCCAAACGTGGTTCACGCTGAGTCCAACCTGTACACTTGCTCGCAGGACAGCATCAAGCACATCACCGAGCAGGTGATCGCGCACGGACTGAACCGCGTAGTGGTGGCGAGTTGCACCCCGCTGACACACCAACCGCTGTTCCAGGACAGCATCCGCATGGCGGGGCTGAATCCGTACTTGTTCGAGATGGCGAATATCCGCAACCAGTGTTCGTGGGTGCATTCGACCGATAAGGAAGCCGCGACGGCCAAAGCGCGCGATCTGATTCGCGCGGCAGTGTCCCGCGCCGCCTTGCTCCAAGCTCAGCACACAATCGAAGTGGCGGTGCAGCACGCCGCGCTGATCGTCGGCGGAGGCGTAGCGGGTATGACAGCTGCGCTTTCCCTGGCGGAGCAGGGATTCCCGGTGCATTTGGTGGAACGGGAAGGCGAACTAGGTGGAAATTTGAGGTTTGTTACGGCTCTCAGCCAATCAGAGAGTAGAGAACAGAGAGTAGAAAGCAGTCGGAGAACAGAGCCACAGGAATTGTTGCGCGAACTGGTCAAGCGAGTGCAGGCAAGTCCCGCCATTACCGTGCATTTGAACAACAGGGTGGTCTCCTCGTCCGGGTTCATGGGCAACCTCGCCAGCAGGCTTGAAGACCGCGACGGAATCCGAAGCGAAATCGCACACGGCGTGACAATCCTCGCGACCGGCGCGCAAGAATATCGCGGGCCAGAATATGGTTACGGTACGGACCCGCGCATCGTGACACAGCAGGAATTCGAGGCGCGGCTTGCCAGTGATCAGTGTTCAGTGTTCAGTGAACAGCCTGCCCTGAGCGAAGTCGAAGGGTCGTCAGTGGTGATGATCCAATGCGTTGGCCCTGCTGAAAAATTCTGCTCGCGGATCTGCTGCACGGTGGCATTGAAGAACGCGATCCGACTCAAGGAAGCCAATCCGAAAGCAGAAGTCGTCATTCTCTACACCGACGTCCGCGTTTATGGATTCAAAGAAAGACTCTACACAGAGGCTCGCGAAAAAGGCGTTATCTTCATTCGCTATGATTTCGACCAAAGGCCGCAAGTCACAATCCCCAATCCCCAATTACCAATTACCATCCAAGTATGGGAGCCAGTGCTACGAAAGGAGCTCACCCTCCACCCTGACCTGCTCGTGCTTTCGATGCCAGTCGTCCCACGCGAAGATGCCCACGAAACAGCGGCCACGTTCAAAGTCCCACGCGACGCGGATGGCTTCTTCCTCGAAGCTCATGTCAAATTGCGCCCGGTGGATTTCGCTTCTGATGGCATCTTCATGGCTGGGATGGCGCATTATCCCAAACTGTTGGACGAGACCATGATCCAGGCGCAGGCGGCCGCAGCGCGGGCGGCGCGCGTCCTCAGCCGCAAAACATTGACCGCCGGAGGCCGCGTGGCAGTGGTGGATCAAACCAAATGCACCGGCTGTCTGACCTGCGTGCGCATCTGTCCGTTTGGCGTGCCGAAGATCCGCATTGACATGGTCGGCGTGGGCGGAATCGTCGGCGCGGCCTACGTGGAGGCGGCGGTCTGCCAGGGCTGCGGCACCTGCGCGGCAGAATGTCCCGCGCGGGCAATCCAGTTGATGCACTACACGGATACGCAAATGGAGGCAAAGGTAGGCGCGTTGTTGAAGCACCAGTTGCCAGTGATTAGTAATCAGTGAACAGTGACCAGGTTTCATGTGCAGAGAAAGAATTTATGGAAACTTCTTCTTTACAGATAATCGCATATTGTTGCGAATACTGCGCCTATGCTGCGGCTGACCTGGCGGGCGGACTGCGGATTCAATACCCGCCCTCGGTGCGGGTCGTCATGTTGCCTTGCACCGGCAAACTGGACGTGT
This sequence comes from Chloroflexota bacterium, assembly GCA_049323115.1. GTDB lineage: Bacteria > Chloroflexota > Anaerolineae > Anaerolineales > Villigracilaceae > JAABUE01. Next base: position 41,267 of record JBMOMP010000084.1, read on the forward strand.
TGATGGCGCTAAAAGCCTTCGAAGACGGCGCGGATGGCGTGATGACGGCCGGCTGACTGCCGGGCGACTGTCATTACCTGGATGGTAATACTAACGCAAAGCGCAGGATGGAATACTTGCAATCGTTATTAAAAGAGATCGGCCTGGAGCCTGAGCGAGCGCGCATGTTCAACATCTCGGCAGCCATGGCCGGGGAGTTCGTGGAAGCGACGAAAGAAATGACGGAGAAGGTCGCCGAGTTGGGACCGAACCCGTTGAGAATCTTCCGGAAGGAGAGTGAATAATGATCGTTGCAGAACAAAAATCACTGGAAGAGATCAAGAAACTGATTGGCGGCGCACACAACGTGCTGGTCGTTGGATGCGGCACATGTGTTACCGTCTGTTTCGCGGGCGGGTCGCGCGAGGCGGCCATCGTCTCGGCCGAGTTGCGGATGGCATCCAAACTCGACGGCGACCCGAAGGCGGTCACCGACGTGACCGTCCAGCGGCAGTGCGAGTGGGAGTATCTCGACGAGATCGCCGAACAAGTCAAGGAAGTGGACGTGATCCTCTCCCTCGGCTGCGGCATCGGTGTGCAGGCAATCGCCGAGCATTTCCCGAGCGCTTGGGTCGTGCCGGGGCTGAATACCACGTTCATGGGACTGCCGACCGAGCAGGGCGTCTGGGCGGAACGCTGCGCGGCCTGCGGCGACTGCATCCTCGGGCTGACGGGCGGAATCTGCCCGATCGCACGCTGCTCCAAGTCGCTTCTTAACGGACCCTGCGGCGGGTCGCTGGATGGACACTGCGAGGTCAACGAGGATATCCCCTGCGCCTGGCAGTTGATCTACGACCGCCTGAAGAGCATGGGCAAGCTGGAAGTCCTGATGGACATCCAGCCGCCCAAGAACTGGCGAACATCCCGCGACGGCGGACCGCGCAAGATCGTGCGCGAGGACCTGCGCCTGGACTCAGAGGAGTAGTAAACATGATTGGAACAAACGGTTATCTCTCTGACTCGAATCTCGAACGCGTTTTGAAGAACGGCCACTTCGCCGTCACCGCCGAACTCGGCCCTCCGCAAAGCGCGGACGGGAATGTGATCCGCAAGAAAGTCGGCCTGCTGAAAGGCTATTGCGACGCGGCCAACCTGACCGACAACCAGACCGCCATCGTCCGCATGTCGAGCATCGGCGCGGGGGCGATCCTCGTGCAAGAGGGATTGGAGCCGGTCATTCAGATGGTCTGCCGCGACCGCAACCGCCTGGCGATGCAAAGCGACCTGATGGGCGCGTACGCGCTCGGCGTCCGCAACCTGTTGTGTCTCACTGGCGATCACCAGACCTTCGGCAACCATCCCACCGCCAAGAACGTGTTCGACATTGATTCGACCCAGATGGTGCAGATGGTGACGGACATGCGCGATAAGCACGTCTTCCAATGCGGCGATGAATTCAAAGGACAGGAGCCGCGCTTCTTCATCGGCGCGGCCGAATCGCCCTTCGCCCACCCGGTGGATTTCCGCCCATACCGTCTCGGCAAGAAGGTCAAGGCGGGCGCGAACTTCATCCAAACGCAACTGGTCTTCGACCTGGAAGCATTCAAGCATTTCATGGAAAAAGTGCGCGAGTTGGGCATCCACAAACAAACCTACATCCTGGCCGGGGTCGGTCCGTTGAAAAGCCCGGCCATGGCGAAATACATGAAGGATAATGTCCCTGGCATCCTGATTCCCGACGAGTTGATCACGCGTATGACCGCAGCCGGAAAGCCCTGGGCAGGCAAGAGCAAAGATGAACTGACCGCCGAAGACAAGAAAGCCCGCTCGAAAGCCTGGCAGGAGGAAGGCATCAAGATATGCATCGAACTCATCCAGCAATTACGCGAGATCGAGGGCGTATCGGGCGTGCATCTCATGTGCATCGAATGGGAAGAGGCGGTCAAGCCGATTGTCGAGGGCGCAGGGTTGTATCCGCGGCCGGTGGTGGAGAACTAGAAAGTGTTTCGTTGCCATTCGTCATTGCGAGCGAAGCGAAGCAATCTCCGCATAACGGAGGAGCTTGCTTCGGCGGGAGATCGCCGCCTTGCAATGACGGGACAGATTATGGAGATAGGCCATGGAAGAACAAACTAATCGTAGAGAAACGATCACAATCAATCCCAAACTGGCCCAGCGCATCAAAGACGAATTAGGACAGAACGTCTATCTCTGCTACCAGTGCGTCAAATGTACCAGTGGCTGTCCGCTGGCGGAGTATTTCGATTGGCAGCCTAACCAGGTCATGCGCGCTGTGCAACTCGGACAGGAAGACATCGCCCTCCATGCGAAGACTCCTTGGCTGTGCGCATCGTGCCAAACCTGCACCACCCGCTGCCCGCAGGGATTGGACATTACTGCCATCATGGCCTTCCTGACGCGCGAGGCCGTTCGCAGTGGAATCCAGCCCGAGGTCCCGGAAGTGGACGCGCTGAATCACGCCTTCCAGCGCGAGGTACGTCTGTGGGGCCGTTCCTACGAACTGGGCTTGATGGCTGAAATGAAACTTCGCACCGGGCGGCTGACAGAAGACCTGGATCTCGGCGTGAAGCTCATCGGCAAGAACAAGATGCCTTTCACCCCCAAACCGACGCGGCCGCCGAAACACCCTCGACCCGTGACGAGCGCGGCGGATACGGTCGCGTACTACCCCGGATGTTCCCTTCACTCCACTGCCAAGGAATACGACGTCTCCGCCAAAGCCGTGTGCGAGGCGCTGGGGTTGAAACTCTACGAGCCGCCCGGCTGGGTCTGTTGCGGAAGCACGCCCATTCATCGCGCCTATCCGAAAAACGCCGCGCGCCTGCCGATGGAAAACCTGCGCCTGGTCGAGCAAAGCGGACTGAACGAGGTGGTCATGCCCTGCGCGGCCTGCTTCAACCATACGCGCATGGCCTTGCACGAGATCAAGCATGATCCAGATCTAAAAGCGGAAGTAGAACAGCAGATGGGCTACACTTACCAGGACCGCGTGCTCGTCAGCGAGTTGAGCGAAATGCTCTTCCGTCGCGTGGGCGCGCAAAAAGTCGCGGACAAAGTGAAACGCCCATTGGCCGGCCTGCGCCTGGTCTGCTATTACGGCTGCCTGCTGACGCGCCCGCCGCAAGTGACCGGCGCGGCTCACCCGGAGAATCCCACCGATATGGACGCATTGATGACCGCCCTCGGCGTGGAGGTCAAGGACTGGTCGTACAAGACTACCTGCTGCGGCGCGACGCATTCACTCACCCGCCCGGACATCGTGCTCACGTTGAGCCGCCGCATCATCGAGCGCGCCCGCGAGGCCGGCGCGGACGCCATCGCGGTCGCTTGTCCACTATGCCACACCAACCTGGACGCGCGCCAGTTCCAGATGAAACTGGACCAGCCAATGCCGGTCTTCTATTTCACGCAATTGATGGCGCTTGCCTTCGGCCTGCCCGAAAAATCCGCCGCCCTGAATAAGAACCTGGTTGACCCGCGCCCGGTTTTGCAAAGCAGGGGACTCCTGGGAAAAACCAAAGCAGTGTGAGTCGAGCATGTCCTCGTGCGAACGATCCCTGAGGAGGATCGTCAAAGAAGCCACTGGGCAGGATGTACGTCATTGCCAGGCCTGCCTGGACTGTGAAACATCCTGCCCCGAAGAGTTGGATATCCCTTTAGGCAGCCTGGTGCAGATGGTCATCTTCAACGATGAAGAGGTCCTGACTTCCCGCACCCTATGGTCCGATTGTGTGTTGGAACATGCTCGTTATGCTTGCAGGCGCGGGCTGAACATCCAAACCCTCATGCTGACCTTGCGTGAAGAGGCCACACGGAGGGGGCTGATTTAGGGTGCACCATCGTTATACTCCCCATCCCGGGACACAGGGGAAACGTCACTCACTCGTTGGGACTGTTTGAACATTGCAGGAACCATCAATCGAGTAGAATCATTCCAGAATTACTCAATCTATTATCTATTTCTGTCAGGACAGATCGGTGTTCAGGAACACAAACCAAGGTCCGAAAGCAAAAGCGGTTGAAACCCTCAGGCACATTTTTGCTGGCATTGTTGGGGCTTTTCTCTTATGCGTTTTTTCACTTGTCCAAAAGGCCCTGGTCAGCGTCTCCATTCCAATCACCACCCGCACATTTATCATCCCTGTTCTGTTTGGGGGCGCAACCGGCCTCATCATCAGTTTCTTATTCACAAAATTGCGCCAGGCAAACGAGAGACTCGAACAAAACTGGCAACATCTGATAGATTTCATGGATAACGCCAGCGACCTGATCCAAAGCGTCGGGCCGCACGGGGAGTTGCTTTATACCAACCAAACCTGGCGGGATACCCTGCGCTATAACCAGGAAGATTTACAGAAACTAAACCTCTTCGATATCATTGCAAAAGAAGACCGCGAACACTGCCGCCAACAGTTAAAAACGGTATTCGAAGGAAAGACCATCTTTGTCCGCTTTGCGATGATGACAAAGATCGGAGAAAAAGTATACGTTGAAGGTTTCACGAATTGCCGCTTCGAAAACGGCCAGCCTGTATCTACTCGCAGTATCTTACGTAACATTACAGCCAACCAACACAATGAAGAAGCCCTGCGACTGGCAGCAAAAGTATTCGAGCGAGCCAGCGAAGGGATCTACGTCGCTAACCCGGAGGGGAGAATTATCACCGTCAACGAAGCGTTCACTCGCATCACGGGCTTTTCCCAGCAGGACGTCAACCAACAACGCCCGACCATCTTCATACACCAGGAGAATTCACTGAAAACAATTTTGGATTCTTTGCACGACGCCATCCTGTTGGGCAAAGATTGGCAAGGCGAATTGCCAGCCCACAGAAAAAACGGCGAAACGTTTCCCGCTTTGATCCAGGTCATTGCAGTGACAGACCAGGAAGGCGCAATTGAAAATTACATCGGTTTCCTTACAGATATTACCGCGCGGAAAGAAACCGATGAACGCCTGCAACATTTGGCAACGCACGATGTCTTGACCGGTTTGCCCAATCGCATTTTGTTCATAGATCGGCTGCAAAGCGCTCTTTGGCGAGCAGAGCAATCAGGCAACATGGTGGCAGTGTTGTTCCTCGACCTGGACGGGTTCAAAACGGTCAACGACCAGTTGGGGCACCAAATGGGAGATGAGTTCCTGCGTGTCATTGCAAAGCGATTGCAAGCCTCCATCAAGATTACAGATTCAGCCGCGCGAATGGGCGGCGACGAATTTGCCGTGTTACTACAGAACATCTCTTCCCAGGAAGATGCACTACACGCTACCGAGCGACTGCTTGCGATGATTTCCAAACCGGTCTCGCTCAAGGAGAACAAAGTGCAAACGACTGCCAGCATTGGCATCAGCATCTACCCGGAACACGGCACGCAAGAAAGCCTGCTTGCCAGCGCAGACCAGGCCATGTACCTGGCCAAAAGTAAAGGGAAGAACTGTTATTACCTCTTCACTGCTGACGAACAGGGGAATTCCAAGGAATCAAGCCCTAAGAAGGGAACGTAACTCCTGCGCTGACAGTTCCCGATAAGCGCCTGCCTGCAAATCTCCCAAAAGGATCGGACCAATAGCAACACGTACCAGTCGCAGCGTGAACAGCCCTACGGCAGCCGTCATGTGGCGGACCTGGCGCTTTTTCCCTTCCCGTATCTCGATCTCGAGCCAAGAAGTCGGGCCGTGGGGCGTGACCGGCTTGGAGCGCGGAAGCAGGCCCGGGTCCGGGATGAGGCGCGCGCGCGCGGGGAGGGTACGGTAATCCCTGATCAGCAAGCCCTGTTCCAACTGCGCAAGCGCCGATTCGGTCGGCGTCCCTTCCACTTGTACCCAATACGTCTTTTCCACATGGTGGCGCGGATCGGTCAGGCGTCGAATCAGGCCGCCATCATTCGTGAGCAGCAGTAGACCTTCCGAGTCGCGGTCGAGCCGCCCAGCGGCGTATACGCCAGGAACAGGGATGTAATCTTTAAGCGTGGGATGCCCTGTGCCTTCGTCAGTGAATTGGGAAAGCACGCCGTAGGGTTTGTGGAATAGAAGGTAGCGGTACATAAAAAGCCTGCATTGGTTTATAATCAACCACCACCGAGATTTCACGAGAGGAGACAGCAATGGCAGAGAGAGCAATCAATGCCCAGAACGGCAGGTTTACCATCCCTGGCCGGGGCAAGCACGCAGCCAGGAAATTGGAACTCGACCTGGGGAGCAACGACCCCAGCAAGTTCGTCGTCGTCGAAAAGGATATGCCCCAAGACCTCCCGACACACAAAGCGGGCGACCCGAACCTTAAGTATGAATGGTTCGCTTGTTTCGGCGTCCGCCATTTAAAAGCGGGCGGACAACACGGCGATTTTGCCGACATCCATTATACGATTACCCTGGATCCCCTGCCAGCCGGTAAACGGCTGTTTGCCTTCTATGGAGGGCAAGTACACGAACTGGCCACGCAAAGCGTTGGCAACAAGATCAAGGCCTCGCTCAACGTGGGCGACCCGCCCATTGGGATGGGGTAACTCAAACAAGACCAGCCTGTGTAGACTGCCAGGCCTGCCAGAGCGCCCGCCGCCAGGGAATATGATCTATATACATACGGCGCGCCTTTTCGCCCGATAACTTCGAGACCTGCGTTTCAAGGTGTTGTATTGCAGTGCGCAAAACCACCCCGGAACGCGGGTCTTGCGCTTTCATTAGAACCTGGTAGCAAACCAGGTGAACTCGCAAAGGCTCTTCTGCACCCTCCAATGTTCCCCCACTAGTCAAATGAGTTAGGATAGTTTCGATGTATTCCCTGGCGGTCGGTATATCATCGGCTGCCAGGGCTGCCTGGGCCAACCCGGCCACCGACTCTATCAACGGCCCCGGTTGTTCGAGTTCTTCACGAATGGCGATAGAGCGCTGGAACATATCGCGCGCGGACACAACATCGTCACACAACAAGTAAGCGTGACCCAGGCAGAACAAGGCCCAACCCTCCGCAGAGCGCTCCCCTATAGTAAGGACCAGTTCGTGCGCCTGACGGGCATAACGCAGGGACTCTGGCGCATCTCCCTGGACCACGGCGGCTGCGCTCAGATTAATCAGCGCATAGGCCTCCTGGTAGCGGTTGCCAACCTCGCGCGCCAACGACAACGCCTGTCGCTGGTAGGAGCGCGCCGCCGGGAGGTCGCCCATGACGCCTGAAACCCAACCCAGGTTGGTCAGGGCAATGCCCTCTGCCACCCGGTCGCCGCGCTCGTGGACGATGGCATACGCCTGCCGGTAGTACTCGCGGGCAGAAACATAATCCCCAAGCACAAAGCCAGCCACATTGGCCAGGTTATTCAAGGAACGCGCTTCCAAAGTGCGCTCGCCAGTCTCCCTGGCAATAGACAACGCATCTTCGAGAAACCGGCTTGCGGCAGCAGGATTTTTTTGTTCGAGCGCGATTAAACCAGCCGAATTTGCAATATATCCTTCCAATATGCGATGACCGGCCCGCCGGGCAAGCGCCAGCCCATCCTCGACCTTTTGCATGGCCTCGTGCAAACGCCCCAGGCGCAGGAGCGCAAGCGGCCAGACAGCATAGCCGTCCAGGATCGTTTCGACATCCCCCGTAGCCAGTTCCGAATCCGCCGCACGCCTGGCATATTCGTCAGCCTGCACAAATTCTCCCGCATTGAAGTAATAACGCGCATACAAAACCCATACCCGGACGAGCGACGCCTCGTCCCCCAACCGCTGGGCCAATAGCCTAAGCCGGGTCAAGTCTTTGCGCTGTAAAGCGCGCTCCCCCATGATGCCATACAATCTTTCGCGTTTCACCAACAGATCGAAACGCGCGCGCCCCTCCGCCGGGGGGATGAACCGTAAAGCGCGGCTGAAGTAGTCCACAGCCAGGGCGTTACGGTAGGCGCCCGCCGCCGTCTCACCGGCCAGGTTCAAATACAGGCGCGCTTGCTCTACAAGCCCGGCGCGTTCCGCATGGTAGGCCAATTCACCGGAATGGGATGTAATTTCCCCAGAATACAACACTTCCATCGTCGTTACGGCCAGCGCATGCAACCTGCGCTGCCGCGTGCGTAACTGCATGGCATAGGCCGCATCGCGCAGCATGGCATGGCAAAACATGTACCGGATTTCGTCCAGCGGGAACCAAATATCGGCGCGTTCAGCAGAGGCGATCTTATGCGGCAAGTCGGCCATACCACTCAACATGTTCGCCAACAAACGTAGTTCGAACTCACGGCCCAGCACAGCGGCAGTTTGCACTACAGCGCGCTCTTCGCGCGCCAGGCTGTCCAGGCGGGCCATCAGCACCGCGCCCACTTCCAGCGGCAGGGCTTCCAGGGAGTCGTCCAGGGTATCGTAACGACCATCCGGTTTCAAGGACAGCATTTCCTTCTCCGCCAGGTAACGCAAGATTTGCTCGGCAAAGAAGGGATTCCCCTCGGCGCGCGATTCCAACAAACGCAGCAGCCTGGGGCTGACAGATGCGCCAAGAACGCCTCGGGCCAGGCGGCTGAGATGCACAGGCGCAAGCCGCTCCAAGTCCAGGGTCTGGAACGCAAGCGCTTCGTCGAACCGCAACCCAGGCCCCTCCAGGCGCTGCGTTCCCAAGATAGCAATGGGATATTCCTTTCCTGGTTCGGCCAGCAGGGTACGCACAAGGTAAGGAAGGAACGCGCGCGTATCCTCGTCCAGCCATTGGAGATCCTCGATAAAAATGACCAGCGGGCTTTGCAGGCTTTCAGCGCGCAACAGGGCGCCCAAAGCGATGAACAGGTTCTCGTAGCGGCCTTTGGCATCCAATTGCTCATACAGCGAACCGGGGCTTGACAGGCCAAGCAAGGCAGCCAGCACCGACGCGGTACGCACTAACTCCGAAGCAAGCAAGGGATCGGACATTTTCCCAGCCAGGCCTTGCAACTCCCGCTCGAAATGCTCCAGGTTCGATTCATTTGCTTCCCCCTCCCTGTAACCAAACCGGCCCTGCAGCCAATCCCTGAAAGGGTTGAAAGACTGGCGCAGGATCTCATCGCTCTGGCAGACGATCCAGCGCGCAGGCGTGGACGCGAAAAAGTCCGAAACCTGGCAGGCGTGCGCCAAGCGGCTCTTGCCGATGCCCGCCTCCCCGCGGATGACCAGCGCGCCACAAAATTTTCCATCGCGCAGGGGAGCAAAGAATTGCGCCAGGCGCTCCAATTCTGCTTCACGGCCAACCAACGCGCCGCGATAGACCGTTTCTGCCAATTTCTTGCGCCCCAATAACTGGTAAGCCTTCTGCCGTCCCGCAAATCCCTTGACAACAAAGTCATCCAGGTAGCGCACCGAAAAGTGCTTTTCCGCCAGGCGGGCAGTCTCTTCATCCAGCCAAACCTGCCCGGCGCCAGCCATGCCCATGAAACGAGCCGCCAGGTTAACGCCCCAGCCATAGGCCGTATAATCTTCCCTTAACGGCGCTCCCATGAAACCAGCATAAGCCGCCAGGTAAGTAACACCTGCCTTGAAAGGCAGGCCGGTGCGCTCGAACAATTCCAACATGAACCCCAGGGCGCGTTCTACATCATTCTCGTGCGCAGTCGGCGCGCCCCAGAAGATCAACAGATTGAAACCTTTGTCGCCAATATCCGGGCGCAAGAACACGCCCCCGTAGCGCTCTTGCAGGTCGAACACGCTCTCCATGAAAGGTTTCACGAAAGCCTCGTTGGACGGGTCTATGGGGATGTCGATGAACAAGTTGACCACCTGCCGGAACTCACCCACATCGGGCAGGCTGGCAAGTTCCCCAGGGTAGAACACGCCCTGTAAATCGGGAGCAGGCAGAGGCTCCGTGATGGGAAGCGAGGCGGGCAGATCGCCATGGACGCTGGTCAAGCGATAACACCCGCGCACCGGCGCAGCCTGCACTTCCGTCCGCAAAGCCTGGTAAGCCGCCTCGGACAACAGGACTTCGCCAGGCTGGGCGCATCCTTCCGCCTCCACTGCCTCGTCTACGCACGCGCCGCGCATACAACAAGTGGCGCGCCGGCCATCAGAAGAGCGCAAGATCAGCCAATCTACCTGGCCAAAGCCAAGTCCCACCTTGACAAAAATGGGGAAACGCCCAAAAGGAGTGGTCACAGAGGGGCGCGCGCGGGTATGACTTTGAATCGCCTGGACGGCGGCCAGGCAACGCAATGCAGCCGGGGAATTGCCAGCCTCATCCGGGAAAACCGCCGTGAAAGCGTCCCCGGCGTAACCCACCACAAAACCAGCCTGGGCATATACTGCCCCCACCAACGGCTCGAAGATCGCGCACATGACCTCCGCCAGCGCTTCGGCGCCGGGCTGCCCATGCCGCGCCAACGCATCCGCCATTTTCGAAAAACCCGAAAGGTCCACAAATATCCCGGCGGCCCGCAATTGGCCGCGCGTACGGCCAGCGCGGTACTGGTCAGCAACGTAATCAGGGATAAGTCGACGCATAGGATGATTTTACATTGATATGGGGCAAAATGCCAATTTGTTCCTGTCAAAACCGCCCTCGTTGGCTATAATCCAGGAAGAATGAGCGCCAAACACTTCGAAATCCGACTGTGCGACGCCTGTGGACTGCGCTACCCCCTCACCGATGCCGGGACGTTCGGCAAACGCTGCCCGGCCTGCCTGGGGACGACCCGCCTCGTCCTCAGCCGGGATCTGCTCCCGTTGGAACAACCGCCTGCCCCCTCGTCCGTTTCCCGCGCCCCTCCCCTTTCCGCACTGTTGGATAACGTCCGCTCGGCCTGGAATGTGGGCGCCATTTTCCGCAGCGCCGACGGATTGGGAGTCGGCAAACTATACCTGTGCGGCATCACGCCCACACCCGAAAGCAAGGCCGTGACCAAAACATCCCTGGGCGCAGAAAAGAATGTGGCATGGGAACACACGCAAGACGCCGTCGCAACGGCCAGGAAATTGAAAGCGACAGGACGCAGGCTGGTTGCGCTCGAACAGGATGGGCGATCAATCCCCTTACCGGCAAAACCGATCAACGACCTGCGCAACACCGTCCTGGTGGTCGGCAACGAAGTGACCGGCGTGGACCCTGAATTGCTCGACCTGTGCGACCAGATCATGCACATCCCCATGCGCGGGAACAAGCGCTCCCTGAACGTGGAAGTTGCCTTTGCGATTGCGGCGTACACGCTGATCCATCACGCTGAAAACAAAAAAACTCCCCTCGGGTAAGGGAGTTTTTGATGGACTGTCGGGGTGCCCGGATTTGAACCGGGGGCCTCACGGACCCGAACCGTGCGCTCTACCGGGCTGAGCCACACCCCGCAACTGTCCCGTTCGGGAAAGCAGTGGGCATTATACTTGCCTGCCTTCCTTTTGGCAAGTGCGCTTTTCTCGATGGGTGTGCGTCAGTTTTTTGAAAGCAGAGATGGGCGCAAGAATTTTGCTTTGCCAATCGGCGAACAACGCCAGGGATGATTCGGGGCGGGAGTAGCAGATTTGGGAGCAGAGACGGAAGGAGCAACA
>JBMOMP010000085.1:0-52683 GCA_049323115.1 Chloroflexota bacterium
GTTGTTCCATTTCAAGGTGCCCCCACCTCGCTGGGAGCCACCTAAACAACGCGGAAGACCTTCAATGGCTATCCTTCAACTGGCTCAACAATGGGCAAATTGACTACGTTTAACTGCGGTGATACCGCTGATAGAAGAAGAAAAAAAATCCATGTTTATCAGCGTGAACTTGTGCTGAGTTCATCGAAGCATCTGCGTCCCGCTTTTGAGATGTACGGTAGCAAACAGAAAAATAAAGCCGGTTTCGACCAAGTAGGGGGATTTTGTCTTGAAAAATCCACTTGACAAAAATAGAACATATATTCTATAATCTAGGCAACGTTCACTTTTTCAACAAGGAGGTTGAAATGAGCACCTACCACTCACGCAGCGCAGGGGACGCCCTGGCCGCCCTTTTCCGGGGCCACCGCTTCAACCGGGGGGCCGCCTGGGGCGCCATGATCATCGGCGCATTGCTGGCCTTCGAAATCTTCAATTTCAGCACCACCGAGTTTGCCCTCAACGATGTGCTTGGCGACCTGAAATTTGCCGGTTTCCGCTGGGCCACTATCCTGTCCATTGCCTTCTGCGGCATCGACTTTGCCGGCATCGCGCGCATCTTCACCCCGGAGCAGGGCCGCGACGAACCGACCGAGGTCTGGTACCTGTTCGGCGCTTGGCTGCTGGCGGCGGCCATGAACGCTACCCTCACCTGGTGGGGCGTCTCGATTGCCATCATCAACCACAGCAGCATGGGCGCCGGTTCCGTTGTCAGCAACGCTACCCTCACCAAGGCTGTGCCAGTCTTCGTTGCCATCATGGTCTGGCTCATCCGCGTGTTGATCATCGGCACCTTCTCGATGGCCGGCGACCGCCTGTTCAGCCAGGCAGACCGCCCGCGCAATAACGTACGCCCGGCCCACCAGCCGCAGCCTGCCAACGCCGCCGCTTCCCTGCGCCCGGCCTCCAGCCTGCAACGCCCGGTCGGAACCTATCGCCCGGCGCCCAAGCCCGCCGCGCAAGGCAACTATGCTCCCCGCCCGGAACCGACCTACCAGAACATGTCCTTCAATGGGCGCGCCTCCAACCAGGGCGAGCACTACGAGTAAAGCATGGCATACGACCACACCCTGGCGCACAGAACGCGCGCAGCGCTCCTCGCGCACGCCCCGGCCCCAGCCAGCGAGAAGAAAATGTTCGGCGGGCTGGCCTTCATGGTCAACGGCAACATGACAATGGGCGTACTGGGCGAGCAACTGATCGTGCGCGTTGGACTGGAAAAATACGAATACGCCCTCTCCCGCCCCGGCGCTGACCTGTTCCAAACCACTGGGAAGCCCATGGCTGGCTGGGTTACTGTTGCCCCGCAAGGTTACGAAACAGATGAAGACTTGCGCGCCTGGACCGCCCTGGCGTTGGATTTCGTCAACACCCTGCCTGCAAAATAACCTGTCCTCCCACCCCTGATCCGAGCCGGGTTCCCCAACCCGATCAGAGACAACCCCTATGCCCCGCGCTCGCACCTCCTATCCGGCTAACCGGCAGACAGCCGCCTCCGAACCAGGAAGCGGCTGTTTGTCTGGTTTCATGCTGCCGCCGCTGGCGGTCCTGTTCGTCGGCCTGCTGCTGGCCTTTTTTGCCGGGGGGGTGGATACGCCTGTCCAGGCAGGAGACCCACCGCCGCTCGTGACGCCCGCCGCTGCGACCACGACCGGCCTTTCCCCGCTCTTCCGGCCGGAAGTCCGCTACTGGGGCGATTCCATCCAACGCTGGGCGGCCGCCTCTGGCCTGGACCCGAACCTGGTCGCCGTTGTCATGCAGATCGAATCCTGCGGCGACCCGCGCGCCCTGTCGCGCTCCGGCGCGATGGGACTGTTTCAGGTCATGCCTTTCCACTTCCACGCCGGCGACAATCCCTACACCCCGGATACCAACGCCCTGCGCGGACTGGCCTATCTCAAGCGCTCGCTGGAGACGGCCAACGGCGATCCGCGCCTGGCGCTGGCCGGTTACAACGGCGGCATCGGCGTCATCGCCCGCGCAGAATCGCTCTGGTCGGCGCAGACGGCGCGTTACGTCTACTTCGGCGGCCCGATCTACGAAGACGCCCGCAGCGGGGCCGCCGCCAGCCCGATGCTGGAGGAATGGTACCATCGCTACGGCGTCAGCCTGTGCAGACAGGCGGCGCAGAGGTTGGGATTACCGCAATAAGTTGTCGTTACGGCAGCCATGCAAAACGATCTATCAGGCGTTTGCGCCGTGTCGCAACCCCTTCCCACACCAGGTAATCATCCTCGGCCTCGAATGTATAGTGTTCCGAACGGTCTTCGGTTTCCCAAAGACGGCGGTAGGCTTCGAATGTCATGCCGTATTTGTTCTCGAACCGGCGCATTTCGGCTTCCAGTTCAGTCAACCTTTGGCGAGCATACTCACGGATGATCCTGGTCAGGGCTGCTTCAACACGCACTTCACCGGTCAAATCAACCAGCGCCTGGGCGGTTTCTTTGGGTAAAATCATCGGAGTGTCGGACATCTGGCTCTCCTTCGAATTCGGGAATTGCATTACATTATATTCCACCCTGCACTGCTACCCTCAATTCTGGCAACAGTTGCCCGCCCTGGCGTTTGCCCAGGATACTGCTGGCGCAACAATCGCTGCCAAGCCAATTCTTCCTGATCGGTTGATAGTTTTTGCGTCATCGCGCGCAGTTATATTGTATGTTAAAATAAATTCATGCAAGCGATAAAAACTGCCGAACAACTACTTTCCCGAATGACACGGGGAGAAAAAGCCCAATTGCTGCAATGGATCGCCCGTGATCTTGCGGATGCTTATCCCGGCATCGAGAGTACGCCGGGCGTTTGTGGGGGCGAGGCGCGCATTGTGCGGACGCGCATCCCGGTTTGGGCGCTGGTGCAGTTCAGAAAACTGGGGGCCAGCGAAGCGGACCTTCTGCTGCAATATCCCACCCTGCGGGCCGAAGACCTGGCCAACGCCTGGGCTTATTATCGCGCCCACAAAGACGAGATCGAAAACCAGATCAGCGAAAACGAAAACGCATAAACATGGCGCGTCTGTACTCGAATGAAAATTTTCCTTTGCCCGTCGTCGAAGAACTCAGACGGTTGGGGCATGATGTGCTAACGATCCAGGAAGCGGGTCAGGCCAACCGCGAAGTCCCCGACGACGTTGTACTCGCTTTTGCGGCTGGGCACAACCGGGCCGTATTGACGATCAACCGCAAGCATTTCATTCGTTTGCATAAAGCCAACGCCGCGCATCAGGGGATCATCGTATGCAGCATCGACCTGGATTTTGCTGGACAGGCTCGCCGGATTGATGAAGCCATCCAGGGTTACGATACCCTGGCGGGGATTTTGATTCGAGTCAACCGGCCGCCAATGGTATAACGCTGTCCATCCGGTCAACCTGGATTGACTGTTGGTTACGCCAGGAACGTGGAAGTTCCCGTCCCTGCGCTCTCCCATCCAGCCTGCCCCGGCGCAGCGCCGAACGGCAGCCAGATGCAAAAGGTGGTTCCCTGCCCTTCTTGCGAGTCCACTTCGATCTTTCCCCCGTGCTTGTCTACGATCCACTGCGCAATGGACAATCCCAGGCCGAAACCGGCGCCCCGCGAGCGCGTGCGCGACTTCTCGGCGCGGTAGAAGCGCTCGAAGATGTGCGGCAGGTCCTCGGAGGGGATGCCAGGCCCGGTGTCCCGGATGATGAGGCGCGCCTGTTCCCCCACCTTGCCCAGGCTGAGGAAGACCTCGCCTCCCTGCGGGGTATACTGGACGGCGTTGGCCGTCAGGTTCAACAGCACTTGCTTCAAGCGGTCGCGGTCGCCTTGCACCTGGATCTGGTCTATTTCCGTCAACTGCAACCTGACCCTTTCGCCCGCCAGCACGCGCATCTCCTGGAAAACCTCCAGCAGCAGCGTGTCCAACTCGACCGGTTTCATGCTGAGCGGCAGCGTGCCCGATTCGGCCTGCGCCAGCAGCAACAGGCCGCCGACGAGACGGGTGAGACGCCCGGCCTCCTGGTCGATGCTGGCAAGCGACTCCTCGTCCAGGCTCTTCATGCGGCGCATCAGGTCCACATTCCCCTTGATAACGGTCAACGGCGTGCGCAGTTCATGGCTCACGTCCGCCAGGAAGCGCTGCTGCGAGGCGAACAAACTCTCCAGGCGTTCCAGCGTCTGGTTGAAGGCCCCGATCAGACTGCCGACCTCGTCGTGCTTCGGGCCGTCGTAAGGGATGCGGCGCGACAGGTCGTCGGCGCGGTTGATCTGCTCGGCCACGTCCGTGACCGTATCGAGCGGGGCCAGGGCGCGTCCCACCGCCAGCCAGGAAAACCAGGCAGCCAGGATGGTCGCAAACGCCGCTGAGATCACAACGATGGAGAACAACCCCTGCCGGGCGGCGTCCACCACCCCCAGGCTGGCGGCGGCCTGCAACGTGCCAAGCGGATGCCCGTCCAGGGACAGCGGCACGCTCAACACGCGCAAATGCGCCTCCCCCAAATAGGCTTCGTGGTACTCGGGTTTGCCGGTGAACAAACTTTCAGGGTGCAGGGGCGCGGACAATTGGGAAATGCCCGGCGAAGAAGAGACCAGCCGCCCGCTGCGGTCCCAGACCTGCACGACCACATCGGCGTTCATCCCCATCGGCGGCAGGACCACCAAACCGGAATCGCTCCAGGGATTGACATTCGTCCCCCTGGCGATATCACGCACCGAAGCGGCCAGCATGTTGTCCACGTGATGGAGCAGCAACAGGGTCACCAGCCCGTACACCGCCGAGCCGAACAGCAGCAGGATGCCCATCATCATGGACGAATACAACAGGGAAAGGCGTAAGCGTAAAGGCATGGCAGCAAGAAGGCCGGGCTGTGAAAACCCGGCCTCGCATCAGTTTTCGCGCAGGACGTACCCCACGCCCCGCACCGTATGGATCAGGCGCGGTTCGCCGTCGGCCTCCAACTTCTGGCGCAAGTAACGGATGTACACTTCCAGCACGTTGCTCTCGCCGCCAAAGTCATAGCCCCACACCCGGTCGAAGATCACCTCGCGGGTCATCACCTGCTTGGGATGGCGCATGAACAGGTCCAGCAACTCGTATTCCTTGGCCGTCAACGAGACCAGCCGGCTGCCGCGCGA
The DNA here is from genome assembly GCA_049323115.1 of Chloroflexota bacterium. GTDB lineage: Bacteria > Chloroflexota > Anaerolineae > Anaerolineales > Villigracilaceae > JAABUE01. The sequence continues at coordinate 5,139 of JBMOMP010000085.1, forward strand.
GGCCTGGCGGGAACCGGTATCCAGGGTCAGGTCGGCAAACTTCAAGATCGGGATGCGCTCCGGCTGGGTGCGGCGCAGCAGGGCCCGCACGCGCGCCAGCAGCTCCTCCAGGTTGAAAGGCTTGACCATGTAGTCGTCCGCCCCGGCGTCCAGGCCTTGCACGCGGTCCTGCACGGTATCCTTGGCCGTCAGCATCAGGATCGGGATGGAACCGCCGCCCGTGCGCAGGCGGTGGCACACGTCCAGCCCGTCCATGCCCGGCAGCATCCAGTCCAGGATCACCAGGTCCGGCGTATGGTCGCGCGCCAGGATCAAGCCCATGCGCCCGTCGGTGGCCGTGTCTACGGTATAACCTTCGTACACCAGGCCGCGCTGCAACAACTTCAAGATAGCCTGGTCGTCTTCGATAATCAAAATTCGTTCGTTCATGGCTGCTCCAAGCAAAATATACCATAATTTGATAGAATCGCTCCATGCTCTTCCCGCCCGGGCTTCCCGCCAGCAAACGCCTCCTCGACCTGGCCGTCGCAGCCATCGCGTTGTTGCTCCTGTCACCCGTCATCCTTTTGACGGCGCTGGCTGTGCGCATCTTCCTGGGGACGCCGGTCCTGTTCCGCCAGCAGCGACCGGGCTACAAGGGACGTCCCTTCTTCCTCTACAAGTTCAGGACGATGACCGCCGCCTCGGACCCAGCCGGGAACCTGCTCCCGGACTCCGAGCGTTTGACTCCCCTGGGGCGTTTCCTGCGCGCCCTCAGCCTGGACGAGTTGCCCGAACTGCTCAACATCCTGCGCGGCGAGATGAGCCTGGTCGGCCCGCGCCCGCTGCTGATGGAATACCTGCCGCGCTACTCCCCCGAACAGATGCGCCGCCACGACGCCTGGCCCGGCCTCACCGGCTGGGCGCAGGTCAACGGGCGCAACGCCCTCACCTGGGCCGACAAATTCAACCTGGACGTCTGGTACGTGGACCACTGGTCCTTCTGGCTGGACATCAAGATCATCTTACTTACCTTCTGGAAGGTGCTCAAACGCGAAGGCGTCAGCCAGCCTGGCCAGGCCACCACAGAATACTTCATGGGGAATGAGAAGTAAGTACAACAGCCGCCGCGTATCCCACCACACCGTTATAATCCCCGCTCACGTCGCCGGAGGTGGCGTGACGCAGCACCTTGACCGTATCCGCGCCCAGTTCGCGCGCCGCCCACAACACGGCCGCCATGGCGGCGTGGCCGCAGGCAAAGCCCTTACCGCTGCGCTCGGCCTGGAAGATGCCTTCGGGCGAAAAAGACTCCACCTGTTCCAGCATAGCGCGGTCGAGACGCAGGGCAGTCTCCTGCGCGTAGAAATGGGACAGGTCCGTGCTGGCGACCAGGATGGCGTTCTTGCCGCGCAGCGCGCCTGCCAACGCTTTCCCCAACACCTGCGAGACGGCCTGCTGCTGCGCGCGCACCATGACAGGCAGCAACTTGAAATCGCCGGCCAGCGCGCGTTGCAGGAACGGCAGTTCGATCTCCAGGGAATGCTCCGGGTCGTTCGAGACGGCCGTCAGGCCAAAGCCCAGGCTGGCCTGCAAGGCTTCGTCCAATTCATCTAGCGCCTCCCTGTCTACCGGGACGTTCCCCAACGGCGTGGCGTAGGCGGCGTGACTGGTGGTAAGCAGCGGCTCGCGGTAGGGATGGTGCATCGGCGCGATCACGGCGGCCAGGTCGAAACTCCGCCCGCGCAGCGCGGCAAAGGCGTAGCCCGCCACCGCGCCCGAATAGCGGTGACCGGCGTGCGGCGCAATGACGGCCACCACTTCGCCGGGCAGATCCGGCAGGCTGGCTTCGTCCATGTAAGTATCCACACTGCGGGCCAGGGACTGGGGGTCGCCCTCGTACCAGGTCCCGGCAATGGGCGAGGGGCGCGCGCTGGAAAGGACTTGCATAGGAGTTCCTTTCGGTCAGTTCACAAATAATCGAATTTCCGAGTAACGCCGGGCTTTGCCCGGTACCGACCACAGGTCGGCGCTACGTTCCGCAGGGTAACGCCGGGCTTCGCCCGGTACCGACCACAGGTCGGCGCTACGTTCCGCAGGGTAACGCCGGGCTTTGCCCGGTACCGACCACAGGTCGGCGATACGTTCCGCAGGGTAACGCCGGGCTTTGCCCGGTACCGACCACAGGTCGGCGATACAAAGCATTTACGCTGCCTGTAAAAATTGTAGCACAAATCGGGAACGAAAAGGCCGCCCTTGCGGGCGGCCACAGGGACAAACCGGTTTGGGCTTACGGCTGGCTGATGGTGATCCAATCCACCTCGACCTTGACAGGCAGGTCATTGAAGGACGAAACCGAGATGCCCACTTTTCCATCGCGCAATACATACTGATTGTCGGTGTGTACACGGGTCTCGAAGCCATTGATGTAGAGCGTAAGTGTACGTTCCTTGCAGATGATCTTATAGGTATTCACATCTTTCCCCGACTTGATCTTGTTGGAACCACCGTCTGCCATTTTGTTGTAAACGACATCGCCAGCAGCATTATAGGTAGCCGCAAGGATATTGTACAGGCCATTATTGGCAATATTGAACTCGTACCAGCCTTCATCGCTGTAACGACAGAACAGGCTGATGTTATTGTTATTCGTGCCGCGATTCTCGACAAAAGTCTCCACGGCTACATCCCGGTACTCGTAAGGATCGTACGTCACGTACGTATAGAGATATTTGGAACTGACGTCGAAAACCATGTACCCGCCTTCTGTCTCCAGGCTCAACCCGGATTCATTGGCTTCGCTGGAGCCCGTGATCGTAAAATAGGTCCAGTTGCTGGTATCTCCCTCGAACTCTTCGGTGAAGAATTCCTGGGCCACCGGCGCAGGCGGTTCTTCCGTCGGCGTGGGCTCGGCCGGTTGGGCCGGTTGGGCAGGTTGGGCAGGCTCGGCTGGCTGGGCCGGCGCCTCGGTCGCAGGCGCGGGCGTCTCACCGCCTCCCAGGCAGGCCAGGCTGACCACTGTCATAAGGACGAACAAAAATACAAAGGGTTTGAGCGTTTTTACGAACATTGGATTCTCCTCCACGAGAAAAAAGGATGAAAGGAAACGACGGTAAAAGTATAGCATTAAAGAACACACCTTCGCAAGAAGGAACAATAGTCCAAAACGGCTATTTCCCGGACAACACCTGCCTTGTCGCGGCGAACGCCAGGGGCGGTAGGTGATCGCGCGGGAACCACTCCACCGCGTCGGCGTCATCGCCGCAGGCCAGTTCCCCGCCGGTCACTTCTGCCTCATACACGATGACAAAATCTGCCCCGCGCGGGTGTTCGCGCCCGCCCACCACCTCCAGCACGCCCGTCACGCGCACGCTCAAGCCGGTCTCTTCCAGGCATTCGCGCTCGGCGGCGCGCGCCGGGTCCTCGCCTGCGTCCACGAAACCGGCCGGCAGCGTCCACAGGCCGCGGAAAGGTTCATTCACGCGCCGCGCCAGCAACACGCGGCCATCCTGTTCCACCAGCACGGCCGCCGCTACCTTCGGGTCAGCGAAGTGGATCCAGCCGCACTGCGGGCAAACCGGGCGGACTTTGCCGAAGCATTCTTCCCGTCCCAGCGCCGCGCCGCAGCGCAGGCAAAAGTTGACCTCTAGTTTCGCCATCTGGAGGCGGCGTATCGGCGCATCAGGAAGACGATGGAGGCGTTGGTCAGCGCCAGGATGCCCAGCGCGATCTGCCAACTGAGCGGGATGGGATTCCGGGACGGCGCCTCGCGCAACGGCTCGACCGCCAACGCTCCTGGCTCCGCCTCGGCCTGCTCGCTGATCCCCTGCTTTTCCTGTCCCTCGGGCGTGGCTTCGGCGGCGCGGGCGCTATCGGCGGCGGGCGCTGTTTGCGTAGCCGCTGGCATGGCGAATTCCGGCGCGGGAGGGGACTCTGGCTCCGCGGGCGCTTCTGTGGCAGCGGGTTCTTCCATCGCCAGGGCCGGTTCTTCGACTGCGCCGCCTCCCATGCCATACGAAGGCGCGGGCGCCATCGCGCCCAACGGGATGGGGCCGATCGCATTGATCGCAAAAGTGAACAACAGCAACACGGCCGCCAGCGCGGTGGAAAACCGGAAGAAGGGGTAAGCGCGCGGCAGGGGCGGCTTTTGCCCGATCATCTTGGGCGTGAGGACGAAGTTGCGGGGAGCGCGTCGCTGCGGGAGTTGGCGCAGCACGGCCCGGGACTGGCGCAACTCCTCGAAAACGGAGGCAAGTTGCGGGTCGGTCTCGAGGCGGGTTTCCAGCCGCGCAGCGTCGCCCTGATCCAGTTGTCCATCCAGGTAGGCGGAAAGTTGTTCGACGTCGCGGAAAGAAGGTGTGGTCATGCGCGGCTCCCTTCTTGCAGACGGAAGGCAGCGGGCAAAAGTTCCCAAAAGCCTTGCAGGCATTCGCGCAGGCGCAGGCGGGCGCGCGCCAGGCGGCTCTTGATGGTGCCCAGCGGGGCGCGGACGGCCTGCGCCACTTCGCTGTAATCCAACCCCTGGATGTCGGCCAGCACGACCACCGCGCGGAATTCGACCGGCAAACTCTCGAGGCAGTGCTGGATGGCGTGTTCGAGTTCTTCGGCTTCGGCCTGTTGTTCGGGGCTGAGGGCCGGGTCGGCCAGCCAGCGCGGGGTCTCCATTTCGTCGCCGTCTTCGGTATCGGGTTCCAGCGGCGTGGTGGGACGGCGCTTCTGGCGGCGCAGTTCGTCGTAGCAGGCGTTGGTGACGGTGCGCAGCAGCCAGGCCTTGAACGAGCCGCCGCGATACGACCGGATGGCGCGGAAGGCGGAGATGAAGGCTTCCTGTGTGGCGTCGGCAGCCAGTCCTTCGTCGCCCAGGATGCGCAGGGCGGTGTTGAAGAGCGCGTCCTGGTAGGCCAGCACCAGGGTGTTGAAGGAGTCCAGGTCGCCGCGCTGGGCGTCGCAGATGAGGGTGGGTTCGTCCATGCCGGTATTGTATCACTACGTTAACCAACTGTAGCGCAAGTCTGAGACTTGCGCTACAAAATCTTCGCGGGACGTTTTTTTACAGCGCGCTGGCCCGCTTGGCGATGCGTTCCCTGGCGCGCGCGATGAAGCCATCCAACGGGAGGTCCTTTTCCTGCGAGCCATCCCGGGCGCGCAGTGAGACCTGTCCCGACTCCATCTCGCTATCGCCAATCACCAGCATGTACGGCACCTTCTGATTTTGTGCGTCGCGTATCTTGGCGTTCATACGTTCGGGGCGGTCGTCCAATTCCACGCGCAGCCCTTCGACGCGGAGTTTCTCGGCAACCTCGCGGGCGTATCCAAGATGGCGGTCGGCAATGGGGATCACGACTGCCTGAACAGGCGCCATCCAGACCGGGAAGGCGCCGCCGAAGTGTTCGATCAGCACGCCGAAGAAACGTTCCATGCTCCCGAGCAGGGCGCGATGCACCATGTAGGGACGATGCGGCTGTCCGTCCTCGCCGATGAACTCAAGCCCGAAGCGTTCGGACAGGTTGAAGTCGAATTGGATCGTGGAGAGTTGCCATTCCCGACTCAGGGCATCCCTCACTTTCAGGTCGATCTTGGGACCGTAGAAAGCGCCGCCGCCTTCGTCCAACTCATAGGGCAGGTTGTGCGCCTCGATGGCGTGACGCAGGGCCTCCGTGGCTTTGGCCCAGTCGGCTGGGTCGCCAACGTATTTTGCAGGGATCGTCGACAGATAGGCCTTGAAGTCTTCCAGACCCATCGAGCGCAAGACGTACAGGGAAAATTCGAGCGCCCGACTGATCTCTTCCTCCACCTGATCGGGGCGGCAAAAGATGTGCGCGTCGTCCTGCGTAAAACCGCGCACGCGCGTCAGGCCGTGAAGCACGCCGCTCCGTTCGTAGCGATAGACCGTCCCATACTCTGCGTATCGTTTTGGCATGTCACGGTAGGAGCGCGTGTGGCTCTTGAAAATCTGGATGTGGAACGGACAGTTCATCGGCTTGGCGTAATAGTCTTCGCCCTCGATATCCATCGGGGAATACATGTTCTCTTTGTAGAAGCCGAGATGACCTGACGTCTCCCATAGATGTGCGCGTCCGATGTGCGGCGAGAACACCCACTCATAGCCATTTTGCAGGTGGGCGTTGCGGCTGAAGTCCTCCACCAGCACGCGGATCATGGCGCCTTTTGGATGCCACAATATCAAACCCGGTCCGACGTCGTCCGAAATGCTGAACAGGTCCAGTTCCTTGCCCAGTTTGCGATGGTCGCGCTTTTTGGCCTCTTCCAGTTTCCATAGATACTGCTTGAGATCGTCCGCTTTTTCCCAGGCTGTACCGTAGATGCGCTGGAGCATCTTGTTCTTCTCGTCGCCGCGCCAGTACGCGCCTGCCACGTTCATCAGTTTGAACGCGTCGGGTTTGATCTCGCGCGTATTCTCCACGTGCGGCCCGCGGCACAGGTCCACGAAGGTATCCGACTTGTAGATCGAAATCTCCGGCTTCTCCGCCAGCGGCTCCCCATACTCGTCGAAGCCGCCCTTTTCCAGCCCTTCGATCAACTCTAATTTATAGGGCTGATCCTTGAAGAGAGAGCGCGCCTTGTCCGCAGGCAGCACTTCCTTCACAAAGTCATGCCCGCCGGCGATGATCTGCCGCATCCGCTTTTCGAGTTGCGGCAGGTCGTCATTGGTCAACGGCCTGGGCAATTCGAAATCGTAATAAAAGCCATTCTCGATCGGCGGCCCGATCGTATATTTGGCCTCCGGCATCATCTCCAAGACAGCCTGCGCCATGACGTGCGCCGCTGAGTGACGGATCCGGTAAAGTTTGGACTCCTCGTAACGTTCCTGTGCTTGTTGCGCCATTCTCGCATCCTTTCTCGACTATCGGTCTGCTACCGTTATCTCGACCTCTCCCTGCCCCTACCGAACAGTGGCAGGGAAGGGGAAATAAAAAACCTCTCGCCACACACGGGGCGAGAGGGTAACTCACGCGGTTCCACCCGATTTGAGCCAGACCCTAAAGGTCTTGGAGACCTTTAGGGTCTCCCGGCCCATCTCATTGACAGCCTGTAACGGGGCCAACCGTCTCGCATACTTGTTGGACAAGGGCAAGCCTTGTCCCTACGTTCTGCTCGACACTCGCGGGTGGTTTTCGGTGACTGTTTCTGGAAGAGGCTCTCAATCTTTGGCCTCTTCTCCCTGTCAGACCGTCATCACATACTCGTCCCGGTCAATGCGTTTGACTGATTACTGGTCACTGACCAAATGGGCGAGACAGGGCTCGAACCTGCGACCTCTGCGATGTCAACGCAGTGCTCTAACCAACTGAGCTACCCGCCCGAACAGACGCATATTATAACGAGGGCGGTCTGTTTTGTAAAGAAAATTTGCGGCGTGTTACCCAAAGTAGAAATGTCTCCTCCAAGAAACACCTCTACCCTGTCCGCCCGCTAGAACAGCCCGCGCAGGGTGAGCAGCAAGCCCAGGATCGCCAGCGGAACGCCCACGATGGCGCCGACGATGGTCAGGCTGATGACCACGCCCACGATCATGAGCACCAGGCCCAGGGTCACGGCCACGAGGCGCCCGGTCAACTCCACGATGCCGCTGATTAATTTCCACAGCGCCCAGAACGGCCACAAATACCAGGGGATTTTGCGTTTCTTGTCTGTCATTTCTACCTCCGACTAGGATATACGCGCCATGCCGCAAAAGGGTTCAACACAAATTGGACTGTTTGCCTCGTGATATAATGCGGCGCATGGAAAATAAAACTGCTCCCACCCTTTCGGAAGAAACCGTCACGTTCAAACGCAGTCACTTCTACGCAGTCATGACGCTGTTCGCTTTTGCGGCCGGCATCTTCGTCGGCTACCTGGCCTGGGGACGCGGCCCGGCTGCGCAGCCGGCCGCCGCCCGGCCCGCCGCAGACCTGGCGCAGGCGGAAGAACCTGCCTTCACGCGCTACGACGTTCCCACCGAGGGCTTTCCCAGCATCGGGCCGCAGGACGCGGAGATCGTCATCGTGGAATTCAGCGATTATGAATGCCCCTTCTGCAAGCGCTGGCATGACCAGACCTACCGTCCGCTCATGGAAGCCTATCCCGGCCAGATCCGCCTGGTGTACCGCAGCCTGCCCCTGCCGGAGTTGAACCATACCAACGCCGTCTCGGCCGCGGAGGCGGCCCTGTGCGCGGGCGACCAGGAGTCTTTCTGGGAGTTCCACGACAAGTTGTTCAGCGATGAATACGGGCTGGGCGAGGAAGCCTACCGGCAATACGCCGCCGACCTGGGGCTGGACGTGGAGGCCTTCAATGAATGTATCACCAGCCGCCGCCACCAGGAGTTCGTGGAGAAGGACCGGCAGTTCTCCAAAGAACTTGGCGTGACCGGCACGCCGACCTTCTTCATCAATGGGCTGGCTGTGGTGGGCGCGCAGCCGCTGCAAGTGTTCCAACAGGTCATCGACCAGGAACTGGCCGGGGAGATCCCGCAGTAATTTATGAAGAAATTCGTTGCAGTGGCGGGGAATATCGGCGTGGGCAAATCCACGCTGGTGGAGAAACTTTGCGAGCGCCTGGATTGGGAGCCGTTCTACGAGCCGGTGACGGAGAACCCCTACCTGGCGGACTTCTATCACGATATGGCGGCCTGGTCGTTCCATTCCCAGGTCTTTTTCCTGACCCACCGCCTGCGCTCGCATCACGCGTTGTCCCGGCACCCGAAGTCGGTCGTCCAGGACCGCAGCGTGTACGAGGACGCCGAGATCTTTGCGCAGAACCTGTACCTGCAGGGACACATCCACGAGCGCGATTACCAGACCTACCGGGAACTGTACGAGACCGTGACCGAGATCCTGCCGCCGCCCGACCTGGTGATCTACCTGCGCGCTTCGGTGGAGACGCTGCTGGGGCGCATCGCGCGGCGCGGGCGCGATTACGAGCGTTCGATCTCGGCCGGGTATCTCAACAGTTTGAATCTGTTATACGAGAACTGGATCGCGCGCTTCACGCTCTGCCCGGTGTTGACCGTGCCGGCCGATGACCTGGACTACGTGGCGCATTCGGGCCATTTGCGCCTGATCGTGGCGAAAGTGGAGGAGAAGTTGACCGGCAAGGATGAGGTGGTATTCGCGCCGGAGGAAGTAGCCAACGCGGCTACGGATTAAGTAGGACAAGATGGCATCTTGTCCTACATTTCATTCGAAGATCGTTTCCCACTTCGAGGAGCCATCTGACAGGGGCAGTTCGAAGGGACCGTAGCCGTCCCAGTATTGGCGGTTCCAGACGCCGCCTCCGCTGGCGTCACATTCGGCGGCGACGAAGTCTGGCGGCGTGGTATCGGGCAGGAGACAGACCGGGAGGGGGGCGCCGGCCTTGGTCGTGGGAAGAGGCGGGAAGTCCCCGGTGAGGGCGTTGGGGTTGCCGGGGGTCGGGAAGCAGGGTTTGTTCCAGTAGCCCATCCGGTCGGGGATGCGGCAGGTGGATTGGTCGGGGTAGCGCGCCACGCCGTAGGTGCGGGCGTCCACGACCGCGTTGTTGGTCTTGAGCAGGCGCACGGTGTCGCCGGAGTCGCTCAACAGGATGCCGGTTTCGGCGGCGTAGAAGACGGCGCGCTGGCCGGGTTCGAGGGTGACGGCAGGCAGGGTGTACGGGGAGGAACCCTGGTCCTGCTCGTCGTCCAGTTTGTAGCCGCCCAGGTCTACGTCGATGCTGCCGGCGTTGATGATCTCGATGAATTCGTCGTACACGTCCACCTTGCCGTCGTTGTTCCAGTCGTGGCCGGGACGGGGCAGGAATTCGCTGATGCCGAGGACGGGGACGACTTCCGATGAGCCGGAGGAAGAGGACGAACTTTTTTCGGTGGCGGTGCTGCGGGGCGTGACGGTGGGCGTGACGTTGGTGGGACGGTTGCCGCGGCGCGGCGTGCCTTTGATGACATTGTTGGAAGCGTCATGATTATACAGACTCGAGTTGTCATCGTTTGCATCATAGGTGACCCAGACGAAATCGCTGTCGGCGCTGATGAGGCTGCGTTCCATGCTGGAGAAAGTGGACGAACTGCCCGCCGGCCAGGAACCGCCGTTGCTGTTGGCCGTGTCCACCAGTTGGTCGTTGGGGTCATAAAGCCGCAGGATCTCGCCGCTGTTCGACAGGGTGCCGCTGTAGATCATGTCCGCCGTTACGTCGGAAACGGTGTCGTTGTCCGTCCTTTCGAGCAGGAAATATCCGCCGGACTGGAGCGTGCCGCTCAGGGTAATGCTGGGACTGCCGTCGCTGGATTTCAATGTCCAGCCGGTCAGGTCTACGGCTATCGCGCTGGGGTTGTAGAGTTCGACCCACTCATCCTCGGAGGAGGCTTGCGTGCCGGCCCAGGCAACTTCGTTGATGACAATGGTAAGCGCGGAGGCGGCGGTTGGAGGGGGGAGGGTATTGGTTGGAGAAAGAGTAACCGTTGGGGTAGGCGCATTGAGGTTCTTAGGCGTACCCCAAACAGGATTCCCATCTGCGTCCAGGCCATTCTTCGTGACGCCATCATTGGTGCGCCAGGAGGTATCGCTGTCGGGCAGGTTGCCAATGCGTTCCATGGTCGCGTGCATGGAAGAACTGCCGGCCGGCCATGCGCCGCCATCGGCGTTAGCGGTATCAATTAAGTCAGGCGTTGTGTCATCATCGTACAAATATAGCGTCTCCCCGCTATTGGAAAGGCTGTGGGAAATGTCATAAATAAGGTCCGCTGGGACATCGGACACGGCATCTTCGTCCCGTTCTAGCAGGAAGTATCCATATGCCGGAATGCTCACTCCAGCATTAAACGTAATGTTCGGTGTCCCATCCGCTGCCTGTAATCTCCAACCAGAGATGTCAACGGGCGCTCCGCCGGGATTGTAGAGTTCGATCCATTCGTGATTGGTATTGGCGGCTGTGCCGGCCCAGGCAACTTCGTTGATGAGGATGGTGAGGGGAGGGGTTGGACAGGTGCCCGAAAACGTGATGTTGTCCAATCGCCAGGTGCCAGTTGTGCCTCCTGCATCATAACCGTATAATCGAAAAAGCACGGCAGTTTGATCGTCCAAAGCCGAGACGGAACTGAAGTCGAAGTTCAGGGTATACCAAGTCGAATCAGCGGCTATTACTCTAGACTCAAGGTCAGCAAAAGGGCCCCCACCGATGGAGTATTGAACAGTGAGTGCTTTAGGACCCGTCCCTGAAACGCGGGTTTTGAAGCTCAAAAGTATTGAATCCATCCCAGAAGTATCTACTTGGAACTCTAAATAATCGTTTTCGCTTGTATTCAAAGTGCTACTCGTACTCCATCCTGTAAAACTGATAGCTGGATCTTCAGAACTGGTCTCGCCACCAAAATAGCTTGGGCCGTTCAAACCAGAACCCGCTATAAGCGTTCCCGCACCTGTTGAAGGGGAAGGAATAGCAGGCGCAACTGCGCCAGTAAACGTCCACTGTGCAATGATGGGATCAGGGCAGGCGGCCAGGGGTTTGCCCCTCGGCGCGGCGCGCGCCGACAGGCCTGCGCCGCCCAGCGCGCCCAGGGTGAGCGCGGAGAGCAGCAGCAGGCCCAACGTCCAGCGGAAGAAGCGCGTATGTCGTCGCAGCATGTCACAATCCACAAACGAAAAGACCGTCAAGGCGGCCTCCTGCGCGCCTGGACGGGATGGGGACTACGCCCAAAGACGCCCCGTCACTCGACCGGGTTGGCCTGGCGCGGCGTCACCACCATCTTGATGGCCGTGCGCACCTTGTCGTCGATCTCCACGTCCACGAACTCAGGCACGCACACGACCTCGATACCATCGTTGCGCAGGTAACCGGTAGCCAGCACCAACGCCTTGACGGCCTGGTTGACCGCCCCGGCGCCGATTGCCTGCACTTCCGCCCGTTTATGCTCGCGGACCACGCCCGCGATTGCCCCGGCGACAGCCGATGTACGGGAGTTGGCAGAGACTTTGATCATATCCATCATGAGCCTCCCATCAAGGTTCAAAGAAGGGGCGAACTATGTCTGACCAAATTGTACAAGATAATGCGCTGAGATTCAAGCGGTATGAGTGGTAATTTAGTAACTGGTAAATCGGTGATTGGCAAGAAGGAACGTCCCGAAGGTTTTCTCGAACCTTCGGGACGTTCCTTTGGTGTTCCAGGGATCACGCAGGCGCGTTAGTCCGCAGCGGCGCTATCCGCGATTTCGGTCCAGGGCGAGGAGCCGGTCTCGATGGCCGGGCCGCTCGTTTTGAAGCGGTCTACCGTGAAGCCGGTGCCGGCCGGGATCAGTTTGCCGATGATGACGTTCTCCTTCAAGCCGAAGAGCGGGTCGGTGCTGGAGGCGATGGCGGCCTGCGCCAACACTTTGATGGTGTGCTGGAAGGAGGAGGCCGAGAGGAACGAGTCAGTGGACAGGGAGGCCTTGGTCACGCCCAGGAGGATTTCCACGAACCGGGCGGGCTGCCTGCCCTCGGCCAGCAATTGCTCGTTCACGCGCCGGATCTCGAGCCTGTCTACCGCGTCCCCGGGCAGGTACTTGGTATCGCCGGGACGGGTCACCTGTACCTTGCTCAACATCTTGCGGGTGATGACCTCGAAGTGCTTATCATGGATGTTCTGGCCCTGCGAACGGTACACTTTTTGCACTTCACGCAGCAGGTACATCTGGCAGGCCTCGCGTCCCTGGATGCGCAGCACGCGGTGCGGGTTGAGCGAGCCTTCCGTCAACGGCTGCCCGGCTTCCACCTGGTCGCCGTCCCTGACCAGCAGGCGCGAGGTGGTGGGGATATCGTAGGTTTTCTCTTCTTTCTGGTCGTACGAAACCACTACCTGGCGTTCCTTCTTTTCGACTCGCACCCGGCCGCCGTGCTGGGCGACGATGGTCGCGGCGTCCCCTGGCTTGTCGGCCTGGGCAGGCAGGATTGCCAGCACGTCGCCCATTTTCACTTCGTCTTCGTCCTTGACGGCGAATTTCCAATCTTCGGGGAGGCTGTAGGCGTCGCTGACCAGTTCGCTGTGTTCGATGGTCACTTCGCGCAGGTCGGCGTAACGCTCGGACTGCACGATGCGCACCGTGCCGTTGATCTCGGCTACCACGGCTTCGCCCTTGGGCATTTTGCGGGCTTCGAAAAGTTCCTCCACGCGGGGCAGGCCGGTGGTGATGTCTGCGCCGCCGGCCGCCACGCCGCCGGTGTGGAAGGTGCGCAGGGTCAACTGCGTGCCAGGCTCGCCAATGGATTGGGCCGCCACAATGCCCACCGCAGCGCCCAGTGTGACCATGTCGCCGCGTCCCAGGTCGATGCCGTAGCACTTGGAGCAGATGCCGTGAGTCAATTCGCAGGTCAACGGCGAGCGGACTTTGACCTCGGTCACGCCAGCGGAAACGATCTTGCGCGCCAGTTCATGATCGATGATGTCTTCAGGTTCGCCGAGCACTTCGCCGGTCTTCGGGTCGATGACGCGCTCGGCCAGCAGACGGCTGTACAGGCGCACGCTCAGGGACTGCCCGGCAATGTCGTCGGATTTGCGCAGCCAGATGCCGTCCCTGGTGCCGCAGTCATGCTCGTTGATGATGATGTCCTGGGCGATGTCCACCAGGCGGCGGGTCAGGTAACCGGCGTCGGCGGTGCGCAGCGCGGTATCGGCCAGGCCTTTGCGCGCGCCGTGCGTGGAAATGAAATATTCCAGCGCGGTCAGCCCTTCGCGGAAATTGGAACGGATGGGCAGCGGGATGATGCGCCCGGAGGGGTCTGCCATCAGGCCGCGCATCCCGGCCAACTGGGAAATGGTGGAGAAACCGCCCTTGGTAGCGCCGGAGTTGGCCATGGTGGCCAGGTTGCCGTCCGGGTCCATGTGGCGTTTGACGGCCTCGGCAACATGATCTGTGGTCGCCTGCCAGACGTTGATCTCGCGTTCGTTCTTCTCCTGCTCGGTCAGCAGGCCGCGGCGGAAGTCGCGCTGCACCACTTCGATTTGTTTCAACGCATCGGCAATGATGTCCTTGCGTTCCGGCGGGATGGTGATGTCGGCCACGGCCAGCGTGGTGCCGGAGCGCATGGCAAATTCGAAGCCCATGCCCTTGATGCGGTCCGCCACCGCTGTGGTGGTTTCCGGTCCGCACAGTTCGTAGACATCGGCGATCAGGTCCTTCACGCCGCCTTTGTCCAGTTTCTCGTTGGTGAACTGCACTTCTTGCGGCAGGATGCGGTTGAAGAGCACCCGGCCGACGGTCGTGTCGATCAGGCGCGTCTGCGGCTCCGGCAAGCGGCTGCCGTCTTCCGCGTACCAGGTCTTGGCGCGGACTTTGATCTCGGTATGGACATCCAGCTGGTCGAGTTGGTAAGCCATCTCGACTTCGTCGAGGTCGGCAAAAGCGCGTCCATCGCCGCGATGGTCGGCCTTGTGCTTCATGGTCAGGTAGTAGACGCCCAGTACCATGTCCTTGGAGGGCGAAATGATCGGCTCGCCGTCGGCAGGCTTGAGCAGGTTCCTGGAAGCCAGCATCAACTCGCGGGCTTCCTGCACGGCCTTCTGCGAGAGCGGGACATGCACGGCCATCTGGTCGCCGTCGAAGTCGGCGTTGAAGGCGGTCGTGACGAGCGGATGCAACTGGATGGCGCTGCCTTCGATCAGGATCGGCTCGAAGGCCTGGATGCCCAGGCGGTGCAGGGTGGGCGCGCGGTTCAACAACACCGGGCGGTCTTTGATGACATCTTCGAGCGCTTCCCAGACCTCGGGGCGGTTGCGTTCGATCAAGCGACGCGCGCCCTTGACGTTGGCGGCGTAATTGTGCGAAACCAGCCGCGCGATCACGAACGGGCGGAATAGTTCCAGCGCCATGCTCTTGGGCAGGCCGCACTGGTACAACTTCAACTGCGGACCGACCACGATCACCGAGCGGCCGCTGTAGTCTACTCGTTTACCGAGCAGGTTGCGGCGGAAGCGTCCCTTCTTGCCTTTGAGCATGTCGCTCAGGGATTTGAGTTCACGGCGTCCGCGCCGCGAGAGCGCCTTGCCGCGCTGGGAATTGTCGATCAGGCTGTCCACCGCTTCCTGCAACATGCGCTTCTCGTTGCGGATGATGACATCCGGCGCGCCCAGTTCGAGCAGGCGCTTGAGGCGGTTGTTGCGGTTGATGACGCGGCGGTACAGGTCGTTCAGGTCGGAGGTGGCGAAGCGCCCGCCGTCCAACTGCACCATCGGGCGCAGGTCGGGTGGGATGACCGGCAGGATGGTCAGGATCATCCATTCCGGGCGGTTGCCGGAACGGCGGAAGGCTTCCACCACTTTCAAGCGGGTGGTGGCTTTCTTGCGCTTCTGCTTGGACTTGGTGGTGCGCACCTCGTGCCACAGTTCTTCGGACAATTTGTCAAGATCGAGGCGGCGCAGGACATCGAAGAAGGCCTCGGCGCCCATGTCGGCGCGGAAGACCTGCCCCCAACGCTGTTTGAGTTCACGGTAACGCGCTTCGCTGACGAAGGTGAAGGGGCGCAGTTCGAGCAGTTCGTCGCGCAGGCGCGAGTTCTGGCCTTGCGAAACGGAGGACTGGTCCTCCAGTTGCCCGCGCAGGGACTCCATCTCCAGGTCGGCTTCGGCCTTGATGCGCGCAGACTCCGTTTTCAAGTCTTCAATCTCGCGCGCTTTTTGATCCTTGAGTTCGTTTTCGATGGCCTCGAGTTTCTTCTGGACGATCTTCTGCACCTGGCTGATGTTCTTGGCGGCAATGGGAACGCCAGCGTCCAGGATCGTGTCGCCGGTCACTTCGAAGACGATGGCCTTCTTGGCCGGCTGCCCCATCTGCTCCTGCATCTGCTTTTCCAGGCGCTGGCCTTCCTTGATGACCGGGTCGAGTTGCGCGGCGATCTGTTCGTCGTACGATTGCTCGATGTTAGCCTGTTTCTGTTTGATCTCGCCCAAGACCTGGTCGCGGCGGGTTTTGACCTCCGCGATCCTGGCGTTGATCTGCGAGGCTTGCTCGCGTTCAGAGACGGAGATCTCATCTTCCAGGCGTTTGAGGGCTTTCTGGCGGGCGTCCTCGTCCACGTAGGTGATGATGTATTGGGCAAAGTACAGCACCCGGTCGAGGTTGCGGCGCGAGATGTCCAGCAGCAGGCCCAGATAGGAAGGGATGCGGCGCGTATACCAGATGTGCGCGATGGGCGTCGCCAGGGCAATATGCCCCATGCGTTCGCGGCGCACAGCAGCGCGGGTCACTTCCACGCCGCATTTGTCACAAGTAATGCCTTTAAAGCGCGGGTTTTTATATTTGCCGCAATAGCATTGCCAGTCGCGGGTCGGGCCGAAAATGGCCTCGCAGAACAAGCCGTCTTTTTCCGGTCGCAGGCGGCGGTAGTTGATGGTTTCGGGCTTGAGCACTTCGCCATACGACCAGGATAAAATCGTATCGGGCGAGGCCAGGCTGATGCGTAATGCGGTCAGTCCCTTGGTTTCCACAGATCCACTCCTCATCCAATGAATCAAAATTGCAGTCGAGCGTTGTCCCTATGCGGCGTGCGAACCGCGCATATTAGAGACAAACAAAGGCAAGCGCTTTGAGACTTTCTGTCCCAAGCGCTCGCAATAGTTTCCTTGAATTTTACCATCCAATGGCTACATTATATGCGGAAACAGGGTGATGTCAAGAGCACGCCGCCGCAATTTCCTACCCGACCCGGTAGACCATACTCTGGTTGTGGCCGGTGATGACCTTGACATATCCTTGCAACGACCTGTCCACCTCAGCCTCGCCCGTATCCACCAACAGCGGCCGGCCGCGCAGCGCAACGATCTTGTTCACCGTGCCGACGACCAGGATGTTCTCCCGGCCCACCGCGCGGACCACCTGCGGGCTGATCTGCTGGTTGCCGCGCCCGAACAGGTAGCCCTGCCCGCCGATCGGCGTGACGATGATCTTCCTGTCGGGATATTGCGTAAGAATATCGAGCAATTGCCCTTCGTTGACATCCCTGGCGAGCAGCGCCCTGTCTCGCAACACGTCCACGCCGAGCAGGGTCTTGTCCAGCCCCAGGCAGGCGGCAATGGCGCGGGTGGTGGTGCCCGGCCCGACGATGTAGGCCACGCCGGGCTGCATCTGGGCGACCACGAAAGCGGCAATCTCACGCGCGGCTTCCTGCTCGCTGGCGGGCGAGGCGCTCTTGGCGTTTTGGACGAATTGCCCGGCAGACGGCACCTTCAGGTAGCCGTATAGGCGGGTAGCAACCTTCCCACACCGGTAAGCATCCTCGTCCAGGTCGATCACCTCCGCCTCGTGGAACGCCAGTCGCTCGCCGCGCACCAACCGCGCCGCCAGTTCGCTGGCCGCGCGCGGGTGGATGGCATAGACCGGCGAATGGATCTTCACCCCGGCCGGGATGCCTAACACTGGCACGGATAAGCCAACCGCATCGTAGATGTCGCGCGCGGTGCCGTCCCCGCCAGCGAACAAGATCAAGACGACGCCCATGTCCGCCATGGATCGCGCCGCCCGGCGGGTATCCTGTGCACTGGTCCCCCCCGCTTCGATCCGACCGATGACCTGCACCCTGAACCCCAGCGACTCGGCCGCCTCGGCGCCCATACTGCCCGGATAGGTCACGATCTCGATGTCGTCTTTGAGTGGAAGTAGGGCCGTCAGCGCTTCCCTGGCGCGTTCCCCGGCGCGCGGTTGGGCGCCCAATGCAATAGCCCTTTGCTGGACGATTTCCCCGTCGCTGCCTTTCAACCCCACCCTGCCCCCCAGCCCCGCCATCGGGTTGACGATCAGCCCCAGGCGTACTCTTGCGCGGCTCATGCCGTCTGTGGGTCTCTTTCCACCGCCTGCGCGTGTTTCCTGCGATAGGCCCGCCAGGTGGGCGCCCATTTGTCGGGATCGGTCAGCCAGGCCTCCTGGTCGCGCATCTGGTGGATGGGCGCATGGTGCGGCGCCTCACGGACGATCTCAGGTTGCTGGCGCGCCTCGTCCGCGATGCTGGCCCAGGCGGCGGCGTATTCGTCGAGATCACGCCTGGAGTAGGACTCGGTCGGTTCCAGCGTGGCAGGCTCCGGCACTACAAAAGGATGGTGGCTGAAGAAGAAGTGCATTTTGTGATCTACCGAACGGTTGGCGATGTCGGTAATACCCAGGCCTGTTTCGCGGGTCAATTCCTCCCAACTGTAGCGCACCTGGTCGACGCGCGGTTGCCCTGGTTCGTAGGGCGCGGTCACGCCGGGGATTTCGAGAATCTTCTTCATCAAGTAGTTATTGTTCAGCACAGCGACATTCGAGACCTCGCGCAGCCCTTCCGCGCCGTGCATCATGATCCAGGCATAGGCGCGCACGAAGTTGGCGGCCACGCCATAGAATTGCCCGATCTTGCCGATGGAATCCGGCCGGTCGTAGTCCAGGTAATATCGCTCGCCGTCGAACTCGACCGTCGGGGCCGGCAGGAAGGGCGCCAGGGCGCTGGTCACGCAACTCGCGCCGGTAGCAGGCCCGCCCGAAGCGTGAGGCGTGGAGAAGGTCTTGTGCAGGTTAAAGTGGCACAGGTCGAATCCGGCCTCGCGGGCGCGGGCGATCCCCAACAGTCCGTTGGCGTTGGCCTGGTCGTAGGCGCACAGTCCGCCCGCTGCGTGGACGATGTCCACAAAAGCGCGGATGCGGGGATTGAAGATGCCGGTGTCGTCGGGGTTGGTGATGAACAGCCCGGCGGTGCGCTCGGAGACGGCCGCCTCGAGCGCCTGGAGGCTGGGGTAGCCGCGCTCTTCGGGGTAGAGGGTGATGATCTTGTAACCGGCGGTGCTGGGCGCGGCGGCGTCGGACGGGTGGGAAAAGATAGTGGTGATGATCTCGTCCCGCTGGTCGAGTTCGCCGCGTTTGGCGTGGTAGGCGCGGATCATGGCAATGTTGGCGTAGATGGCCTGCGACCCAGCGCGCGGCTGGAGCGAGACCTTGTCCATGCCCGAAATCTCGGCCAGGAACTGCCCCAGTTTGTACATGATCTCCAGGATGCCCTGGAGGGTCTCTTCGGGCTGGAGCGGGTGCAGGGCGGCCAGTTTGGGGTTACCCGCCAGTTTCTCGTCGACCGGCGGGTTGTACTTCATGGTGGAGGTGGCCATACCAAAATCAGGCACCAACCCCGCGCCCAGGTTCTCCTGCGAGAGACGCAGGTAATGGCGCAAGATTTCCACTTGCGAGATTTCGGGCAGGTTCGGCGGCATTGCGCGACGCATGGAGGTCGGGACACGCACTTCCGACTCGATGGCCGGGTCGATGCCGGGCGGCAGGATGCCGCGCTCGCCAGGGCTGCCCAGTTCATAGATGATGGGTTCGTTCCAGCGCGCCTGGTGATACTGCCGCCGGGGTCGTCCAGGGCTGTGGTTCATGCCAGGGCCTCCGCGAGAGCCTGCGCCAGCCGGTCGATGTCCGCTTTGGTGTGGACTTCGGTGACGCAGTAGGCGGCGTGGTTCGTGAAGCCGGGGAATTTGCCGCCCAGGTCATAGCCGCCAAAGATGTTCTCCTGGAGCAAGGCCGCGTTGACCTCCGCCACATTCTTTCCACTGCGCGAGAAGTCCAGCACGAACTCCCGGAAATGTCCCGATTTGGGGAATTGGAGCGCAACGCCCGGAACCTTCGACAGGGCTTGCATGGCATACTGGACGTGGGCGGTGATGGTGCGGCCAATCTCTGCCATGCCCTGCGGTCCCATCAGCGCCAGGTAGACCCCGGCGGTAATGGCCCACAGGTTTGCCATCGTGCCGACCCATTCCTTGCCGTTTTCGCGCACCATAAAGGATGTGCGCTCGAAAGCCACCTCGCCAAAACCATACTCGCCGGGCGTTTTGGTGGGCACCAATCCGTAGATGCGGTTGGGGAATTCCATGATGTAGGCGGGGTCATCGCGCGCGGCGATATAACCGGCGTGCCCGCCGCCGAACTGCATGTGGATGCCCAGCGACTGGATGTCGCCGCAGGCGATATCCGCGCCGTAGGTTGCCGGGGGCGCCAGGACGCCCAGCGAGATGGGATCCGCTCCCACGATGGACAATCCGCCTTGTTGGTGGACCAGGTCAGAGATGCGCCCACCCTGTGACTCGATCACGCCAAAGAAATTGGGATTCTCGAAATAGACCGCAGCGGTCCTGGACGAGAGGGCCTGCTCCAGCGCCCCCAGGTCTATCTCGCCGTTTTGCGGGTCGAAGTCAATGAAAGTGAATTCCAGGATGTGCCCGTTGTAATCTCGAATCTTGGATATTTTGTCTGGATGGATGGCGCGGCTGACCAGGATTTCCTTCCGCCCGGTGAGGTTGGCTGCCATGCGCATACTGGTCGCCGCAGCCTGGAAGGCGTCATAGGTGGGCAGGTTGACGACATCCATGTCAAGCAACTCGCCCATCATGCTGGCATATTCGAACAGCGCCTGGTAGCGCCCGTGATCCTCATAAGCGCGCCCCGAATAGGCGGTCAGGAATTCGTTGCGATGGTTGATCTCGTCGCATACCGCCGGGACATAGTGCTGGTAACAGCCGCTGCCCAGAAAACTGAGGGCTTCTTCGGTGGAAGTGTTTTTGCCCAAGATCTGACTGACATGCTTCTCCAGGTGAAATTCTGACAGGATGGGGTCAGGCAGATGCAGGTCGCGCTTCAGCCTGAGTTCCGGCGGGATGGCGGAAAACAGCGCCTCGCAATCTTCCACGCCAAGTTCTGCCAGCATGGTTTGCCTGGCAAGCGGGGTCGAATTGGGGATATAGGGATAGGTGATCGGTTCTTTCATAAACCTTTATGTGTACCGCCGGACTTTGCAAGCGCCACCTGTGCCGTGAAATGGTACAACGTGGTATCGGCAAGGCCGACCAAAGGTCGGCGGCACAATAAGGAGAGGGGTCATCCGGTTTCGAAACCAGCGAGTATCTTCAAGATGATCTCGACCGCTTCATCGGCCACTTCTTCCGTGATGGACAGCGCCGGGGCGATACGCAGGGCGCTTTGCCCGCACTTGGTCATCACCACGCCGGCCGCGCCCAGTTCCTTGATGATCTGCTTGACCTGCGGGGCCGCGAGGGATTCCCCCGCGCGGTTCACCAATTCCACGCCCACCATCAGGCCGCGTCCGCGCACATCGCCAATGACAGGCAAGTCCTTTTGCGCAGCCTTGAAACGCGCCTGGATGTGGTCGCCCACGCGAGCGGCATTGTCCACCAGGCGCTCTGCCTCGATGACGGCAATGCTTTCCAATCCAGCGCGACAGGCCAGCGGGTTGCCTCCGAAAGTGGAGCCGTGCGCAGCCGGCCACCAGGCGTCCATCAGGTCCGCGCGCGCCAGGGTCGCGCCGAGCGGCAGCCCGCCGCCGATGGCTTTCCCCAGCGCCATGATGTCGGGCGTCACGTTCCAATGCTGCACGCCGAACCATTTGCCGGTGCGCCCCAGCCCGGTCTGCACTTCGTCGGCGATCAGGAGCGCGCCAGTCTGGTCGCAAATTTCGCGCAGGGCTGGCAGGAAGTCGTCGGGCGGAACGACGTATCCGCCCTCGCCGAGGATCGGCTCGACAATGATGGCAGCCAGATCGTCAGGGTGAAGCAACTTGTCGAGCGTCATCTGGATAAAATTCCGCCAGTGACCGCAGCAGTCGCCCCTGGAATGGTTCTTGTGGCCGAAGGGACAGCGATAGCAATTGGGATACGGGACATGCTCCACGCCAGAAAGCAGCGGGGCGAGATGCCGCCGGTAACCGCTGCTGCTGGCAGTCAGGGACAAGGCGCCCATCGGCCGCCCATGGAAACTGTCCATGAAGGCCAGGATCATCGAGCGCCCGCTGACGGCGCGCGCCAGTTTTATGGCGGTTTCGACCGCCTCGCCGCCGCTGTTCAATAGAATGCCCTTTCCCTGGTCGAGCGGGGCAGGCATCAGGCTGAGTAGTTTTTCCAGCATTTCGACATACGGCCCCATGTAGCCGACGTGGGCGGCGGCATGGAGCAGTTTCCCGGCCTGGTCTGTGATGGCGGCTACCACGCGCGGGTGGTTGTGACCGACGCTCATCGTGGCAATACCGGCGACGAAATCGTAATACCGTTTGCCCTCGAAGTCGTACAGGTAGACTCCTTCCCCCCGTTCGAAGGCAATATCCGTGTAGCGATAGATGGCCGGGCTGACGGTTTTTTTGTCCCTTTCGATCCATTGGGCAGAGGTCTGCGCCGAAGACATCGGTATCCTTCCTTTCGATCCTGCGGCTAGATCCCCAGGTATGCTTTCCTGGTATGCTCATCGTCCAGGACTGACTGGCCGCTTCCCTCCAGGACGACCTGGCCGGTCTCCAGCACGTACGCATAGTCGGAAATTTGCAGGCTCTGGCGCACGTTCTGTTCCACCAGCATGATGGTCATGCCGGCCGCCTTCAGTTGGGTAATGGTCTGGAAGATGCTCTGCACCAGCAGGGGCGCCAGGCCCAGCGAGGGTTCGTCGAACATCATCAGGCGCGGCTTCGACATCACCGCCCGGCCAACTGCCAACATCTGCTGCTCGCCGCCCGAAAGCGTGCGCGCCAGTTGTTTCGTCCGCTGTTCGAGGCGTGGGAACAGGTGGAAGACCATTTCCAGCGATTCTTTGCGATATTGCTTCGAGCGCTTCGAGTAACTCCCTATCAGCAGGTTTTCGTACACGGTCATATCCGGGAAAAGTTTACGCCCTTCTGGCACCTGGACGATGCCCAACGCAGCAATGGTGTGGCTTTCGAGACGCGCCAGGTCGCGGTCTTCGAAAGTGATTTCGCCCGCCGTTGGACGCAACAAACCGGAGATCGAGTTGATCAGGGTGGTCTTCCCGGCCCCGTTGGCGCCGACGATGCTGACCACCTGGCCTTCCGTCACCGAAAGGGAAACGCCATGCAGCGCCACGAATGCCCCGTACTGTACTTGGAGGTTCTTTACGTTCAGCATGTCATTCCTCCTTTCCCAGGTAGGCTTCCAAGACGGCCGGGTGTTGGGAAATTTCCTGGGGTGTCCCTTGCGCGATCATCTTGCCGAAGTCCAGTACGATGATGCGGTGCGACAGGTTCATGATCACCTTCATCAAGTGTTCGACGATTAACAACGTCATCCCCTCCTGGTTGAGTTGGCGGACGAGGGTCAGGATGTCTTCGATTTCCGTATCCTTGAGTCCTGCGGCAACCTCATCGAGCAGCAACAGGTTGGGTTCCGAAGCCAGCGCCTTGCCGATTTCGAGGCGTTTCAATTCGAGCAAGGTCAGGTCGCGCCCCAATTTGTCGGCTTTCGTGTGAAGGTCAACCCTCTCCAACGTTTCCAGCGCTTTCTTTTTCGCATCGGTCGTGTTGGGATGGCGCACATACGCGCCGATCATTGTGTTTTCGAGGACGGTCATGTCAGGGAACGGCTGTACCACCTGGAAGGTGCGCGTCAGGCCCAGGTCACAGACCTGGTGCGGTTTGAGGCCATTGATCTTGTGGTCCTGGTAGATGATCTCGCCAGAACTGGGAGGGAAGAAGCCGGACAGCATATTGAAAACGGTCGTCTTCCCCGCGCCGTTGGGGCCGATCAGTCCGACAATTTCCCCTTCATCCATCGTAAATGACAGGTCGACCACTGCGGCAAGCCCGCCGAAATACCGGGTCAGGTTCGAAACGGTCAACATGCTCATGCTGGTGTCCTTTCTTCTTCTGGCGCAGGGCGGTTACGGTCCATGCGCTGGCGGATGCTCTCGACCAGGCCCATGATGCCCTTGGGCATGAACAGCATCACCAGCACCATGACCGTGCCATAAAGGAGCAGGTGGGCGCCCGCAAACGAGCCGCCCAACCAGCCGCGCGCCAATTCCGCAATCGGCACCAACACCAGCGCCCCCACCGCTGGCCCCCAAACCGTGCCTAACCCCCCTACAATGGCGAAGAGCAAAATCTGGATGGACGGTCCTTCCCCAAAGACATTCCTCGGGTTGATATAGGTAAAATATTGCGCAAAGAAGGTCCCGCCGAGCGCAGTCAAGAAGGCGCTCAAGATCGAAGCCTGGATCTTGGTACGCAGGGTATCCACGCCCAACGCCTCGGCCGCATCTTCGTTCTCACGCACTGCCACCAGGTGGTAGCCAAAACGCTGGCGGCTGAGCCAATTGACCAGCCAGATAATAACGACCAGCATGATAAGCGCAATATAGTAATAGCCCGCTTTGCTATCGAACTGCATCAAAAGCGGAGAATTACCGTGCCATTTGACCTCCAACCCCATGGCGCCGCCGACGACATTGAGATTGTTGGTCAACGACACCATTGCTTCCGCAATGGCAATGGTGACAAGCGCAAAATAGGGGCCTTTCAAACCGTAACGGAAACACAGGTAGCCAACGAACCAGCCTACCAGTCCGGCCAGGAGTGCACCGATCCACATGCCCACCCAGGGCGTCAAGCCAATTTTCGTGAACAGGAATGTGGACGTATAAGCGCCGACGCCCAGGAACAGGCTATGTCCCAGCGAATGTTGGCCGCCATATCCGCCCAGGATATTCCAGGCGGTGGACAGGTACGCATACAACAACACCAGGACGCCAATGTGCAGCGCATATTCGCTCGCAAACAGGGGCAGGATGGCTACGATCAACAGCGCCCCTCCAATCAAAAGGAAGCCTTTTTGAGTCCATGTGCGCTTCATTGCTGTTTTCCTCCAAAGATGCCCTGCGGCCTGAACAAAAGCACAACGACAAAGAGACCATAGGTCAAGACGCGCGCCAGCGAGCCAGGCAGGAGGGCGGCGCCCACCGACTCGGTCAGGCCGATGATCAGCCCTGCTACCAACGCGCCGAGGAAGTTCCCCAGACCTCCCAATACCACCACCACGTACGCGATCAGACCGAAGAACAGGCCGACCGTTGGCGAAGTATAGTAGAAGGGAATCATCAAGGAAGCCGCAATGCCCAACGTGGCAGACCCAATGCCAAAAGCCAGCAGGTAGGTGGTGCGGACGTTCACCCCAACCAGCGCCGCCGCATCCCGGTTTTGGGCCGTAGCGCGGATGGCCCGTCCGGCTTCGGTCTTCTGCAGGAACCAGTACAGGAAGACGGCCGTCAACGCCGAGCCCACGAAGGCGATCAACTGCGAGCCGCGCACCACCACCGGTCCCAGCATGAAGTTCATGCGGGTATAGGCGGTGGAGGAGGTCAATACGTCGGCCTTGAAAACGACCAGCGCCAGGTTCTGCAGGATGAGAGACAGCCCCAGGGTGAGCATGATCTGGTTCATGGAAGGATCTTTGAGGATCGGGCGGATCGTGGATTGGAAGATCAGGGCGCCCACCAGGAAAAGCATGGGGGTTGTGATAAAGATCGTCAGGTAGGGGTCCCAACCCGCTTTGGCGGTCAGGAAATAGGCGATATACATGCCGATCATCAAGAATTCACCGTGCGCGAAATTGATGATCCGCATGACGCCCCAGATCATGCTCAAACCAACTGAAATCAAGGCAAATATCCCCCCAATCAAGATACCTGTCACAATGGCTTGCGCCAGGAGTTCAAACGAGAAAATCATACGGCCTCCGCTGTTCGCATGTCGGCTGGTTCATCTGCCCGGTAAGGCTGTCCAGAGGCGCAACAGGCATTGCGCCCCTGGACAATGGCAATCGAACTATTTGGTAAGCACGACCGGCTTGGCAGCGTACGCGCCGGGCCAGACCGGGATCAACTCGCCGTCCTGCACCTGCACGATGAACAGCGGCGCATTCGGGTTCTGGCCGTTCTCATCGAAGTAGATGTGGTCAGTTGGCAAGACCATGTTGGGACCAGAAGGCATATCGGTGGCGGCCAGCGCATCGCGCACGGCGTCGCGGTCGGTGGATGCGGCGCGCTCGAGCGCATCGGCGATCACCCAGCCGGCCTGGTAGGCATACGCGCCGTTGCCGGTGATATCATCGCCAAATTGCGCCTTGTAGGCGTCGTTCAAAACATCGGCGCCCGCGGCGTACTTGGTAAATTCGATCTCAGTTAACCAACCCTCGGCGGTTGCGCCCAACTGCTTGATGAACTCCGGATCTACTGTGCCGCCGGCTGCGTCCACAAAGGGGATGTTTGTCATGCCCAGGGCTTCGCGGGCGCGGGCGATCAAGACAGAGTCATTCAGGTAGGTCACGGTCAAGACGGCGTCTGGGTTGGCGGCCTTCACTTTCGAGACCTCGGTCGTCAGGTCAGCGGCGCTGGCCGAATACTTCACTTCCAGCACCATCTCCATGCCGGCCTCTTCCAGGTATTGCTTCTGCCCGGCGGCGGTCGATTCGCCGAAGTCGGTGTCTTCATGCAGCAAGGCTACCTTCTTGACCTCCAGGCCGGCCAGGTCTTTCAGGTCTTTCAAGAAGGAGACCTGGTCCTTGGCGTACCAACTGGCCTTCGGGCAGATGCGGAAGGTGTATTTGAAGCCGCGCTCGGTGATCTTGTCCGAAACGGCCATGCTGACCAGGAAGGGCGTCGAGAGGCGTTCCGCTTCCTGTGTGGCCGGGGTGGTCACGCCCGACTGGTAAGCGCCAATGATGGCAGCCACGTTCTCCTGCTCGACCAGGCGGGTCACTTCGCTGATGCCAACCTCGGGCTTGCCCTGCGTATCGCCCCACACGATCTCGATCTTTGCGCCGCCCATGGACTGGATGCCGCCGGCAGCGTTGATCTGGTCGATGGCCAGTTGCAGGCCGTTGACGTTCTCATGCCCCAATTTGGCAAGGTCGCCAGTAGTCGGGTACAGGCCGCCAATTTTAATGACGTTTTCCTCGGCCGCGGGCGCTTCGGTGGCTGCTGGCGCTGGCGCTTCCGTTGCCGCCGGGCCACATGCCGACAACACGATGGACATGACAGCCAGCAGGACAACGAAGATGGTGATTAAGTTGCGTTTCATTCTTCCTCCATATTGGATAATTGACTGATTTGGTTTTACGGAACACCGGTGATGCTCGATTGGCCTTATAGACATGCCTCCTTTCTACACTTGCGATTCTGATTGGGACAAAAAACCGGTAAAATGCTTGCGCAACAACTCATTCTCCCGAAGCACTTGCAAGGCAATCTGAGCATGGCCGGGCAAATAACCGTTCCCGATAATCATTTCGACCGGCTTCCCCGCCCCCTCCGCGCCCAGAGCCGCGCGGCTGAAATCGGTAGCCATGCCAAAGAAGACGATCCTGCCCTCATCGCGCGTAGCCAGGATAGTCCCCATTTCGGTACCAGGCAGACTGGCGCAATTGAAGGCGATATCTGCCAGCCGGCCGCCGGTGACCTGCTCCACCTTGCGCATCACCTCCAAGCCGTCGCCTGCATCTGCTATCACGAGGCTGTCTGCCAGCCCCAGCCGGATCGCCGCCCCCCCGCGCGTCTCATCCTTTTCCACCAGGATGACCTGCCCCGTCACGCCGGCCCTCTTCTTGGCTTCGTGCAGGCACAGCAGGCCGGCCTTGCCGCCGCCAACCACCAGCACCCGCTGCCCGGCGTGGACGTAACGCGCCGCATAGGCCGGGGCCCCGGCCACGTCCAGCGCCATCAACGCCAGTTCGGCCGGCAGGTCGTCGGGCAGTTTGGCCCACAGCCCCGATTCGAACAGGATGGCGTAGCCTTCCACTTCCACCTGGCCGAGGGACAGGTTGATCCCGCCGACCGAGTCCAGCCGCAGGGGGGTGAGCGCCAACGAGACCATGCTCACCAGCGGGTCGCCGGGGAGCAGGTCGATGCCCAGGGCAGGACCCACAAAATCAACGGTAGCAAGCAGGACGCCGCCCGAACCGGTCAGCGGGTCCTGGAATTTTCCCTGGCGCTGGACGATGTCCATCACGGTCGCGGCAAAGCGCTCCCGGTCGCCTCCGGCTTCCTGCCAGAGACGGGTAAAACTCGTCGAGGTGATGTGCAGCGCGTGGACGCGCAGGCCGATCTCGTTGTCGAAGGGCGGCGTCTGGTTGTCCAGGCGCTGGGCGGCCTTGGGCAGTGCGCCTTTGGGTTCCAGCACGCGATGCGCGCCAAAGCGGTCGCCCAGGTTCATCATTAGCCTCCATCCCCCAGGTGCAGAATGCGCCGCGCCTCTGCGGGCGCGGCAGGCGGGCGTCCCAGTTCGTTCGCAAGCCGTACCGCGCGCGCCACCAGCGGCGCGTTGCCCTGGGTGAGTTCGCCGCGCCGGTAGTAGATGTTGTCTTCCAGGCCGACGCGCACATGCCCGCCCAGCAGGATGGCGGCTGTGGTGAGGGGCAACTGCGCCGCGCCGATGCCGCTGGCGGTCCAGGTGCAGCCGGGGGGTAAACTCTCGACCATGTGCAGCAGGTTCTTGATCGTACCGGCTGCGCCGCCCGGCACGCCCAGGACCAGGTCGAAGTGCAGCGGCTCGTTGAGCAGCCCCTCTTTCAGCAGGCGGAGCGCGGACGGGATCATGCCGCTGTCGAAGATCTCCAGTTCCGGGCGAATACCTCGTTCCTGCATGGCGCGCGCAAATTCGCGCACCATCGGCATGGGATTGGAGAAGACCTCCTCGCCAAAATTGACCGTGCCGGTGGTCAGGCTGGCCATGTCGGGCTGCAAGGCCAAGGGCTGCAGGCGTTCTTCGGCGCTCATCCACACTGCACCGCCGGTAGAGACCTGGATGATGAGTTCCGGCGCGCGGGCGCGGATGGCCTCGATGATCTTGCGGTAGTCTTCGATGTCCTGGCTGGGGATGCCATTCCGGTCGCGCGCGTGGACGTGTACCATAGCCCCGCCTGCATCGTAGACCGCGCGGGCTTCGGCTGCGATCTCTTCGGGCGTGAGCGGCAGGTAGGGCGTGTTTTCGCGGGTCAGTTCTGCGCCCAGCAGGGCGGCAGTGATGATGACAGGCTCCGGCATCAATGTTCCTTTCGACGTTGTTTTTCGAGCGGCACCACGCACGTTCCCTCGGCGCGCGCCACCAATTGGGGCGGTTCGAGCACATCGGCGGCCGAGTCGTTTCCCGGCGTAGCGGCTGGCTGGATGATGCGATGGACTTCGAAGCGCATCTGGCGCGAAGTGCGCCCGACGCTGAACAATTCCCCTGTCACTTCCAAGAAATCCCCGGCGTGTACAGGCGCGAGGAATTCTACGTTCTGGTAAGCGCGGAACAACCCCTCATCGCCGTCATGGCGGATGCAAAGTTCCGTCGCGGCGTCGCCAAAGAGCGCCATCAAGCGCGCCCCATCCACCAGGCCGCCGGCGTAATGTACGTCATGTTCCGAGATGCGTAAGTGCAACTTGACTGTGAGCAGAGGCTGAGTCATATCATTTTTGTTCATCATCGCTTACTCTTGTTGCGCCAGCAGCGCGACTGCTGGCGGGCGGCACGCTTCGCGCAATCGCGCAGCATCTTTTGGACTGCCGCCAGAACTGAGTTTTGAATGCGGGATCAATTCCGCGTCACATTCTTTGCGCTTCGCCTGTATTGCAGGTCTTCTCTCCATGAAGCGCCTTGACCAGGACAACCCTCGGCACAGCCGCTGGTTGCGCAAGGCAGGGGAACAGAGTTAATGAACCATCCTACTCGAACAAATGGCGGATGTATATCCGAAAAATACGCAAATTTCAGGCATGATTTCCATACAAGGTGTACGAAACGGGAGCGCGCTCCCTGACTCCAGATCAGGCGATCCCTTGGGATCTTTCCCTGCGCAAGTAATACAACTGGATGGAAATTTGCAGGTTGATGCGCACTTGTGGATCCGATAAATCCAGGTTGCACAGGGTTTCGATCCGTTGCAGCCGGTAGATCAGCGTGCTGCGGTGGATGTGCAACTGGCGGGCGGTTTCCAGCGCATTGCCGCCATGCCGAAGGTAGGTCTCCAGCGTGGCAAGCAATTCCTTGCTGCGCCCTTGCGCGGCCAACTGCTGGACCTTCTGACTGAAGATATCGTAACTGGCGTCGTCCACGGGCGCATGGTAGAGCAGGTGCAAGTAACCCAGGTCCTCGAATGAAAGGATGCGTTGTTCGCGCCTGACCTGGCGGGCGATCTCCATGGCCTCGCGCGCCTGGTCGTAACCCAATCGCAGTGAGAGCGGATCTTCCATGGCCCGCCCTATGCCGATCCACACATCGGGATGGATGGCCGCAAATTTCCGGGCCAGGGTCTGCACATTGGAAGCGTGCTGCTCCACAACGGCCACAATCTCGTTGCCGAAGGGCCCCATCCAAATTTTGTGATCAGCGGCGCGGGACAGCATCTGGCGCATGAGCTCGGACGGCGAAGCGTCGCAAGCGGCGCCCCTCCCAATGACGAGCACCTGCTGCGGTTGGTGAAAATCCAGGCTGAACTGCTCCCCCTGGTAGAGGAGCGCGCCCCCATCCTCGAAACTGCCCTGGAGCAAGCGCACCAGGAAATCCCCTTTCAGGCGGTTCTCGGTCTCCTGGATGGTCTGTTCCCGCAGCATGATCAGGGCGGCAATGGTCGCGGCGCTTTCGATAGCCATGCGATCCAATTCGCCCAGTGGACGGGCGTCGGCGATCAGCCAGGTGTAGCCGTAGACCTCGCTCCCCACCACGATGGGCGCAATGATGCGCTCCATTGTCATGCCCGCTGCGGGCGTGGGCGCAATGTGGATGGGCTGCCTGGCAGCGCGGAGTTGCGCCAGGTCGCCGCGCCGTTCCAGTTCCGCAATAAGGGCCGGCGGCGTCCGCATCTGCGAGATGTTCTCTTCCCGCGCCTGGTCGGTTTGCCCCCATTCGGCATAAGCCAGCAATTGGAAATCCGGCGATTCGATAGTCACTGCCCGTTCCACCAGTTCGGCCAGGGTGCGCGCCAGTTCGGGGAGACCGCCGCCGTCCAGCACCAATTGGGT
Source organism: Chloroflexota bacterium (assembly GCA_049323115.1). Taxonomy (GTDB): domain Bacteria; phylum Chloroflexota; class Anaerolineae; order Anaerolineales; family Villigracilaceae; genus JAABUE01. The sequence goes on from JBMOMP010000085.1 coordinate 35,875, forward strand.
CAACATGCGGTGAATGCGGGAGGCGCGTTGCAGCAGGACAAACTGTTGGTTGACGATGCGCGAATTGATCGGCTCGCTCACGTCCACCAGGTGCACTTCCCAGGGCGCCTCGATGATGGGCAAGCCTAATTCGTCGGCGACGGAGATCATTTCGGGAGGGACGCGCTCGATGAACTCGCCCACTGAGATGAGCAATCCGGCCACGTTCTTGGCGTCCAGGGCGCGCACGAATCCCTGGCGGGTAGCGGTGTCTTTTGCCAGCGAAAGGGCCGTGGTCAGCACCAGTTCGCCGCCCCGCAGCCAGTTGGGCGCATCGGGCACGTCAATGGCGTGCGCCCAGCGGATGGGGCGCTTGAGTCCTTCCTGCCCGGCCACCACCCGGCAGCCTTTGAAGACTTCCAATTGCAAGGCATCGCCAACGGTATACATTCTGGTCCTTCGACAGGTTCAATATAGCGGGAACAGGTCTTTCCAGAAGACGGTCAACCGATTATATAACAAGTCGAGGTTTCCAAGTCAATTTTACAACAGCGATTACCCACACTTTTCAAATCTGTAAAGTTCGTCGCTTACAGTACTGTTAGGGGATGGAACGTTTGGGGTCGAGAATCGTTATACTATACATAGAAAGGAGGCAGCCTATGTTCACCGTAATTGCCGCTTTGATCGCGATCCTGCTCATCGTCGTTGCGGGCGCAGACCTGTTCCTGGCCCAGTTCAACCCCGACGAATTGAGCAACATGGGTGTTCAACGACAATGACAGATCGAGACACCCATAAAACGTAGCCCGGCCGATGCGCACATCGAGCCGGGCTTTTCTTTTGGGGAATTGGCAGCGTCTTTATTTGAAGCGCGCCAACACATCGGCTGCTTCGAACAGAATATAGTCCGCCCCGTCCAGTTTGAACTCAGTGCCGCTGTATTTGGCGAACAGCACCTTGTCGCCTACTTTCAACTTGATCTCCTCGTCGTCGCCGATGGCTACCACTTCGCCGGTCTGGGGCTTTTCCTTGGCGGTTTCGGGCAGCAGCAGGCCCGAAGCGGTCTTGCTTTCCTCTTCCAGCGGGCGGATCAGCACGCGGCTGCCCAGGGGTTCGATTTTTGTGTCAGACATGATGTACCTCCAAATGATGATTTACTGCACGACAGTGCAAACTTGACGACCTTTACGAATGGACTTCTACTGGAGCCCAAGCAATTTGTTGATCTTCGGGCGGTCGAACCCGACGATGATCTTGCCGCCGATATCGATGACCGGCACCCCGCTCTGGCCGGAGCGCCGCAGCATGTCGCGCGCCGCCGACGGGTCGCGGCTGACGTCCACGTCGCGGAAGCGGACGCCTTTCTCGCGGAAATATTTCTTTGCCATGTTGCAGAACGAGCAGGTCGGCGTGCTGAACACGATCACGCGCGGTTGGGGTCTCGTCTCACTCATCACAGTACCTCCAAAGCAGATTTCGTTGATTGGATGATCGAATTCGAAAAAGGTTGCATTTCCAACAGCAGTCTACTTCCACAAGGGGTATAATTTTCACAGGAGATACCCTATGGATATGTTCGTTTTTACCGGCATCCTCTGGAAAGAAGAGGGTACATTCAGTGCGCTTTGCCCTGAACTCGACACCGCATCCCAGGGAAAGACGCTTGCTAAAGCGCGCAAGAATCTGCTCGAGGCCGCTACCCTTCATCTCGAAGGCTGCTTCGAGGATGGACTGCCCTATTTGCGCCCCGTTCCGCCTTCCGAAGACCCGCGTAATGCGCTCCCGCCTGAAGCGCTGGAAGTTTTCAAATTCAAAGTAGATGTAGCGGTCAAGGCGTATGCCTAAACTGCCCGTTCTCAAACCGCGCCAGGTGATTGCCGCGCTGGAAAAGGCGGGCTTCCGCCAGGTTCGCCAGAAGGGCAGCCATGTCCAGTTCAAGCGAGGAAATTTACTTGTCACCGTGCCAAATCATCCAGGGGATTTGAATCCGGGTGTGTTGAAGTCCATTTTGAGACAGGCGCAGATGAGCGCGGATGAGTTCCAGGCGTTGCTGGGGTGAGAGGAAAACGCCACTCCCTACCGAATGGTCGGTAGATTTTTTCGGTTTTAAGTTATAATACAGGAAATACCCCAACTCAATTAACTAAGGAGGAGTTCCTTGAAAATCGTAGCCTGTATCAAACAAGTCCCCGACTCGGCGGCCAAAGTGGTCGCCGAAAACGGGCAGGTCTCGTGGGGCGATGCGCCGCTGGTCATCAACCCGTGGGACGAATTCGCCGTCGAGGCCGCGCTCCGGCAAAAGGAAGCGCTCGGCGGCGAGGTGATCGCCGTCAGCATGGGCGGCGAAGCGGCCAAGGAAGCCCTCAAGCACGCCCTGGCCATGGGTTGCGACCAGGCCATCCTGGTCTCCGACCAGGCGCTCGAAGGCCTGGATACGCAAGGCACCGCGCGCGTGCTGGCGGCCGCCATCCAGAAGATCGGCGGCGTGGACATGGCCTTCTTTGGCCGCCAGACCATCGACGGCGACGCCGGCCTGACCCCGGCCCAGTCTGCCCGCGCGCTGGGCTGGCCCTTCCTGGGCCTGACCGCCAAACTGGAATGCAGCGGCCAGACCGTCAAGGTCGAGCGCGCCATCGAAGAGGGCCGCCAGGTGGTCAGCGCCAACCTGCCGGCCGTGTTCAGCATCGCCAAAGATTATGGCGAACCGCGCTACCCGTCCTTCATGGGCATCCGCAAAGCCTCGCGCGCCGAGATCCCGCTCTGGTCGCTGGCCGACCTGGGCGTCAGCGCGCCTGCCCCGGTCATCGCCTGGCCGGCGCTCATGAATCCCCCCTCGCGCGAAGTCACCTGCGAGATCATCAGCGGCGGGGGACCCGAAGAGATCGCCAACGCCCTGGCCGACAAAATCATCGCGGAGAAAGTGCTATGAAAACCTGGGTTTACATTGACCACTTCGAAGGCGAGGCGCTGCCCGCCTCCTGGGAAGCCGTAGGCGTGGGGGTGACGCTCGGAAGCGTGACCGCCCTGGTGTTCGGATCGGGCGTCGAAGCGGTGGCAAAATCTGCCTTCGAGTACGGCGCGGACGAAGTCCTGCTGGCGGATGACGCCGCCCTGGCCGACTTCCGCGCCGAGGCCTACGCCTCCACCCTGTCGAAACTCGCTTCGGACGGCGGCCCGGACCTGATCCTGCTTCCGACGACGACTCGCGGGCGTGAACTGGCCGCCATGGCCGCCATGGACCTGAACACCGGCGTGCTGGTGGACGTGACCGCCGTAGAGGTAGAGGGCGACAAGGTGGTTGCCACCCGCCCGATCTACGCCGGGAAACTGCTCGAAAAGACGGTCTGCAACGCCAAACCGCAGATCGTCACCCTGCGCGGACGGGCCTTCCCCAAGCCCGAAGCGCAGGCCGGGAAATCGGGTACGCCGACCAAGGTGGCGGCCGTCGCCGAGGCCAAGACCACGATCGAAGGCTACAGCACAGGCGAAGGCGGCGTGTCGTTGACCGATGCGGGCGTGATCGTCTCCGGCGGGCGCGGCACGTCCAACAATCCCGCCCTGACCCCGCCGGCCGGCCTGGACGAGAAACAGGCCGAGATCTGGAAGGCGCAGGAGGGCTTCAAACTGGTCGGCGAACTGGCCAGGACGCTGGGCGCGGCCATGGGCGCTTCGCGCGCAGCCGTGGACGCGGGCTACATCCCTTACAGCCACCAGGTCGGCCAGACCGGCAAGGTGGTTTCGCCCGACCTGTACATCGCTTGCGGAATCTCCGGCGCCATCCAGCACCTGGCCGGGATGCGCACCTCCAAGATGATCGTAGCCATCAACAAGGACGCCGAAGCGCCGATCTTCAAGGTGGCGCGCTACGGCGTAGTGGGCGACATGCACCAGGTCGTCCCGGCGCTGGCCGAGGCGTTCAAGAAGAAACTCGGTAAATAATTTCTAGAACGAACGTCCCGAAGGTTTTTGGAACCTTCGGGACGTTTCTTATCGTTTTTTCAAATGAAACAAGGTTCATTCCCTGGCATGGGCTTCTTCCCGCGCCAGGGGCTTGAATCCCCGGACTTTCAAAGGTTTCGCCATCAGTTCGTCGATGATGTCGGTTTGGGAGGTTTTCTCGTGCTTGGGGATCAGGATCACCCGCACATCCTCGGTGACTTTCCTCCTCAACCGCGCAGGAATTTGGATGACGCCGTCCTTGATCTTGGTGTGGAATTCGATGGTTTGCATGGTATACCTCTACCCCAATTATACAACCTTCTGGATGGTCAAAGCCTTCGGAAGGTTTTTTGTGGCAAGCATCGGCCCCCTTCCCCCGCCTTCCCCCATTTTCAAAACTCGAAAATGGGGGAAGGGGCTGATGGTACAGGTTGAAATAGCGTTTTGCCATTTTTTAAAAACCCTGGGGGGCAAAGCCCCCTCGCGAAGCACCCCGCAGGGGCAGACCTCCCGCTTCAGTTTTTCAGGATTCCAGAATACAGCATTTCAGGATTAGGTGAGCCCCCTACGGGGATGCTGCGCTACGGGAACAACGAAAACCGAAGTCGAAATTGTAATCGGAATACCTTGGATTGCTCAGACTGCGGGCGGCAGGGCGGAGGTCGTAAGGGTAATTGCGATACGAGCCACCACGCAGTACGCGACTATCACTGGAAGATAAATCTTCACGCCCATCGATTGCACCGTAGGGATAGGATTGGTATAAACTGCTCACCCATTCCAACACATTGCCAGCCATATCATACAGGCCATAACCATTTTGGCCAAAACATCCTACTGGCGCTATGAGACCAGCGCAATTGCGATATTGTGCCCCATTTTTTGCGCCCTTTTCACACACGGGGGCTTCATCCCCCCAAGGATAGACATTCCCTTCCAAGCCACCACGCGCCGCTTTCTCCCATTCCGCTTCGGTTGGTAATCGGCGACCAGCCCATTCACAATAAGCCTTTGCTCCATACCACGAGACTTCGATGACAGGATGATCTCCATAGCCCGAATCAGTCTGCCAGGTATCCTCTATTTTGTGAATGCGGACATCTGCATCTCCTGAATCTAGCCAAGTTACACCGCTTTCGTTTTGGTTCCCTGCCTCATTCAGGAACACAGCAAACATTTCATTAGTGACTTCGGTCTGGTCAATCCAGAAGGCATCCAGGTACACGGTATGAATAGGTTCTTCATCCGTAAACCAATCGCGCTGGCAGTCGGTCCGGAATTTTTGGCATTCTGCCAGGGCTTCATCCGCATTGCTACCCATTTGGAATTCCCCAGCGGGCACGTAAACCATTGTCATGCCGTCTATGGTTTGAACCCAAGTTTTTCCAACTATCGGATTTTCTGATGACGGATTTGTAGGTCTAGAGGTTGGCTCAGGTGTATTCGTTATTATGGGTTCTGGTGTAGATGAAAAGGTCAAAGTAGGTAATATTTTAGTTGGTGATTCTATTGAAGTAACAGATGGTAAAGCAAGTGTTACAGCACTTTCTGTTGGAACTGAGGGCACAGTTGGAGCAAGAGCATTTTTGATGATATAGCCAAAAAGAAAAAGGATGACGATTCCACCGCCAATGAAATAGGGGCGTTTATTTCCAGTTCTAAATATATTCTTTATGCGTTCCGTAGTTTCTTGCTGGCGTGTCTTTTTCAGCGCATCTTTACGCGCTTTTTCCTCCGCCTGTTTTTTCTCACGCGCTTCTTTTTCTTTTCGGGCTTTTTCTTCCGCCGCCAGGCGGGTGCGTTCTGCCTGCTCCCTGCTCTCTACTCTCTTTCTCTCTTGCTCTTCCTGCAACACCCGCGCTTTCAAGAGTTTCGAGTCTTCGGCGGCTTTCAGCGCCAGTTCCAACTGTTCGATCAAATGATAGGCGTCCGCGTTGAAGGAGTGGTGGTTCACCTGCACGGCGTTGCGGCGCGCCAGGGGTTTCAGGTTTTCCGGCAGGTCGCTCGCGCGCGGCATGGGGGCGCCATCCACCAATACCGGGATGACGCGGATGCCGCGCTCCAGGGCCGCGGCAATTTCCACGCGCACGAAGTCTTCGGGGTTGTCCAGGCGGCGCCCCCCGGCCTCGTCCCGGGCGTCCAGCCAGTTCCGCCCGATCAACGCCGCCAGCGCGTCGCAGGATTGCACCGCGTTTTGCAGCACTTCCACGAAATCCAGCCCGGCCGGGATGTCATCCACGTCCATGAAGACCGCGTCCTCACCAAAACGGGCCGCCAGGCGGTCGTAGATGCGCCCGGCGTAGCCGCCGCTGTCCACGCGGCGGTAACTGATGAAGATGCGTCCTTTTTGCGAAGCGGTCAAGGCTAGCCCTCTGGGAATGGATGGTTGGTTGAATTATACAATGAACAGGGGCGTATATGAGACATTGATTCTCGGCATGGCTGTGCGGGATTGCCAAATCCAGCAAAAACGCCTTCCTTGTGGAAGGCGAGTATGACAAAATTGGTTATTGCATTTTAGTATAAATGTGCTATAGTATAGATAGCTCATCTACCATGTGTAGAAGGAGTAACAGGGTCGCCCTAGGCGGCCCCAGCTTTTTTAAAGGTTTCATATTCCTGCTGCAGTTTTTTCTTCGTGTGGTTGCGGGTCACAAGGTAAGCTGTCCATAGCAGCAGGTAGCCTGAACGTTCCGCCAGAACAACAACATAATCTTCCTGTTCGAGCCAAAGACAGATCCTTCTCTCTCCCTTACGCTCGTTCTCCCAAATTTTTAGTGGGGGTTCTGAACCATTTTCAATGATCGGACGCGGCCAACGAATTCGTTCACAACGCCGGAAATCTGGGTTGCGCTCTTCCTCTGTTTTCCCTTCCGAAATCAAGTGCCAAAAGGTTGCTTCCTTGCCTTGTTCAATAGGGTGGCGCTTCAGTTGCAATTGTTTCCCCTGGAATTTGGGTCGGCTGTCAACAAAATCCTGCTTGAAATACGAGTACAGGACTTCTACATATCTACCCCAATCGCCTTGATAATCAGCAAACAGTACCAGCGGTGGAAGCCAATCAAGATTTTGTGTCATACATCCCCCTACGAGGCACGCCAACGAAATAAGTTCACTTTATCTTCTTGCAACAGTGTGGTCTGTGTGAGTTTATAGCCGGAGCGCTCCCTCATCCGCCTGACCAAGGCCAACTTGGCCTGGCTGCTTTCCAAGCCGCGATTGGCATAAGCAACAGTACCAATTAAAAAATCAGCCAACTGTAGCTGTTCAACTTCATGAGAGCGGACAGTTTGTACACGCTGAATAATCGAACGCTCGAAGTCATACATTTCATTTCCGAGAACTTCATGAAGTTTCCTGACTTTCCCTGCGCTACGAGTATCTTTTATATCCAGATAAATCCGGTAAAAAGACGCCGGGCTGAGAATTACTTTGAGCATGTCGAAATACATTTTGTAATACCAGTCGTCATGGGTTTGAGCATATTTCTCATGATCCAACAGGTTTTTATCCGGAACGATTAAAGCACGGAAATGAAGATCATCATCATCAAAGAAATAATCCAATACATCTGTATAGTAATCCAGCCTTGCTGGCGATACCTTGACCCATTTCATTTCAAAGGCAATGGGCAATTCATGCTTCTGTTTAATTTCACGCAGACGAATCGCGATTTCTCTTGTTTTTTCCAGCGGGCACCAAACTGCGCCCAGTGCCATCACATTAGAATGATCGTGTTCCAAGTGTCCGCTTTCATCGCAATATATGTTGAAAGTTTGACCAAGTTGATGCAATTTCATAGTCTGACTTCCTCACCTACCAGCCCACCAACATCCATATTCATGAAAACTGCATTTTCGCCAAAATGGGCTGTGAGGCGGTCGTAGATGCGCCCGGCGTAGCCGCCGCTGTCCACGCGGCGGTAACTGATGAAGATGCGTCCTTTTTGCGAAGCGGTCAAGGCTAGCCCTCTGGGAATGGATGGAACGATGAGAAAATTATACCGTAATCATTGCCTCTGGATGTTGACAAATGCTCCCATAAAAACATGCTTTGGAGGTCTTTGGTTATGCGGAATACCAAGTATCTTCTATGGGGTTGTATCACGAGCACAGCGGAAGCCTATACTATTACCCATTGGATCGGCCCCGATTCGAAAAGCAACGCGAAGGGCTTTCAATGGAGGTGCCCACGAGCCACCCCTCATTACTCGAAGATTTCCTGAAGTTGGCCCATTTGGATTATCACTTGGCGAATTTTTATAATATTCTGGATCATACCAATCTGCGACCCATTCCCATACGTTCCCTGTCGTGTCGTATAATCCATAGCCATTTGGCGCAAATGTCTTGACTTCAATACTATAGGGAGCGCCCGAACCTAATCCACAATCAAACCAGCGAGCGCCATTTTTGGTGCCAGCTTGGCATGTTGGTGTTTCATTACCCCAGGGATAGGACATGCTTTGCAAGCCACCTCTGGCAGCTTTCTCCCATTCCGCTTCAGTCGGTAGGCGTGCCTCAACCCAATCACAATAGGCCTTCGCCATATACCAAGTACCCTCGGCAGGGTGATTTGGATTTTCTTTGGCATATAACTGTCTTTGGTCACCCGGATCCGGACAACTTTCTGCCTCCAAGCAGGTAAGATACATTGCATTGGTCACTTCGGACTCATCTATCCAGTAGCTATCCAAATATACAGAATGGACAGGTTGTTGATCGCTATCGCCATCTTCACTCCCCATTAGGAACTTGCCATCGGGCACATACATCATCACCATACCGTCGGCTGGGCGCGTCCAGCTTGAGCCAATCCTCAAATCTGGGGTCGGCGTAAATGGAATTTGTGTTGGCGTGACCACCGATGTTGGCAAATCAGTAACAGGGAACGGTGTCTGGTTCGAGGGCGAAAACTCAGGTGCGGATGGCGAAGATTCACTCCCGACGTTACCTTTCGTGGGAACTGGTAAAGCAGACAATATTCCTTGAATCTTTGGAACCCCGATGATCAGAGCAAGGAGCACCATCACGCCCACTACCGCTACACTGACCCAATAGCGATTGGGGCGAGGCCATCTAGCGGTCGGATGCGCCGAAACTTCAGAAGCAGGTTGATGGGAAACTTCTTCAACCACAACACGATCTGCTTCCGCTTTTATATCTTTTACAGGCTTACCAGATTCAGGTCCAGATTCAGGTTCCACAGGGCGCGTCTGGACACTGGTTGCTCTAAATAAACTCTCCAGTTCCCTGACAAAAGCCCCCAAGTCTTCATAGCGTTCAGATGGTTCCTTGGACAAAACCTTGAGTAAAAATCGCTCTACCGATTCCGGCAAATCAGGAACAACATTCCTCGGCAACGGCAATGGTTCCGTCACCTGCTTGAGAAATATTCCTCCCGGGGTATCTGCAACATATGGCCTCTGCCCCGTGATGATCTCGTAAAGAACAACCCCCAAAGAATACATGTCGGATTTAGCAGTTGTTTCCCCGGTCCATTGTTCTGGCGCCATATATTCTGGGGTTCCGACTGCCGCCCCCGTGCCAGTCAGAGTAGCGGTTTTTTCGCCTTGTAATAATTTGGCAATCCCAAAGTCGGAGAGAGTGGGCTCACCATTTTCGGTCAACAAGATGTTGGCGGGTTTGATGTCGCGATGAACAATTCCACGGAGATGAGCATATTCCAACCCACGCGCAACCGGTAGAACCAATCGCATGGCTTCCTGCCACGATATGGATTCCCCAACCCTATGTTTCAATGTGCCTCCCGGCAAATACTCCAATACCAGGAACGGCGAGCCTTCAAATTCCCCATAGTCTAAGACTTTTACAATATTTGGGTGTGACAAGCGCGCCAACGCCTTCGCCTCTCGCTCGAAGCGTTTGAGCACGCCATGTAACTCTTCGGGCGGAAATGCTTCTAACCGGATGATCTTGATGGCTACCTCCCGTTCCAGGCGGGGATCATATGCCTTATACACCATTGCCATGCCACCCTTGCCCAACAGATCAAGGATCTGATAGCGGTCAACAAGTTTTCCTGTTAGATTTTCCATTTCACTGATCACAAGCTCTTTCTATGTCATCAAGCCACACGCCGACTCCGCCCGCGAATAGATGCCTCGAATGCGCCCGGCGTAGCCGCCGCTGTCCACGCGGCGGTAACTGATGAAGATGCGTCCTTTTTGCGAAGCGGTCAAGGCTAGCCCTCTGGGAATGGATGGTTGGTTGAATTATACAATAAACAGGAGCGCGTGAGACATTGATTCCCGGCATGGCTGTGCTGGATTGCCCAATCCAGCACATCAGCCTCGGATTTGTCAATACCCATTCTGGGTACTTTCCGAGCCGCAAAGACACAAAGATTCTTTGGACGCAGATCAACGCTGATTTTCGCTGATCTTTTCGTTTCCCGGGTAAAAATTCGATTAGAATCGAACCCATGACGGACTGCCCCGAACGAATCCATCGACCAGTGCAAAGGAGACCCGTATGAGCGGGTTGCCCAGCCTGGCGGACGCGATCCGCGCCGCCTGCCTGCGTTTTCAGGGCGTGGATCGGCTGTACCTGGAATCTGCCATAGACAGCAAGCGGATGCAGAACGCCCGCAGCGCCATGCGCATCCCAGAGCAGGAGACGGTCATCCTGCTGTACGACGACTCGCTGCTGGAAAACAACAAGGTGGGCTTTGCGGTCTGCGCGGGCGGGCTGTACTGGAAGAACGACTGGTCGGTGGGCAGCCGCCGCACGCGCCTGTCGTGGGGGGAATTCGCGCAGCGCAAGCGCATCCGTGAGAAGGACCTGGCCGTGGACCTGACGCGCGGCGACCGGATCGGGCTGGCTGTGCTGGGTGAGGCGGAACGGGCGCAGGTCATTGCCTTGCTGGAGGAAATCCAGGCAGTGTGCAAAAAAGAATTCGAAGCAGGGCGCGGGTGAACGCTGCAGTTTGCCCATAGTTCAACTGCGGGTGGAACGGGAGGAAAATAACGGTTCATTGGGAATCGGCGTGGTGCACCCCCAGTTCTGGCGGCAGTTGCACTGCCGCCCGCCAGCAGTACAACTGCTGGCAAAACAATCGGTGGAACGGGAGGAAAATAACCTCCGGCAGCCGGGCAAGGAACTTGGAAAAGGTCAGAGAGGTAGATCTTTGACCTTTTTGATTCTCAAAGAAGATTCAACATTTTCGAGAATTACCAGTTTTTGAAATAAATAATACTTAATTATCATTGACAATATTTAAATTTTCTGTATAATATGCTCAATATTTCGAAACAATTATCAACAATATTGACAATCAACTTAGATATTCTGAAAACCAGGCAGCGAAGATGGAACAAAGACCTGTCAAACAATCTGTACAAGCCGAGCCGCCGCTCCACTCCCCCGCCGATTGGCTGCAAGTGTTGGATGAAGAGAACGTCCAATTTGTCGTTTTGGATTCACATCTCGATACTGAACTGATGGAAATCATCCGCTTACAACCCGAGTGGAAGGTCGACTTCGAAAATGATGAATTGGTGATATTCACATTGGTCAAGAGGTAATGAAAAATGAAAAATCCATCCCAACCCATCCCTCACAACTGGGCCGCCCGCTTCTTTACCGTCTGGGGCGGACAGGCATTCTCGCTCTTCGGCAGCGCGCTGGTACAGTTTGCGCTGGTCTGGTACCTGACGAAGCAGACCGGCTCGGCCACGGTACTGGCGGTGGCGACGCTGGTCGCCATGCTGCCGCAGATCGCGCTGGGACCCTTCGCTGGCGCGCTGGTGGACCGCTGCAACCGCCGCGCCATTATGATGATCGCCGATGGCGGCATCGCCCTGTCCACGCTCCTGCTGATCTACTTGTTCGCCAGCGGCCGGGTGGAAGTCTGGCACATCTACGCCATCCTGATGATCCGCTCGCTGGGCGGCGCGTTCCACTTCCCGGCCATGCAGGCCTCCACGACCTTGATGGTGCCGGAGAAGCATCTCACCCGCATCTCCGGCGCAAACCAGACGCTGAACGGCGCGATCAACATCGTTGCGCCGCCCACCGGCGCGCTGCTGCTGGAGGCGCTGCCCATGCAGGGCGTCTTGGGGATCGACATTGTCACCGCGCTGCTGGCCATCCTGCCGCTGGCTTTCCTTGCGATCCCCCAACCCGCCCGAACGGAGGAAACGGCCGAGGCAGGCGCACAGACCGGCTTCCTGCAGGATGTGCGCGAGGGGCTGCGCTACGTGGCCGCCTGGCCGGGATTGCTGGCCATCCTGGTCATGGCGACCGTGATCAACTTCCTGCTCACGCCCACCAGCGCATTGATGCCGTTACTGGTCACCAGGCACTTCGGGCTGGGCGCGCTGGAGTTCGGGCTGATGGACTCGGCTTGGGGCTTTGGCGTCATCCTGGGCGGGCTGGCGTTGAGCGTTTGGGGCGGCTTCAAGCGCAAAGTGGCCACCTCCATGCTGGGCATCATCGGCATCGGCCTGGGCGTGACCGTGGTCGGCCTGGCGCCAGCCAACGCCTACTGGCTGGCCGTGGCCGGGATGGCCTTTGCCGGGATCATGAATCCCATCACCAACGGACCGCTGTTCGCCCTCATTCAATCCACCGTCAAACCGGACATGCAGGGGCGGGTGATGGCGCTCATCATGAGCGCGGCCGGGGCCATGTCCCCGCTCAGTTTAATGGTGGCAGGCCCGGTGTCGGACCTGATCGGCATCCGCGCCTGGTTCTGGCTGGGCGGTCTTGCCTGCCTGTTGATGGGAGCCGGGGCCTTCTTTGTCCCGTCCATTATGAACGTCGAGCGCAACCACAGCGGCCAACATCCAAAGCCAGGCGGGAAACCGGCGTTCAGCGCCGCTGATTAAGCCAGCCACCCCGGCAAGACCGGGGTGTTTTTTTGCAATGTTCACGGAACCGTTACCGAACCTTTACATTCGTCCGGTATGCTTGCTCCGGTCACAAAGATTCATGGGACGCTGAGAAACGCTGATTCGCGCTGATCCTTTTTATCTGCGTAATCAGCGTGGGTCTGCGTCCCCATTCGGTTGGGTTGGAGATCGCGCTATGTTTCCTCCAGCCGTATCCCAAACCGGCTTGGAGCGTCATAAAGAATGAAAACCGTGTCGGAAGAATATCGTTTGTTGGAGGCCGCCCGCCAATTCGAATCGCAAGCCCTGGCGCAGATCTATGATACCTACAGCCCGGGGCTGTACCGTTACGCCATGCGCCGCCTGGGCGACGCCCAACTGGCGGAGGACTGCGTGGCCGAGACGTTCACCCGCTTCCTGCAAGCCCTGCGCAAACGGCGCGGCCCGCGCGACCATTTGCAGGCTTACCTGTACCGCGCGGCCCACAACTGGATCGTGGACCAGTTCCGGCGCGAGAAGCCGGATGTGGAACTGGCGGACGACCTGCCCAGCCAGACGGAAGACACGGAACGGGACGCCGCCGGGCGCATCCAGCAGGCCAGGGTGCGCGCCGCCATCCGCCGCCTGACGCCCGACCAGCAGCAGGTGATCACACTGAAATACCTGGAAGGCTGGGAAAATGAGGAGATTGCGCGGGCGTTGGGCAAGCCGCCGGGCGCGGTCAAGTCCCTGCAACACCGCGCGCTGGCCGCGCTGCAAAGACAGTTGATGGATGAGGTAGAAGATGAACACACAGGATGAGACAGACCCCAAAGTGATCGCGCTCTTGAAGACGCTCGAACCGGTTCCCGCCCGCGACCCCGGGGCTGCCCGGCGCGCCCGGGCAAAATTCCTGAACCAGGCGTCCGAAATGCGCCAGGCCGTATCCAGCGGCGGATGGCTGCGTCATAAGGTACAGAACCTGAACCCACGAAAGGAGAAATTTGCAATGAATATCCTGGTTTCTGTACTTTTGGCAGCCGCCATGTTGATGGGAGGCGGCGTCACGCTCGCCGCCGCGCAGGACGACCTGCCCAACGAACCGCTGTATGGGGTCAAAGTCTTCGCCGAGGACGTTGGCTTGTCCCTGACCGGCGACCCCGAAGCCAAGGTCGAGCGGCTGATGGACCTGTCGCAGGTGCGCGCGCAGGAGATGGCCGCGCTGGCGGAAGACGGCCAGGCAGTGCCCGAACCGGTCCTCTTGCGGCTGGAACTGCACGTCGAACAGGCGCTGGAAACCGCCGCCACACTCGAAGAGGATGCCGATTTGACCCAAACGCTCCTGCAACTGCGCGACCGCCTGCAAACCCAGGACCGTCTCCTGTCGCAGTTGCAGACCGACGCCAGCACAGAGGAAGAACCGCTGCTGACCCGCACCCGCGACCGGCTGCAAGACCGCCTGTGCCAGGTGGAAGACGGGCTGGCTGACCCGGACGGCTTCCGCTACACCATGCAGAACGAGATGCGCTACGGGCAGGATGAGAGCCTGGAGCCTGGTCCCAACCAGCAGGGCGAACCCGGTTTCCACCAGAATACCGAGCCGGTCGAGACCGAGACCCCGCCCGATCCGGTCGAGACCAAAGTTCCTCCCGTTGACGCCACTCCCGAGGCGCCCACCTGGAACACCGCCCCCGACGCGCCGCAGAATGGCAACGGGCAGGGTAATCCTCAACAAGGCGGCAATGGCCCCGGTAGTGGAAACGGCAACCACTAACTTCTCCAAATCCCCCATCCCAAACCTGGATGGGGGATTTTGCAGTTGGTGATAAAATATCCCTGTCGTTTCAAGTGCGCTTTAGAAAAGGAGAACCCATGCTGACGACAGTTGAGGCCGTGATAGACAAACAAGGAAATGTAAAAATTCTCCAACCCGTTCCGCTTCGAGGCGCGCGGCGGGCGCTGGTTGTTGTCCTTGATGAACCTGCCTTGTCCGTCGCCGAAACGGCTTTATTGAGTGAAGTTGCGCTTGCCGAAGACTGGATGAGACCTGAGGAGGATGAAGCATGGTCGTACCTGAAGCAGGCGACGTCGTAGTTCTGCCCTTCCCATTTTCCGACCTTTCCGAGAGCAAAGTCCGTCCTGCTGTCGTTTTGGCGCGAGCAAACAGAAGCGACTGGATTTTGTGCCAGATCACAAGCAACCCCTACCATCATCTTTGCTGAAACTCCTGTCATCGAATATCAAGTCTCGCCTGTGACGGGATAATTTAAAGCGAACTCCGAGGAAACTCGGAGTTTTGTTTTAATTCCGTTGCGTCAAGGCAAAGTATAATTACCCGACCATTTCCGAAGTCGAAAGCGAATTACATGATCCCTGGTCTGGATGGATTACGCGCGTTGGCGTTCCTGGCTGTGCTGGGCGGACACACCGATAACTATTCATTTGGTTGGGTTGGCGTCCAATTATTCTTCGTGCTGTCGGGCTTCCTCATCACCGGCATCCTGGTGCGCATGAAAGCCTCCCTGCCGCGCAAGGACTATTTCGTCAAATTCTACGGGCGGCGCTTCCTGCGCATCTTCCCGCTCTACTACCTGTACCTGGGCATCCTGATCGCCATCAACCTGGCCCTGCCGCACATCGCCTTCAAGCCGCTGCACAAGGAATTCGACGGCAAGTTCTGGGAGCAGATCTGGTTCGCCGTTTCATACCTGTACGACTTCTTCCACGCCAGCGCCGCCTACGAACCCACCCGCTTCCTGACGCCGCTGTGGTCGCTCTCGGTCGAGGAGCAGTTCTACGTTCTCTGGCCGTTGCTGATCTTCCTCACCCCCGCCAAGCGCCAGAAAAGCCTCTTCCTGGCGGTCATCGGGCTGGGACCGGTCTTCCGCCTGCTGCTCAAACTGTTCTACATGCAGCGTCCCTTCGCCTTCATGCTGGACGACCCGACGCTGGCCTTGTACGTCCTGCCCTTCGCCCACATAGACGCCTTCGCCATGGGCGCCTACATCTCCCAGTTCGAGATCCCCAGGCCGCGCCTGCAAACGCTCCTGCTTTTCATCCTGGTTCCGCTGGTAGGCTTTTATACCCAATCGGCTGCCTGGGGCGAGATTCGCTGGGACTCGCTCGGCTACGAATTCCCCCTCCAGGTGGCCTACAAGGAAATCTGGGGCTACTCCCTGCTGAACTATTTCTTTGCCGTGACGATCTATAGCGTTGCCAGGACCCGGCTGCTCACCGCACTGCTCGACAGTTTCATCCTGCGTTACCTGGGCAAAATCTCGTACGGGCTTTACATCTATCACGGCGCGGTCATCTGGTTCACCCTGAAACTCAACCTGCCGTTCGACCTGGCTACCTGGCAGATGTTTGCCTTTACGCTGGCCGCCACCACGCTGGTCGCCTCGCTCAGTTTCCACCTGTACGAAAAGCCCATCAACGACCTGAAAGACAAATTCTTCCCCGTCTGACCCACCGCATGACTTCCCCCGCTTCCCGCGAACATGACCTGCTCATCCTGGGCGCCGGCCCAAGCGGACTCTCGACCGCGCTGCACCTGGCGGGGATCGCCCCGCATCTGACTCCCCGCATCCTGCTCCTGGAAAAGGAGCATCACCCGCGCCCCAAACTGTGCGCCGGCGGCCTGGTCATCGACGCAGAGATGCTCCTCGAGCGCCTCGGCCTGGACGTGACCGAAATCCCGCACGTGGACGCAGATGCAGCCCGCTTCGTCTTTGCCGGGCAGGGACTGACCGTTTCCGCCCGCAAGCGTCACACCCTGCGCATCATCCGCCGCGACGAGTTCGACGCCTGGCTGGCGAAGAAAGCAGGGAGCAGGGGAATAGAGATCAGGGAAGGCGTGACCGTCAAGGATGTGCGCCCGGATGCGGATGGCGTCAGCGTGCTTACCGACCAGGGCGAGTTCCGCGCGCAGGCTGTGGTAGGCGCGGATGGTTCCAACGGCGTGACCAGGCGCTGTGTGCTGCCCGGCGCGCCCCTGCACACAGCGCGGGCGCTGGAAGTGTTGACCCCCACCCGCCCCCACCCCGGCCCGCCCC
>JBMOMP010000086.1:0-52408 GCA_049323115.1 Chloroflexota bacterium
GCAAGAAAAGTTACCTTGCTATCTCGGCTTCTTTGAGTTCATCCATAACGTTCGTCGTCGCGGTAAGGCCTTGCTCCATTCCTTGCTCGCTATTCTGTTAGCTCCTTGATTCCGGTTAAGAGCCAAAAAGAAAATTTCCCAGAAAGTCTCCACATGTGCTGTCAATGGTATAGTTAGCGGAAAGTAAAGTTCATAGACATTTTGACAATGTTTCCCTGCGCGTTCATGCCAATCTCTAACGGTTCGCTCATCCAGGTCAAAAGCCTTGACGATGGCCTGAAGCGGGCAGCCATAGGCCAGCAAGATGATCACACACAGCACAGTTTTTGGATCGTGACGAAGACGATAAAAAATCGTACCTTCGCTGGTCGTAAAAGTGCACTGGCAAACATCACAAATACAGCATTTGTCTTTCTGGCTGTGAATGTGGATGTTCCCTTGTCCAGTTTGACCTCTTGCAGGACAATCCATATTCGGGCAAAATATCTCTTGTGGGTTCATTGGCAGCCCCCAAGGATGTGGTAGTCCTTTGAGTTTGCCGGTGAACCCCTTCTTTTGTCAAGTTCCTGTCTCTCCACGTTTTAGTGGGGTGACACTTGACCACCACCAAATTGCGGCAACGCCCGAAAAGGATCAGACGCCTGCCGCCAGCAACACACCCACGCGCCAACCAACCAGCGCCTCCCGCTCCCAGCCCAACGCTCACGCCTACGGAGGCGGAGGAAGAATAATTACATCCATGAGAGTCTATTATTCCAACGCCCATGCCCAGCACAACCCGCCTTTCGAACTGTTCGATGGCGGCGTGCGTATGCCCTACATGGAAACCTCCGAGCGCATGGAGCAGGTGCTGGCCGCGCTGAACAGGCAGGACTGGGTGGAACTTTTTGCCCCCGAAGATTTCGGCCTCGACCCGATCCTGGCCGTCCACGAGGCCGGCTACGTGGACTTCCTGTCCACGGCCTTCGACGAGTGGACCCGGCAAAAGACGAACTACCCGAAGGAAGGCTTGCTGCCAGCCACCTTCCCGCCGCGCCGCTGGTCGCATAAGCCGAAGACGCTGCTGGGGCGCGCCGGGTACTATATGAATGACTTGAGCGCTCCCATCCTGGCAGGCACCTACCGGGCAGCGCTGGCTGCTGCCAACTGCGCCTTGAACGCCGCCAGGGCAATCGCGGAGGGCGAACGCGCCGCTTTCGCCCTGTGCCGCCCGCCGGGGCATCACGCCGGGAAAGCCAACTGCGGCGGCTACTGTTACCTCAACAATGCGGCCATCGCCGCCCATTGGCTGTCCGCGCAGGGAAAGGTTGCCATCCTGGACATCGACTACCACGCTGGGAACGGCACGCAGGATATTTTCTATGAGCGCGGGGACGCGCTGACCATCTCGATCCACGCCGACCCGGATTTCGAGTATCCCTATTTCAGCGGGTACGCCGACGAAACGGGATCAGGCGCCGGGTCGGGATTGCACCGCAATTTCCCGCTGCCCGCTGGGACGGACGATTCCCGCTATCTCGCCGCCCTGGACGAGGCGCTGGCGCTCATCCGCTCGTTCCAGCCGGGCTTCCTGGTGGTCTCCGCAGGCATGGACCTGTATGCGGGCGATCCGTTGGGGACGTTCCAGGTCACGCGGGAGGGCATCCAGGCCATCGGCGCGCGCATTGCCGGGCTGCGCCTGCCCACGCTGGTGGTGATGGAAGGCGGATACAATAACGCCGCGCTTGGGGAAAACATGCTTGCGCTGTTACAGAATTTGCGCGCGAGGGATTAAAAAGACGCCTCCTGGTTAGGAGGCGTCCTTTTGTCATGCCCTGCGCGAAGCATTTACCTCGGGTAATAGCACACCCCTTCTGCTTCATTCCATTTGCAATCGTAGACCTGGTTCTTGATACAGCCGGTCTCGGTCTTGATACCGCCGCACAGTTCCACCTGGTACGGCTCGCCGCATTGCAGCATGTTGACCGAAATCGTCACACAGCCCGGCCCGCCCAGCCGCAACTGCGCCGGGACGCAGGTCTGCGAGGCGGCCTCGTAGCGGCTGCCCAACGGACAGCCCGGGTACACCCCGCCCAGCGAAGGCTGGCAGCACTGATATTCAGGAGAATAGGAAAAACCGGGCAGGCAGCCCTGGTAGGTTTGCGCGGCCAGGTCGGGTTGGTTCAGGCCAACCGGCAAGTCTGCGCCAGCCGAGGGGGAGGCGCAGGCGCCGTAGGCGCTGTCGAAATACATGCCGTCCGGACACAACCCGTCGCCGCCCAAGCCAGCCACGCAGGTCTTCTGCCCGCCGCGTTCGAGCAGGATGTAGCCCGAAAGACAGCCCGCCACAGTTGGCTCGGCAGAAACCGGCGAGTACAGACAGTTGTTGTTGGAGTCCAGCCCGTAACCGGGATCGCAAGCCGGTGACGCGCCGGTGGCCTCCGGCAGGCTGCTACAAGCCGGGTTGCAGACCGTCACTTCGCCGGTGGTGCCGTCCGGCCCGCTGCAGGTCAGGACGCGCTGGCCGTCCACCACCGCGTCAGCGCAGCGATACCCGTCTGTGCGGACTTCATATTCGGCCCCGGTCGGCAATTTCACGCTGGTCTGCGGCTTGTTGAACTCGCAGTATTCATCCCCAATGCTGACCTCCGGCGGCTGGCAGGCGCCGCTGGCAACCACGGCGCTGGGGATGTACGAGGACAACTGGCACATCGGCGCCAGCGCCGGGGGATTTTGCACCACGCAGCGGAAACCCAGGTCGCGGCTGTGGTAGGCGTTGCCGCCGTAATGGCGGATGGACGCGCCCGCCTGCTCGAAGTCGCTCTCGTAACTGTTGCTGCGGATGACGCGCATATCCCCGCCTTCTGGGCCGGTGGGGTTTTCTGCCGGGGCGCTGTTGTAATAGGTCGCGCTGTAAAAGTCATTCACCCACTCGAACACATTCCCGGCCATATCCAGCGCGCCGTAGGAGCTGGCCGAAGCGCTATATTTGGTGGCATCGGTGAGCGCGCCGACGCAGCCGCTGAAGTTGCCCAGGTCACAGGAAGGCTCCTGGCTGCCCCAGGGATAGGGGTTTCCAGAGGCGCCGCGCGCGGCCTTCTCCCATTGCGCCTCGCTGGGCAAACTTCCGCCGACCCAGGCGCAGTAGTTGGCCGCCATATCCCAGGACACGCCCACCACCGGGTAATTGGCATAAATGGGGTTGTCATACAGGAGGCCGCCCGTCTCCTGCGCGGGAGGCGCGCACGCTCCCACCTTCACGCAAAAGGCGTACATGCTGTTGGTCACTTCGGTCTGGTAGATCCAGTAACTGTCCAGGGATACCGAGCGCTGGGGCGCATCCGGCAGGCCGGAGCCCATCGTGAACTCGCCGGCCGGGACGTAGACCAGCACGCCGCCGTCCGTCCAGGCCATTTCCGTACCGGCCTGCGGTCCCGCCAGGGTGACGGGGACGATGGTCGGGGTGGGTTCGGGGGTAGGCGGCTCGAGCGTAGGAGGCGCTACGGTAGGCGCTGGCAGGCTGGGGGTCGGGGTTGACGCGGGCGCACAGGCGGCCAGCGCCAGCAATACCGCCAATCCTGCCAACATCCAAAGGTTGAAACGATGCTTCATCTCAATCTCCTTTGTCCGTGCGGCTTCCCGCAGGACGCCCGTTATTATACAGGAAGATGCCCCCGATTCCCGGCGCGGGCAATTTTTCTCATCTGGCGCTCTTAATCGCCTACGGCTGCAGGCAGGCCAGCAACGCGCGCAACGCCCCCTGCGGTTCGTCGTTGACCAGCGCCAGCACCGGCACGTTCGGGATGGTATAGGCAACGTGCAGGTCGCCGACCTTCCAACGGCGCGGCAGGAGGCCGACCGCGTTCGGCGTTTCGGACAGGACGTCGGACATGTGCTGCGGCCCGGCCGCCAGGCGCGCCAGCGAGGTGACCGGTCTGCCAGCCATCACGGCCTGCTCGAAGACCCCCTGCACGTCCTCCTCCCCGGCATATACCCACATCTCGACCGACGGGTCGCCCGCCCCGGCAAACAGGGCGCGCGCTGCCTCGAGGGTCAGGTCTTGCAGCGGGCTGGCGGGGTGGGCTGCGACCAGGATCTCTTCGCTGCCAATCCGGTAAACGGGAGCAGGCCACAGGTCCGGTTCGCCGAGGCGGATGGCAAGATCGGCCTGGTCGGGGGAATCGACTACGCGCAGGGCGATCCCCTCCGGCGCGCAGGCGTACACATCCGCCAGCCAGGGTTGGGCAGCGGGCGTGGCATAGACGTCGAGCGTTTGCGTTTCGACCGCAGGGACAACATGCCCGCAACCCGCCAGGAGGAATAAAACCGCTGAGAGGACCTGTTTCAACTTCAGAGAACGCATCAGCCACGACCGCTACATGCTCATTCCCCCGCGCTGATTTTCCTGCCGCGCATGGAAACGTGCTAGGCGGCTCCTGATGTGATCCGATCTACCTGTTGGCGCAGCCAAACATTGATCAGCGTCTGTGGGCTTACCTGACGCTGACGCGCAATTTGCGATAGTTCTGCCATCAACTCAGGCTCGATGATCACAACACTGCGCCGCGCCGATGGATCAAAGGTCATCTCTACTTCGTACGTCTGGTCATCATAATCGGCCAGGCTATGGGCATCCCAAAAGTCTGCCATTTCTTCCAACGTATGCGATTTAGAAATGCTGCTCACTTTATTTTCTGGCATATAAACGTCGCTCCTTGCGTTCCATAGCACGCGCGCTGATCACCAGGGCTTCGCCTCCGGCTTTCAGGGCGAAGAAAACGATTACCGTCTCCCGGATGCAGATTGTCCAAAAGCCGCATACAAATCTTCACCTTTGCGGTGGCCCTTTTCCACAAATCGTACCCGAGGCTTATTATCGAACAAAACCTCTTCAACTTCCTCGACCATTACCTTGTGTTTCTGATACAACTCTTCTTCGATTTCAGGCTGCCAAATGACCTTATCAATCCTCATCACATCTCCGAATGAAACAAGGCGCACAATCCAAGAGAAGTATCATGTTCTCGTTGTAATCGAACACATTCGATTATACCCACCCACCTCCCAAAAGACAATCATAGAGCCTGATCCTGACAGGGTCTTTCGCAGTCCGCCAACAAAACCGTTGAGAGCAGGCTTCACTTACCAGTTTTGCAGCAAAGCCGCCAGCAAGCGGATGCGCTCGAAGAGACTATCGGCGAAGAGGTATTCGCGCTCAGAGTGATAGCCCTCCCCAGCCGCGCCCAGGCCGTCCAGCACGGGGACGCCCAGCGCGGCCACGAAATTGGCGTCCGAGACGCCGCCGCTGCCGCCCGCTTTCAAGTCCATGCCCAGGCGCGCGCCAATGGCCTTGACCTTTTCGTAGGTGGCCTTCATCGTATCGTCGAACGGCATGGGGCCGCGATTCAACTGGCCGCTGACCTCGATGGAGGTGCCGTCCAGGACCGGCCTGAGCGCGCGCATGGCCGCTTCCACCCGCTCCCACTCGCCGGGCTGCAGGATGCGGACATCCACCTCGATGGAGGCTTCGTCCGGCACCACGTTGGAGACCGTGCCGCCGTGGATGACGCCGACGTTGAGGGTGGTGCCTGTAGCGTAATCGGTCAGTTTTTGGATGGCAAGCACCTGGTGCGCCATTTCTTCGATGGCGTTGCGTCCCTTTTCGTGGTCGCCGCCCGCATGCGCGGCGCGTCCCCTGGTCTTGACCCAGAACGCGCCGCCGCCTTTGCGCCAGGTCTTGAGCGAACCGTCCACCAACGCGGACTCCAGCACAAAGACGACCGCCGATTCCTGCGCCAGGCGTTCGATGTGCTCGCGCGAGGTCAGGCTGCCGATCTCTTCGTCCGAGGTGCAGAGCAGCGTCACCGGGCGAGAGAGGCCGCTTTCCTGGGCTTGGGCGATGGCCGCCAGCGAAATGACGATGCCGGCTTTCATGTCCAGCGCGCCGGGGCCGAAGATCTTGCCGTCCGTTTCGCGGTAAGGCATCTTTTCGAGCGTACCGACCGGGAAGACGGTGTCCATGTGGCAGAGCAGCAGGATGGGTTTTTCGCCCTCGCCCCTCCCGCCAGGAGGGGAGAAACTGGCAAGCACATGATCGCCCGTTTCGCTGTTTGGAATGGTCTCGACCTGCGCGCCGAGTTGGCGCGCTTGTTCGACCACGATGGCGCCAACGCGGTCTACGGCGGCTTTGTCGCGCGAGGGGGATTCGGTTTCGACGAGGAGTTTGAGGAGGGAGGTTGGGTTTATATTTTCCATTTCGAGTACGCCTCGGTGGTCTCGATACGGGCAAAAAATCACTGCCCCTACTCGACCAGCGGATTATCTCATAAAGAACACAATTGTTCCCACGACCGCGCAATAGGCGGCAAAGACATATAGCGAATGCTTGCCCAAATAGCCGATCAGCCATTTGATGGCAAACCAGCCGACCAGTGCAGCAGTGACGAATCCCACCGCAAGCAAGGGCAGGAACTGGCCCAGGTTCGGCATTTGCAGCACGTCCAGCATCTCATAAGCGCCGGCGGCCAGCATGACCGGCACCGACATGAGGAACGCAAAGCGCGCTGCGGACGGGCGGTCCAGTCCGCGCAACATGCCGCCGCTGATGGTCGTCCCGCTGCGCGAGGCGCCGGGGAAGACGGCAATGACCTGCATGACGCCGACGAAGAGCGCATCCAGCCAGGTCATCGAATCGAGCGTGCGGTTCTTCTTAGTCAACCACTCGGCCAGCGTCAACAAGGCCGCCGCCGTGAACAGGCGGATGGAGGCTTCCAGCATCGGCTGCCTGAAGAGCGCTTCGACAGCGTCTTTCAAGAAATAGCCAGCCAGGAGCGCGGGGATGGTGGCGAGGAGGAGGTACCAACCCAGTTTTGCTTCGGGTTTCAGACTTCCGAAGTCTCGAATACTTCGAAAGTCTACGATTACAGCGCGGGCAATGGCAAGCAAATCTTTCCAATAGAAGGCAAACAGGGAGACAAGCGTGCCAAGTTGGACGATGACCAGGAACGAGAACATGGCGTCATCGGCGGGCAGGCCGAGCAGTCTTTGCCCGATGAGCAGGTGCGCCGTGGACGAGACCGGGATGAATTCGGTCAGTCCCTGGATGAAGCCGAGGAGGAAAGAGTGGAACAGTGTCATTGATTCTCCGTAGTTTTTACCACGGGGACACGATCCCCATATCTGGGGACTTTCCCCGTATCTGGGGACTCAGGCACAGAGATGCTTAACTCTCAATGGCTCCGTGTCTCCGTGTTTGGTTTCTCTTTGCATTGTTATCCCATTGTTTCAATAATTCAGGCACACGCGCCTCAAATGTGCCATCAGCGATGTAAATCCTGATTTGTTCCATCAGCCGGATCAACGCCCGTAAATTATGGATGGACAGCAACGTGCCGGCCAGCAATTCCTTCGCTACGATGAGATGACGGAGGTAGGCGCGTGTAAAGGTTCGGCAGGCGTAGCAGTCGCAGGCCTCATCAATCGGACGTTCATCTCGCGCAAAGGCGGCGTTCATCAGGTTGAGGCGTCCTTCGGGCGCAAAGGCAGAGTGGTGACGCGCCAACCGCGTTGGCAGCACACAGTCGAAGATGTCCACGCCGCGCGCCACGCCGTTGATCAGGTCTTCGGGGGTACCGACGCCCATCAGGTAGCGGGGTTTGCTTTCTGGCAAGAGCGGAGTCACCACCTCGAGCATGGCGTGCATCTCCTCCTTCGTCTCACCGACGGACAGCCCGCCGATGGCGACGCCGGGCGTATCGAGGGAAGCGATGAATTTAGCGGAAGCAGCCCGAAGGTCGGCTTGAACGCCGCCCTGGACGATCCCGAATAGCGCCTGGTCAGTCCGCGTCTGCGCCTGGAGGGAGCGCTCCGCCCAGCGGTGAGTCCGTTCCATAGCAAGTTTGCTATAGGCATGGTCGTTGGGATCGGAGCATTCGTCGAAGGCCATGATGATGTCCGCGCCCAGGTTCTCCTGGATGGAGATGGACTTTTCGGGCGTGAAGCGGTGCGTGGAGCCGTCGATGTGACTCTTGAAGGTCACGCCGTCGTCGTCGATCTTGCGGGTCTGCGCCAGCGAGAAGACCTGGAAGCCGCCCGAGTCGGTCAGCATGGGACGCGGCCATTGCATGAAGCGGTGCAAGCCGCCCAGGTCGCGCACCAGTTCGTCGCCGGGACGCAGGTAGAGGTGATAGGTATTGCTCAACACCAGCGAGGCGTTGACCTCCTTGAGATCCTCGGGTGTGAGGGTCTTGACGGTGGCCTGTGTGCCAACCGGCGCGAAGACCGGCGTCAGCAGGTCGCCATGCGGGGTGGTGAAGATGCCGGTGCGGGCGCGTCCTTCGTGAGCAGTGACGGTGAAATCGAACATAGGCCTGATTATAACGGGAGACCCAATATCAATGAGTGATAAAATATCGAACATGGCAACTCCAACCCAACTCAAAATGGGATTTTTGGGCATCGAGGACATTTGGGAGGAAAAGAAACCTGAGCTTTTTAATGGCCGCGCTAACCGGCTAGATCTGCAAGACCGCGCCTTCCACGATTGGTATCGCTTTGTGCTTTCGTTTCCGCCGCATTTGGTACGAGATTACTTTCACAAATTCGGTTTGACAGAAAAAAGTGTGGTCCTCGATCCGTTTTGCGGAACAGGCACGACCTTAGTCGAAGCCAAATTAGCAGGTATGAAGGCAATCGGGCTGGAGGGAAACCCATTTCCACACTTTGCTTCTTCGGTCAAAACAGATTGGTCATTAGATGCAAATGAATTGTCAACGAAGGCGCGACTTGTCGCAGGACAAGCATTGGCAATCTTCAAATCGCAAGGCATTGACGACAATCTCTCTTTTGGCAACCCAAAAGACCTTGAACTCAAAACCCTCTCACCTGAAATCGAAAAACTGATTCTGGCGAATTCAATCAGCCAACTTCCATTGCACAAATCCCTGGTTTTAATCGAATGCATGAAGCAATTTGAAGGCGAGCCTTTTTATCGCCATGCCCTGCTCGCATTGGGAAATGCCCTGGTTTTCAAAATCAGCAACCTGCATTTTGGTCCAGAAGTCGGGGTTAAGAAACCGAAAGTCGATGTGCCTGTTGTGTCTAATTGGCTGATCGAAATCGAGAAGATAGCCAAGGATTTAGATCGAGTTGCGGGAAAAGATTTCCCAGATACAAAAGTTCACCTGGCAGACGCGCGTAATTTTGACGTTATCGAGCCAAAATCAGTAGACGCTGTTATCACATCACCTCCTTACCCTAACGAAAAAGACTACACGCGAACAACACGGCTTGAATCGGTTTTGCTTGGGTTTGTCAACAGCAAAGAAGAACTGAGAGAATTGAAGAAACGACTTGTCCGCTCGAACACGCGCGGGATTTACAAAGGGGATGATGACGATCAATGGGTCTCTGAATTTTCAGAAATCCAACGCATCGCTGATGATATCGAAAAACGGAGAATTGAACTCAGAAAAGATTCTGGTTTCGAGAGACTCTATCCACGAGCCGTAAAATTATATTTCGGCGGCATGGCAAGACATTTGTCTGACCTTCGCAGGGTCCTTCGCCCTGGGGCGCGATTGGCCTATGTGGTTGGAGACCAGGCATCCTATTTGCGTGTGATGATAAGGACAGGCCAGATTTTGGGAGATATCGCCCAAAAATTAGGCTACGAACTCACCGAAATTGATCTTTTCCGCACTCGTTTGGCAACTGCTACAAAGGAACAACTTCGGGAAGAAGTTGTCATCCTGAAATGGAGAGGGTGAACCATG
The DNA here is from genome assembly GCA_049323115.1 of Chloroflexota bacterium. Lineage (GTDB taxonomy): Bacteria > Chloroflexota > Anaerolineae > Anaerolineales > Villigracilaceae > JAABUE01. Next base: position 9,753 of record JBMOMP010000086.1, read on the forward strand.
AAAAACAGAGATGCAAATCGCTATACCCAAATTCTCGAAGCTATCTTTGCCAGGCATTTCAAGAAAGGGGCAACTGAAATCGAATTCGAGCGGACAGAATTCGGCCAGGTCGCAAACGAGTTAGGTATCGCATTACCTAAAAATCTGGGCGATGTCCTTTACTCATTCAGGTATAGAACGCTTTTGCCGAAATCCATTACGACAAAAGCGCCGAGGGATCACGAATGGATTATCAGGCCAGCAGGCAAAGGAAGATATAAACTTGTGGTTGTCAAGCAAGCCAATATCGTTCCATCGAATATATTGGCAGAGACAAAGATCCCTGACGCAACACCGGGGGTCATCTCCAAATATTCAATGAACGACGAGCAATCCCTTTTGGCAAAACTTCGCTACAATCGCCTGGTTGATATTTTCACTGGCTTAACCTGCTATTCGCTGCAAAATCACTTGCGAACGACTTTGCGTGACAGTTCACAAGTGGAGACAGACGAAATCTACATCGGCCTCGATAAACGTGGCGCTCATTATGTCCTGCCTGTTCAAGCAAAAGGTGGAAAGGACAAAATTGGCGTCGTGCAAATCGAACAAGATTTCGAGATGTGTGCTTTTAAGTTCCCCATCTTGACTTGCCGTTCAATTGCCGCTCAATTCATCGACAACAACCTGATTGCGCTTTTTGAGTTCGAGCAATCAACAGACGGGATCAAAGTGTCTTCCGAAAAGCATTACCACCTGGTAAGACCAGATGAATTATCCCCTGAGGAATTACAAAGTTACTCAATACGACAAAGTTAAGTCACAAGAACCGCAGGCTCATCGCCTACGGTTATTTTTTAGCCAGACTTTCGCCTATCCCTGCAAACAGGGTGATTTATTGCTCGTGTCTGAGCCACTTTCCGAATAATCAATAATAGCGCCACGATGCTTATTGTTGACACAGCGACTCGTAAACCTAGTGTTGAAGCGATACCCATAGAGGTTGTGATATGAACAAGATTAATGACAGAGTTATTCAATGTGTGCGCTGACCACGAAGTCCATAGGCTATTCGTTTCCAGATATAAATACCCCCACGCAAAGCCGATCAATCCCGACAACAAAACGTAGCCTATGGATGTCCATAGTGCTGCCATTAGCGTAGTTCGTCCATCCACGAAATCCCGCAGCGGCCAGGCGATGTGCCAGATGCCGAACAGACTTGACTGGATGGCGTTGGCTTTTGCGAGACTCATTCGGGAACCCAGGTGCGTTATCAATATACCTCGAAACAAGCCCTCTTCGAAAAAAGAATTGATGATGTTTCCGCCCAAGAGCGTGAAAGCAAAGAATATCCCTCCTGTCGTGACATATTCCGGAATGAGCGTGTTCCCTTGCGGTTCAACCAGGAGCCTCGGAGATAATCCCTTATTGGAAAGATATAACCATTCGACTCCGTAGCCGATGAACAATCCGACCATCGTAATACATAGACCAAGCAATATAAAAATGAGCCAATTTCTGGAATGAAGGCCAATACCTGCCAAATTGCCTCTGGCGAACCATACGTAAGCAAAAATCAGTATCACTCCGGCAACTTTGGTCAGAACTTGTTCGCCAAACCATTCGTCAGAACGGACGATGAATACATCAATCGCCCTCAGGAGAAATAGACTTACAACCAGGGCGCAGGCTATTTGTACAGGGTAATTTTCCGATAACCGTTTCATTCCCTTCGATTTCCTTTTGGGCATTTGGTATACCAGCAATCGTCTGTGCTTGCCTGCGGATCCAAGATTGACCACAGGCCGGTATTATGCAGCCGCTCACTCATCACGACCCCGGCTTCCTGAATGAAAGACAATACATATCGCCACCCGCAATCTCTTTGACGCGCACATCCAGCATCCCGGGAGGCAACAGGTCAACCGGCGCGGCAATCGCCTGTTTGCGGTTGCCGTAGAAATCCCCCGTCACAGGAAGATTTTCATACTTCTGCGCCAATGCTTCATTCTCATCACCGATGACGAATTTAGTACCTGGCTTGGCAACACGGATCATCTCGCAAATGGCTGCCGCTTTGTCGTTGAAAAAGTTGATGCCTCCAAAATGGAACACGACATCGAATGCTTCGTCCTGGAATGGCAGGCGCTCGGCTGTTCCCATAAAGAGTCCTACATCGAGTTTCCATTTCGACACGTTTCGCTGGCACTGCTTCAACATCCCCCATGAGATGTCAAGCCCACTGATTTGTGCATTGCGTGGCAGGAAACGCATATTGCGCCCTGTGCCCACAGAGACTTCCAGCACGCGGTCACCCTCCCCGATCTCAAGTTCGTCGAGGTATTCCCGCAAGCGGGCTTCGACACTCACTCCCTTCCAGAGCGAATATGCCCAAGTCGAGAAATCATAAAACAATGCGGAACGATCATACATTGCCTGATATCTTTGATTCAAACCGGATACTTCGCCATCCAGAAGAAATATTGGAATGCCGTTGCGAACAGGAAAACGCCGACCGGTCCTTGGATTGACGAGAAATTCCAGCGGACGGCCGTGTACGTCAGACTCGGTCTTAATTTCAAGCGCATCATGAGTGACAGGGTCGCGGAGGATTGTGAGAATATCTGAATTCATTTTTGATCCCGTGAATGGAACAACAAAATAATTTCACCAGATGATGTATAATCAAAAGTGAGCATTTCTTCGTTATCTTGGCTATTATACGAGCAAATGCTCACTTTTGCAATATCAAAATGAGCACAAACTCAATTCGACTTTCCCCTCAACAGGTACGAAGCCAGCAGCGGGTGGATTTAATTATCCAAACCGCCGCTGCCTTGTTTACCGAGGTCGGCTATGAAAGTGCAACCACCAACGCGATCGCAGAACGCGCCGGGATTTCGATCGGTTCGTTGTATCGTTATTTCCCCGACAAGGAGGCCATTCTCCGCACCCTGGCAGATCATTATCAAGCGGAGATATTGGCGGTCTTCGACCAAGCGTTTACCATTGATGTGATTTACCTCCCCCTGCCAGTGCTGCTCGACCGGTTGATCGACCCATTCCTGGAAAAGCACTTAGCAAGTCCCATTTACACACAGATTCTATTGGGCGCTGACGCATCCCCGGAAATCGCAGCGGCGATTGACGAATTGGACCAGGAATCCCTTCGACGCATTGCCGCGTTGTTTTTACGCCTTGTCCCAGCGCTGGGGGAACAGCGCGCGTTGCTATCGGCGCAAGTTGTGAAAGCAATTGCCAAATCCCTGGTTGGCCTGGCGTCTGCATCCACTGACATGGAATACAGACGCCAACTGATCGCTGAATTCAAACGCGTTCTGCAGGGATACGCGGAAAGTGTCCTGCGCCAAGTAGCATAGGTCAATGAATTCTTCTTGCTTATTCTAGCACTTCTTTGAATCCTGTTGCCCAACAGCCTACGCACAGACCTCGGCGTGCAAAATTACCCCCCTGGACTTCCCCCTATCGTTTTGGCGCAGGCAGGAATACTTCCATCCGCAAAGACGTCAGCCGGACCAAAGGAAACAACCTACGGCGCGCATAGATCAGAGACGATCTTACCGTTTTCGATGAGCATCAGGCTCGTGCAGGAGTCGATCCTTTGCCCTTCCACTGTGACATACGAACCGTATGTGACCGCGCCTCCATCTACCGACCACCAGGTCACATAGGCCTTGATGGGTTTCTCGAATTCCACGAGCAGGGTCGCGCGGATCGCCTCGGCGCCGGTCACGATGCCGTGTGGGCCCCGGTCCAGCACAGCGTCATCTGCCACATAGGACATGCAAGCATCTATGTCCCGCCGGTTGAAGGCATCGATCCAGGCCAGGAGCGTCAACACTTCCGGAGACGGCGTGGGCGTTGTTGTAAACGGAACGAGCGTGGGTGTAAGCGTGAACGTTGTGGATGGAATGAGCGTGGGTGTAGGCGTGGAAGTTGGTTCTGGCGTGGCCGCAGGAGCGCTGCACCCCACTACAAATGATAGCATCAATGCCAATCCTAAAATCGGTTGTAACCTTTTTCCGCGGCTCATTTGACCTCCTTTCCGGCGGCTGTGAGCCTGGCGGGCCACAATAGGCTATGAACAACAGAAAACTTCAAGTCGGCGCTTGCCAGCAAAACCCTGGGATCAAGTGAACGACTGAATCCATTGTAGCAAATCGGCAGGGAAACTACAATGCCCGAAACCAAAAAACTGCCTGCCTGCCCAGGCAAACATCCACCATCCCGAAAGCGTTATAATACCCATCGAACAGGAGGCCGCATGTCCAACGTCTACGCATCCCCCCACCCGCTGGTTGCCCACAAACTATCCCGCCTGCGCGACAAGAACACGAACCCGAAGAAATTCCGCGAACTGGTGCGCGAGATCGCCGCCCTGCTGGCCTACGAGGCCACCGCCGACCTGCAGACCATGCCGCGCGAACTCGAAACCCCGCTGGCCAAGGTCACCGGCCAGGAATTGCAGGAAAAGATCGGGCTGGTGCCGATCCTGCGCGCCGGGCTGGGCATGGTAGAAGGCTTCTGGGAACTGATGCCCAGCGCCGAAGTCTGGCATATCGGCCTGTACCGCGACGAAAAGACCCTGCGCCCGGTGGAATACTACAACAAACTGCCGCTCGAGCCGACCGTCTCGGTTTGCATCATCCTGGACCCGATGCTGGCTACCGGCGGTTCGGCCACCGCCACCGCCGACGTGTTGAAGCGCTGGGGCGTGAAGAAGATCAAATTCGTCGGGCTGATCGGCGCGCCGGAGGGCATCCGCGCCATGCAGGCGGCGCATCCCGACATCCCCCTCTACCTGGCCGCCATCGACGACCACCTGAACGAACGCGCCTACATCGTGCCGGGATTGGGCGACGCCGGAGACCGGCAGTTCGGGACAGGATGATCAGTCATCAGTTTTCAGTCATCAGTTTTCAGTGAGGCGGAAGGATGAAGGTGATTGCAGAGTTCACGGTCATCCCCATCGGCGTGGGCGTCTCGCTCTCGGAATATGTGGCCGCCTGTGAGCGCGTGCTGGCAAGCACCGCCTTGCACTACGAATTGCACGCCAACGGCACCAACGTCGAGGGCGAATGGGACGAGGTGATGCAGGCCATCAAGACCTGCCACCAAACCCTGCACGGCATGGGCGTCCCGCGTATTTCCACCCTGGTCAAAATCGGTACCCGCACCGACCGCCCCCAGAAAATGGACGAAAAGACCGCCAGCGTGCGCGCCAAACTGGATGACGCGCAATAGGAGAAGAACCATCATGTGGAAACCCCTCGTCTTTACCGTTGCCAGCCTGGCGCTGGTCTACATCTCGCGCGCCTCGCTGCGCCAGCCGCGCTCGCACGGCTTCTATCGCTTCTTCGCCTGGGAAGCCATCCTTGCCCTCTTCCTCCTCAACGTGGACTTCTGGTTCCGCGACCCGCTTTCCTGGCAGCAACTCATCGCCTGGACGCTGCTGTTCGCTTCGTTGCTCCCGCTTGCCTTCGGCGTCCGCAGCCTGCGCCAGCGCGGCCAACCGGCAAAAGAACGGCCCGGCGACCCCAGCCTGTTGGCCTTCGAAAAGACCACCGCGCTGGTCACCACCGGCATCTACGCCTACATCCGCCACCCGCTTTACAGTTCCCTGCTGCTGCTCGCCTGGGGCATCTTCTTCAAGGACCTGTCGCTGCCGGCCGGGTTGCTCGTCCTGGCCGCCAGCCTGTTCTTGTACGCCACCGCCCGCGCCGACGAGCGCGAATGCCTGACCTACTTCGGCCCCGCCTACCAGGACTACATGCGGGCGACCCGGCGCTTCCTCCCCTTCCTGTTTTGACGGACTTTGGAGACCGGACGATGAAAGCCATGCTCCTAACCGAACTGGGCGACCTGCGCGCGCATCCGACTCCCCTCCGCCTGCTCCAGGTTCCCGAGCCGGTCCCCGGCCCCGGCCAGGTCCTGATCCGCGTCGCAGCCTGCGGCGTGTGCCACACCGAACTGGACGAGATCGAGGGCCGCACCCCGCCGCCCAAACTGCCGGTCGTCCTGGGACACCAGGTCGTCGGCGTGATCGAGGCGCTCGGTTCCAATGCGACTACACGCAAACCAGGCGAGCGCGTGGGCGCGGCCTGGATCTTCTCGGCCTGCGGCGAATGCGCCGCCTGCCTGTCCGGCCAGGAAAACCTGTGCCCGCACTTCCGGGCCACCGGGCGCGACGCGGACGGCGGCTACGCCGAGTACATGACCGCGCCGGCCGAATTCGTCCACTCCCTCCCGGCTGCCTTGAGCGACGTGGAAGCCGCGCCGCTGCTGTGCGCCGGGGCCATCGGCTACCGCTCCCTGCGGCTGGCGGACCTGCGCGCGGGCGCGTCCCTGGGGCTGGTGGGATTCGGCGGCTCGAACCACCTGGTGCTGAAAATGGCAAAGTACCTTTACCCCGGCATGGAGGTCTTCGTCTTCACCCGCAGCCCCGAGGAGCAGGAATTCGCCCGTTCGCTGGGCGCGGCCTGGGCCGGCGGCATCCAGGCCTCCGCGCCGCATAACCTGGACGCTATCATCGACACTACGCCGGTCTGGAAGCCGGTTGTGGAAGCCTTGAAGAACCTCGAACCGGGCGGGCGGCTGGTGGTCAACGCCATCCGCAAAGAGGAGGCGGACAAGGACTACCTGCTAAGGCTGGACTACCCAACGCACCTGTGGATGGAAAAAGAGATCAAGTCCGTGGCCAACGTCACCCGGCAGGACGTGCGCGAGTTCCTGGCGCTGGCCGCCGAAGCGGGACTCAGGCCCGAGGTCCAGGAATATGCGCTGGAAGACGCCAACCAGGCGCTGCTGGAGTTGAGGCAGGGGAAAATCCGCGGCGCGAAGGTACTGGTCAATGCTTGATGGGCAAAGTGGTCAGGAGCGCCGCCTGCTTATTGGTCGCCGCCAGCCTGTTGGGCGCTTGCGCTGCGCTGCCGCGTCAGTCGTCGGTGGCGCTGGCGCTCGAAGACCAGCCGCCCTACCGCGCGGGCGTGGACATCGCCAAACCGACCTACACCCCTTCCCCGCTGCCAACCGCCACGTTTCCCCCATCCCCAACCCTGACGCCGCTGCCATCCGAGACGCCTTCCCCGATGGCGTTTGCCGAAGGGGATTTTGTCGTCCTCGAAAGCCTGTCGCCTCCCCCGGCGTACACCCCCGGCCAGGCAGGCCCCCAGGTTTACAGCGGCAACAAATACATCCTGGTGGTGATCTCAGAGCAACATTTATACGCTTACGAGGGGGAAACGCTGGTCTTCAGTTTTGTGGCCTCCACCGGCATGGGCAACTCCACGCGCATCGGCTCTTTCAGCGTGCTCGAAAAGATCCCCAACGCCTACGGCGCTACCTGGAATATCTGGATGCCGTCCTGGCTGGGCATCTACTGGTCCGGCAGCCTGCAGAACGGCATCCACGCCCTGCCCATCCTGCCCAACGGCGCGACGCTGTGGGCGGGCTACCTCGGCACTCCCATCTCGTATGGCTGCGTGGTGCTTGGCTCTTACGAGGCGCAACTACTCTACGACTGGGCCGAGGTGGGGACGCCGGTGGACATCCGCTGGTAACGCGGCTATTGGGCTTCCTGGAAGTACTTTCCCAATGCGCCGGTCAAGGCGTGCAACTCCTCCGTCAGGTTGACATCGGTGGCTTGCAACCTATAGTTGCGGTCTCCCCACTGGATGGCCAGGTCGTAGACGAAACAATCCGCGCACTTTGCCCGGTCTGCTGGCGTCTCGAAGGGACACGCCCCGGTCAAGACCTCGGCCAGTTCCGCCAGTTCTTCGGGGGAGAGCGTCCCGCTGGAAACGGCAGGCGGCTGCTCGGATTGGATCTCCAATTCGCCCTGGCTGTTCACGGTCAGGCTCTGGTCGAAACCGGCAAAGCCGCCGGTGCGGTGGAATTCGAGCGACCAGGATTTGGGCAACGCGCAAACCGAATCATCCTGGCCCTGCGGGGTATCCAGCAGGGGAACGCTCGTCCCTGGCGCACTGACCTGCGGCGTGTTCAATGAGACGGCCGAAGCCGGCGTCTCTACCACAGGCGGCGCGCACGCAACCAGGATGGAAAGCAACAACAAACTAACTGGTATGACTCTAAACATACTTTTATTATACGTGAAAAAATATAGACTTTCTCCCCCCATTGGTTATATAATACTACTATACTAACCAACCAAATGGGGCTACCATGTTATTCATCAAATGGCAATATTGTGCGGGAACTGTCTTACTTGCCCTGGCATTCTTGTCTTACAGCACCATCTACGCCTATCAGGTCAATGCAAAGAAAGAACCAGGGGAGCCTGGGAGAAAAAACTATCCGCCCCACTCTATCTGGATGGCGCCCATCGTCGTACCCATGCTATTCGTTGTCGACATCCTATTTTTCATTCTTGGCAGCCTGGCGTTTGGCGTCTTCCTCGTCTTTTTCCCCTTTACGTTGCTCCTATTCCAATCCCAGGAGTCCTTCCTGACACGATGGATGCGGGAACTGGCTTTGAAGGTCGGGACAGACTTGCTCGAGATCAATACCGAACTGCTCGTCATGGCCGGGTTATACCGGCCGCCAGTCAGGCAGACCAGCGCATCCTGACGGGAAACAGGCCTGCTTGCCCTGCCTCTACCTGTTTCCCACTGCGGGATTTGGCTTGTACGGGATCAGCAGCAAAAACCCGACCGCGATCACGATCTCGCCAATGACAACGCCGGTGGCCTGCACCGGGCCGAAATACGGCACGTTTGGCAGCGGATGCGCGCCCATCCCGAAGACATCCGCCATACCGGCAAAGACGCAGATCACATAGCCCGTGCTGACCAGCCGCATCCCGATGTCGGCGGCGATGGAGCGCTGGGCGCTGCCCCACAGCGCCAGCAAGCCGACATACCCGCCCAGGCAGATGATCGCCAGTCCCACCAGGAACACCGCGATCTGGACGAACCCAACCACCGGGCTGCGGTCCCAGCCCAGCCAATCGGGTTTGGCGCCCACCATAAAGACAAAAAAACCCAACAGGGTCGTAAACAAGCCACTGCGCACACGCAGGCGGGAAAGCGGCTTTGCCAGGACGGTCCCTTCGATGGCAGGGAAGGAGGTTTCGGGTGCGCTCATAAGGCTGGCAGATTCTTGCGAAGATGACGGATCCAGTTCCCGCCCAGGACAGCGGCGGCGTCCTCTTCGGAGTACCCGCGAGATAATAACAAAGGAACCAGTTTTTGTAAATCTACAATCGTATCGACCTGCCGGGGCGTGGACTGCAACCCGAAGCCGCCGTCGAAATCCGAGCCAATGCCCACATGCCGGGCATCCCCGGCCAACTGGCAGATGTGATCCACGTGATCCACCAGGTGTTCCAGGCCGACTTCCTGGCGGTCGCTCTTGCCGACCAGCCAGCCGTCCTTGAGGAAGGTATTGTACGGCACAACGCCAATGATACCATCCCTCTCCAGGAGTCCGCGGATCAAGCGGTCGGACAGGTGGCGGTTATATTCGTGCCCCGGCAGCAAGGCCAGGCAATTGCCGTGCGTGGCCGCTATCGAGCCGGGGTAAATGTCCAGGGCTTCCAGCGCCGCGGCTTCGTCCATGTGGGACAGGTCGAGCATGAAGCCCGGTTCCGCCATGGCGGCCAGCAGGTTCCGCCCGGCGTGCGTCAGCGTCCCCGGTTCCTTTGTGCCGCCGCAAAAGCGCGTACCGGCCCAGGCGGGCCCAATCATGCGCAGCCCTCCCTGCCACCATTCTTCCAATTCATCGAAGGCAAGAATGCCGTCTGCGCCCTCCATCAGGGGCAGCAAGCCGACCGGGTATGCCTGTCCGGCAGGGAAGGCTCCTTGCTGGCAAGCAAGCACATCGTCCAGGATCGAAGCGGAGGTGATCAGGCGGAATTTGTCCGGGTGGTCACCGGTCAGCCGTTGGTACACGTCCAACTGGCGGCGGTATTGCACGTGGGCTTCCTGCGGGGTGTGGTAGACAAGCGTTTCCCACTCGTACGCCCAGCGGGCAGGGGTGGAAAAAAGCGTGGAAAAAATGACGGCTACCTGCGCCTGCTGGTATTCCGGCCAGCCGAGCAGGGTGTCGCCATTGTGTGTCGCCGCCAGGCTGCCCTGCTCCAGGCGGCGGGTTTCGTAGGCCGAGCGGGTATAATCCCGTCCAAAGGACAGGATGTTCCAGGCCAGGTCTTGGTGGGAGTCGACGATCAGTGACATGGATTCTTGCGCTCGCAAGAAAAAGCGCACCGGGCGGTGCGCTTCTCTCATCAGGCTTCCGGCTCGACTGGGGGTTCGCCTTCGGCGTCTTCTTCAGCCGCTGGTTCTACTACTCCTACTTCTTCTTCATCCGACTGGTTATATTCCTTCGCCAACATTTTGAAGTCTTTGTCGGCAAAGGCAGCCGAATCCACTTTGCGCAGGCTCAAGCCGATGCGGTGCTGGTCGGGGTCGATGCGGATGACGCGCAGCGCCACCGCCTGTCCTTCTTTGAGGGCTTCCCTGGGATGTTCGATGCGGCTCTCGCTGATCTCGGAGATGTGGATCAGGCCTTCGATGTCGCCTTCCAGGCGGGCAAAGGCGCCGAATTTGGTCAGGCGGGTGATGACGCCCTCCACCAACTGGCCGACGCTATACTGCCCGACGCGCGAGCGCCAGGGATCATCGCTGAGAGCGCGCAGGCTCAAGCCAATGCGCTTCTTCTCGCGGTCCACATTGATGACCTTGACTTTGACTTCCTGCCCGACTTCCAGGATTTCACTGGGGTGCTGGATGCGTTCCCACGACAATTCGGACAGGTGTACCAGGCCATCGGCGCCGTTGATGTTGACGAAGGCGCCAAAGTCTGCCAGGCTGGTAACGCGACCAGTGTAGGTTTTGCCTTCTTCCAACTCTTCGATGACGCGTTCCTTGATGGATTGGCGCGACTCGGTGCTGGCGGCGCGCTCCGAAAGGATCAACCGGCGGCGGCTGCGGTCTACTTCGATGATGCGCACCGTGATCGGCTCGCCGATCATCTTGGCCCAACGCTGTTCGGGGGTTTCGCCCACCGCCTGGCTGCGACGCAGCACGCTGATCTGTGAAGCAGGCACGAACCCGCGCAATCCATGCACACCTGCGATCAGGCCGCCTTTGTTATAGCCGATGATCTTGCTTTCGATGACATCATCGCTTTGTAACAACTCTTCTACGCTGTTCCAGGCCATTTGCTCCTGGGCGCGTTTGTATGAAAGCACAACGTTGCCATTCGAATCTTCGGGACTGACCACGAAGACCGAAATTTCCTGCCCCATCTGAAGCGCTTCACGTTCCTCGGCAGAGATGACTTCCAGTTCGCGGCCAGAGATGACGCCTTCCGACTTGGCGCCAATGCTGACCAGGATCTGGGTTGGGCCGATGCTGGCAACCGTGCCTTGGCGTATTTCACCAGCCTGGGGCAACTCTACACTGAACGCATCGCTTTCCAGCAAAGATTCCATGCTTTGGTTGTTGTTGACCGGCTCTCCTTGCAGGTTTTCTTGCTCGCCCCCCTGCCCGGGCAGGGCATCAATATGTTCCATCACGATATCCGACTCCAATTAAGAAATGTAGGTCGGATTATAAAGGGGATTCCCCAAGTTGGCAACCCCGTTTTCGGCAAGGCCCAATTTTCTATGCCGACCCGACCCAATCACCGGACCTGTAACTGGATCGAGTCCATCGCCAGCAGGGAGCCGTCGGCGGCGCTGGTGTCTTGCACAGCGATGCGGATGGTGGTATTGGCAAGGATGCGGCCCAGGTCAATGGCTTTTTCGAATTCCCCGGGCGCGCCTGGCGCGGGCGCATCCACTTCGACCGGCCCGGCCGAGAGTTCCACGCCGCCCATGTCGAAGATGCGGTAGACCAGGGTGTTCTCGAACGGCGCAACACTGACGCTGCCCTTGAGCCGTAAAATCCCTGAAACCTGCGCCCCGTCCACCGGCGCTTCGATGGCGATGGCGCGCGGCTGGCCGGCGGGCGTTTGGGTGGCGTAATAGGTAAGCGCCAGGTTGGGCGGGAAGAAGCGATAACGGCGCGAGGTCGGCAGGGACGGGCAGCATACGGGATCGTCCCCGGTATGGACGGTCGCGTCCACGTAGATTTCCCCCTCCTGGATGGACAGGCCGGTCAGGAGCGGGCGGTCGTCGATGAACGTGGAGGCGGCGTACACAGGCTCATCGTCCTGGTTCTCGTACACGACCAGGAAATAGAACGCGCCCGAACCGCCATACTGCTCCGCTACCAGCGCGGCAGCCTCATCCTCCCCGTCAGCGTCCAGGTCGCCGAGAGCCAGGAAGTCGGCCATGGTCACGGCGAGGTAGTCCGCGCCGGAACTGCCCTCCGTGTACCCCCCGTCTGCCAGGCGCACCGTGCGCGGCGCATCCACCGCGCCGAGGGGATAGTCAGCGTCCCGCACACGCTCCAAGAAGGGATCGAGGGGAGTAGGAACAGGGGAAACGGTAGCAAGTTGCGGTTGGAGTGGAAGCGGGACGGGCGTCCCCGCAGCGGAGCAGGCTTGCAGCAATAGGGAGGCCGCCAGCAGCAGCCAATACCCGGCCAGTCTCATTTTTTCAAGGGCAGCCACGTCCGCCCGCCGTCGGTAGTCTGGTACAGTCCATACTGGCCGGTCAGGTCGTAGGTCCACACCCAGCCGGTGTTGGCGTTCACGAAATCCATGCCGGCAAAGGTCTCGCCAAACAGAATGTCCGGCGCGACCGAGGTCCAGGACGCGCCGCCGTCGGCCGTGACGAAGAACTGCTCGCCGGTCCAGAAGACGCCCTCGGACGGCGAGACGAAATCCACCGCGCCCGCGCCCGGCATGGATGCCAGGAACTCCCAGGATTGGCCGCCGTCGCGCGTGACGTAAAAGGCCGTTTTGGAGGCCTCGCCGCTGAAACGCACCGGCAGCACGCCCTCTTGCGCCGAAAAGAAGGTCGGGCCGGCGTCGATGGAAATGTCCGCGCCCTGCGCCCCCGGCGGGATCGGCAGGGGCTGCTCGGTCCAGGTGCGCCCGCCGTCGCTGGTCTTGAAGAAGTAGAACGCTTCGGGCGCGTAGACCACGCCGCCCACCCAGGCGCTCTGCGCGTCCAGCGGCGACAGGTCGTTCTTGATGCCGCCCAGCGGCAGGCCTTCGGTCGCGTTTGCCAGGTTGGGATCGTTGGTGTATACCTGCTCCCAACTCGCGCCGCCATCGCTGGTGCGGTAGATGGCCACGCCCATACTGCCCGCGCCCACGCCCAGCCCCACCATCGCCCAACCGGTTTCATCATCGAGGAAGGCCAGGTCGGCGCTGCCGAAGGGGACTTGGATGGGCGTCCACGTCGCGCCGCCGTCGTCGCTGCGATACAGGATGCCGCTCCCCAGCGGATCGGCCGCATCGGCCACCAGGACCCAGGCCTGCGTGGCGTTCAAGAAGGTTGTCCCTGCACTGTAGCCGAATCCCATTTCCCCCTGCGGCGAGACCTTGCGCCAGGTCGCGCCGCCGTCGTTGGTGCGCACGACGGCGCTGGTGGTCAGGCCCCAGCCGTTCAGTTCGTCCAGCATGTGCAGGAAGACAATGGCAGGGTTTTCGACCACCGGGCCGCTGACCTCCGCCGGTGCGGGGGACGCGGCAGAGGCCAGCGCTTCGACCGGTTCTGTCAGCGAATCGGTGGAGGGGGCTGTTCCTGACCGTGCGGTCCCCGAAGGGGGCGCCTGGACCGAAGCAGAACAGGCGCTGGCGAACATCAAAAGCAACAGCGCAAGAAACATCTTCGAACGCATTTTCACTCTCCTCGCGGCCACCCCGCTCAAAGCACATCCGCCAGGCGGATGCCGCGCTCGGCCGCGCGCCGCCCGCCCCATTCCTTGATCGTCTCCGGGATGGCTGGCCGGTCCGCTTCGGGACGGTAGACCATGCCCAGCGCCCCGTTCGGGCAAGCGGGCACGCACACGCCGCAGCCCGCGCAGCGCAGCGGATCAACCTGCACGACCATATCGTCGCCCATCGCCAACGCGCCAAACTGGCAGTACGACAGGCAGGTCTCGCAGCCGTTGCACAGCAGGGCATCCACCTGGTTGACGAAAGACGAATGCGCCACCACCCCGGCAATGCCCAGTTCGGCCATGCCGCGCAGGATGCCGCACGAGCAGGTACAGCAGTTGCAGATATAGTGCAGTCCCTTCTGGTTGTTGCTGACCGAGTGCACCAGCCCGGCTTCGGCGGCGCGCCTGAGGGTAGCCAGCGCCTCGTCCCTGCTCACGGCGCGGATGGTGGGATTGTTGTCGAAGGCGTTGGGCGCATCGCTCAAGGTCATGCACACGTCCACAGGATGCTCGCACGGCTCGCCGATGAGCGCCTTTTGCACCCGGCAGATGCAGTCCAGCACGCCCCAGGCCTGGGCGTTGTCCACCAGGCCGGCCGCGCTTTCGAACGGATGCACTGCCAGATCAGCCTTGACGCTCTCGTCCACCGGGATGACGCGGTGCACCTGCGGCCTGACGCGCAACACCTCGACGAAAGCCTGTTTGTAGTAAGTCTCGAACAGGGCTGCAAGTTCTTCATCCATGTTGCCGATCTGCATCTCATAGATGCCGACCACGAAAGGCATCAGGCCATAACCCAGACCGGCCTCCGTGCGCCCGGCGGCGATCAGTCCGCGCCGCGCCATGCCCTTCAGCCGTTGCCGCGTCTCCGCCGGGTCGCCGCCCGTCCGCGCCGCTACCTGCTCCGGGACCTCCCTGGTCAGGCGCAATTGCGAGGCCAGGTCGGCTTCTTCGGGCGTGAACAACTTTGCCAGCAGGCGCAGTTCGGCCCCGTCCGGGGCTGGCGGGAAACCGTTGGGCAGTGCGTCCAGCCGCTCCGCCAGGCGTTTATAGACTTGCTCGACCATACGACACCTCCATCTCCTTTCTATCCGATCCACTCCACCACCGTCGCTTCGCCCTGGCCGACACCCACGCACAGGGTCGCCAACCCAACGTAGGGGCGGGTCTGAGACCCGCCCTTACCAGCGCGGCGCCTCATTTCATATAAGAGCGTTGTCAGGATGCGCGCCCCGGAGCAGCCCAGCGGGTGACCCAGCGCCACCGCCCCGCCGTTGACGTTGACCAGTTCCGGGTCCAGCCCCAGGTCCTCGATCACCGCCAGCGACTGCACGGCAAAGGCCTCGTTCAGTTCCACCAAGCGGATGTCATCCAATTCCAGGCCAGCCCGCTGGAGGGCCTTGCGGGTTGCGCCCACCGGGCCAAGTCCCATGATGCGCGGCGGCACGCCAGCCGCGCCGGAGGCCAGGATGCGCGCCATCGGCCGGTAGCCCAGTTCCGCCGCTTTTTCCTCGCTCATCAGCAGCAACGCAGCCGCCCCGTCATTCAGGCCGGACGAGTTGCCAGCCGTCACCGTGCCGCCCTCGCGGAAGGCCGGGCGCAGTTTCGCCAGCGATTCCATGCTCGTGTCGCGGCGCGGGCGTTCGTCCGTATCCACCACCAACGGATCGCCCTTGCGCTGCGGGATGCTCACGGGGACGATCTCCTCGGCGAATTTGCCCGCGTCGATGGCGGCAATGGCGCGCTGGTGCGAGCGCAGGGCAAAGGCATCCTGGATTTCACGCGTGAGGTGCGGCTTCATCTCGGCGATGTTTTCAGCGGTCTCGCCCATCTGCTCGGCGCCGTACATTTCTTTCATCCTGGGATTGGGATAACGCCAGCCGAGGGCGGTATCCCAGGCGGTCAAATTGCCGAACGGGTAGCCCGATTCTGCTTTCGCAATGGAATACGGCGCCCGCGACATGGACTCCACGCCCCCGGCAATGAACACGTCCCCCTCCCCAGCCTTGATAGCGCGCGCCGCCTGGTTGACGGCGTTCAGCCCCGAAGCGCACAGGCGGTTGAACGTCACGCCGGTCACTTCGACCGGCAGCCCGGCCAGCAGGGCAGCCATGCGCGCCACGTTGCGGTTGTCCTCCCCGGCCTGGTTGGCGCAGCCGAGGTAGACCTCCTCGACCAGGGCGGGATCCAGTTTGTTGCGTTCGATGATGCTTTTGATAACGAGAGCAGCCAGGTCGTCCGGGCGGACGCGCGCCAGGGCGCCTCCCAACGCGCCGATGGGGGTACGGATGGCGTCGACAATCACGGGTGTGGGCATGATCCCTCCAAAGTTTATTTAGGAATGATCTTTATTCTACCACTGCAAATCGGATTGGTTCCCTTGACAAAAATATATCACAGTAGTATTATTCCTATATAGATATATAAAACAACAGGAGTATTATGCCTCTCGAACACGCCATCCTCGCCTTTCTCGAATTCCAGCCCATGTCTGGTTACGATTTGAAGAAATTCTTCGATGTCTCGGTCGCCCATTTCTGGTCGGCCACACAAAGCCACATTTACAAGTCGCTGGAAGGCCTGGAGAAGAAGGGCTGGGTGGAATCGCAAACCATCCAGCAGGAGGGCAAACCCAATCGGAAGCAGTACCAGGTCACGGATGAGGGCCGCGCCGAACTGCGCCGCTGGCTGGTCACCCCCCTGCCGACGGAACCTGTCCGCCGGGCATGTCTCATCCAGATTTTCTTCTCGCATTTCAATACCAATGATGAAATTGCTGCGCTGTTCGAGGCTCGCATGAAGGAAATGCGGGAACGTATTCACATTTTGAAAACGGAGGCGCAGGCCGCGATTGATGAAAATGCAAAACAAGTCGGCGTGGAGCGCGCCCGCCAACTCTGGCAGATCACCCTGGACTATGGGATCGATTATTACGAGTTCGAACTGGCATGGCATGAGAAGACGCTGGAGACCGTCCGCAGCCTGCCGCCGTTGATGCCGCCGAATCCTCCCTCACCCTGACCCTCTCCCAAAAGGAGAGGGGACAAATTCAAAAAATCAAAACTGCCCCAATCAAGGCAGGTGTATTCAATGCGCCTTGTGCGCGAAAAGGAAAACACTCATGTTTCAAGTACTTTTCGGTTTCATTCCCTGGATCATCTACTGGTCCCTTTCTGGACCTGGTCTCTGGACAATCGCCATCCTCGGCGGGCTGGCGGCGGCGATTATCATCGTCTCGTGGCGCTGGCTCAAGCGGCGCGACGTCAAGACGATGGAAGTCGTCACACTGGGATATTTCATCGTCCATGCCGTCCTCACACTGGCGCTGGGTTCCCCGTTCCTGAAAACCTACGGCCCGATTGCCAACAGTCTCGTGCTGGCAGGCATGGCCTTCTTTACGCTGGCGATGAAGGATCCCTTCACCTACCAATACGCCAAAGAGGACTGGGACAAATCCTACTGGAACGATCCCGCCTTCATCCGCATCAACGAGATCATCACGGGTGTATGGGGCGGCATTTTCGCGCTCAATGCTTTGCTGGGCGCGCTGGCTGCCTTCGTCTTCCCTGCGCAGGAAATTTTATTTGCGGTCATCCTGCCGAATGTCGGCGTGGCGGCGGGGATCGTGTTCTCCTCGCGCTTCCCTGGCTACGCGGCGCGCAAGGGCGTGCAGGCGCGGCTTGACGCCTGGGACCCGTACAAGTGGCCTGCGCCCAAATTCGACGGACGCCCCGCGAGCGAAACCGAACACGATGTCATCGTGGTCGGCTCGGGCATCGGCGGGCTTTCCGCCGCGGCCCTGCTCGCCAGGCGCGGACTGAAGGTGGCGGTCTTCGAGCAACATTACCTGCCTGGCGGATATTGCACGGCGTGGGAGCGCAACGTCAAACCGACAGGCGCGCCGGAACGCTGGACCTACGTCTTCGACGCGGGCGTCCACGATTTCAGCGGATTGGGGGAACGCGGCGGAATCCGCTCCCTGCTGAGAATGCTCGACATCGAAAACGCCATCGAGTGGAAGCTCAACCAACAGGAATACTTCCTCGGCGAGATCCACTTCAAAGTCCCGCATGACGCGGATGAATTCGTCAAACAATTAGGCGAACGCTTCCCGTCCGAAGCGGAAAATCTCAAAAACTTCTTCGCCGAAATTTTGCTGGTGTACCGCGAGATGTACGCCGACATGGAAAAGACGGGCGGCGCGCCGCGCGGTCCCGACAACGTGGAAGATATGCTGGCCTACCCGAAAACACACCCGCACGCCTACAAATGGATGGACAGGCCGTTCGTGGAGATGCTGGACGAATTCTTCCGCGACCCGCGCGTGAAGGATTTGCTGTGCGCGCTCACGGGCTACCTGAGCGACAACCCCAAAACGCTCAACGTCGGCAACATGGCGCCCATCTTCGGCTACCACTACGACGGCGGGTATTATCCCGTTGGCGGCTCGCAGGCGCTGCCCAACGCGCTGGTGGATGTCATCGAGAAGCACGGCAGCAAGGTCTATCTCCGCGCGCCCGTTCAACGCATCTTGGTCGAGAACGGTCACGCCGTCGGCGTGGAACTCAAGGACGGGACGACCCACCGCGCCAAGGCCATCCTCTCGAACGCCGACACGCACAAGACCTTCCTCGAACTGCTGGAGCGGCAATACGTTCCCGCCGACTTTGTGAAGCAAATCGAATCGCTCAAGCCGTCCGCCACCGCCTTCATCGTCTTCCTGGGATTGGACATCGCCCCCGACCTGGCCCCCATCACGATGCTGGACGACATCGGGATCATGATTCCCTCGAAGGTGGACCCGTCTCTTGCCCCTCCTGGACATGCTTCCGTTACCCTGTTGAAACTGCTGCCCCAGGCCGACTTTGCCAACTGGGAGCGCAACTCCCCCGATTACAAGGAACGCAAACGCGCATTCGCCGACGAGATGATCGCCTCCGCCGCCGAAGTCATCCCTGGCTTACAGCAGCACATCACCTATCGGCAGGAAGGCACGCCCGCCACCTTTGCCCGCTACGCCTGGACGACCACCGGCTCGATTTATGGTCCCGCCGCAGGGCAAAAACGCCTGACCGTCAAAACGCCTATCAAGAATTTATACGTCGCTGGCTCTGGCACGATGGGCGGCGGAATCGAAGCCGTGGTCATCGCGGGCATCCACGCCGCAAATGAAATTTACAGGAATTAGCATTCGACATGAACATCATTCTTCCCAGCCTGGTCGTCATCCTCGCCACCTTTGGCATCTTCCAACTCCGCAAGTGGACGGGCGGACTGAAATTCACCCTCCTCAAGGATTCCCAGCTCGATGGCCTGCTCAAATTCCAACTGGCGCAATTGGTCCTGGCCGCCCTCGTGCTGGCCCTCGCCTACCTGCTCAACCCCGCCAACTTCGCGGCCTTCTTCCGCCTCGGCGACGTGAACGCGCACATCGGCAAAATCGCCTGGCTGGGCGTCACTGGCAACGAGACCTGGCTCGAAATCGCGCTCACCCTCGGTCTATTCATCACCCTCGGCACAGGCATATTCATGTTCCTTCAAGCGAAAAAGACGGGCGCGCGCTTCCACCTGGTCCCCGCGCTCCTGGTTTGGAGCCTGGTCTTCTCTGCCATGAACGCCTTCTCGGAAGAAGCCATCTTCCGCATGGGCATCGTCTCGCCGCTGTACGGGGAACTGTCCTTGCCGACTATCGCAATCATCTCTGGCATCCTCTTCGGCCTGCCGCACTACTTCGGCCAGCCCAGCGGACCCGTCGGCGTGCTGATGGCAGGCTTCCTCGGCTGGCTGCTGGCGCTCTCCCTGCTCGAAACGCAGGGATTGTTCCTGGCCTGGGCGGTCCATTTCGTGCAGGACGTAGTCATCTTTGTGAGCATGTTCCTGATCAGCGCCAAAACAAATCCCGGCGCTGCATCACAGGCATGATCCCACTTTCCAACCCCTCCATATTGTCGAGGCGATCTTCTTGAACGCGCTGATGGCAGGCAAAACCGTTCCCCTACCCCATATTCTTCTTCATCGAAAACCGCAGCGCCACCTTATACACCTGTTCCAGTTTTTCACCCAGCGTCCGGGCTTCGGGGTTGGCCGGCCCGGCCTGTTCGACCTGCGCCATCAGGCCGGTCAGGGCGCTCATCAGTTCTTCGTTAACCATAGCCGCATTCTCACCCAGCAGTTTTTCGATGGCGGCCGCGTCGGGCGCTTCGAGCAGGGTTTCGATGAAAGCCACTTCGGGCGGCGGGGCGCTGGCCTCTTGCAGCACTTCCATCACTTTTTGCAGTTTGCCCATGCGGACGTAATCGTTCTTCTCCGAAGCCTGGCGCAGCATCTGGCCCACCAGGTCCACGCTTTCCTGGGTAAAGCCTTCCAGGTTGTCGCGCGTCGCTTTGGCCACGTCTTCCTGCTCCAGCAGTTTCTCGATGAAGGCCTGGGATTCCTTGTAGCGCGCTTCGATCTGGCGGTCCACTTCGTTGACGTAATCGAGCAGTTTCTCGCGCACGACTTCCAATTCCTGTTTCGCCTTGCCCTGGGCCTTGTCGATCTTCTCGGTCAGGGTCTGGAAGAAGATGTAGTCCATGCCAGCGCGCGCCAGGCTGACGTAAGCGCGGATGCGGGCGTCGTTGGGCGCCGACAGGACCAGGTCGAGCAGTTTCTCGCGCGTCAGTCCCTGCCCCGCCTCTTGCAGGGACTTGGAGGCTGCTTCCAGTTCCCCGTAGGTTTCCTTCAACCCGCGGCCAAATTCCGTCTCCTCGAGCAACTGTCTCTGTAATTCGGCCATCTGCCGGGCGACGCCTTCCTGCCCGCTGGCGGCGGCGCCCTGCAGCAAGCGGCCAAACAGCGCAAAGAACTGTTCATCGAGGACGGCTTCGTTCTGCTTGATAATCTCCTTGCGCGCGTCCGCGCTCGTGGCCTGCACCAGGCGTTCGATCAGCATGACGCGCTCCTGCTGGGACTTGATCATCTCAGGCGTGATGCCGTCCTTACCCAGGATGGTCTCGATCATGGATTCGTACGTCAAGTTGGCGACCGGTTTGAGCAAGTAACCCTTGCGTTTTTCGGGCGGCAGGCGCTCCATGACCTGTTTGATGAGCGGGCCGATGGTCTTTTCCTGTTCGTTGAGCGGCATGCCCAGTTCGGGCGGGAAATAGGTGAGCAGCAATTCCTTGTCGTTGTCGTGATAGATGATGGGGGTAGCCAGGCGTCCGTGATACCCGCAGGTTGGGCAGTGGGCGACATTGGAAACGCCGCCCAGCAGGCGCTGTTTCGCGCCCGGGTCATGGGTCACATCGAAGAGTTGTTCCACGTTGGCGGGGATGGGCTGGCGGCATTGAGGGCAGGAGATTTGGGTTTGGGGCATTTGGATTTCCGATTTCCGATTTTGGATTTATACAAAACAGGGCTTATTGTAACCGTTTTCGGGTAAGTTGGCTAACGCGGTATAATCAAGCCATGTCACCAACCATCCGCCAAATCGGGCCTCATCGTTTCTTCTTTTTCAGCGGCGAAGGAAACGAGCCGCCTCATGTCCACGTGGAAACTGCCGAGAATTCCGCAAAGTTCTGGCTCTCTTCCGTCGAGTTGGTCTGGATGGTAGGTTACAATTCAAAGGAAATTCGTAAAGTCCGTGAATTGGTTGAGGCAAACAGGGACCTCTTTTTGGAGAAATGGTATGAACACCTTAAACGCTATTAGCCCAACTTCTGTGTTGGCTGTGGACGTCAAATTCACAGCCGAGGCGATGCTTGTCAACTTATCCGATGGGCGCGAGGTTTCCGTCCCGCTGGAATGGTTCCCGCGCCTGCGCGATGCGACCCCCGACCAACGCAAGGAATGGAGATTCATCTCACGCGGAATTGGGATCCACTGGGAAGAGATTGACGAGGATATCGCGGTGACAACATTATTGCGCGCATGATGTGAAAACCATCCGCAAGTCGAGAGTCTCCGAGTTCAAGGTTCGGAGGCTCTCTTAATTTGCAATATTCGCGCTACTTGTGTTGAAAAATAGCGCGTTTTCCGCCTGCCCGGCAACCCGCGCCTCCCCTTTCAACGCGGAAGGGAGAAACAGATCCTCGCGCCGGAGGCAGGCTGGGGGCGTTGCACAGAGCCTGTCGAAGTGTCGGCCCAGATGCGCCCGCCGTGCGCTTCCACGATGGCGCGCGCCAGGTACAGTCCCAGCCCGGCGCCTTTGGTGTTCTTGACGGCCCTGGTCGAACGATAGAAGCGGTCGAAGATATGAGGCAGGTCGCGGGCGTCTATGCCGGGACCCTGGTCGCTGACGCAAACAATGACCTGCTCGGGGCGCACCTGCCCGCTGATGCGGATCTGGCCGCCCTCGGGCGAATATTTGATGGCATTTGAAATGAGATTGGACAGCACCTGCGCCAAGCGGTTCTCGTCGGCCAGCAGCACGGGGCAGCCCTCCGGGAATTCGGTGAGGATGGTGTGCTTCTTGCTCTGGGTGCGGAAGCGCTCGGCCAGCCGTTCGGCCAGCGCGGGCAGGGAGACGTCGGCGCGGTTCAGGCTGAGGCCGCCGGCCTGCAGGCGGGAGGCGTCCAGCAGGTCGTCGATCATCTTGGACAGGCGGTCGGCTTCTTCTTCGATGACCGACAGGCTGTCGCTGATGACGGCGCGCTCCCAGCGGGCGTCGTCGCGCCGCAGGGTGGAGGCGTAGCCCTTGATGAGCGCCACCGGCGTGCGCAGTTCGTGACTGACGATGGAGATGAAGGTGGACTTGATCTCCTCGGCGGTACGAAAGTGGCTGATGTCGCGCACGCTGGCCAGGACGTTGCGCAATTTGCCGTCCGGGGAGAGCAGCGGGGCGTAGGTGACGCCGACCGGCAGGGGCGGCGGTTCGGGGCGCGCCAGGTCGCCTTCCACGTACAGGGTGGCGTTGGGGGTGAGCGGCCAGCCGCCGCGCTCGGCTTCTTCGAGGGTGGCGCCTTGCGGCTCACGCGCCCAGCGGATGATCTCTGCGTGCTCCTTGCCGACCAGTTCGGCGCGCGGGCGGTCGAAGAGTTTCTCGAAGGCGGCGTTGACGCGCTCGATGGTGTGGTCGGCGTTGAGGATGAGGATGCCGTCGGCGGCGGAGTCGAGCAGGGCGTCGAGGCGTTGTTTTTCGTAGGAGACCTGTCCGTAGAGTTGGGCATTGTAAACGGCAATAGCGGCCTGGTCGGCAAAGGAAGCCAGCAGCAGCCGGTCGTTGGGCGAGAACAGGTCAGGGTAGTTGCGGAAGATGAAGATGACGCCGATCAACTGCCCGTGCGCGGAGAGCGGCAGGCCGACGCCGTTGAGCAGTCCCTGGCTGGCGGTGTAGGTCAGTTCCTTCAACATGCGGTTGAGTTCGCGCACGTCCAGTTCGCGCACTTTTTCTTCGGCCAGCAGGGGGGTGAGATAACTCAGGAAAGCGGGGGCAATCCCATGCGCGGCGGCGACGCGCCAGCCGTCCTGCTCTTTGAGGGCGATCAGCCCGGCCTGTCCCGCCAGCATCTCGATGGAGATGCGCAGGATGCGCGCCAGCAGTTTTTCCAGGTCGAGTTCCTGGGTAAGGGCGCGGGAGATTTCGAGCAGGTAGTCGCGTTGGCGGACGCGGAAGTCGGGCAGCATGGGGGAAAAGAGAATGGAGAGTAGGGAATAGAAAGCAGTGCTGGTATTGTATCATTGGCTGGTTGGAGATGTGTAAGAGTTCTGTTATTCTTTTGTGTACAAGGTATATGACCTTTGGCCTTTCAAAATTGTATATTCCAACTGTTGACATGTTAATAAATAAGGCTAAAATATGTATATATAGTACTTATTGGGGATGCGGGTGCGATGATCCAAAGCCTGGAATTGGCCGCTTTCCTTTTCCCGGGTACAGGCTTTGAGGAGCAAGCAGCGAAACCGACCGCATGGTTTTGCTGTTTTTATTTTTTTATGTGGAGTGAGTCATGAAAAAGTCATTCAGGTTCTTGTTATTGATTGTGGTGTTGATCAGTTCCCTGGTGACCGGCCCCGTCACCCCCGCGCACGCGGCCTCGCTGCCGGCGGAAGTGAACAAAACCTTTACGCCGCTGCAGATCGACGCAGGCGGCTATTCTGTCCTGCGGGTAACGATCTACAACCCGAACACCTTCCCATTGACGAACGCCCAGTGGACAGACGATCTCGAAGCCATCCAGGTCGGCTTGTTCATCGATGATCCTGCGAATGTCGTGATCGATCCCAACTGCGGCGGCGGCGCTTCGGTCACCGCGGTGCCAGGCTCGACCACCTTGTCCCTGAGCGGCGCGGACGTACCGGCCCAGGTAGGCTCCAACCCCGGCTCGTGCTACATCGAGGTGAGAATCTCCTCCATCACGGATGGCGCCCAGGTCAATTTCATCCCAGTTGGGGCATTCCAGGCAGATGGCAACGACGGCGGCACGCCGGTGGTGATCACGAATACCTCCCCCGCCACTTCCACGATCACGGTGGTGGCGGTCTCGCCGCCCTCGTTGAGCAAGACGTTCACCCCGCCCACCATTTTCGTCGGCGAGACCAGCGCACTGGCCATCCGCATCAACAACAATGATGTGGACACGAACCTGACGGGCGTCACCTACACGGACAACCTGCCGGCCGGCCTCGAGATCGCCAATCCGGTTGGGCTGAACCTGACCAACTGCGGCGCGGGCGCCACAGTGACCGACGGCAGCGGAGGATCGCTGGACCCCGGCGACACGTCGCTGCGTTTGAACAACGGCACGGTCACGCCCAGCCAGGACTGCATCGTGACCGTGAACGTCACTGGCGCCAGCGGGCCATACACCATCGCCAACGGCAATCCCAATGAAATCCCGGCCGGGCCTGCGGGCCTTGGCTCGATCCAAACCGACCAGGGCGTCACCAACGGCTCGCCCGCCCAGGCCGAGTTGACCATCCAGCCGGTGGGCATCCAGAAGGCCTTTGCGCCCGGCACCATCGACGCGGGCGACACCAGCATCCTGACCATCACCCTGCAAAACCCGACTGGTTCCGATTACACGGGCGTCGGCATCACCGACAACCTGGGGACGATGGGAGCAGGCTTCACGGTTGCCGGCGCACCTACATTGAATACATGCGGTGGGACGATCACCGCCCCGATAGGCGGCACCTCTATCGCGCTCTCGAACGGCACCATCCCGGCCAGCGCTACGCCGCCCACGCCGGTCGGCACTTGCCAGATTTCCATCCCGGTGCAGGCCGACTTGACGTTTGCAGGTGGGACGCGCACCAACACCATCCCGGCCAATACTTTGACGGCCGACCAACCGGTGACCAATTACTCTCCTGCGACCGCCAACCTGACGGTCAACCGCGCCTTGTACGGCACGAAAGCCTACTCGGACACGAGCATCCTGGTCGGTGAGACCAGCACCGTCACCATCACCCTGTACAATCGCAGCAGCACCGCCCTGACCGGGGTCAATTTCACCGATGCCATGGCGGCCAACGTAGCCATCTCCGGCACACCCGCCAGCCCGCAGTGCGGCGGGACGATTACCAGCGTGGCTGGGCCTCCCGGCAGCATCACCCTGGCCGGCGGCACGATTCCCGCAGACGGGAACTGCACCATCGTATTCGATGTGACCAGTTCTGTGGCTGGCACGTATGACAATACGATAGCCGCTAATACCATAATCTCATCCGACTACCCGGGCGTAGGACATGCCGCCTTCAGCACCAATCCCGACCTGGTGGTGGCCGCTACCGGCGGGCCGGTGGGTTTGACCAAAGCCTTCCAGACCAACCCGATCCAGATCGGCGCCACCAGCCGCCTGCGCATCACCATCACTGCCCCGGCGGATACGGGACTCAACGGCATACAAGTCACCGATACCCTGCCCGCCGGCCTGGTCATTGCGGCCGCCCCCGCTCCCACCGAGACCTGCCCCGCCGGGACGCTGGTTGCCGCAGCCGGGACGAATTTTATCTCGTTTTCGAACCTGGCCACCGACCCGCTGCTGGCCGCTGGCGCCAATTGCTACATCCAAGTGTATGTGACTTCGACTACGCCGGGGGACTATACGGTCGCCAACGGGAATCCCAACCGCATCCCCGCCGGCGCGGTCGTCACCGCCCAGGGGCGCACGAACGCAGCAGATGCCACAGCTGACCTGCGTGTTTCCAGCATCACCACCAGCAAGGCCTTCTACCCCACCACCGTGCAGGCCGGCGGCATCTCGGCGGTGACGATCACCGTCTACAATACCAGTCCCGAGGCGTTGACCAATTTCCAGTTGCTCGATACCCTGCCCGGCAGCACCACCAACGGCCTGGTCGTTGCGCCGTACCCGCCCTCGCCGACCCCCGCCGCCTCCTGCGGCGGTTCGCTGACCGCCGTCGCCGGCACACAGACCATCCAACTGACAGGCGCCACCCTGCCGGCCGGGTCGCTCGGCAACCCGGGGCTGTGTACGATCACTCTGGATGTGATAGGCCAAGACAGCACCCCGGCAACACCCAGCAGTTACCAAAACCAGATCCCGGTCAACAACGTGTCGGCCACCCTGCCAAGCACCGGCGGGACGGTCAGGCCAATGGCGCAGGCGAACGCGACCCTCAACATCCAGAACCTTGACTTCGATATCACCAAGGGCTTCCAGCCGGACCTGGTGTATGGCGGCGCGACCTCCACTATGACGGTCGGTTTGATCAACCCGAATCCCACCGTCACGCTGACCGGCATCTCCTTCACCGACGATATGGACTATTATTATGCGCCGGGCCAGAGCGGCATCATACTGGCCAACCCGGTGGACTTCAACACCGGCACGTGCGGCGGCGCCCTGACCGGCAACCCCGGCGATTCGTCGTTCTCCTTCAGCGGCGGCGTACTGCCCCCGGGCGCCAGTTGCGAACTGACGCTCAAGGTCGTGATGAATGTGAACGGCAACCGCATCAACCAAATTCCAGCCGGCGCCGTCACCACCACCAACGGGGTCAGCAACCCGCTCCCCGTGCAAGCCTCCCTGACCAACCTGCCGGGCGTCAGCATTACCAAAACGTTCAACCCTGACCCGGTGGTCATCAACGAAAGTTCTACCCTGACGCTCACGATCCAGAACACGGGCACGATCCCGGTCGTGAACATGGGCCTGGTCGACGACCTGCCGGGCGTCTTGCCGGCCGGGCTGGAAATCGCCGACCCGCCTAACATAAACAACACCTGCGGCGGAACGCTGGAAGACGGCAGCGGAGGGTCGCTGGGTCCCGGCGACGACCAGATCGTCTTATCCGGCGGAGGCCTGGCCGGCAGCGCCAGTTGTGTGATCGAGGTGGACGTCATGTCGACCGTGCCTGGCACGTATGTCAACACCATCCCGATCGGGGCCCTGACCGCTGACGGCGGCGTGACGAACAACAACCCGGCCTCCGATTCACTGACCGTGAACACCGACCTGTTCAGCCTGGGCAACCGGGTGTGGTTCGACACCGACAATAGCAGCACAATCAACGGCGCGGAAGTGGGCGCAGATGGCGTGACCGTGCAACTGTACGCGGCGGACGCGAGCGGCAACCCCACCGGGGCTCCGCTCGATACGCAGACTACCGCCAACGGCGGCTACTACCGCTTCGACCACCTGCCAGCCGGCGATTATGTGGTCGTCATCCCGGCCAATCAATTCGAGGCGGGCGGCCCGCTGGCCG
Organism: Chloroflexota bacterium; assembly: GCA_049323115.1. Lineage (GTDB taxonomy): Bacteria > Chloroflexota > Anaerolineae > Anaerolineales > Villigracilaceae > JAABUE01. Next base: position 37,202 of record JBMOMP010000086.1, read on the forward strand.
GATACCAGAGCAGCGGCACCACGATCAACGGCAGCGGGAACGTGAGCGAAACCGCCGCGCCGGATGCGGACAACGACATCGACAGCGACGACAACGGCACACGCCAGACCAGCGGAACCTTCAGCGGGGCTGTCATCAGTTCGGCGGTAACGCTGGGTCCCACCGCCAATGAGCCAACCAATGACACGGACACAGACCCTACCAGCCCGCCCGGCGAATCGCCGAACAGCCAGAGCAACCTCACAGTAGATTTCGGCTTCTACCGCCAGCAACTGGGCAACCTGGTCTTCCAGGACATCAATGAGGACGGCGCCTACAACGCCGCCGACGGCGACCTGCCGTTGTCTGGCGCCAGGGTGCTGCTATTTGCCAGCGACGGCGTGACCGAAATCCCGGTCGGGCCAGACGGCATCCTGGGCACCGCAGATGACGCCACCGGCGGCGTGACCACCGGCGCAGGCGGTACATACCAATTCAGCGGCCTGCCACAAGGGAACTACATCGTCCAGGTGCTGCCGACCGGTTACGCCAGCACCATCGATACCTTCAACGCCGCTGACTCGGCCAGCCCGAACACCAACGCCGACAACAACGACAACGGCGTGGGAACAGTTGGCGGGACTGCCTCCAGCAACGTCGTCACCCTGACGCCTGGCAGCCCTGGCGCAATGCTCAACAACACTGTCGACAACGCCACCGGCACCACCTACAACCCGACGGTTGACTTCGGCTATGTCACTTCGTTGTTGAAGCAGATCATCCCGCCGGATGACGCGACGCATACCACCCTCCCGAATGTCACCATCGGCGAGATCGTCAGGTACGAAGTCGCCATGAGCATTCCAAATGGAGGCTTGACCGGCGTCCAACTGGTGGACACGCCCCAGGCTGGGCTGGCCTTCGTGGATTGCGTAAGCATCAGCCTGCCGGCCGGTGTGACCAGTACTGAATTTGTCGACGGCGCATGTGACACGCTGGACGGCACCGATCCCGCTACCAGCAACCCGCTGATCGAGAACAACGGCGGGCGCATCACCTTCGATTTCGGCGACCTCGGCAATTCGACCGGTAGTTCCCAGACCGTCAGCGTGCAATACTCCCTGATCGTGCTGGATATCCTGGCCAACGGGGACGGTGACAGCCTGACCAACAGCGTCACATGGAGCTGGACAGGCGGGTCGCACACTACCAGCGCGCCGGTGGTCGAGATCGTCGAACCGATCATGAACATCAGCAAAGACGCCACGCCTACCACTGCCGCCATTGGCGACATCATCACCTTCACGATCGATGTGACCCATGCGGTCATCAGCACGTCGGACGCGTTCGACGTGGTCGTCTATGACCGCATCCCGCTGGGGTTGACGTTCGACCCAGCCAGCCTGGTCGTGGCAGGCACTGCTACGCTCACTTCATCGAGTTATGACCCTGCGACCAATACGCTCCAGTTCAACTGGGATATCTTCCACGTGGGCGAGACCGCCAATATCACCTTCCAGGCAGTCTTCGACGGGCCAGCGCCGGTGGTCAATGTTGCTAATGTGGAATGGACCAGCCACGAGATCGATCCCGCGCTGCCCGGCCCGCCACCCGTCCCGGAACAACGCTCGCCATACAACACGGATTCGACCGAGCGCTGGTACGACCCGGCGGCGCCAGCCGGCGTCAACAGTTATGGCGCCAACGCATCGGTCACCATCAATGCTCCCGCCGGAGAGCAGGCAGAATTGCCCGAGACAGGCTTTGCCCCCGGGCGCGTGACCGCCTTGCCGGAACAGCCGCTGGATTACAAGTATGCCCAATACGGCGACCTGTGGCTGGAAATCCCCAAACTGGGCGTGAAGGCCTCCATCGTGGGCGTGCCGCGCCTGGATAACGGCTGGGATGTGAAATGGCTGTGGGACCAGGCCGGCTGGCTGCAAGGCACCTCCTTCCCAACCTGGGAGGGCAACAGCGTAGTGACCGGCCATGTCTACCTGCCAGACGGGCAAGCAGGCCCCTTCGTTGACCTGGGCAAACTGCGCTGGGGCGACCAGGTAATCGTCCATGCCTATGGCGGGCGCTACATCTACGAAGTACGCACGAACCATATCGTCAGGCCCAACGCCATCTCGCCGTTCAAGCATGAGGATACTGCCTGGCTGACATTGTTGACCTGCTTGGGGTACGATGAAGGCAGCAACACGTATAAGAACCGCATCGAAACCCGGGCAGTTTTGATAAAGGTAGAAAGCGAGTAAGAGATTTCTCGAAAAGCGAACGTCCCGAAGGTTGAAAAACCTTCGGGACGTTCTACTGTTAGCAATATCCAGGCAGGCGACCGGCGGCGCCCGGAGACGATTCCTTACCGTTGCTGCCTCTCGGCCCTGGCGGGGTTCGGAAGGTTCCGCCGCGCCGGGCCTGCCCGGACAGGCGCAAGCATACCCGAAGAGGGGGAGGCTGTCAATCACGAAGGGCGGGCAGACCCGTCCATAACGGAGGCAGGCCGAGGGTCGCGCAGGAAGCGCTAGGCCAGGCCGGTTTCTTTTTCGGCCAGGGCAATGGCCTCCGCAAAGATAGTCAGGCCCTCGTCAATTTCGCCCTGGGAGATGTTCAACGGCGGGGCGATGCGGATGACGGACTTGCCGCAAGACAGCAGCAGCAGGCCGCGCTCGAAGGCCAGGTCCACCACACGCTCGGTCAGGTGTTTGGCCGGTTCCTTGGTCTGGCGGTCCTGGACGAATTCGACGCCGATCATCAGTCCTTTGCCGCGCACGTCGCCAATGCTGGGATGGCGGGTTTGCAGTTCAGCCAGCGCCTCCAGTGCATATTCGCCAACCGTAGCGGCGTTCTGCATGTACTCACTTTCGATCAATTCCAGGGTGGCCAGCGACGCGGCGCAGGCGATGGGGTTGCCGCCGTAGGTGTTACCGTGCGCGCCGCGTTCCCAGTCCATCACCGACTTGCGCGCCACGCAAGCGCCCAGCGGCATACCGGAGGCGATGCCTTTGGCGGCGGTCAGCATGTCGGGCTCGACGCCGAAGTGTTCGATGGCCCACCATTTGCCGGTGCGCCCCATCCCCGACTGGACTTCGTCCACGATGAGCAGGATGCCGTACTTGTCGCACAACGCGCGCAGGGCCGGGTAGAAGCCTCCCGGCGGGACGATGTAGCCGCCCTCGCCCTGGATGCTCTCGACCAGGATGCCCGCTACTTCATCGGGCGGCAGGATGTGGTCGAGGATCTGTTCTTCGATATAACGCACCACGGTCTCGCCGTAATCCTCGCCGGGCTTGCGTTCCAACACCGGTCGGTAGGGATTGGGATAGGGCGCATGGACGACGCCGTTCATCAGCGGATAGAAGCCGCTGTGGTAGGTGGGTTTGCTGGCAGTGAATGTCACCGCGCCCATGGTGCGCCCGTGAAAGGCGCCAGTAAAGCCAATGAAATTCTTGCGGCCAGTGTGGTAACGCGCCAATTTGATGGCGGTTTCCACCGCCTCGGTGCCGGAATTGGTCATGAACGAGATTGCCTGCTCTTCGAAAGGCGCGATCTCGTTCAGTTTTTCGCCCAACCTGATCCAGTTTTCGTGATAGAAATCGGATGAGATATGGATAAACTTCTCAGCCTGTTCCTGGATGGCTTTGACGACCTCCGGGTGGGCATGCCCGGTAGAGACGACAGCGATCCCGCCCATGAAATCCAGGAAGCGATTGCCATCCACGTCCCATACTTCGCTGCCCCTGCCGTAATCCATGACAAAGGGATACCCGCGCGGGTAGGAAGGGGAGATGACGGCATGATCGCGCTCGATCAACGCCTGGGCCTTTGGCCCGGGTAACTGCATGGCTTTCATATATTGCAAAACTCCTTTTTGGGGTAGAACAAGATGAACCTTATTCTACGAATTAGATGGATATTTTACTCTCTCGCGGCGCGTCGCCGCGCGGGTTATTCCTGCACACGCTGGATGTTTGCCCCCAGCGCACGTAGTTTCTCATCTACGCGCTCATAGCCGCGGTCTATCTGGCGGATGTTGCGGATCGTGGACTGCCCCCTCGCGGACAGGGTCGCCAACAACAAGGCCATCCCGGCGCGAATGTCGGGACTTTCGAGATTCTCCGCATATAACGCATTTGGTCCCTGCACGATACAACGATAGGGGTCACACAGGATAATGCGCGCGCCCATGCCAACCAATTTGTCGGTGAAATACATACGCCCGGAGAACATCCAGTCGTGGAACAGGATCGTGCCGGAGGCCTGCGTGGCGACCGTGATGGCAATGCTGATCAGGTCGGTGGGAAAGGCCGGCCAGACGTTGGTCTTGACCTCCGGCACTGCGCCGTCCATGTCGGAGATGACCTGCAACGGTTGTTCCTCCGGCACGAGCAGGTCTTCGCCGTCCGCTTCCCATACCACGCCCATGCGGCGGAAGACCTGCGAGACCATTTCCAGGTGACTGACGCCCGCGTTGCGGATGAGTACCCGTCCGCGCGTGACAGCCGCTGCGCCGATGAAACTGACCACTTCCAGCAGGTCGGGGCCGATGGTGTACTCAGCGCCGTGCAGGCGCGAGACGCCTTGGATGTGGATGGTGTTCGAGCCGATGTCACGAATCTCTGCGCCCATGCTATTCAGGAAATGGCATAATTCCTGCACGTGCGGCTCGGAGGCGGCATTCCGTATGGTCGTCCTGCCTTTTGCCAGCACGGCCGCCATGATCGCATTTTCTGTCGCTGTAACGCTGGCTTCATCGAGAAGAATATCTCCGCCGGACAGGCCAACGGCCTTGAATTCCAGGATGCGGTCATAACTGACCCGCGCGCCCAGCGCCTGGAGCGCCAGGAGGTGCGTATCCAGGCGGCGGCGGCCGATCACATCCCCGCCGGGGGGCGGCAGGTGGATCTCCCCGGCGCGCGCCAGCATGGGACCGGCCAGCAGGATCGAGGCGCGGATGCGGCGGCACAGCTCCGCATCCAGGTCTGCGGTCTGCAATTGCCGGGCTGTGACGCGCCAGGTGTTGGCATCCAATATTTCCACAGACACCCCCAGGCTCAACAACAGGTCGCGCATGTCGAGCACATCCTTGATGCGTGGGACGTTATGCAAGACCACTTCTTCTTCTGTCAGCAGGCAGGCTGCCAGGATCGGCAGGCTGGCGTTCTTGTTGCCGGAAGGAGTCACTTCCCCGCGCAGTGGGATGCCGCCTTCGACGATGAATTTTTCCATGGGGTTCTCCTGTAAATAAAAATGATTGTAAGGCAGATCGAGGGATTCGCCAAGAACATTACAATCCGCTTACACTCCTGATGGGTGATTCCCACCCCGGCGCGAATATGCTATGATATTCCTATGAATATTTCCATCCTTATCCCCCTTGCGCTAGGATGGTTGGCCGGCTACCTGGTCAACTACCTGTCCGACGTGCTGCCCGTCACCCGCCGCTTCAGCCAGCCGGCCTGCCCGAAATGCGACCAGTCCCTACCGTGGAAAGAGTACCTGCTGCTGCGCGGCTGCCCGGCTTGCGGAAAGGCGCGCAGCAAACGCACCTACATCACCCAGGCCGTCATGCTGGGCGGGACGATCTACCTCTGGCTCGCCCCGCCCGCCAGGCTGGATTTCCCGCTGGCGCTGCTGCTGCTGGCCTGGCTGGGAGTCGTCTTCGTGATAGACCTGGAACACCGCCTGATCCTGCACCCGGTCAGCATCGTGGGCGCGCTGCTGGGACTCGGGATCGGGCTGGTCGCGCACGGACTGATCCCCACGCTGATTGGCGGCGCGTTCGGCTTCGGCGTGATGCTGGTCTTCTATTTCCTGGGGGAGGTCTTTGCCCGCTATATGTCAAAACGGCGCGGGCAGGAGATCGAGGAAGTGGCGCTCGGCTTCGGGGATGTCAACCTGTGCGGCGTCACCGGGCTGCTGCTGGGCTGGCCGGTCATTCTGGCCGGGCTGCTGTTCACGATTTTTGCGGGCGGGCTGGCTAGCCTGCTGGTGATCACGGTCCTGCTGCTCCGCAAGCGCTACCAGGCCTTTACCCCCATTCCCTACGCCCCGTTCCTGATCCTTTCGATCTTGTTCTACCTCTTCCGCTAAGAAAGCGCCTGGAAAGCCTGGGGGCGCCATACAGCGGAGGATGCATGTCTGATCCCTGGTGAACTCCAATTATGGGGCAACAACCTTGCCTGCGAGATTGGGGTTCACCCTGCGAAAATCTTTTTCGTTGAGCGTTACTACCAGGTCAACCTTTGCGGTCTCGGCGGCGCGCAGGATGAGTGCGTCGTAGGTCGCTCCGCCGACGATTCCAATTCCCGCCAGTTGGTCAACAGTTTGGAGATAATCTTCCGAAGATAGGGAAACGATTTCAAGTTTTTCAGAAACATTTTGCCGAATGAGTTGTTGGGCGTCCAATGCAGAAATGGAAGGGTGCACAGGGAGGGTTGTGAGAATAGAATAGAGTTCTGCGATGGAGTGCGCGGCGACCAAGCCTTTGTCCGTTCCGCTGGTCACCCGATTGAACCATGTTTTTCCCCGTCCATGAGCCGGATGCGCTTCCACCATCGCAGCGACCAAAACGGAGGTGTCCAGCAAGATTTTCACAGGCCAACCCGTTGCAGGAGATCAAAGACGCGGCGGTCACGTTCGTTGCGCGCGGCGGTTGTGAGATCGCCGAGGGCCTCCACGTGGGCGACCAACATCCCATCTTTTTCGACGAGCGTGGTTGGCCTGGATTCAACACAAAGTTGAACGCCGCCCTTTTCGCCTTTTTCGACTATCAAGCGCATTCCAGGTGAAAGGCGCAGTTTCTCGCGCAGAGAGGCTGGTACAAAGATGCGTCCCAAATCATCTAAAGTCACTTGGATGGATTGATTCATTTTGTCAACTCCGTTTCTGTGAACAAATTATACGACAAACAGTTGACAATTGGACGGCGTAATTTTGTACACAGTAAATCCCAAAGAATCGAAATTCCTCTAAACAACCTTTTCATCTGTGTTTATCTGAGTTTATCTGTGGTTAGCGGGCCGGTGCCAAGCCGGTAGCCGAACCCGCGCACGGTCAGGATGTGCTGCGGGTCGGCGGGGTCGGCCTCGATCTTCTTCCGCAGCATCATGATGTAGCGCCTGACCAGGGCGGTATCCTGTGAACGGAAGCGGCCCCATACCTCCTGCACCAGTTCGGCCTCCGAAGCGACCTTGCCCATGCGCCGCACCAGCGCTTCCAGCAGGCGATATTCCGTGGGGGTCAGGTCCAGCGCCTTGCCGTCGAAAAAGGCCTGGTACTTCTCCGTATCCAACGTGACGCCGCCATAAATTGCATAACCGGACTTCGCGCCGCTGGCCGCCGTGCGCGCCAGCACGGCCTGGATGCGCGCCACCAGTTCCGCAAAACTGAACGGCTTGGTGACGTAATCGTCCACCCCCAGCCGGAAGCCGCGTAGTTTATCGGCTTCGGTGGTCTTGGCGGTCAACATGATGACCGGCGTATCGCTCATCTCGCGCAGGCGCGCGCACACTTCCCAACCGTCCATGCCGGGCAGCATCACATCCAGCAGGATCAGGTCGGGATGTTCATTGAACGCCAGCCGCAGCCCGGCCGGCCCGCTGGCAGCCCCGCTCACCTCGAACTCGCTGTCCCGCAGGAATTCTCCCAACAAATGCAATAAGGCTTGGTCGTCATCGATCAAAAGGATTTTTTTCATCTGGCTGCCGCCTTCAAGGAAAAGGAAAAACACGCCCCGCCATCCGGCGGCGGATCGAAAGCCAGGTCGCTGCCCATGGCCTGCAACAAGCGTTTCGAAAGGTACAACCCCAGCCCATACCCGTAAACAGCCTGGGAATCCTTTGCATCCAGGCGCTGGAAGCGCTCGAAGAGCAGGTCCCGCTTCTCGTCCGGGATGCCAGGCCCAAAGTCCCGCACTGCGATGCGCACGCGCCGGCCGCGCTTCTCGGCCGACACCTGCACCTGTCCATCCGGCGCATATTTCAGGGCGTTGTCCAGCAAATGGCCCAGGACGCTTTCCAACGCGCCCTGCTCCGCCAGCACGCGCGGCAGTCCCGGCGGAAGGAGCGCCTGCAAGCGCCCGTCCTTGTCCTGCGGCCCCAGGTTCTTGACGACACGCTCCAGGGTGGATTCCAACGACAGCGGCGCGCAGCGCAGCACCAGGCGACCAGCCTCGATGGCGGAGACGTTCAGGATATTCTCGACGAAGCGCGTCAGCCGCCGGACTTCGGCCTGCATCAGCGCCAGCGTATTTTTATCTCCCCCCCGGCCCCTGCGCCGCTCGACCAGCAACTCCAGCCCGCCTCCCAGGTTGTTGAGCGGGTTGCGCAATTCGTGCGAGACCATGGAAACGAAGTCGCTCTTGAGCCGGTCGAGCGCCTGCAACGCGCGGTTCTGGTCTTCCAGGCGGCGATAGGCCTCCTGGAGGTTGGCCGTGCGCTGCTCGACGATCTGCTCCAGGCTGGCGTTCAACTCCTCCAACTGCTTGTGGAGCGCCTGCAACTCGTCATACGCGGACTGGATGGCATCGCGCTGCCGCTTCTGTTCGCTCAGGTTATAGGCTACGCCGGCCGCCAGGTCCCGCCGGCCTTCAGCGGCCACCCGGCTCAGGGACAGCAGGTATGGCGTGCGGGCGCCTTGCAGCGTCACCTCGATCTTCACATCGCTGCCCTGCTTGCCGCCCAACAGCGAGCGCAGCCCGCCAGAAGGCAAACCAGCGAAGACCGCCGGGAGGGACTGCCCCGCTTCGGGCAGGACCCTCAATTGCTCGAAGGCGGGGTTGCCCAGGACGACTTTCCCGTTCAAGTCACAGATGAACGCCGGATCGGCCAGGTTCTTGAACAATTGCCAGTAGCGCTGCAATTCCACCTCGCCCGCCCGGATACCCAGGCGCACGACCAGCATGATTCCCAGCGCCAGGCTCATCCACACCCCGAACGGCGAGAAGGCCCCGCGCAGCCTCCAATCGGCCAGCACGTACCAGAACAGGACCAACACGAGCGCCAGCGGCAGCACTTTTTGCACCTGGACGCCCAGGCCGGGCTGTTCCCAGGCAGAGACAGGCGCAGGCTCCCCCCGGGCGCGCTCGAACACGGCCCCCAACCCCATCAGCAGCGCGCCGCACACCCAGCCCAGGCTGATCAACGTGCCGGAACGGGCAGCGCCGAGCAGGGCCAGCGAACTGTAGGCGTAGTCCGAGAAGGCGAAGGCGGCCAATCCCGCCCCCAGGAAAGCGGCCGTCGCGCGCGGCATCAAACTGGTCAATGACACGTTCGACAACACCATCAACAGCACCAGGTCTGCCAGCGGGTAAGCCGCCAGCGCCAGGATGGTCAGGCGCGAGAGCGAGGAGCCCAGCGCGGGACGCGCCAGCAGGAACCAGCCCAGCGTGACCACCACCCCGGAGGAGATGACCGCGTCCAAGATGAAGCGGAAGCGTGTGGGAGCGTAGCGGCTCTCGGACGGGTATCCCAACAACGCCAGCGCCGCAAAGAGATAAGCGGACAGGTTGAGCACATCCACCAGCGAGAAGAAGGGCTGTTCGCTCCCAGGCAGGAATAGGTAAAAGGTTTTAGCAAAATCGGCCGCCAGCCAGGCCAGCAGCGCCAGCGCCAGCAGCAGCCAGGCCGGGCGGGCGGCGGAGGCCAGCCCCGGCAGCGAGAAGAAATTGAGCAGCGAGCCCGTCAGGGAGGAAGCCAGCACGGCCAGGTTCTCCACCAGCGGGCGGGCGGGCGCGTCCGGCGCGAGCAGCAGCAACGCGGCCACGTACAGGCCCACGAACAGCAGCGACTCGACCAGGATGCCCCTGCGCTTGACCTGCCGGAAACGGCTCAACAAGGATTGCATCTCACTATCATTCCTGGATAGTATTACTCTTGAGAATCTATTGCAACCGCGAAGATTCTTTGGACGCAGACACACGCCGATTTGCGCTGATCTTTCTTTATCTCTGCGTTCATCAGCGTGAATCAGCGTCCCATTTTGGTCGCGGCGAAAAGCCGCGCCATGAATCCGATTATAACCACTTCTCCTCCCCGGCGGAAAACCTACCGCATCCCCCAGCAATTCTCGATGTGGCTTTGCAGGATCGCCAGATCCTACAAAAATGGCTTTGGATTTGTCAATACCCATTCTGGGTACTTTCCGAGCCAGCAAAAGTACATCGATTCCCAAAAATACGGGGACCACCATGCTGCGGTGGTCCCCGTGTTCGTTCGGTTCGTGACTGGCGCGTTTACCCGCCGCCGATGGTCGGGGTCTTGGAAGGCGTGCGCGACGGCGTGGGTGTAGAGGTCGAGGTGGCCGGCACGGTGTTCGTGCGCGTCGGCGTGTTCGTGCCGGTCGCCGTGCGTGTGGGTGTGCGGGTGATGGTCGGCGAAAGCGTGCGCGTGGGCGTGTTCGTGGGTGAACCCGTGCGCGTGGGTGTGCGGGTGATGGTCGGCGAACCCGTGCGCGTGGGCGTGCGGGTAATGGTCGGCGAGAGCGTGCGCGTGGGCGTGCGGGTGATGGTGGGCGAGAGCGTGCGCGTCGGCGTGCGGGTAACGGTCGACGTTTGCGTCGCGGTCGGCGTATACTGCGAGATGGAAGAGGTCAGCACGCAGTCGCCCCAGTCCGGGAAGGTAAAGGTCAATACAACGCTGTAACTGCCGTGCAGCGGCTGGCCCTGGAGGCTGAAGTCGGCTGTCCACCACATGCGCGTGCCGCTGCCGGGCAGCGGGTCGGGCGAACCGCCGTCGAGCGTGCTCCAACTGACCGGCGAGGTATAGACGTTCCCGCGCGGGTTGTAATAGGTGCGCCCGAACGAGAAATAGTCGAAATACAAGGGCGGCGCAAACGGTGAACTCCAGGTCATCACCGAGGCGGTCAGGTAGGCCGACGCTACGTTGTTGTTGCGGATGCGCACCTGGAAATCGTCGTTGTACAGGCGGTTCTCGGTGACGAAGATGTTCGCGCAACTGGGCGTGGGCGTGGCCGTGAAGGTGCGCGTGGCCGTGGGCGTGGGCGTGGGCGGGAACTGGATGATGAAGGTCTTCGAGACGATCACCGAGACGCGCCCGTCCACGCCGGTGGCCTGCGCGTACATGGTGTATTCCCCGTTCACCAGCGTGGTGTAATCCATCACCGACGAAATATAGTTGCACGGGCCGTTGCCGCCGAAGGCGCAATACCTGAGTTGCTCCTCGGTGCGGCCGGGGATGCTGGACGGGCCGCTGAACCAGAAACGGATGCTTTGGATGCCGTCGCCGTTGTCCGTGCCGTAGGGCGGGTTGTAGGCGATGGCCTCGAAGGGCGTCTGGTCCACCGACGTAATGACCTGCCCGCTCGGATCGGGGCTGACGATCTCGATGTAGATCGGCAAGGCCGTAGAGGTCAGCGTGGCGGTGGCGGTATCGGTGGGAGGCAGCGGGGTGTCGGAAGGCGTGGAGGTAGGCACACCGACCAGCGGCGGCAGCGCGATCACGCGCGGCACGCGGAACATCTCCACGATGCCCTGGCGGAAAGCGGACAGGTGGATATACGGCCAGGCCTTGTTCAGGAAGGGCGTCAACAGCGGGTGATTGTAGTCCACCGCGATGATGATGCGGTCGCCCGGGTCGCCCGGGTCGTCGATCGGGTCACAGCGGGCGTAATTTTCCGGCGCATAGCCCGCTGTAGGCTGGTAGAACGTAAAGTCGTCGGGGTCGCCGTTCCCGTTTGCATCGCGGCTGGAACAGACCGTGACGTTTAAATGGCCGATCTCGCTTTGCGGTGCGCCCGGCGTGTGGAAAAACAAGCCGGCCGACTGCCGGTAGGCGTAACCGTTCGGGTCGTTGATGATCGTCTCCAGGCGGGCGGCGTTCTGTTCGGGGATGTAATTTTCGCCCGCGCAGGCGTACAGGTCGGCGTCATCCGGCGTATCCACGCAATAAGCAGTGTCGTACTGCCCGGTGACAGCGTAACGCACCGACTGGCGGGCGATGTTCTCCACTGTCAGCCAGGCCTGGAAGAGCATGGCCGTGTCCATGATGCCGAAGATCAACATCAACAGCAGCGGCAGCACCAGGGCAAATTCCAACAGGGCCTGCGAGCGCTGGCCGGGAAGGGAAGTCGGGCGTCGGTTCATACGGGGTTCCATCCTTATTGCGTCAGGCGGGTGGCCAGTTTGTCGGCGATATCCAGGAAGATGTCGCGCAGGTCGTTCCCTTGTGGCGCATAGTAATACTCGCCGCCAAAGGGAGTCTCGTCGTCGTCCGGGTCGGCGGCGTATTGCAGGAAGGTCTCGCCGGTTTCGCCGCGCGCGCATACAACCGGGTCATAATCGGGATGTGTGGAGTTGCACTCGTTCGCCAGCCCTTGCGGCCTCTTAACATCCGCTCCAAGGCCGATGGTGAAGATGAGCGCCTGCTGTTCGTCGAAGACGAAATCCGTCATGTCCCTGGCAAAATCCATCACATCGTAGGCATTCGCATTGTCCACACCGTCGCGCGCCAGGCAGCGCAGGAACTGACGGTGAGCAATTGGGTCGCCGGGGTCGTCTATACAATGGCGGGTATCGGCCCACTTGTCGCGGCAGATGGGGGGCTCGTGGTCCACACAGTAATTCCCGACGCCGTAGGAGGAGTTGGCCGCGCCGTCGCTCAACAGGATGACCGCCCACAACGATTCGGTGCGGACGGTGATTTCTGGGTTGGGCGGCGGGTTGGCGGTTTTGGCGCCGGCGAACTCGTTGCCGGCAAAGCGCAGCCCGGCGCCGATGTTGGTCGTCCAGCAGGGATAGGCGTTAGGGTGCGTCGGAGGCGGGAACGCAGCGCCGTAACCCGTCAAGTAAGGGCATTGGAAATCCTGGTAGGTGTCGCCGATGCTGTCCGCTGGGCTTTCATCTACGATGAGCTCATCAGACCAATCGCCGTCGCCGTCGCCATGGCCGTCTCCATCGTAGGGGTCGTCTGTGTAGCGTTCATAGTCGCGGCAGGGGCCGCCGCCGGCCGCCACGCACACATCCGGCGTAAAGACCTGCAAACCCTGGATGACGCTCTTGATATACGCCGCGTTGTTCTTGAGCGGATCGTCGCTGAAGTGCAGCACGTAGCGCGCGGTCTGGTCGAAGGTGACAATGGAAACGCGGTCATACGGGAAGTACAACTGATCCACGAAGGCCTTGGCGGCTTCCTTGACCTCTTTGAAGGGGTGGCAGTCGTCAGCCAGGTTGCACTGGTAGGGGTCGCGCATCGTTGGCTCTTGCCAGTTCGCTGGATTTGTCCAGTCCACATGCTCATCCCAGGTCATGGACTCGGAGGTATCGATAGCCAGCACCACGTCCAGCGAGGCGGCTTCCGAGACCGCCTGCGCGTGCAACGGCACTTCATGGATGCCGATGACCTTCAGGAAGGCGGTCTGCATCGTGGTAGAGGCTTCCACCCGCACCAGTTTGCGCTTGGGCGTGGTGCATAAAAGGTCGATCAAGTCCGTATCCCCCGCAGCGGTGGCCGAGTCGCAGGTATCCACATGGGCCGTGGTGCCGTCCTCCTCTAAGAAACCGTTCAATTCCAGGAATTCCAGCGCCGCTTTTTCCAGGTTGGCGTAGGTGTATCCCTCGCGGAACTGCGAGGAAGCCGCCAGCGCGGCCGCGTCCACCGCGCGCCGGAGTTGCCCATGTTTGAGGTAGAGCAGGCCCACGTCCACCGTCAGGCCGACGAAAGCGACCAGCGCCAGCATGGCGATGGTCACGACCACCAGCACCTGCCCGCGTTCCGAGCGGCTGGCGGTCTTCCAGGAGCGCAACTTGCGCCCCAGAGTGTTCTTGGTACGGGAAAAGATCTTTTTCATAGGCGTTTTCAGGGAGTAGGAGTCGGTTCCGCCGCAGTCAACGGCATGATCGCATACGCATATACCGGGATGGGATCGGGAATCAACTCGGTGAACAACGGCAGTTGCAATCGCTGGTGGTAGTGATAGAAGATCTCCACCAGCAGCACGCCGGCCGGCGGGGCGCCGGTTTGCAGACGGTCCCGGATTTCATCATTCGTGAACTGGGAGGTCTGTGTGGAAGCCCAGCGATAACCGGTGGTGTCCGGGAAACGTTCGAAGATGCCGTCCCCCACTGTAAAGAACGAGACGATGATGTCATCATCCTCTTCAGGGTCGAGCGTCAACGGGGCCAGCACCTCGTGGGTCAGCCTGATGGTATCTTCGTAGAATTGTGGGTTTACTACTTCGCCTGGCGGCGGGTCGGCAAAGGGATCGAAACTGGCCGAGTAACGTACGGCTTCGCGCGAGGCGTCCACCAGGTTGAGGTAATCGTTCAACAGGGTGCCGTACTCGGCGATGCCCGCCACCAGGATCATCAGCAGGATCGCCACCAGCGTAAATTCCACCAGGCTCTGGCCTTTTTCACCGCGCTTCATGCGCTTACATAAGTGATGCATCATAGCATTCATCCTATCTATAGACTCTCGCACCCTAATCATACCGGAAGGAAAGGGCAAGGACAATGACTGCAATGCAATTGTATGCTATTCTCCACGCAATTTTCACGCAATTCGGACGTTTGCCGCGTGTTTGCCTGCAATCGAAGGCTTTGGTTCCCCCGTTCCTGACGGGATTCACCACAGATCCCCAAAGGGGACGCTGTGAATACAAATGAAACGGATTTTTTGGATTTTTTATCAACCCATCTGTGTTTATCTGTGGTTATCTGTGGTCGAAATCAGGTATAATCGCGCTCGCTGGTAATTTCTGCAACCTGAAAGGAGGCGCACGACACATTTTCTACGGGAAAGACAGCGCATGGACTCATTGGTCTGATAGTCGGATAGTCAAATCGTCCGATACCAGTCGAGTGAGTTGACGAGGATGAGGGTTCCCTGCCGCGAGGCGGGGCTAATCTCCCCTCACCCCTATCCCCTCTCCCAGGGGAGAGGGGGAGAGGAGAAAAAATCGAACGATCAGCGGAAGCCCTCCGGGTGCGCCATCACCCGTCTATCTTTCCCTCCAGTTACAATCCTGCGCCTAAGGCTCGCGGGCAACCGGCGAGACAAATGCGCAGGGAATGGCGGTAGAGAGAGTAGAGAGTGGAGAGCAGTCATCACTGCTCGACTATTCCCTAATCTCTAATTATCTAGGCTCTTAACCGGAATCAAGGAGCTAACAGAATAGCGAGCAAGGAATGGAGCAAGGCCTTACCGCGACGACGAACGTTATGGATGAACTCAAAGAAGCCGAGATAGCAAGGTAACTTTTCTTGCG
>JBMOMP010000087.1:0-6257 GCA_049323115.1 Chloroflexota bacterium
ATTTCCGCCTGTGCATCGACGGCAAGGCCAGCGGCGCGGTGCGTATTTCGGTCGGCATGGTCACAAACTTCGACGATGCGCAGGCCTTTTTGTCGTTTGTGAGAGGGTTGTTGGAATAGAAATGATATGGTATTGCCCTGCTGCGCTGTCTCCACAGACAGGCGATCACTTCCCCAACCGCTCCAGCGCCTTTCCCAACCTCCTGATGCCTGTCTCGATCTCCTCCGGCGCATGGACCACGAAATTCAGGCGCATCCATTCCCTGCCCTGCCTGCCATCCGGGAAGAAACGGCTGCCGGGGACAAAGTTGACGCCTTCCTTGCAGGCAACCGGCAGCAGGTCATCCGCCGATACCCCGCCGGGCAGTTTCATCCACAAGAACAACCCGCCCTGGGGCGGATCGAACTGCACGCCGGCTGGCAGGTAACGTTTGATGGCCGCCAGCATCGCATCCCGTCGTTTGCGGAAGACCTGGCAGGAGCGCCGCAAGTGCGCCTGGTAACGTCCCACCGTCACATACGCCTCCAGCGCCCGCTGGATCAGCGTGGAAGTCGCCAGGTCGTTGACGCGCTTGAAATGCACCAAACTGTCGTAGATCGGGCCCTCGATGAACAGGTAACCCACCCGCAGGCCGGGCATCAGCATTTTCGAAAACGTATTGGTATAGATGACGCGCCCGCCCGGGTCCAGCGCCTTGAGCGAGGGTTGTGCGCGCCCATCGTAGCGCAGGTCGCCCACGAAATCGTCCTCCAGGATGGGGACGTTGTAGCGGTCGGCCAGCAGGAGCAGGTCGCGGCGGCGCGATCCGCCCAGGCAGGTCCCGGTCGGGTTGTGGAAGTTGGGGATGGTGTAAATGAGTTTCGGGTGGTGCTGCTGGAGCAGCCGTTCCAGGTGCTCCACCTGCATCCCCTGCTTATCTACCGGCGCGCCGACGACAGAAAAATGCAGCGCCCGGAACAACTCCAGCGCCCCGCCGTAGGTGGGGCTTTCCACCAGGATCGTATCGCCCGGCTTGAGCAGCAGTTGCGACGCCAGGGAGAGCGCCTGCTGCGACCCGGCGGTGATCAGGATGTTTTCGGGGCGCGCCTGCAAGCCCTGGCTGGCCAGCACGTGGGCGATGGTGGCGCGCAGCGGCGCATAGCCGTTGCTCTCGCCGTACTCCAACGCGGCCATCCCGTCCCGGCGCATGACGGCCTGGATCACCTTGCGGAATTCGTCCGCCGGGAACAGGTGCGGCGCGCTGGAGCCGCTGGCAAACCCGATCGGGCGCGGACGCGGGCTTGCTCCAGGCCATGCAGCGTTTTCCGCCTCCCTGGGAATCGCGTCCCCGGCCTGCGCATTCTGCTGCCAGAGCGGCCAGGCGGCGTCCAGCGCCTCCAGCGGGCGAGGCGAGAGCGGCGGCGATGGGGAGACGTACGTGCCGCTTCCCACCCGCGAAAAGACCAGCCCGTCCGCTTCCAGGTCCGAATAGGCCGTTTCCACTGTGATACGGTTCACACCCAGGTCGCGCGCCAACGTCCGGCTGGCGGGCAGGCGCGCCCCGGGCGGCAGGCTGCCCGCAAGGATTCCCTGCCGCAGGTGGGCCCTGATCTGCTGGTATAACGGCGTCCGGCTGTGACGGTCGAGCGGAATGCGCATGATCTTTCTCCTGGATATTGGTACTATGAATATATCATCTATTCTGTCGCGCTGATAGAGCCAATTTTGCCTGTTTTTGCCCACTCCGCCGAATTGGCTGTATTTACATTTTGCAAAATTGGCTCTTAACATTACGCCAATTTTCCCTACAATTGGAATGTGCCAACTCCCAACCCCGCCCCCTCCCACCTCACGCGCGGTTATGCCATTGCTATCGTCAGCGCAGCCATCCTGGCGACGACCGCCATTTTCATCCGCTATTTGACGCAGACCTACCAGATGCCGGCTTTGATCCTGGCCTTCTGGCGCGACCTGTTCGTCACGCTCTCCCTGCTGCTCGCGCTGGCCAAGATCCGCCCGGCCCTGTTGCGGGTGGGGCGCGCCGGGCTGCGCTACTTGCTGTATTACGGCCTGGCATTGGCGGTGTTCAACGCCTTGTGGACGCTATCCGTAGCGCTCAACGGCGCCGCCGTCTCGACCGTTCTGGCGTACAGTTCGACCGGCTTCACGGCCTTGCTCGGCTGGTGGTTCCTCCAGGAGCGGCTGGATTGGGGCAAACTCATTGCCGTGACGCTCAGTTTGGGAGGCTGCATCCTGGTCTCCGGCGCATTGGACCCGGCCGCCTGGAACGCCAATTTCGTCGGCATCCTGGTCGGCATCCTGTCCGGCTTGCTGTACGCGGTCTACAGCCTGATGGGACGTTCGGCCTCGCAGCGCAACCTGAATCCCTGGACAACCCTGCTGTACACGTTTGGCTTTGCGGCCGTCTTCCTGCTGGCCTTCAACCTGATCCCAGGCGGCTTCGTTCCCGGCAAAGCGGTCCACGTCCCTGACCTGTTCTGGTTGGGAGATTCCCTGGCTGGCTGGGGCATCCTGCTCCTGTTGGCTGCCGGGCCAACGCTGGCCGGCTTTGGCCTGTACAACGTCAGCCTGGGATACCTGCCTTCCAGCGTGGCCAATTTGATCGTCTCGCTCGAACCGGCCATCACGGCTGCGATGGCGTATGTCCTGTTCGGTGAACTGTTGAACGGCGTACAGATACTGGGCAGCCTGATGATCCTGGCTGCGGTCGTCTTTTTGAGGCTTTACGAAGGAAAAATGTTATGCCTGTCAGGCAGCGAGGAAGGATTGGCGCTCCTGCAATAGCAGGCTATCGAAACATGATGTTTGGCTGGCTACCCAGAAAAAGCAGCATGATACAATCCAGCCGCAAGTTTTACCTATAAGGAGATCGAAAGATGGAACAACAGACTGGTACCTTTGCCGTCAAAAAAGGACTGGCGCAAATGCTCAAGGGCGGCGTCATCATGGATGTGGTGACCGCCGAACACGCCAAGATCGCGGAAGAGGCGGGCGCGTGCGCCGTGATGGCGCTCGAGCGCGTCCCCGCGGACATCCGCGCGCAGGGCGGGGTGGCGCGCATGTCCGATCCCGACTTGATCGAGGGCATCATGGCTGCGGTCAGTATCCCGGTCATGGCAAAGTGCCGCATCGGCCATTTCGTCGAGGCGCAGATTTTGGAAGCCCTCGGCGTGGACTACATCGACGAATCCGAAGTGTTGACCCCCGCCGACGAGGCGCATCACATCAACAAGCATGAGTTCAAGGTGCCGTTCGTGTGCGGCTGCCGCAACCTGGGCGAGGCCCTGCGGCGCGTGGGCGAGGGCGCGGCCATGATCCGCACCAAGGGCGAGGCCGGCACCGGCGACGTGGTGGAAGCCGTCCGTCACGCGCGGGCTGTAATGGGCGAGATCCGCCGCCTGACCACAATGGCGGA
This sequence comes from Chloroflexota bacterium, assembly GCA_049323115.1. Classification (GTDB taxonomy): domain Bacteria; phylum Chloroflexota; class Anaerolineae; order Anaerolineales; family Villigracilaceae; genus JAABUE01. The sequence goes on from JBMOMP010000087.1 coordinate 3,416, forward strand.
CGAGGAACTGATGGCCTACGCCAAGGAGATCGGCGCACCCTACGAACTCGTCAGGGAGACCAAGAAACTGGGCCGTATGCCGGTGGTCAACTTTGCGGCTGGCGGCGTCGCCACCCCCGCCGACGCCGCGCTGATGATGCAACTCGGCGTGGACGGCGTATTCGTCGGCTCGGGCATCTTCAAGTCCGGCGACCCGGCCAAACGCGCCAACGCCATCGTCAAGGCGGTCACGCACTACCAGGACGCCAACATCCTGGCCGAAGTCAGCCGCAACCTGGGCGAGGCTATGGTCGGTCTCAACGTGTCTGCCATGCCTGAGGCCGAGAGGATCGCCGGACGCGGTTGGTGAGTCGAACGTAGACAGGTACACAGGTAACATGTAAATTCGTGACCTGTGTACCTGTGTATCTATGTATCTATCGTATCTATGAAAATAGGAGTCCTCGCCCTGCAGGGCGACTTTGCTGAACACATTGCCATGCTCAGGGGCCTGGGCGTCGAAACCGCCGAAGTGCGCCTGCCTGAGCATCTCAAGAGCCTGGATGGGCTCATCATCCCTGGCGGCGAGTCCACCACCATCGGAAAACTGGCTGTGGCCTATCACCTGATGGGGCCGCTGCGCCGGTTCGGGGAAGATCGCGCCGTCTGGGGCACGTGTGCAGGCGCGATCTTCCTCTCGAAAGACGTCAGCCGCGACCAGCCCCTGCTCGGCCTGATGGACATCAAGGTGGAGCGCAACGCCTTTGGCCGCCAGGTGGATTCCTTCGAGGCTGGGTTGGACGTCCCGGAACTGAAGCAGGCCACAGGGTCGGATGAGGCGTTCCACGCCGTCTTCATCCGCGCGCCCATCATCGAGTCCGTTTTTGGGGACGCCAAAGTCCTCGCCTCGCTCCCCGACGGGAGGATTGTTGCCGCGCAACAGGGACGCCTGCTGGCGACATCCTTCCACCCCGAACTGACCGGCGATGCGCGTTTCCACCAATATTTTTTGTCTTTAATCGGGTAAACTTGTAGGGGCGTAACGCCCCCTTTGCCTATGACCATCCGCCCGCTCGACCTGCTCGACCTGCCCACGCTTTACCGCTATCGCGGCGAAGTCGTCAGCCTGGATACCGCCCGGCTGTTGACGCGCGGCAACCCGCTGGGCGCAATGGGGTTCATGGCGTACTTCAACCCGGCGCGCTATGTTTACTCGGCGGTATCCAGTGAGAACGGCGCTTCGCTGCTGGGGGGGATTACGCACATGCACAGCGATAGTTTTGCCAAGTTGCTGTACCTGGCCCCCGCTTCCCGGCTCGATCACCCCGACCTGCCTGCGCTGATCGAGGCGCTGGCTGCTGAAGCGGGGAACTGGGGCGTGTTCCACGTCATCGCAGAGGCAGACGAGACCAGCGAAGCCTTTGCGGCGTTGCGCAAATCGGGTTTCTCGGTCTACGCCTGGCAGCGCATGTGGGATGTGTCCAACCTGGCTGTGCGCGGCGCGTCCCAACGCTGGCTGCGGATGCGCCCTGTGGACCTGCCAGCGGTGCAGAACCTGCACTACCAGATTGTCCCGCCTTTGTTGCAGCCGGTCGAACCGGCCCCCAAACATGCGCAGGGTATGATCTGTGCGGACGGGATGAAGTGTTATGTGAATGTGCTGTCAGGCGCAAATGGCATCGTGCTGACGCCGTTCATCCACCCCGAAGCGGTGGAGGTAGGCGCAAAACTGGCGGAGGTCGTAACCGGAATGCCAGCGCGCCGCAGCCGCCCCGTGTACCTGTGCGTGCGTTCTTACCAGGCCTGGCTGGAGCCGGTGCTGGAAGACCTGGGCGCGACCGCCTCCGAACGGCAAGCCGTCATGGTCAAGCACCTGGCGCGCCTGGTCAAGGGGGAACAGACCGTCCCGGCTGTGCCGGCCGGCGTCAGCGTACAGCCGTCGCGCGTCAGCAGGATCGAAGGAAAGAAGTAGGGCAAAAAAGTAGGACAAGTCTGAGACTTGTCCTACAGTTGGCAGCGGAGGTTACGGCGTGACGCCGATCAGGGGAAGGTATTCTGCCAGCAATTGCGGCGTGACCTGTTCGATGATCTTTGCGCGGATGATTCCCTCCTCATCAATAAAAAATTCTGTCGGGATGGCAAAAACTTGGTACAGTCCCTTGACCTCCCCATCATAGTCCAACAGGATGGGATGGGTGAGGCCGAATTCATCGGCGAATTGCTGGACGTCCTGGGAACTTTCCTGGATATCCACCGTCAAGACTACCAGTTCGAGGTGAGTCTGGTGCAGCTCCTCCAACAGGGGCGCTTCGCGGCGGCAGTCCGGGCACCAGGTTGCTCCCATGCTGAGCAGGACGGGTTTGCCGCGGAACTGGCTCAATCGAACAGTTTCGCCTGTCAGCGCAGTCAGCTCGAAATCAGGAGCCGCATCCCCGGCTCGCAGGGATCTGCTTTCGAGTATGTAGCGCTCGACGGCCGGCGCATAGCGGAAGGCGATTTTCATTCCCAGCCAGCCGAGCGATATGATCCCGGCTATGGAAATCGTAAAAATTGCGAGCGAGTTTTTCTTCTTTCCCATAAACACATTATAGCGCAAGGTTGACGCGCGCGGCCAAAACGGTGGCCAACGGATAGAAAACGGATAAGCGGATAGGCGCTGTCCATCCATTTATCCGCTTCAATATCCGTTGACTACTGCTCACGAAGGAAAAACCTGCGACTTTGCGCTGTAATACTGGTAGTCGCCCTTTCGGGTGTGGTTGAAAAGAGGTATAGATGGGGGAACTTTGTTTCCTGGAGGTGGTATGGTTCAGTTAGCGAAACCCGGAGACTTTTGTTCGAACAAGGAATGCCCAGAGTATCA
>JBMOMP010000088.1:0-49913 GCA_049323115.1 Chloroflexota bacterium
ACAGCAAGGCGATCAGCGCGAAGGCGGGCGAAAGCCAGTAAGCGGCCGGGAAAGCGACCAGGATGAGCAGGATGGCCGCGCCCCAGGCAACCGGGATGGGCAGTTTGCCCGCCGCGATTGGCCGATTCCGTTTGATGGGGTGCTTGCGGTCGGCCTCCACATCGGCAATGTCGTTGATGATGTACACCACGCTGGCCACCAGGCTGAACACGATCGCTCCCGCCACCGTGTGCAGGATCGCCTCCACGTTGGTCAGTTTGCGGTCGAAGACCAGCGCAGCGAACAAGAAGACATTCTTGGCCCATTGTTTCGGGCGCATGGTTTTGAGCATGGCTTTCCACATGCGACTATTTTACCTTTTTTTGCGCTTCGGAAGGGTCTGATAGCATCCCCTTACAGTGTAGTTTTTTCTTGTTCCGCATGGAGTTCGTTCTTCACCCACTCAACCAACTCACCACGATAGCCGCCATCGGCAAATATCTTCTTCAAGCGCGTGAGTAATTCAGGTTTCTCCTTCAGTGCGGTCAATGTTTGCTTTCCCGCGTGCACATCCTGAACATTCGCCGAAGTCACTTTGGCAAGCACCACCAACCCGATCGTATCAGTAACCAAGGTCCTTTTACGCCCTTTCACGAGTTTTCCACCATCGAAACCGATTTTTTCGCCGCCTTCCGCACTTTTTGCACTTTGGCTGTCTATAATCATGGCGCTGGCTTGCGGTTCTCGTCCTTCTTTGACGCGCACTCGTTCTCGAATGATGGTATTGCTTCTTGCTAGTCTGTGTACGACTTATTAAACAGTCTCTTACGGTAGGAGAGGAACCTATAAGACACATCAACGAAATCCCTTTCGCCACAGGGATGTTACAAGTGATCTCTCCCACCGACTGCATCAAAGACAGGTTATCGGCTTTCTACCATTGGAGCGACCGGCAATGCCTTGCCCAGGCTATCCAGGTAGCAAATTCACAAACCACCGACATCGAAGATATCCGTCAGTGGTCGCTGGGCGAAGGCAAGCTCGAAGAATTCAAAGAATTCTTTGCCAGACTGGCTCACAAATGACTACACACTAAACCGCACTTAGCGCCCCCACAAACACCTCCACCATCTTCTCCAGGTTGATCTCCTGCGCAACGATCCGGTACGATTCTGCCCCCATCCTTCGCAAACGCCCCGTATCCGACAATGCCTCGCGCAGCATATCCACCAGCGCGGATTCATCCTCCGGCGGGATCTGCCAGCCGTTGCCCGCGCGCACCAGGTCATCCTGCGTGCCATCCCCTTTGGCAACGATGACCGGAAGTCCGTGACTCATAGCCTGCTGCACCGCCAGTCCCCCGGTTCCGGGCAGGACGAACAGGTCTGCTTCCGCGAAACAGGGTTCCAACTCGTCCCCGTGCTTTGCGCCCACGAACTGCGCGGACGGATAGACTTGCGCCGCGACCTGCTGCAAGCGTCCGCGCTCCGGCCCGTCGCCGACGACGACCAGGCGAGGGGAGTTGGGCATCTGGGCGCAGGCGCGCAGCAAGGAATCGACTCGCTTGCGGGCCTGGAGACGACCGACGAACAAGATCACGGGGCTGCCGTCGAACGTCGCAGGCTTGGGCTTTGGAACGACTGCGGGCGCCGGTGAGACCGCGTTATGGGCAACGAAAATCTTCCCGCGCGGGAAACCGAGCGCAGCGTATTCGTCTGCGCCGCGCTGGCTGTAGGCGATCAACCCGTCGAACTGGCGGAGGAAACCCGCCCACACCCTCACCCCAACCCCTCTCCCTGAGGGAGAGGGGCGCAGGGGTGAGGGGACGCCCAGCCCCCAGCCGAGGACGGGACGCCCGCGCCGCTTCATCCAGCGGATAGCGGCGGACGTGGACAGGTAGCGCGGGTTGGCCTCCACGATGAGCGCGTCGGGATTCCAATCCGCAAGCCAGCCCAGGAAACCGGCCTGGTAGCACAGGTAGAGAGCGCCGTCCAAGAGGTGGATGTTGCGGGCGGCTGCGTATCCGGCAACGCGCAAGAAGGTCGTCGTGGCAATGCTTTCCTGGGGACGCGGTTGCCCGGCAAACAGCGACAGCCCGCCCGCGCAAGATCCCGCCAGCAGGTCGAAGAACGGCGCGCGGTAAGAGGGCAGCACGCGCTGTTGAAGTCCCAACCGGCCAGGGAAGTTCATACCGCTCACCGACGACTGCCCACTGATAACTGGTAACTGATTACTGATTACTGATTACTGACATGCGGCGCCGGCCAGGCCGGCGACTTGTGGCAATGCACCACCTTCCACTGGCCGTCTATTTTGACGATGACGCGACTCTCGTTATGGGAGGCCACGCGCACGCCCTCGGGCAGGGCCGTGCTGACCAGCAGGGTGTAACTGGCAATGGCCGCGTCGCCGTAGCGCTGGATGCGCAGGTTGGACAGGTCGAAACGGGTCTTGGCTTTTTGCCCGCCATCTTCCGCGCCAAAGACCGAGCCGCGCGCGGCGTTGGCATCCATCATAAAGTCGTGGAAGGGCAGGCCGTCGATGCGGTGCGGCGTGACCCACCACTCGTACAGCGTCAGGTCGGCGGCGGTGGTTTCGTAATAACCGGCCGTATCGTTTTCCTGGATGGCCTGCAGATGTCGCAACAGGAAGGTTTTGATCTCTTCGTCCATCGTTTCTCCACATAGGGCAACTCTTGAAGAGTTGTCCCACAAAAGTTCACTCTTCGAGTTCAAGCAGGCGCACGTCTTCTAAATCCACTGGTCGGCCTGCCGCGCGCTTGGAAGCAATCAAGTCTCCACGCGATACCACGTAGAATTTTTGCTTTTGGTATTCCACCGTTTCGCGCCGTTCCCATGCTTCTTCGAACTTCAATCCTGGCGTAGAGGTTTGTACGTCGATGCGAACACGGTCTTTGAATATCGTGATTTCCTGCGAGAGCAACCCTTCCGGGGTTGTCAACGCCGCTGTCCCAAGCCTTGCGTCCAGGAAGGCATCGAGCAGGTTCTTGGCATTTTCAGGATTGGCTTCGATCAAAATATCCAGGTCGAAAGTTGCGCGCGGCACTCCATGAAGCACCGCCGCTATGCCCCCTATCACAAGGTAACGGACTTTACGCTGCTGCAAGGACGAGAACACGTCCTTCAATAGGTTCAGCATCCTTTTGCTCCACAATCTTGGGATTGGTCATCAGCAAAAGTTCTGTGAATGCGCACAGCATCTCCATCCGCTCGGCCAGCGTCAAGGAACGGAACCAAAGCGTCTTGGCTTCGATTGTTTCTTCGTCCCTGTCGTGGGTCACTGAAGTGTCCATGCAACTATTATACCTTCTCGCGCATAGCCTTGCGGGTTTGCCATCATGGTATTCCGCTCCACATTTACATTTCCGCCAGGCCTCGCCGCGTTTATCGAACCAAATCCTTTTTATCTGTGTGTATCTGTGGTTTGGGTCTTCGTGTTTATCATCCCAACAATACCTTCAAGTAAGCATCCACCATTTTATCCAGCCCAAACACGGATTCGGCCCGCTCGCGCGCCGCAGCGCGGAATTTGGCCTGCTCACCCAGCACTTCCTTGGCCGCCCTCGCCAGCGCCGATATATCTGGCGGTTCGAGTTTCCATTCGTCCGCGCCATAGGGAACCAGCCGCCCGGCCTCGTCGCCGACCAGTTCGCGCAGCGCGCCGGTCTCGAAACCGATCACCGGCAAGCCGCAGGCCAGCGCCTCGATGACCGAGTTCGGGCAGGGCGGGTTGACCTCGGCCGAAAACAGCAGGTGCGCGGAACGCATCAGCGCCGGGACCTGCCCGCGCGGCAACGCGCCCAGCACCTGCACCGGCGCGCGACTCTCCCCCACCAATTTGCTGGCAGCGCGCGCGTCCACCTTGCCTGCCACCAGCAACTCCACCGGCATGGAAGCGGACAATGCCTCGGCCAGTTGCACGGCAGCCCGCAGGCCGGTATCCAGCCCGCCCGCCAGGCTGCCTTCCACCACCAGCAGGCGGTAGGGCGGGTGGGACAAAATGGCATTTTGTCCCACAGGCGCATACACCTCCAAATCCACGCCGTTCCAGATCACATGTCCCGGCGCGTCCACCGCCCCGTACCAATCCTGCCACCAGCGGCGGACGAAGTGACTCTGGTAGATCACCCGCCCCGCCAGGCGCTTGCGGATGAAGGCCAGCAAGGCATTGCCGTATTCGGCGCGGACGGTGTAGCGCAGTCCGCTCCAGCGCGCGCGCTGCACCCAATTGACGCCGTCCAGCCGCTGGACGAGGCGCTGGCGGCGGCGTTTCGCCCTCCATAACGGGAGCAGGCGGCGGGTCCCGCCCAGAACGAGGATGGCCTCCGCCGCCTGGTCGGGGTCGTGGGTCACGCCTATCCCGCGCTTGTGCAGGCCGGATTCGAACTTCATCAGAAAGGAAGCCACACCGCCGCTTTCGGCGCGCGGGGTGATGCAGATGCAAGTCATAGCCGTATTATAACGTCCCGAAGGGTTTCGCAGCCTTCGGGACGTTCGAGCATTCATCCTGACTTTGTGGTATCCTTAGCCCATCCCACCCGCCGGAGCCTGTCCATGTACGTAGCCATCGAAGGGGTGATCGGCGTAGGCAAGACCACCCTGGCCCGCTTGTTGCAATCCCGTTTCGACGCCGAACTGCTGCTCGAAATCTTCGAGGAAAACCCGTTCCTGTCCGACTTCTACGCCGACCGGGCGCGCTATGCTTTCCAGACGCAGATCTTCTTCCTGCTCAGCCGTTACCGCCAGCAGAACAGCGCCGTGCCGCCAATCCTCTCGGCCGGCAAGAACCTGCTGTCCGATTACACCTTTGCCAAAGACGCGCTCTTTGCGGGCATCAACCTGACCGGCGACGAACTCGACATGTACCACAGAGTCCACGAGGCGCTGGGAGAGAAAATCCCCAAGCCCAACTTGATCGTCTTCCTGCAAGCCAGCACCGATGTGCTGATGGGACGCATCGCCCTGCGCGACCGTCCCTACGAGCGGCAGATGGAACGCGCCTACATCGATGAACTGAGCCAGGCCTACGAGGGCTTCTTCTCCCGGCCTTATGACCATATACCGATCCTGAAAATCGACACCAATCACTTGGACATCATCCAGAATACGGAACACCTGACGCTGATCGAAAACCGCATCAAACAAAGCCTGGGCCTGCCTCCGTTCCAACCGGGGTTGCCCCTGCCTGAAGTTCCACCCGCGCCCCCGCCGCACGTTTCGACCGCAAAACTCGCATAGGGAGATTGCTCATGCGCGTCACACGAGAAACCCTGATCCGCCTTGCCAAAGAGACCGCCCAGGAGCGCGCCTTCAACGACAAATCCATCATCGCCGCCTACCTGACCGGCTCGCTGCTGACCGAGGAGCCGTTCCTGGGCGGCGTGACCGACATCGACCTGGTGCTGGTGATGAACGGCAAGCCGCCCATGTCGCGCGAGATCCTCAAGTTGACGCCCGACTTCCACGTAGACATCTCCTATCGTTCCAAGTCCGAGTACAGCCCGCCGCGCGAATTGCGCGCTAATCCCTGGCTGGGCTATGAAATTTACGATCCCATGCTGCTGCTCGAAAGCCAGCACTTCTTCGAATTCACACAGGCGGCGGTGCGAGCCGGTTTCGAGTTCCACGAACCGGCGCTGGTGCTGACGCGCTGCCGCAAACTGCTCGATCATGGCCGCCAGATTTGGTTCGACCTGCTGGACGTGGGCGAGCAGGCCGGGCCAAAGGAAGTGGCCAAGTACCTCAAGTCGCTGTACCACGCCGTCAACGCCATTGCAGAATTACATGGCCCGCCGCTGCCGGAGCGCCGTCTGCTGCTGCTGTTCCCGGGGTTGGCCGGGCAGGCCGGTCGTCCGGGGATGAGCGCGGGGCTGCTGGGGCTGCTGGGCAGCGCCAACCTGGAGGCGTCCACGCTGGAGGGCTGGCTGCCCGCCTGGAAGGCCGATTTCCTGGCCGCCCACCTGACCGGCAAAGCCGACGCCCGCATCAACAGCGCGCGCCTGAACTACTACGAAAAATGTTTCCAAGCCATGCTGGGCGGGGACGATCCGACCGTGATGCTGTGGCCGCTGCTAAACACCTGGACGTTTGCCGCTGTGGCCCTGTCCGCTGGACAGACACGGCCCTGGCGGGAGGCTTGCGCGCAACTGGGGCTGGCGGGGGAACGCTTCGCCGAGCGCGTGCAGGGATTGGACCATTACCTGGACGAGGTCGAGATCCTGCTGGACGAGATCGCCGCCGCCAATGGCCTGGAGACCTCGAACAGCCTGCCTTAGGCTTGCAGTCCGTTGTTCGCCCGCAGTTGAACTGCGGGCGAACAAGTTGTGGGCGGAACGAACAAGTGGGTAGTACTTAAGAGCCATATCTGGGGGCATCGCCAGGAGCAGGCGGCGCTCGACGGCCAGCCGGGCTGTGGATAAGTGGCGAAAAACTGTGGATAAGTACGTTTGCCTGTGGAAAACCTGCTCATGTGTTCGAGATTCGTCCCCTCCAGCCGCGATTCGACACCCCCATATCTGGGGGTTGTTTTTTCGAGCATCCCAAATATAGATTCGCGTGAAACCTGCCCAACTCCCACGCAGCGCGACAAGGCTTTTTATCCACAGCCTCTCCCGGGGCGCCCGTCGCTCGAGCCGCCAGATAGAGCGCCGCGCAGCCGCCCTGCCGCCAGATATGCGGCAAACGGGCGTCTATCCACACCATCCACAGTCTCTACTAGGACTACTAAATTCAATAATTTATATACATACCAATGAGATTCGTTTCTTACCAAATCCAGGCGCTGGGTTTGAAGAAGAAGTCCGAGCGCAAAGCGCCCACGTGCCAGGCGAGGCCATCCGCGTAAGATGCAGGGGAAAGTCTACCTGGGCAGGAGGCTCTCCTGCTTTGTCCCGAAAAAGTGATTGAAAAAACCTGGGAGTGATAGGGTACTTTTACCAGGATATTCCCGCCCGTCCCGCCGGTGGAGGCGCTAACAGGCAGGAGATGCGATTTCTGTACATAATAAGACGTTCAGTAGAATTACTCTGTATGTTGCCACCATTTTGGGATGTGATGTATAGAGAACTATCCTGATCAGCAATTCCAAATCTAAAACCAATTTGCCCGAAATCAGGCAGATTTGGCTGCCCGGAAACAAAATTTGGCACTTCAGTGTCTTCGTCGGTTTCATCCGTGTCCCTGATACATCGGCCAGCATCGTCAGCCGTTGCTTGTTCAGGACACCCAGATCCAGCGGACTTTTGGTCAGCAACCGATTCAGACTGCTTTGATTGCGGCTTTCGTGCACAAAAAGACGGTTCATCCCTTCAACCGTTTTGTTTTCCGACACAATCAGGCCGCTGACATAGCATTAAAACTCAACTGAACTGTCTGTTGGATTATTCAGTTGTCAAAGTGCTGCAAAAGTCGAGCAAAGTACTATGCTCTCCGACAAACTGTAACCAAAAAGCGCGTTTAACCGGACGCTTCACCATTTTCGGCTGCCAAACCCTCACCAGCAGAATATCCCAACAGCTCGCCAATCGAGCGGGCAATCTGCCGTGCCGCGTCGGGGCGGGCGGCGCGGCGGCAATTGGCGGCGTAACGCTCGCGGACATCCGGGCGCTGCACCCAACGCGCCAGTACTGTGGCCACTTGCTCCGGGGACGGCGCCCAAACGCCCAGGCGTTCATCTACGACAAATGTGACGTTCCCGTCTTCCTGACCCGGCAGTTTGGCATACAGGATGATGGGCAGGCCGGCGTTGAGGGCCTCGGCGATCGTCCCTGGCCCGGCCTTCGTCACCAAGACATCGGCGGCGCGCATGAAATCTGGCAACTCTCGTGTGAAACCATAAATATGGGCAGGGACAGACCAGTGGAGACTTTCCAGATGTTTTTTCAGGCGCTGGTTACGTCCGGTAACGATGACCAGGCTCACGTCCAGACCCGAAGCGGTAATGGCGCGGGCTGTCTTGCCGAGCGGTCCCATCCCCTCGCCGCCGCCAACGAGCAGGACAATGGGTTTGTCCTGCTCCCAGCCGAGTTTCGAGCGCAAGGCTGCTTTGTCGCCGACCGGCGCGCAATACCGTAAAGCGACCGGCTGCCCGACCACGCGCAGTTTCTCGGGCGGCATGCGGTATTCGATGGCGCGCTGGCGGGCCATTTCGGTAGGCAAGAGCACCAGGTCGGCGTTGGTGTCGTACCATAAGGCGTGAGTCGTGACCATGTCGGTCACGACCGTGACAAATGGCGGGCGAGTATGTCCCATGGCTTTGAGGATGACAGTGTTGGCGAGTGGATGCACGGTGACGACCAGGTCGGCGGGATGATCCCGCACCAGGGCGCGCACCGCGCCGCCCACATACGGCCACATGCTGGTGACAATAGCGCGCGCGCGGCGGCGACCGTCACTGATCTTGAAACTCAACCCCCACAAGTGCGGCGCTTTGACCATGTCCGGGTACCAGTCGGGCATTTTATTGAAAGGGAGCGGCGCATGGCTCTTGAAGAAATCCAGCATCTCGGTCGTGAAGGCGTCGCCATACTCGACCTGGAGGGCTTCGATGATGGCTTCGGCAGCGCTGCGGTGCCCCCCGCCGGTATCGGAAAACAGGAACAAAATATGCGGCTTTTTACGTTGACTGTTCATTCACTTGTCTTTCGCATGGCAGGACGGTCTTGGCGCGGCGCGCCAGTTCGCGACGTGTAAGCATGACGCGCCGCCCACAGCCCTTGCATTCCAGGCCGATATCGGCGCCCAGGCGTGTGACCGTCCACTCGAAGGAGCCGCAGGGATGCGGTTTTCTCATACGAACCACATCATTCTTCTGTAATTCAGGAAGCATACAGGCATTATACACGCTGAGATAAGAACGCGAATACCCTGGCGGGTACGCTGTGACGCAAATTGTGATAAACTACGCCCTGTCCAAATACTTTCCCTGGAGGGAACCATGTCCGCTCACGAAACATATACAGTCGAAATTGCCGGCTTGAAGCGCGACCTGCGTTTGTTCGAAGTAGCGCCTGGCCTGCGAATTGCCATTTTGAACATTCTGGGCGACACTGAACTGGTGCAAGCCTGCGCTACGGAACTTGCCAGAAAGTTGAAAGATGTAGACTATGATGTGCTTGTAACCGCGGAAGCAAAATCCATTCCCCTGGCGTATGCCTTGTCGGTGGAAACCCAAAAACCCTATGTGATCTTGCGCAAAACCTATAAACCCTACATGGGCGACGCCGTGAAAGCAGAAACGCTGTCCATCACCACCGGGCAACCCCAAGTCCTTATCTTGGACGAGAAAGACCGCAACCTGATGAAAGACAAGCGCGCCGTCATCCTGGACGATGTGATCAGCACCGGTTCCACCTTACAGGGAATGCGCATGATCCTGGAAAAAGTCGGCGCGACCATTGCCGCCGAAGCCGCCATTTTCACCGAAGGCGACCGCGCCAAATGGATGCACATCATCTCGCTGGGGCATTTGCCGCTGTTTACCGATTGACCGTCCAGACCCCAAGCCCGCCCTTTCAACCGATTAATTCCCTTTTCCGCTTACGCGAGAGCGCCTTGATGGCCCTCTCGCGTTTCATTGCGGTGGGGCAGTCCGGCTGGGGTTCGAGGTAAACCATCTCGACCGGCAAGCGGGCCCGGGTGTAGCGCGAGGCGCTCCCCCGGTTGTGTTGTTCCAGCCGCCGGGCAGGGTCGGTCGTCCAGCCGGTGTAATACGTCCCGTCCGCGCATTCCAAAATATAACAATAGCAGGGGTCAGCCACGCTTTTTCAGGTTTTCCCGCGAGCCGAGCAGGCGTTCCCAAAAACCGGGGATGGTCGAGAGATCGGACTTTTCCACTTCCAGCCAGTCGGCTCGCGTACGCTCTGCCAACCAACGTGCGCGACCTTCCAGCGCCAGTTCGAGCCGCTCGGAGATACTCTCCCGGTTGCCCTCCATCACATCATCCCGCAGGCCTTGCAGCGAACCGATGACCAGGTCCAACGCCCGCGCGGTGTTCTCGCGGTTGAGCACCGCCGCCTCGGCCAGCGACCTGGCATCATCCTGGTACGCCAGCGCCGAGGTCAACGCCGAAAACGGGCGTCCCGCCAACTTGCGGGCATCGCTCCAGCCAGGCTGGTCCACCACCGCGTTGAGCAGCGCCGCCGCCGCCAATTGCGGGAGGAGGTGCATCTTAGCCATGAAGCCATCCGTCTCGTCCAAATCCGCATACACCGGCGTTGCACCCAGCAAGCGCACAAAATCTGCCGCCAGCCTGACCGCTTCTTCAGGCGTGTTGGGAGGCACATCCAGCATTACCACGCCCTTTTGAAAAAGGTCTGCCTGCGCGGCATTCACACCCGTTTCGATGCGATGCAAATATTGGGGATTGATCGCCGGTACAAGCCCAACATAATAACGACCCGAGGGTAGCAATTCCCTTGCCCAACCAGCAAGCGGCTTTTTAACCGGCGAAGTATCCATCACAACCGCGCCTTCGGGCAGGTCCGGCGCGATCACTTCTAACACTGAACGGATTTCCCCAACCGGCAAACCCAGCAACACAACCTTCGCCCCGCGCACCGAGGCCGGCAGGTTGAATTTCACCTCGTCCACAGCGCCTTTCTTTTCCGCCGCCTTGGCTGTCTGCGGTTCTTTATCATGCCCAACACGGTGCAGCATAGCCCGATGCTTCCCCAGCGCCATACCGACCGAAGCGCCAACCTGCCCCAGACCCACAATCGTAACCTGTACGCTCATGTTCAGCCTCTCATCTGTGAAGTGATAAAATTATAACCTCTCGCAGTCAAAGACCCCGCTTCCCTGGCCTTAAATTGCGAGAACCGGGGACGCCGACCCCGGTTCTCTCTTGAAAGGAGGAGAAGAGAAATCACCTTATGTCCCTAATTTATCACGGTTGCCCAAAACAAACTTGACGCCAAACCTACGCTTTCCCTACGATTGTTAGACAACTTGCAACATTGTTAAGTCCTGGAGCCAAACATGGGCCAAAATACCCCCCTCTATACCGCTGTCTTGCGCGCTTCCCCGCTTGGCGACCTTTGGGTTGCAGTCAGCGAGGACGGCCTGGCCGCTATCGAGTGGTCGCCAGACGAAGCGACTTTTGGCCGTTACCTGACCAAACGCTTCAAGCGACCGGTCCAGCCCGGCCGCGAACAAGCCGCCCCCGCGCTTCGCCAACTGGACGAGTACCTGCGAGGCGCGCGAAAGGCTTTTTCCTTGCCGATAGACTGGTCCCTGCTGCGCCCGTTCCAGCGGCAGGTGCTGCAGATCGTCTACGCCATTCCTTACGGCGAAACCCGCGCCTACGGCGAGATCGCGCACGAGATCGGCAAGCCGCGCGCCGCCCGCGCCGTGGGCCGCGCCAACGCCGCCAACCCCATGCCGCTGGTCATCCCCTGCCATCGCGTCATCGGCTCAGATGGCAAGCTACACGGTTACGGCGGCGGGGAGGGATTGCCGACAAAAGAGTGGTTGTTGAAGATGGAGGGAGCGGTGCTGACATGAGATTGCAAAGGGGCGCTCACTCGTCAACAATCCACAAATCTGCCCAGAGCGCTTCGGTGAGTGCAAATTGACCGCCATACTTAACGCGCTTATATCGAGATTCCAGCATGAACATCCTTCGAAGGAATAAATCACTTTTTAGGGCAGCGCTTCGGCTCTTCCCAATTGCCTTCGAAGCCCTGTGCGGTCCAGCAGGTATTGTCCACGGCATATAGTGCCTTGAGTGGGTAATTCGGGTTGTCGTTGTCACTTATGGGTGAGCCAGCTTCGGACTCGGTGAAGCGGTCCACGTAGTCCAGGTCTCCGATCTCCTTCAAGCCTCCATCTGCAATGACCCCAAACATGAAGCGATTTCCCGCCAACGCGCGTTTGAAGGCAAACTGCACGGTGGCGTCCTTTCCAGCATTCACGCGGACCCAGGCCAGGTCGGGGTCATCGCCCACGTCTTCGCCGAAGATAACGGTATCATACCCATTCCCCGGCAGCGGCGCATCCGATCTTTCGGCGGAATCGCCCCCGGTGTCGTCGTTGGTATCCTTTGCCACCTGAACATTGTCTGTGCTCCACTCTTCGCTGTAAGGCGGGCGGGCGATGACGATGTAATCGCCAAAACCATCAAAGCCATCATCAGCGAGGTCCAGTTCTACCCCATATTGAATACCAATTTCGTTGTTCGGATTTGCGCCGACCAGGGCAATCGAAACGTAGTAGAACTTCTCATCCCAGCCCAAGCTGTACCCGGCGATATCTATGTCAGGGACATAAATCATATCCATCGTAAAGGGGCGTTCGAGCAGGTTGAGATCATAGGAGTCCCCGTAAAGTGTGCGTTTCTCCGCAGCAAATTCCTCAGAAACAACATCATAGATCAACTCACCTGTTTTCACCAAAGAGGGAGGCATCAGTGTGTGCGACACTGTATGCGTAGGTGGGGAAAACTGTTCAATTGACCGTGCACAGCGAACGCCTAAATACCCTTGGAAAGTAGCCGGATTAAATCCGATGCGTGTGTCGGCACGGACGTTCGCAGCATTGACAAGATATTCCCATGAACCGCCACGTGCTACGCGATCCCCCGACGCACCTGGATCCTCACGACCATCTGTGGAATTGTATGGGTAGTATTCAAACAAAGTACTGGTCCATTCCCAGACATTGCCCGCCATGCCATAGATTCCATAGGGGCTTTGTCCAGCATCATGTTTGTCAACTGGGGCAGTATCCTCTTCTGGGCATCCGTAATAATTCGCCAGGGAACAATTGAGATTTGAATCTCCCCATGGATAAATGCGTTCATCTGTGCCGCGCGCAGCTTTCTCCCATTCAGCCTCCGTGGGCAGACGTGCACCTCTCCACTCACAATAGGCCTTTGCCATGCTCCAATCGAGGTAGATCGCAGGGTAATTGGCAAATCCCGGCTCGCCGTAATATGTAGAGCGCGTGACAGAGCCTTGGTATCGTGGTGTCCTGCAACCGCCGGCGTATTCACAGGCGTCGTACATTTCATTTGTGACTTCATATTGATCGATATAGAATTCTTCCACGTAAACTGTATGGGCAGGCCGGGAATACACATCACCACTGGTATCGTTGCCCATAGTGAATTCCCCTGCAGGGATGAAGATCATGGGAACATTTTTGCTGTCCCTGAGCAACTCATCTTTAACATCAATTTTTGCGATCCGTCTATCAAGATCAGTTGGGAGATCACTTCTCCACTCAACAGGGCAAGAATATTCTCGCGCACTGTCAATAATCAATGAATATCCACCCAGCGTAGCAGGAACATCAATCTTGACCTCGACAGTATTGCTAACCCCATCGAATCCTGGAACTCCCTGGTATATACATTGAAGGGGGGCACTATCAGAGAAGCCAATTTGGATTACATCAAAACAATATGGGCAGCCCTCGTCTTGGATAGAATATTCAATCGTCACAGATAATTGTTGGCCAGGGATAACTGTTTCCCGATCATCTCCCCCATTAATGTGAACATCCCCAATCACCACATCCAAAGGTTCGGTTGCCTGCGCTACGTTCGTTTTTTGAGCAACCGCAGGGTTTGCCACCAATGTCTCTATGAAATTCAAGGCTGCTTCCGCTGTCGATCCTTGCTGTTGAGCATAACCCTGGGCATTTGTGGCCGTCACCAGTGCATCTTCAGCATATTGCCGCGCTTCTTCAGCGGTTTGCCACTGAAAGGAACTGAACAAAGCTGCCAACGCCATAATCACGGAGACAAGGACAGAAGCCACAATTATCTGTCTTAAACGCATCGCTTTTGCTCTACGTTCAGCCTCTTCAACAGCCTGTGCAGCCAAACAAGCGTCAAGAAACTCTCGTTCTTCAGTTGATAGAATCTCATCATGGGCTTCTGCCCATTCCCTGGCATCTTCCAATGCCTTTCCATATAGCAGGTAATCAGAACGCCGGCCATCTTTCCATAAAGCGGCCTGGCGTTGGAGTGGACTCAGATTGCTCTCGAACCAGGTCTTATTGTCCTTGCGCACCGGTTCGACAAGACGATCATGGGCCAACTCGAACCACGTCAGACCACGCCGCTTCTCTGCTCGCACCAGGTGCGCGTCCACAAATTGAAAAATCGCCTGGTTTAGCAAACCTTCGCTCACATCGACATCCATGAGTACCTGGCTGCGAATGCCTCCCGCGGTGATCAATTTGTTATCGAACCACTTCCTGATAACAATTTCCTCAATTTTTAATTTATTGGCAACTGCCGAAACCTGCTCGGCATAATAATCTGCCAAAGATTGGTTAACATCTCCTACAGCAATCAGGTCATTTTCATCAATCTTTTGATCATCTGACGCCAGGTTTTGCCAGAGTCTGAAACAAACCACTTGAAGCTGTACTGGCTCTACATAAGGACCGAGTTGTTCTGTCATCGAGCCGTCAGGCGACTGGATTTTTACCTGGCGTAGGTTATTGACCAATTGATTTGCGGCTTTGTCCGTAAACACTACACCTACCTGCCTGACGGGGGCCTGAATTGCCTGACAGGCCGCCTCTGTGCCCAAGAAATCCAGGCGAAAGCGATTGCTGAAGCGTGTAGGAATCAAGAACAGATAAGGTTCGAAAGAAGCCAGGTAATCTTCACGGATAACAAAGAGCGCCCAGCGTGTGCGGTCTTCCAGAATTTTCCCCAGTTGTTTGAAGAATTCGCGTTTGGCCTCCAAGTCGGTGGGATCCAAAGTAAGGATTTCTTCGAACTGATCAAAAATGAAAATATCGTAAAGCACGTTTTTAGGTTTCACGCGCCGCTTGAGATAATCGGACAAACTCATCGATACAAGTTCATCGTCCGGTATCTGATCCTCTTTTTTGTCAAAAGCGCTTTCAAACGAACTGAGCATACTAAAAATGTAACGGTTGTATGCTGGGCTTTTCTTGATTTTGACTGAAGGCTCCTGGTTAACGCGGATGACCGGACGCACACAGAATTTTTCAATCTTGCGCGAATCCTTTCCAATCTTTTGCCCCCTTAATCTCGGGACCAAGCCCGCCTGAATGAGAGATGTTTTACCGGCCCCGGAAGGTGAATGTAGAAGAAGAATCCGCTCAGCAATGAACAGGTTCATCAGGTTCTGGATTTCAGACTCACGCCCATACAGCTTCTCTTCTTCTGTGAAAGGGCGCGGCCCCACATAGGGATTTGGACGCACATTGGGTTGCAAGGGAGTTTTCGACATAATGACCTCGGTGCCTTCACCAATCATACTTTCTCAGGAGACAAGTACAAATGTTGATGGAGCGCATCTAAAAACTCTTCTGGACGACCCCAGAAGACATCGATTTCCATATTTTTGAAGTAATCTTCCAAAAGTTTACGGGCTCTTTGAGGATCAAGCAAACGTTCCTCATCCGGCTCAATCTGTGCCGCAACGTGGCGGTAGATCTCTAGTTGATCGCTGCCCTCACGTGCCATCAAGGTTCGGAACAGAACGCGA
Organism: Chloroflexota bacterium; assembly: GCA_049323115.1. Lineage (GTDB taxonomy): Bacteria > Chloroflexota > Anaerolineae > Anaerolineales > Villigracilaceae > JAABUE01. The sequence continues at coordinate 15,473 of JBMOMP010000088.1, forward strand.
AATCCCCAATCATCTATCCCAAAGCCCAGGAACAGGAGTGCGCTGTTTGCCAGCGCAGCGCGTATCACTGGTGGAACTTCGTCTTTGTTACTGGTAATTCCAATCAGAAAATCAAAGTAATCGTCTTCGGTAAGAACCAACGACCTTGGCTCACTGAAATGGCCAAATAAATGATACACCAGAGGCTCGTCAACTGTGGGTTGACCAGAAAACAAGCATATTTCTTTAGGGATTTGATTATTCCAAGGACAAAAGCGTTCTTGAGGTTTTTTCCCCAGCCTTTTGAGGGCATGGGTGAGCAAATTCCCGGGCGTAGTTGTGATGAAGATTGGCAGAGGCAATTGTGCCAGTAGCAAATGCGCTGCTTTGGGATTTCTATCCCAGTGCCACGCTGCAGCCTGTTGCACAGCTTTTATCAAAAGTACAGGTGCCTGGTCCGCTTTTGGTGACCCCCAGATGCCTGCTTTCAAGATATCCTCTGTAAGTGCTTCCTGATAATGCGAGATGATATGACTTCTTGCAGAAGCCCAAAACTCTGTCCTTAAAAAAGCCAACCTCTTATACCTGGCGACGTGCTGCGAAACACGCGGAAATTGCTCTACGTCATAAGGGGAGAAAGGGTACCTTAACTTTTCGGCCCATTCTCGTGCAATATCATTCTGGCGACCAAACCAGGGTTCGGCTAAACCGGGCCCTACAATCGGTGTACATGCAGTTGGACTGGTGAATGCACTGGCTTCGATGAAGTTTTTCAAACTATCCCATTGCTCGAAATCGTCTTTGCCCTCGCCAAAACTAGGTACATACCAGATACGCCCGCTTTTTAATCGCAGGAAGAGTGCAGGCACCCAGAAGTCATAATATTTACATACAGTCTCACGCGCTACGGCAAGAGCGCGGTCTACCAGACCATCGCGCTGCAATTCATCAAAAAAGACCGGCATAAATCTTTCAATGGTCTCCATGCTCACATCCCCCTGCATCGCCACGACAGCCGGGACACCCGCTTCTGCCAGCCGGGGTCCCAACGCCAGTAAAGCATCCCCGGTGCCTGTGCCTGCGCTTTGACAAGATGCTAGTATGATCAGGCGAGGAGGCCGCTCGATATTGGTAACTGTTTCGACAAGAATTTGTCCGCTCGTGTATGGTTTTTCGTCCCCACGATCACTTTCCAACCAGAGATATGGTTCCCCCTTTACCATAGCACCATGGCAAACCAGGTAGAGGATATCAAACCTATTGTTTCGAATCAGAGTCGTCAGGTTATTGATTGTTGGGAGCATTTTCCCATCAGGCAACATATTTACAGAAATCTTCCCCATCCCTTTTTGGGCGCGCTTCAGTTCTGCTTCTACATCGATCGGAGCCAGGCTATAGTCTGACAATTGAAGTGGATTGGCAACTACAACCAGTGCTTGAAGTTCACTCTTCGACCGCAGTCGTACCGGTCGCCAATCCCTACTACTCAAGTAGCGAGAAAAAAGTAACCTTTCGCCTGTGCAAATAGATTCGCCAGTTTGGGGGTTCCTTAAGGTTTCCCAATGCAAGGCATGGAGTTCGGAAGCACTCGGACCAATCAACAACCTGATCCGAAATGGCGCTCCCAATGTTTGAGCATTGCTATGCGCCGTAGCAAAAGCCAGGGTTGCCTGGGGGTCAGAAAAGAGATCTTTTGTTAATGTTCGGCCATAGGCATCAGGATCTAAAGTTAGCTTCAGTAAGGCTGCCAAATCAATCTGAGCCAGGATAGGTTTATCCCCCGAACCTCGATCGACTCGCGTTTCAGCATCACTATTCGGTTGGCAATAACGAAACTCTACCGTATACGATGCAGGATCGTATCTGTGAATGCCAATTTCAAGATCGGCGCTTTCAACCATATAACCTCCCGATATAAATGTCTAAACAAATAATACAATTTTTTACGTTCGAATACAAGTAGAATTCAATCCGCCTCTTTATATCAACTCAAAAGTTATGAAGAAATTACCACACGTCAGTAGCAAATGGGGAATAGCATAGTTATGGATAAGCAAGGGCCTGCCAACAAAAGAACAGCCCTTGAAGCTGAATAAAGTAGCGATTGCGAAACGTTATGGAAGATCGACGGAAACCGGCTTAACGCAGCGGAAACCCAAATCCACCCCATAGCCGGTGGGCTCGTCCGATTCACGGTTCGACAGTTCCAGCACATCCCATGTGTTCAGGAATCCCCCGCCCCGCTTGACGTGGAAGCGGCCGGTCTCTGGGCCCAATGGATTTTCCAACGGCGAATCATAGTAATACGTGGGGGAGTACCAGTCCGCCACCCATTCCCACACATTGCCAGCCATGTTGTATATCCCATAGAAACTCTGCCCGGCCACGAACTCTGTCACCGGGGCAGGGTTGCTGGCGCGACCGCACTCAGCGTCCCGGTAATTGGCCCATTGACAGTCCACCCCCTCCCCCCACGGATACGGGAAGGCCAACGGGCCGCGCGCCGCCTTCTCCCATTCGGCCTCGCTCGGCAGCCTGGCCCCGCGCCATTTCGTACAATAAGTGTTCGCCATTTCCCAGGTAACGTAGGTAACCGGATAATCGGCGTAATCGGCGTTACCGAAATACGCGCCCTGGACGTTGTAAGACCCGCTATCCACCGGCTGGTCGCAAACCCTGACATCAGTGCAGGCTTCGTATTGCGCGTTGGTGACTTCATAGCGGTCTATGTAGAAATTGCCCAGGTATACCAGGTGGATCGGGCGCTCATCGCTCGGTCCATAGTCATTGCCCATCAAGAATTCCCCAGCCGGGATCAAGACCATCTCCGCGTCTTTTTCATCCCAAATCACCGGCGCATAAGGGGATGTGCCCGGCGCGGATGTGACCAACAGGGACTGGGTTTCGATAGGCGCAGACGAGGCAGTCGGCGCAACTGTGCTGGTTGGGGGCGGGGGAGTGGCGGTTACATACACAACATTCAGTTCGGCCGGCCCCCAAAATGCAGGCACAAAATTGAAGCCGGTCGTCACCCACAGCCATGTTGCCCCCGCCAGCAGCAACAAGAACAAACCCCATGCCCATATTTTTCCCCTGCCCTTTTGTTTCTTGCGCGGACTGCGCTTTGGCGGCGGTTTCTTCGGTGCAGGGGCGGGCGCTTTCACCTTAACGGGCGTCTCCTGCGGGGAGGGTACAGGTACAGGTGAAGGCTCGGGCGCAGGCAGAGGCGCCTCCACCTGTTCTTTGTAAAGTTTGAAGATCTTGCCATCCGGCGCGTTCATAAAAAGGACCGGCGTGGCCCACTCCGTTTCGTTGCCGGTGGTGAAGATGGCTTTGCGCGCTTCCGACATGGCGGCGTCCACAGGGAACTCGTCCGCGATCGCACCGTAGAATTCGTTGGCGAACTTGATGGCAGAGTCTTCGAAGATGGGGAATTGCATGGCGATCACAGCCGGTATGCCCTGCTGCACCAGGGATTGCGCCACCCCGGCATACGGATCGGACTGGGAGGTGCGCGCGCCCTCGCAGGCGTTCAACAGCGCCAGCCGCAGCGACTGGTGGTCGTGCAGCAGGATGCCCAGGTATTGCCCGCTGACGGGCCGCCCGCGCCTCTCGTTCAGGTCTTCTTCCAACAGCAGCACGCCATCCTGCCGGTGGGTAATGAACTTGCCATGCCCAATGAAGTGGAAGATATGGAAGTCATCGCGCCGCAAGGCCTTCTGCAAGTCGCCCAAGGTGGGCCTGCCCAAGCGCTCCAGGACGATCATGCCGCGCTCGACAAGCGGCCCCAGGGCGCTGGTCAACTTCTGCCATTCTTCTTCCACGTTCAGGGGTGGGAAACCTTCCGGGCTGGAGATCATGACCAGCATCTTGAGCGGCGGCTTCAAAGACAGTGGATGCTCAGGAAAGGGAAGTTCGAAATAGCGCACAACCGGCGTATCGTTGGAAAGCGCCAGGAATTGGTTCGTTTTAGAGTTGTAAAGCAATTCCCACGGGTAATCGTGAAATTCCGGCACCTCTAAATGCAGGCGGATGCGCAGGCCTTTGCCTTGTTCCCGCGCAAATTCCCTGCTTAACAAGAAACAGGTATACACTTCACCCGAAAAAACAGCATCGAAGAGATTCTCCCCGCACTGCTTGATGGCCTGCAGTTCGCCGGAGTCGAAGGGCTGGCGCAGCCCGCGGCGGGATTGCCCCATGCGCAGGATATAGTTCTCGAGTTGCAAGTCGGAAAGCGGCAGGTCGAACTCTGTAGATGCCATGCCAATGGGAGAATCGATCACACGCGCCCGGTACCGTTCAGAAGCCCGTTCGATGAGTAAATCGAAATTGAAGTAAGAACTCTCTGGCATGACAACCCACTCACATGTGGCACTATAATCATACACTGTTGTATTGTTACACGCAAGAGCAATTTTGCGCATACGAACGCCTGCCAACCCATGCAAAGAGTATGATACACTCGCTCCCATGAACACAGATTACCGTTCCGGCTATGTCAGTGTGGTGGGACGCCCCAATACGGGCAAGTCCACGCTTGTCAATGCCCTGCTCGGCCAAAAGGTTGCAGCCGTCTCGCCCAAAGCGCAAACCACGCGCCGCCGCCAACTCGGCATCCTCACCACCGACGCATTCCAGATGGTCTTCGTGGACACGCCCGGCATCCACAACCCGCGCCACAAACTGGGCGAGTTCCTGAACCAGGAAGCCCAGGAAGCGCTGGAAGGCGTGGACGTGGTCCTGTTCCTGGTGGATGCGTCCCTCGAACCGACTGATGAAGACCAATGGATCGCGCCCCGCTTGGGACGGCTCTCGCATCGGACTCCCCTTGTGCTTGCTTGCAACAAAATAGACCTGGTCCCCACCCAGGCGTTGACCGGGCGTCTCGAAGCGTACCAGGCCCTCGTCCCGCCGGGAACGCAGGTCATCCCCATCTCGGCCACGAACGGCGCGGGACTGGAAACGCTGCAAGCGGCGCTGCTGGCGCACATCCCGCCGGGCAAGCCGCAATATGAAGCCGAGCAAGTCACCGACCTGTACGAGCGCGAGATCGCAGCAGAATTGATCCGCGAGGCCTGCCTGCTGAAACTGCGCGACGAAGTGCCGCACGGCGTGGCGGTGCGCATCGACGAGTTCACCGAGCGCGGCGACCAGGGCGCGTACATTGCCGCCACCATTTTCGTGGAGCGCGAATCGCAAAAAGGCATCGTGATCGGGCGCGGCGCCGAGATGTTGAAACAGATCGGCTCGGAAGCGCGCGCCCAGATCGAAGACATGTCGGGGCGCAAAGTCTTCCTGGAACTGCGCGTGAAGGTGTTGAAAGAATGGCGGAAAGACGAAAAAGCGATGAAGAGATTCGGCTACCGGCTCAATAAGAAGAGGTGAGCATGTATATTTTTGCCCTGGCCGCATTTTTCTTTGCCGGGCTGGAATCCCTGGCGCTGTGGAAAGGCTGGCGGAACTTGGAATTCGTAGCCAAACCGGCGGTGATGGTTTGCCTGTTTGCCTGGCTGGCGCTGGCTGGCGACCTGCAAGGAGCGTTGCTATGGTTCGGTCTCGGCATCTTGCTTTCGCTGGCAGGAGATGTAGCGCTTCTATCCATTGACCGTTTCTTCACTGTTGGCCTGGCGGCCTTCCTGCTGACGCACCTGGCGTATTTGATCGGCTTCAATACGCCCTTCCCGAAATCGGCGGCCATTTGGAGCATCGGCATCGCCATCGTGATCGGTTTGAGCGCGGTCAGGGTGATGCGCCCCATCGTCGCGGGAGTCCGCAAAAAGGGACAGGCCCGGCTGGCAACCCCGGTCATCCTCTATGGCGTGGTCATCACCTTGATGCTGCTCTCGGCGCTTCTGACGCTTTTCCGCCCGGAGTGGAAGTCTACGCCAGCGCTGCTGGTGAGCGCAGGCGCGTTCTTGTTCTATCTGTCGGATATCGTCCTGGCCTGGAACCGCTTCGTCTCCCCCATCCGGCATGGCCGCCTGTTGAACATCGGGCTTTACCACCTGGGGCAGATCGCGATCATCACAGGGGTTATCTGGCAGTTTGGGTGAGCAGGGACAGGCATTACGTTACAAAAGGCCTGGCAGGTTATCTACCTGTCAGGCCTTTCACATCTCGTTACACTGCCGGTTCCGGCTCGGCCTCTTTTGTCTCCTGCCGCGTCAGGATGATCTCACCGTCCTCGTCCACGTCGACCAGCACGAAGGCGCCGGCCGGGAACTCGCCGCCCAACAGGCGATCCGAGAGCGGGTCTTCTACCTTGTTCTGGATCACACGGCGCAGCGGACGGGCGCCAAATTCGGCGTCGAATCCCAGGTCAGCAAGCAGCGCCAGGGCTTCGGGGGTCGCCGTCAGTGTGAGGGCGTGTTCGGCCAGGCGGGCAGCCACCTTGTCCAGTTCGAGCGAGGCGATGTTTTGGATGTCTTCCTTGTTGAGCGCGCGGAAGACAACCACGCTGTCCACACGGTTAATGAATTCCGGGCGGAAAGTGCGTTTGAGGGTCTCCGTCAGTTTTTTGCGCATTTCTTCATAAGACAGGCGTTCTTCGGTCTCTTCGTCGCGCTTCAACTGGAAACCAAGCGCGCCCTGCTTCTTGATGACATCCGCGCCGATGTTGGAGGTCATGACGATGATGGCATTGCGGAAGTCCACCTTGCGGCCGCGCGCATCGGAGAGATGCCCTTCTTCCATGATCTGCAACAGCATGTTATGGACTTCGGGGTGCGCCTTCTCGATCTCGTCGAAGACCACGATGGAATACGGTCGGCGGCGCAGGGCTTCGGTCAATTGGCCGGCGTCATCGTAGCCCACGTATCCAGGAGGCGCGCCCACCAAGCGCGAGGCTGTATGCCGTTCCATGAATTCGGACATATCCAGTTGGATGGCGGCCTCCTCGCTGCCAAACATGAAATTTGCCAGCGCTTTGGTCAATTCGGTCTTGCCGACGCCGGTTGGCCCCAGGAAGATGAATGAACCGATCGGGCGGCGCGGGTCTTTGAGACCGGCGCGGGCGCGGCGCACAGCGCGCGAGATGGCGTCAATGGCGTCTTTCTGTCCGATGATGGCCTGCTGGAGTTCGGATTCCATCTTGAGCAGGCGCTCGCTCTCCTCCTCGGCCAGTTGCATCAGGGGGACGCCGGTCCACATGGAAACGACCTCGGCAATATCCTCCGCTGAGACGACCGGGCTGGTGGCGCGGTCCCAACCGGTGCGCAGGCGCTCGATGTTGGCCTGTAGTTCCAGTTCTTTTTCCTCCCACTCACGGATTTCTTCCAGGCCGCCTTCTTCTTGCGCCAGGGCGCGGTTCTGGCGCGCCTGCCGTAGTTGGCCGAACAGGTCTTTGGCTTGCTTGGCCGCCGGACTCTTGTACATGCGCACGCGCGAGGAGGACTCGTCTATCAGGTCTATGGCTTTGTCGGGCAGGAAACGCTCGGTCACATACCTGGACGACAGGTGGGCCGCCGCTTCCAGGGCTTCATCTGATATGACGAGGTGGTGGTGCTCTTCGTAGGCGCCACGGATGCCCTTGAGGATTTCGATGGTCTCTTCTTCGGATGGTTCGTCTACGATAATGGATTGGAAACGGCGTTCCAACGCGGCGTCAGACTCGATGTATTTGCGGTATTCGTCCAGCGTGGTCGCGCCGATGACCTGCAACTCGCCGCGCGAGAGCGCCGGTTTGAGGATATTGGCCGCGTCCACCGAGGAGCCGGCCGCGCCGGCCCCTACCAGCATGTGGACCTCGTCAATGAAGAGGATGGAGCCGGACTGCTTGAGTTCGTCGATGATGCGTTTGAGGCGCTCCTCGAACTGTCCGCGATACATCGTCCCGGCCACCAGGGAGCCAACGTCCAGTTGCAGGACGCGCTTATTCATAAGGGGAGCAGGCACGTCGCCGTCCACGATGCGCTGGGCGAGTCCCTCGACGATGGCGGTCTTGCCGACGCCGGGTTCGCCGATCAGCGCCGGGTTGTTCTTCGTCCGGCGCGCCAGGATCTGGATGACGCGCTCGATCTCGTTCTGCCGCCCGATGACCGGGTCGAGTTTCTTTTCTTCGGCCTGCGAGGTCAGGTCGCTTGCCAATTGGTCCACCAGGGGGGTCTTCTGCCCCGGCTGGTTGGCGCGCTGGGGCTGGGACGGGCCGGCCGGGGTGGGCGAGGCGGCGCTTTCGTTGAGCACGCGCCGCGTTTGGCGGCGGATCTGGTCAGGCGTGACGCCGAGGCGGCGCAATACGTCCATGGCCTTGCCTTCCACGCGCACCAATCCCAGCAGGATGTGTTCGGTGCCGATGTAGTGATGCCCCAGGCGGCGCGCCTCGTCCACCGCATATTCCAGGACTTGTTGGGTATCGGGGGCCAGTTCGATCTTGCCGGTGGGGAGCGCCCGGCTCTCCACGCTGACCCGCTCGACCGCTTCGCGCACCCGTTCGATCTGCATCCCCAACTCGCGCAGGACGCGCCCGGCAACCCCGCCGTCCTCGTCCATCAAGCCAAGTAGCAGGTGTTCGGTGCCAATATCATTTTGACGGGCGCGCTCGGCCTCCTGATGGGCCAAACTCAACACCCGCCGCGCACGCTGTGTAAAGCGCTCCATGCCAGCCATAAATGTACTCCTACTGCTCCTTGCATAAATCCCTAAACGCGATGGAGCCAAATGCGGGGCAAAACCAACGATGCTGGTTTAGATGTTTATGCAATACTTTGTAATCAATCCGACAGAAACTGTCGAGATTGATTTTACCAAAAAGCGGGGAAAGTCAATGTAGGAAAAAGGTTAGAGTTTTTAGAGAACGGAAAAACGTTTACACGACACAGGCCATTTGTCACTACCTGTTGATTTCTGGATTGGATAGAATGGGACAAATTTTGGGATTTCACAACTGAATAATTCTTAGGTTGAGTGCCTTATCTCCCGGATGGGAAGGTTAAAGGCGAAGCCGGTGCCACCTGCATTGCAACAAACGCAACGCGGTGCAAGTGAAGTCCGGCGCTGACGCGCAACTGTAACTGGGATTCCCCAGAAGCCAGGACGACCGCTCGACCTGTTTTGTGACGCCCTCGCGTTCATGGGTAGATGCAGTGGTTGTTTATTTCCATCCCTTGCTCGCATGGCAAGGGATGTTTTATTTCCAGAAAGGAGTGTCACTATCGAGGAACGTTTGTAAAGGAATTCTATTGGCAAAGATTCAAACGAATGAAAGGAGTTCTTATGTCTAAGCAACGTATCCAAAAATGGGGCTTGTTGCTCGCTGCAATGGTCCTGATGGCCGGCGTGCGCGCGGCCTACGCAGGCGCATTGAACCGGCCAGCCGAGATGCACATCATGGAAGGCTTTTTGCCACCAGTGTGGTGCATTGTCTGGTTTGCTGTTGCCATCCCCTTCTGGGTGATTGGTTACGGCAAGATTCGTACGCTCATTAGTGAAAAACCGGAAAGCCGGTTGTTCTTGGGTCTTTCCGGAGCCTTCACTTTCGTGTTGAGCGCGCTAAAAATTCCCAGCGTGACCGGTTCGAGCAGCCACCCGACCGGCACCGGACTAGGCGCCATTCTCTTTGGGCCAGCCGTGATGTCCGTCCTGGGCGGCATCGTCCTGCTCTTCCAGGCCTTGCTGCTGGCGCACGGCGGACTGACCACATTGGGCGCAAACACCGTCAGCATGGCGATTGCGGGCCCGCTGGTCGCATGGTGGATCTGGCAAGGCTTGAAAGGGAAAATGTCCACCGGATGGGTGGTGTTCCTGGCAGCGGCACTGGCGGATTTGATCACGTACGTGGTCACGGCAACCCAGTTGGCGCTTGCTTATCCTGACCCGGTGGGTGGTTTCTTGGGGTCGTGGAGCAAATTCCTGGTTGTCTTTGCCGTCACCCAGATCCCGCTGGCAATCAGCGAAGGCTTATTAACGGTAGTCATCTTCAACGCCCTGCGCGCGAATGCCCCCGCAGAATTGAAAACACTGGGCGCCGAAGCCTGAAAGAGGAGAGAAATCATGGCGACAAATTCTCAATCCAAAAACCCAAGTGCCAGTAACTGGCTCTTGATCGCGGGCGTGGTCTTGCTGGCAGTGTTGGGACTGGTCATAGGCAATATCCTGGTCCCTGGCTCCGAGTTTGGCGGCGCAGATGGGCAGGCGGAAGAAGTGATCGCATCCATTGACCCGAACGTGGAACCCTGGTTCTCCCCCATTTGGGAACCGCCGGGCGGCGAGACGGAGAGCCTGCTGTTTGCATTACAGGCTGCGCTTGGCGGGGGCATTGTTGGATATGTGATCGGCTTGAAGCGCGGGCAAAAGAAGACTGGTTAGGAATCGGACGTAGACCCCCCTCCTGGGTTTGCGTTTGATGGTTTTGGGAACGGGGCTGGCATTGGATTCATGCCAGCCCTGACCCGAAAAAGCCAACATGCACCTGATCGATAACTACGCGTACGGCAACCGCTTGAGGAGGGTCGACCCGGCCTTCAAAGCGAGCCTGTCAGGAATGATCTTGATCCTGTGCTTGACCCTGAATTCCCCCTTGGTCGGCATCGTATCTGTACTTTGGATGGCGACACTTGCGGTCTGGCTGGCTTCGATCCCCTCTAAAGTGTTCGGGCAGGCGCTGCTAGCCGAGTTTGGCTTCTTTCTCTTTGCAACGGCAGGGGTCGCGATAAGTGTCACGCTCGTCTCGCCGCTATCGGTCAACCCATGGGCGCTGCGCATTGGGCCTTTGTGGTTGTCCACTGGCCCAAGCGCGCTTCAGGACGCCTTCCTGATCATCAGTCGGGTGATGGGGTGCGTCGCCGCCATGAACTTCCTGGCGCTGACAACCCCCGCTGTTGACCTGATCGCCCTGGCCCAACGGCTGCATATCCCTGACACCCTGGTTGATCTCATGACAGTCATTTACCGGTACATTTTTGTCCTGTTCGAAACGATGGAAAGGATGCGCAAATCCCAAGACAGCCGTATGGGATATGTCAATTTCAAACGCGGGACCACGAGCGTCGCCTTGTTGGCAACGCGCTTGTTCATTGAAACATATCAGCGCAGTCGCCAATTGCAAATCGCCCTGGAAGCGCGCGGTTACGAAAGCGGCGACCTGCGGACGTTGCCTGAATCTTACAGACCGGATCAAAGGCTCCTCTGGCTTGGCCTGGCTGCAACGATGAGCCTGTTCCTGGTATGGATGGCAGGATGAAACCTGTTTTTGAGTTCATAGATGTTTCCTATGCCTATCCCGGGCGAAATGACGGATTTGTGCTGCAAGGATTCAATATCAGCATACCGGCAGGCGAGAAAATAGCAGTGGTGGGACGCAATGGTTCAGGCAAGTCAACTTTCTTCCTGCATTGCAATGGATTATTTCGACCCGTATCAGGGCAGGTACTCTTCAAGGGAAAGCCGTTGGTCTACACCCGCAAAGCGTTGATGCAATTGCGCCAACAGGTTGGTTTGGTATTCCAAAACCCCGATGACCAGCTCTTCAACGCCAGCGTCACCCAGGACATCAGTTTTGGCCCGCTCAACCTGGGACTGGATACGGACGAAGTCCGTCTGCGCGTGGCGCAAGCCGCCGAAGCCTGTGAAATCACGCACCTGCTGGAACGACCCACCCACGCCCTGAGCGGCGGCGAAAAAGCGCGCGCGGCGCTGGCCGGCGTGTTAGCGATGGAACCCGAAGTGCTACTGGCCGACGAACCAATGACCAGCCTGGATCCCTGGGCAAAGCTGGCAATTTTCGATATCTTCCAGCGCTTTTACGACCAGGGCAAAACCATTTTGATGGCGACCCACAGTCTGTCGGTCGTGCGCTATTGGGCCAGTTACGTGGTCGTCTTGCAGGCCGGGCAGGCGGTTTTCAGCGGTACGCCCCAGGAATTATTGGCAGACCATGCCGTGCTGGGGAGCACCGGTCTATCGAAGGTCTGGTGGAAAGTTGACCCGGCATTCCCCCAAAAAGGTGTGAGACCATGAAGAAAAAGTCCCTCCTCGTCATCAGTTTTGGCTCCAGTTACGCCGAGACCCGTGAAAAAAACATCACGGCAGCCGAAGACGCCCTGGCGCGCGCCTTCCCGGACTACACCCTGAAACGGGCATTCACCTCGAATGTCATCATCAATAAGTTGAAAGAACGCGATAACCTTGCCATAGACACCGTGAGCGAGGCCATCCAGAAACTCCTCGCTGAGGGGTACCGGGAGGTCCTTGCCCAGCCGCTGCACATCATCAACGGCGAGGAATACCATCTGGTCCTGGCCGACCTGAAACCATACACGCAGGCATTCACCAGGCTGGCCATTGGGAGCCCGCTGCTCACCCACCACCGAGATTATGTTGCTGTGGTAGATGCGCTGCGCGAGGTGTTTCCCAAAGACGCCCCGGATCAGGCGGTTGTGTTGATGGGACACGGCAGTGAACATCCCGCTGATTCCGCTTATGCCGCGCTCGATTACGTCTTCAAGGATGAAGGCTTGCAGAATGTGCATGTCGGCACGGTCGAAGGCTACCCCACGCTGGACTCTATCATCAAACGCTTGCAAGCAGGTAAAATCAGGAAAGTCACCTTGATCCCCTTCATGCTCGTAGCCGGCGACCATGCCCAAAACGACATGGCTTGTGACGATGAAGACTGTTGGAAATCCATCCTGACGAACAAAGGGTACGAAGTGGAAGCCAGGATCGTCGGTCTGGGAGAAATCGAGAAAATCCGCCAGGTTTACATCTCCCATGCGCGCGCGGCGCTGGAGAAAGAAAGCAAATGAAAGGAAATTCGACCGGCATCGTCTATTTCATTGGCGCAGGACCCGGCGATCCGGAACTGATCACCGCCAAAGGGCAGCGGCTGCTTGCCAGCGCAGACGTCGTCCTCTATGCAGGTTCATTGGTCTCGGCAGAGATATTGAAATACGCCCCGGCAGGCGCAGAGATTCACAGCAGCGCAGGCATGAAGTTGGAGCAGCAAATCGCGCTCATGTCCGCAGCCGCCAAAGGGGGGAAAGTAGTTGCCCGCCTGCATACCGGCGACCCGTCCATTTACGGCGCTATCGCCGAGCAGATGAAAGCCTTGGACGAATTGCAAATTCCCTACCAGGTGATTCCCGGCGTCAGTTCCGCTTTTGCCGCTGCCGCTGCCCTGGGATTGGAATACACCCTGCCAGGCATCACCCAGACCCTCATCCTGACGCGCCTTTCCGGGCGCACGCCGGTTCCAGAACGGGAAAACCTGCGCTCGCTGACCGCGCACCGTTCCAGCCTGGTCATCTTTCTCAGCACAGGACTGGTTCGGGAAGTCACGGCTGAACTACTTGCCGCTGGTTATGCTCCCCAAACGCCAATCGCCCTGGTCTACCGCGCCAGTTGGCCGGACCAGAAAATCATTCGCGGAACGCTGGCCGATATTGCCGCGCAGGCCGAAGCGCAGGAACTCACCCACCAGGGACTCATCATCGTCAGCCCGGCGCTCGAAACCGCTGCGCCGCAGGCCTCCCACCTCTACGGCGGCTTCCAGGAAGCCCCAACGCAGCGCAAAGGGACGGCCATCCTGGCGTTGACTGTCCCGGCTGTCGAACTGGGGCGCAGGCTGCTGCCGCATCTCCCCGAAGCGACCCTTTACCTGCCCGAACGATTGAGCAGCCCGCACGACCAAGACCACCCCAATATCCGTCCCTTTCGCGAATCCATCCGTCAGGCCTTGCAAAGCGCTTTCATGCAACACGAATCCCTGGCCTGCATCATGGCCTCCGGCATCGTGGTGCGCGAACTGGCGCCCCTGCTGAAGAACAAACACAGCGACCCGGCAGTGGTCGTGATGGACGCCGAGGGAAGATTCGCCGTCAGTTTGCTGGGCGGGCACGAGGGTGGGGCGAACCGCTTGGCGCGTCGCCTGGCAGAACTCACCGGCGGGCAGGCCGTCATCACCACCGCCAGCGACGTGCAGGGCATCCCCGCCCTGGATGTGCTGGCAAAAGAGCGCGGCTGGAAACTCGACCGCCGCAGCGACCTGGCGGCCGTCATGGCCGCGCGGGTGAACGGCGAACCCGTTGCGCTGCTGCAAGACCCGGAATGCGCGTGGATGACCGCTGAGGAAACGGCGGACTGGCTGCCCTGCGCCTCCTGGCAAGACGCGCGGGAACGGGGACTCCAGGCGCTGGTTGCCGTCACCTTCCGCGCTTCACCTCCCGACCTGTGGCCTGCCTCCGCGAAACTGGCCGTGTACTACCCCCCGGCGCTGGCGGTGGGCGTGGGCTGCAACCGGCGCACCCCCGCGGACGAAATCCAGGCGGCCATCGAGACCACCCTACAGGAGGCCGGCCTGGCGCACGAAAGTGTGGCCTGCCTGGCGAGCGTGGAAGACAAAGCCGCCGAAGAAGGTCTGTTGCAGGTCTCGGCGCGCAACGGCTGGCCGTTGAAAGTCGTCACCCGCCAGCAGATCAGGGAAATCGGGCCGCTACCCAACCCCTCCGCGCACGCGCAGGAAGCGCTGGGCGTGCCGGGCGTAGCCGAACCGGCCGCCCTGCTGGTTGCCAGAAGCAAAACGTTGCTGGTCGAGAAACGCAAATTTCCCAATGTCACGGTGGCAGTGGCGCTGAAAAAGGAGACGCTATGACGGGTCACATCTACATCATTGGGCTGGGGCCGGGTTCGACCGATTGGCTGGCTCCCGCCGCGCGCCTGGCGCTGGAAGACGCCGACGTCATCTTGGGATACAAAACCTACCTGCAACAGATCGAAACGCTTGCGCCCCAAGCCGAGCGCGAAAGCAGCGGGATGCGCCATGAAGTCGAGCGCGCCCGCCGCGCCATCCAACTGGCGCAAGACGGCAAGCGGGTGGCGCTGGTCTCCGGCGGCGACCCCGGCATCTACGGCATGGCCGGCCTGGTGTTCGAACTGCTCCCCGAAGAAGAGGCAGGAATACAGGTCGAAGTCCTGCCCGGCATCTCGGCCCTCAACGCCGCCGCCGCCCTGCTGGGCGCGCCGCTGATGACCGACTTTGCCGCCATCAGCCTGAGCGACCACCTGACGCCGCTGGAAGACATCCTGCGGCGGGTGGAATATGCCGCCCGCGCGGGTTTCGTCCTGTGCCTCTACAATCCGCGCAGTCATAAACGGCTGGAACCGTTCGAACGCACTTGCGGCATCCTGCGCCAGCGACTGCCCGGCGAGACGCCGGTTGGGGTGGTGAAGGCCGCCTTTCGTCCCGACCAGAACGTCCAGGTCATCCGGCTGGACGAACTCGCGGCGCAAGAAGTCGGCATGGATACCATCCTCATCGTCGGCGCGCCGTCCACCCGCCTGCTGCATGGCCGCATGGTCACGCCGCGCGGCTACGAGCGCAAATACGACCTGGGAGGCCAGCCGTGAACTCCCTGCGCGCCGCCCTCATTAGCCTGGCTCCTTTCTACGGGGACATCCCCCGCAACCTCTCGCTGGTCGAAGGGTATATGCGCCGCCTGCGCGCCCTGGGCGTGGACCTGGTCTGCTTCCCGGAGATGAGCCTGACCGGCTACGGTCACAGCCCGGAAATCGTGGGGCTGGCGCAGCCTGCCAATGGCTTCGCGGTCCGTCAGTTGCAGGGAATTGCCGACGCTTACGGCGTGGCCGTTTTTGCCGGTCTGCCGATCACAACCCTTCCGCGCGAGCGTCCCTGTATCTCGCAGGTCTTTTGCGCCCCCGATAGTGCGCCCACGATCTATCACAAGGCGCATCTCCGCCGGAGCGAGCGGCAAGCGTTTTCTGCCGGGAACGAAATGGGACTGGCCTCCTGGCGCTCACTGGTATTTGGCCTGCAACTCTGCCTCGATAGTCATTTCCCCGAATTGAGCCTGGCGCAGGCCAGCCAGGGAGCGGGGATTCTGTTGATGTCGTTCGCCTCGCCTATGGATACGCCGGAGACGCTGCGCGCCCGCTGGCTGCGCTTCCTGCCTGCGCGCGCCTATGATTCGGGCTGTTTCGTGCTGGTCTGCAACCAGGCGGGGGAATCGCCGGATGGTAAGCAATTCGCCGGCATTGCCCTGGCCTTCGACCCAGACGGCGAAACCATTGCGGAATGGTGCAGCGACAGCCCCGGCGAGATCGTAGTAGATCTGGATCTGTCCCTGGTCGAAACAGCCCGCAAACGGCGCAGGTTCTTGCAGCAGCGTCGCCCTGCGTTGTATCAATTTGCCAGCCCTCAACAGGAGCAAGCATGAGACCCGAAGAAATCGAACCCGAAAGTTTCCGCATCATCTTGCAAGAACTGGGCGCGCATTCTTTCTCTGCCCAGGAATTGCCCATCGTCCAGCGCGTCATCCATGCCACCGCCGACTTCGAGTATGCCCGCCTGCTGGCCTTTTCACCGACTGCCATTCAGGACGGGATTCGCGCCCTGCGCGGCGGCTGCCGGGTGTTGACCGACGTGCAGATGACCGCCGTCGGCGTCAGCCCGGTTTACCTGGAACGCTTTGCCTGCTCGGTGCGCTGCGCCATCCGCGAGCCGGAGACGCTCTCGCTGGCGCGTGAGGAAGAAATCACGCGCTCTACAGCTGCCATCAGGCGCATGTCGGCAGACCTTCCAGGCGCCATTGTTGCTCTGGGGAACGCTCCAACTGCCTTGTTCGAGGTGCTGCGCTTGTGGCAAGAAGAAGGGCTGAAACCGGCGCTGGTGGTGGGTGTGCCGGTTGGATTCGTGAACGCCGCTGAATCCAAGGCGGCCCTCCAGGAAAGCGACCTGTCCTACATCACCGTGCAGGGACGCAAAGGCGGCTCCACAGTGGCTGCCGCAATCGTCAATGCGCTTTTGCGCCTGGCAGCGGAAGTATAGAAACGAATGACGAACCGGCCCAAGAAGCGTCATTCCGACAATACCTGGCGTAAGCCCGATTTACGTCACGGTTACACCACCAGCGCCTGCGCGGCGGCCTGCGCAGTGGCCGGCCTGCAAGCCCTGGAAAACGGCGAACCTGTCGACAGCGTGACCATTGACCTGCCGGGTGAAACCGGCGTAACTTTCAAGATGGCGCGCTGCGAGTTCCATCCTGACGGCGTCCTGTGCGGCGTGATCAAGGACTCGGGCGATGACCCGGATGTCACGCACGGGGCAGAGATCCAATGTTTCGTAGCCTGGCAAGAGGAAGCGGGAGTCGCGATCACGGGAGGCATTGGTGTAGGCGTCGCCACCAAACCCGGATTACCGGTCGCCGTTGGGGAAGCGGCCATCAACCCCGGTTCCCGGCGATTGATCCAGCGCGTCGTCGAAACATTCGACGCGGAGGCGTTGGCAGAGCGCGGCCTGCGGGTCGAGATCCGCGTGCCGGAGGGGGAAAGACTGGCGCGCGAAACCCTGAACCCCCGCCTGGGTATTCTGGGCGGCATCTCGATCTTAGGCACGACCGGTGTCCTCAAACCCTTCTCCACCTCCGCCTACCGCGCCAGCATCCACACGGAATTGAAAGTGGCGCATTCGAACGGCGCGACCCGCGTTGTGTTGACCACCGGCAACCGCAGCGAGCAATATGCCATGCAACTGTACCCCGACCTGCCGGAACTGGCCTTCATCCAGGTCGGCGACCATATAGACTTTTCCCTCAAGCAGAGTCAACGTTTGGGGATCGAAGCAGTCGTCGTTTCAGGGATGATCGGGAAGTTGTCGAAACTGGCGCAGGGACGGATGCAGACCCACGTCAGCCAGGGTGAGGTGGATTTCGACTTCCTGGCCGAAGTGGCGCAAAAATTGGGCGCTGACGAAACCCTGGTCGGGAAAATCCGCTCGGCCAACACGGCGCACCACGTTCAATCCATGCTGAACCAGGCCGGGGTTTCCGGGCTGGAGGAGATGCTGGCCGGCAAGGCCGCCCAGGCCTGTTTGGAATATGCGCCTGCGCTGCGGGAAGTGGAAGTTTTGCTCTTTGCCATTGGAGGTAAATTGTTGGCGCGCAAAGGATTGGAGCAAGGGACATGAAGCAGCCGATTTGGGTGGTTGGGCTGGGCATGGGTGACAGGCTGGCTTTGTCGCCTGAAGCGAATGCCGTCATCCAGGGTGCCGGCCTGCTGATGGGCGGACAAAGACTGTTGGCTGCTATCGAGTCCCATCCTGCCGAAAGGATATCCATCGGGAACAATCTCGACCAGGTCATTGCCCGCCTGCATGCCCGCAGCGATGACGAGAAGATCGTCATCCTGGCTTCGGGCGACCCCGGTTTTCACGGCATCGCCGGGACGCTGCTGGAACATTTCCCGCCGGGGGAGGTTCGCATCCTCCCGCACATTAGTTCGCTGCAAGCGGCCTTTGCCAGGGCCGGCCTGCACTGGAATGACGCCGTCTTCACCAGCGCTCATGCCCACTCCCCGGCGGAGGTGCTTGGCTGGGCCAGGCGCGCTCCCAAACTGGGAATCTTGACGGATCATGCGAATACCCCGGCTGTCATTGCCGAAAACCTGCTGCGTGGGGGCGTGGAGGATTGCCGCGTCATCGTGGCCGAAAACCTGGGCGCAGGCGACGAGCGCCTGGTGGACGCCCGCCTGTCGGACCTGACAAGACAGGAATTTGCGCCCCTGAACGTCATGCTCCTGGTCCACGACGCGGGCTGGCGGCCCTGGCCGGTTTTTGCCCCGCGCGACGACGATGCCTATGCCCACCGGCAGGGACTGATCACCAAGGCAGATATCCGTGCCTTGTGCTTGGGGCGCCTGGCGCTGCGCGAGACCGATGTAGTCTGGGACATCGGCGCAGGCAGCGGCGCGGTCAGCATCGAGATGGCGGAAATTGCCTGGCGCGGGCGCGTGTTTGCCATCGAAAAAGATCCCGAAAACCTGGGCTACCTGCGGCAGAACATCGAACGCCTTGGGACGCTGAACGTGGAGGTCGTCCCCGGGGAAGCCCCGGCAACGTTGGTCGGCCTGCCCGCGCCTCATGCCGTGTTCATCGGCGGCAGCGGCGGGCAACTCGACGCGATCCTGGCGCAAGTAGCGCGCTCCGCCCTCCCCGGCTGCCGCGTGACGGCCCCCTTTGCGCTGCTCGAGAACATGCTCCAGGCGCAACAGTGGATGAAACAGGCCGGTTGGAACCCGTCCCTGACGCAGGCGCAGATCGCCTACGGTTCTTCGCTTGCCGAGGGCACGCGCCTGTCGCCCCTCAACCCGGTGTTCATTCTCAGTGGAGTGATACCATGACGCTTGGAACGCTCTTTGGCGTGGGCGTTGGCCCCGGCGATCCGCAGTTGATGACCTTCAAGGCAGCCAGCATCTTACAGCGCGCCCCGGTCATAGCCTACGTTGTGGACGAAAAAGGCGACAGTTTTGCCCGCCAGATAGCCGCCGCGCACATCCCGGCCTCGACGCTGGAATTGCCGCTCCGGTTTTCCATGTCCCCACAGCGGGAACGCCGCCTCATTGCCCGCCGAGAGGCTGCTTGCCGGCTCCTGGAACATCTCTCTGCCGGACAGGACGTGGCCTTCATCACGGAAGGCGACCCATTGTTGTATAGCACCTTCCAGCATTTGCTGCTGGCCATGCCGCCAGGGACGCCGGTGGAAATCTGCCCCGGCGTGAGTTCGGTCTTTGCCTCGGCTGCGGCCGCGCACTTCCCGCTGGCATTGGAAAACCAGGGCATGGCGATTGCCTCTGCCAGCCAGGCGCGGCCAGAACAAATCCAGGCCTGGCTGGAACAATTCGAAGTCATCGTACTGTTCAAAGTGTTTCGCTCCCTGGGCCCCCTGGTCGAAATGCTGGAACAAACAGGTTGCCTTGAGGGGGCTATGTTGGTAGAGAAAGCCTCCCTGCAAGACGAGGTTGTCCTCCATGACCTGTCTGCCTGGGATGGCAGGCAGCCTGCATACTTCTCCCTCTTGTTGATACGCGGAAAAGGAACCATCACCTCATTGGAGTAAATCCCGCCGCCTCACGGTTTGGTTTGACAGGGGTTACAGCAACCCGTCCAGTTCGGCGCTTTCCTCCGGAGCCAACTCTTTTTTGAGCAGGAAATATGCGCCGACGAAATGGTCGTCTATGTCATTGACCAGCACCTGGCGGCGCCGGGGGATGACGTTGACCACCTCCCAGCCTGCCAGCCCGGCCCTATCCAGCCCAAGGATGTTGAAGCCGTCATCAGACGTGTCTTCGCTGAGGATCTCTCCCGCCGGGAGATAGACCATTTTGTAGGTAAAGACTTTCCTGCCCTTCTGCAAACGGACTTTGGCCTGCTCGACAGAGGTAACCAGCGCCCGGCGTTCTTCGGCTTCGATCTCTTCCCGCATCCTTGCCACAGCCGGGTCTGCCAGGACCTCCTTGGCCACCTCGCGCATGTCGTAGTCTTCGCCCTCCAGCGCGACCAGCAAATATTCCAGGCCGCGCCGGTCGCCCAGTTTGACCAGGCCTTCGGCGGCGTCCATCTGGACGATCCAGTCATCGTGATCTTCCATCACCTCCAGCAGGGATTCGATGTCCCGCATGGCAACCAGGTCATTGATCTGGGATTTCATTCCAGCCTCCTCTCACGCAGTCCAACGTATTTGTATCTACGGCCCGCTGGTCACCGGATAGCCCCGCTCGCGCCATTCGTTCAAGCCGCCGTCCATGCTGGTGGCCTCGAAACCGGCCTGTTGCAGGATGTCCCGCCCGGCCTGGCTGCGGTTGCCGGAGCGGCAGACGACCAGGATGGGCCGGTCTTTGGGAAGTTCCCCCACGCGCGCCGACAACTCGTCCAGCGGGATCAGGGTCGTATCCGGGGCGTGGAATTCGTTCCACTCTTCGGGCGTGCGGACATCCAGTACGAACATGCCGTCCTGGTACATCTGGTAGGCCTCGTCCACGCTGACGGAAGCCGAGGGGGCGTCGCTGCCTGTCTGGCCGCCGGCCGAAGCAATCAGGAAAATGAGGACGGCAACGACGGCCAGGATGCCGATCTGCACCAGCGGGCGGCGCAGGGTTGCGCCCAGGCTGGGCCGGGAACGGGACGCGCGGCGGGATGATTTACGTCTTGGCATGGGTTTCCTCCAGATTTGGTACTCGGTTTTGAAAACGATTATAGCAACTTTTCTAATTCGGGAATCAAGGACGGCAAGTCATTTTGGATGGTATCCCACATCAATTTTTCATCAACTTTGAAATAGACATGCACAATGCGATTTCGCATAGCGCGCATGAGATTCCATGGAATAACCGTATATTCTTCCTCGATCTCTTCAGGTATCTGATTTGCCGCTTCACCGATGATAATGAAATTCATTTCGACGGCCCGGATGACTTTGTCATCGCCCTGGAAAGATTCAAAGTCCATGCCATGCGTGAAACTCTGGATTTCCGCAATTGCATCGAGAATATCACGAATACGGTCTCGCCAGTCTCTAGGTGACACGAATCAACTCCCCCGCAATGCGTTCCCTGATGTAAGGTTTCAAACTATCGGGAGTCCCCACATCAACGGAGCAACCAAGCAACTTTTCAAGATAGTCCTGCAAGGCAAACAAACCAAAATAGCCTACAGGACGGTTGAATTCTACCAGTAAGTCTACATCGCTGGCAGCGGTGGATTCGTTTCGCGCGACCGAGCCAAACAGGAATAAGGACTTGACACCGAATTTGATCGCCAATTCGGTATTTTTTTGTTTCAAGGTCTCAAGTACTACGTCCTGTCTCATGTCGAGTATTATACGCCAATTGCTTGTGTACAGCCTTGCATATTTCCAAATATCCATTTGGACACAACCGCGAAGATTCTGCTGTCGCTGCAAGGGCGCTGTTCCCGCCCATCCTGGCGCTCTTCCAGGAAAGCAGTCTCCTGGCAGACGAGGGAATTGCTTCGACCGGCAAAAAGCGCCGGTCTCGCAATGACATTTGGTTGCAGATGGAGGCCGCATTATGAATTTAAAGACCAACAGGCGCTGGTGCGCCTGCTGGCCTTGAGGGGGGAGGGACACCACCGCCTGTTCAGCATGGGGGGGACATGCTGCGACAGGTTGTTCGGTGGGTGACACCTAGATACCAGTAAAAGGGAGGGCAGGTGTCGTTGGCAATAATATACACCAAACTAGTCCGAATTACATTAAGGTTAGATTAGAAATTCGAGCATATTTATCCGTTTTTATCCCCCGAAATTCCTACTCACTCCGCCCGGTGCCCTTTCGAACCGAACAGGTTCAACCACTCATCCACTTCTGCGGGTGATACGGTCCGCTCGACTGCGGGACGGGGGACTTCCCCTCGCGGGGTCTGCTGCAACTGGCGGGCAAATTCCTCGCTGGAAAGCGTTTCTGCATGGACAGCGCGCGCTTCAGCCTGCACCTGCCGGTCGGAACTGACCACCGTCCAGTTGCGGGCGGCGCGCCCCAGCCTTTTGAGCCGCTGCGCAATGGCGGCGTCGGCAGTCGTCCCGGCGCGGACAAAGGTTGCTTTAACGGCCCCCAGGCTGCGGGTCCCGGCCTGACCGGCTGGCGCGCCGTCGAAGTAGACTTCCACCTGCCTGCGGTGCAAGCGGCAGAATTCCTGCAACAGGGCCACCAGTTCCATTTCGTCGTTGGGCGCATCCAGGCGCAGTCCGGCTTTAGGGATCAGGTTGTGACCATCCACCAGGTAAGGCATGGGCGAATTCTACCTTGTTAAGTGTTCTTTCCTCTTTCTTCTTTTCATGAAAAGAAGAAAGAGGAAAGAAAAAACAACGGGCCGCAGAAGAGTTCAGGCCAGTTCCACTTCTTTGGTCGTGATATCGAACACGGGTGGCTGCTCGAAGTGCTTCTTGACCGCGCACAATTCCGCCGAGCGGATGAGGGAAGGGCGGTACTTTTCCGGGAAGGTGGGCGGCACCTGGATCTCCAGGTCCACTTTGCTGACCAGGCCTGTCATCGGGTTGCTGTACATGCGCTGCGCGATGCGGATGCCGTCGGTGGGCAGGCCGCGCTGGCGGCAGAAGCCCAACACGTAGATGCCTGCGCAAGTGCCCATCGAGGCCAGGAACATGGCAAACGGGGTCGGCGCAGAGCCCTCCCCGCCGCCAGCCCGGGGTTGGTCGGTTGCTACGATGTACGGGCCAAAATGCGCATCCACGCGCGCGCCGCCGGGGAAATCAATGATCATTTCCATTCGCGAATTCTCCTGTAAGGTCGTAGGTTTTTATCTTCTTTTGGATGAAGAAGCCTCCCAAAAGTTGCGCGTGCTTTATAATGGGAGCAGCCTGTTTTCACAAGGAGATTGGCATGGCAAACAAAAAATCTGGCGAGATCATGGTATCACCCGGCGGGGGCATGTTCCGCGACCTGGCGATGCGGCTCAAGCTCATCGTGCGCTTGATGGCCGACCGGCGCGTCAACCCGCTGCTCAAACTGCTGCCGGTGGCGTCGCTGGTCTACCTGTTCTTCCCCTTCGACCTGATCTCCGTCATCCCCGGCGTCAGCGCCTTGGACGATGTAGCCATCGTCTCGCTGGGCGTCTACCTGTTCGTGGAATTCTGTCCGCCCGACGTGGTGCAGGAACACATGCACCAACTCACCAGCAACATGGACATCGTGGAATCGGGGGATGACGTGGTAGACGGCGAAACTGTAGACGTGGACGAGAAATAAGGGACGAATGCGAAAGATAGCGGTCATCCTCCTGACGCTGTCCCTGGCAACGGCTTGCGTCCCGCAGACGCCCGCGCCTCCTCCCACGCCCCAACCTGCCACCGTTACCGAAAGCGCTCCCCCGTCCCCGGCAGCGACCGCAACCTCCCTGCTCGCGACAGACACACCATCCCCTACCCCGCCCCCGCCAGACGCTGCTGCCTTCCCCGACCCAGCGCTGTACACCTGGGAGACGGTCGTCTCCGGCCTGGAGCGCCCGGCAGACATCCAAAGCGCCATCGCTGGCGCTGGGCGGCTGTTCCTCGCGGAGAAGGTCGGGCGCATTCTCATCCTGCAAGACGGGCAGGTACTCTCCGTCCCCTTCCTTGACATCAGCGAGCGCGTGGGCAGCCAGGGCAACGAACAGGGGCTGCTCGGCCTGGCCTTCCACCCGCGCTATGCGGAGAACGGGTTCTTCTACGTCAACTACACCGGCAAGGATGGGAATACGGTCATCGCCCGCTTCCAGGCGTCTCCCCATCTCGGCTTGGCAAACCCCGCCAGCGAGCGCGTGCTGCTGCGCGTGAACCAGCCCTTTGCCAACCACAACGGCGGCGCGCTGGCCTTCGGCGCAGACGGCTACCTATACGCCGGTCTTGGCGATGGCGGCTCTGCTGGCGACCCGTTCGGCAATGCGCAAAACCTGACTTCCCTGCTGGGCAAAATCCTGCGCCTGGACGTGGACTCGGCCGAGCCGTATGCCATCCCGCCGGGGAATATCTCTGGCAGCGAGGTGTGGGCCTACGGGCTGCGCAATCCGTGGCGGATTTCGGTGGACCGCGCCACCGGCGACCTGTACATCGGCGACGTGGGGCAGAACGAGTGGGAAGAGATCGATTTCGTGGCAGCCGGGACGCCCGGCCTGCTCAACTTCGGCTGGGACTACATGGAGGGGACGCACGCCTACGAGGGCTTTCCTCCGCTGGACCTGGCGCTGGTCGCGCCGGCAGCAGAATACAACCACGACCAGGGCTGCTCGGTAACGGGCGGTGTGGTCTACCGCGGCGCAATGCCAGAGTGGCAGGGCATCTACCTGTACGCCGATTATTGCCGGGGGACGATCTGGGGCTTGCTAGACGCCGATGGCCAGTGGCAGGCGCGGGCGTTGTTCGAAGCGGGGTTGACCGTCACCACCTTCGGGCAGGACGAAATGGGCGAGGTCTATCTCGCCAGCGACAACGGGCAGGTCTCGCGGCTCGTCCGGCGCTAGAGGGGAAGCCCAAAATTGGGAGATATGTCATCCAAATAAGGCGGTTCGTCACGCTGATTTGTGACGCCTGTCACTGGCGATTGGCCGCCAAAATGGATACACTGAAGTTGGAATTGGTTGGAGGTTGCGATGGCTTATCGGAAATGGCAAGTGTCGAAGGTCAAATATTGTGAGCATGTCGGGCATGAGATTGCGCTGGAAGTGGACGTGGTCTACCCGGCAGATCACCTCCCCGACCAGCCGCCGCGCGTGCGCGCCCGCCGCTGTTCGAACGCCGAGGAATGCAACCAGTTCGACAAGCCGGTATGCGCCTGGTGCGGCACCAACCCCAACCACGAACCGGTGTAGAAAAGCGGGCTTGGCAACAGACAACAAGCCTGACTGGCGACTCTCTCTCCTCCCTCTGAGTTGGTCCCTGGCGACCCCGCGAGTTTTCGCGGGGTTTGCCGTTAAACAGGCAGGTCAGTGTTTTTGCCAGTAGTTGTCGGGGGTGTAGGTGTCCCTGGCCTGCTTCTGACCGGGTTTCTCCCTTTCGGCTTTTTCCTGCATTTTCCTTTTCATCGCTTCGGTGCGGAGGCGGGCCTGCTCTTGCACTTCCTTTTGGCGCAGGCGGCGCGGACGGTCCCGGCGGTTGACGATGTAGAAGGCCAGGCCGCCCACCAGCCCGACCTCTGCCAGGACGGTTAACGTTATCCCGAATTCCTTCCCAGTGACGACATCCGGGACGATGTACGCGCTATCCGGGCGGGTGGGATGGATGAACTGGTATACGCCGCCCTGCTCGATCTCGAACAGAACGACCGGCCGCCCGCGCGCAAAGGGGGTGTCATACCAGGCCAATCCCCGCTCCATCAGGAGAATGCTCACTGGGGCGCCGGAGGCTTGCGAGCGCACTTTTATCCAGGGGGGCAAATCGCCCTCGACGACCGCATCGTGTACGACCAGCAAGTCGTAATTGTCCGTATACAAGGCATAGCGGCCCGGGGAGGGGATCGTAAGCGAGGACGGGTTTTCTGCAAGCGGCAGCCGGAGGACTTGCTGTGGTTCGACCATTTCGATCAGTCCCAATTTGGCCGGGACGAACATGAGCGCGGCGCCGGTGTATTTGACGACATCGGGCATCCGCAAGAAAGCCAGCAGCGCAATCACGAACAACGCAATTCCCAGCAGGATGCTGCGAACCGTCGGCGGTTTGGGGAGACCAGTGGTCATAAGGGATTTTCCTGTGAACAAAACGGGGCTGGGCCAGCAACGAGCATTCCCAATGTAACAGTTCCGCCGCTGGGGGTCAAGCCTCTTCAGAGGGATATGAGAAAACAGCCTTGACAAGCATGAATATTCAAGTTAGAATATATCAAGTCTAGAAAAGGAACCCTTGCCGTGTCTGTCCGCCTTGTTCTGCTCGGCCTGCTGCGCCAGCGACCACTATACGGTTACGAAATCAAACAGATCATCGAAGAGCACATGAGCGATTGGACTTCGATCGCGTTCGGCTCGATCTATTTTGCGTTGGACAAACTGGCAGGCGAGGGCTTCGTCGAGAACGTGGGCGTGGAACAGCCCGGCAAGCGCCCCTCGCGCAGCGTCTACCAGATCACCGAGGCCGGGCGGGAGGAATTCCTGCGCCTGCTGCGGCAGGGCTGGCAGACGGTCGAACGCCAATATTTCGACATGGACATCTACCTGTTCTTCCTGGCGGACTTGCCGCGCGATGAGGTCATCGGCTACTTGGAGCAACGCCAGGCCGCTTTACAGGAGGTGCTGGAACACGTACGATCCCATCGCGCCGAACAACTTGCCAATCCCGAAGTGCCGCGCCTGGCAGCCGCCATTTTCGATCATACCCTTGTCCACACCCAGGCCGAACTGGACTGGACAGCGGGCGTACTCGATAAACTGATGCGCGGCGAATACCCTTAGGGCGTTTGTTTTTTTATCTTATATTCTAACTAGAATATTAAATCTAAAATAAAGGAGAAATATCATGACCAGACCTCGTATTCCAGAAACGGACCACGGCATCCAGGGCGAAGTAACGGTCGCAGCCTATGACCAGATGCAGCGCAGCCTGCGCGACCGCGGCTGGATCGCCACCCCTTCCCTGCTCGAACATAGCCTGACGCGCGGACACGCGCTGGAAATCGGTCACGGCCCCGGTTACCTGGGCTTGGAATGGCTCAAGCACACCCAGGATACCATCCTGACCGGCCTGGACATCAGCCCCGATATGCAGGCGCTTGCCCGGCGCAACGCCGGGGAGTATGGACTCGCCGGGCGGGCAACCTACCACCTGGGCAGCGGCGACTGCCTGCCGTTCGAGGCTGGGGCATTCGATGCGGTTTTCACCAACGGCTCGCTGCACGAATGGACGGATCCGCGCGGCACCTTCGACGAGATCTGGCGCGTCCTCAAACCCGGCGGGCGTTATTTCATCTCCGACCTGCGCCGCGACATGAACCCGCTGGTGCGCGCGTTCTTGTGGCTGGGGACTCGACCGGTCTCCATCCGCCCGGGCCTGGTCTCCTCCATTGACGCTGCATACACGCCCCGGGAACTGGCGTCCCTGCTCAATGGCACGCCGCTGGCGGGTTCCCAGGTGGCAGCGCATCCCGTCGGCGTGACCATCTCAGGGACAAAACCCTGAGGAGCGCGCCATGCAGGCCAAACCGACCCACATCCTTTTCCCGGTTGCCCTGTCGTACATAGCCTTCCTGCTGGCGTGGGGCATCGGCCAGGCGTTGGAAGGCTGGCTCGGCAAAGACGGGATTTTCTTCCAATTGACCTTTTTCATGGTGGTTTACATCGCCCTGACGGGCATTGCCGTCCCGCTGCTCCTGGCGCGGCGCTTTGGGTTCGTGTTGTCCACACCGGCGCCGAAATGGCGCAAGACCGGCGGCTTCCTGGCGTTGGGAATCGTCCTGGTTGCGAGCGTGTTCTTCTCGGATGCGCTCCCCCTGCTGAAGGCCCATCCGCCCAGCGCGGCAGGCGTGCTCAAATACCTGTTGCTCTTCGTCCCAATGGCTTTGGGAATCTGCCTGCAATGCTTCTTCCTGATCCCGCGCAGTCTGGAAGCGGCCCTGCCCGGACACTGGTGGACATCCCTCCTGGCGGTGGTCGCCTCCGTGCTGACGGTCGGGCTCGGTTTCTGGGTGGACCAACTTTTCATCTCCCCCGATCAGGCGCTGATCCAGATGATGCTGGGCGTCTTCTTTGCCCTGGGCGCGCTGCTCACCCGTTCCTTTTCCTGGACCTATGCCTGCTACCTGATCGCCATGCTGGTCAACACCCTGTCGGAGGGAAAATATTTCGAATATCCCTGGGCCGCGTTGGGGATCGGCTTTGTCGCCGCCTGCCTGGCGTTGTTGGTTCACGCTTGGGATTCGAAGAAAACGAGATGAAACGAGCGCCGGGGAGTCCAGTCCGTTTGACCGAATTCTGCCAGGAAAAACGTCCCGAAGGTTGGATTACGAACCATCTGCAACTTCCAACCTTCGGGACGATTGAGTTATTATGAAAAACTGCGCGCTGAACCGGCAGGCAGGGTAGCCCTTTACTTTTCAGCGACCACGATGATCTTGTCTTCTTCCCTGAATGTGATCTTCTCTGATTTCTTCGGGTTGGTGTGGACCCCGTGGGATTTTGCGGCCTCCCCGGCCTCGCTTGCCAGGCGATAGCCGATGGCCGTCCCTCCGCGGCGGCGGGCGGCTTCCACGACCGTGTAGAAATTGACCGGCCTGCCAGTCTCCACGTAATCGCTAATCGGTTTCAGGTAGATCTCGGAGCCTTCCGGGTCGAAGATATCAGCAAAGACAGCATACAGGTCCGAGTTCTCGGAGAGTTGGGCCATCATCAGGCTGATGAGGTGGTCGCTGACGATGAAATCGTCCACCCGGGCCACCTCGGCCAGTTCCCGGTTACGCAGGTCGAGCATCTCGCTGACGATGGAGAACGGCGTTTCGTCACGTTCTGCGATGTCGCGCAGGTGCAGGAGGGTGACGAGCGTCTTGGCGTCCGCTTCCTGGACCTCGAGGCCGGCGTAACTCAAAACGATAACGTGGTCGTAGTCTGCAGCCTTGATGCGTTCCAGCAGATCGCGGTCGGTGGTATCCCCCTCCTGGAAATCGACTTCTTGGTTGGAAAGCCGGCTGCACCCCTGTTTGATCTGCCTTTCCACATCGGCAACTTCCTCCGAGGCGTGCGGGTCGGCCACCACCATGACACGCGAACCGTGGGGAACATAGTTATCGAGTTCGCGGATGATGACTGTCGCGCAGCGGTTCCACCCCAGGATGAGGCATTTCTCCGGCATGGAAGTGCCGACCTTACGCTGCGAGTGAATGGCCGTTCCATCCACCGGGATGGAGGCCAGGCCGGAGACGATCAAGGTGTTATCGTCGGTCGTCAGGGCGAAAAGTTCGTCATCGGCTCCGATGACGGTCCCCATGTCCGGGTTCAGGGAAGCATCGTTGGGGCCTTTTTTGATCCCCATCACGGCGGAAGTCTCGTACGCCGTCAGCGCTTCCCCGTAAGTCCTGCCCACCAGGGTCGGCTCCTTCGTAAAGTAAATCTCATCGCCGCCAAAATTCAGGAGTTCGGTGTAAACCGCCGAGAGGCCGCTCTGGCGCGAGGTCTGGGCAGTGACGCGGGCCACCACGTTGCCGGTCAGCACTGCCTGGACCCTGTCGCGTTGCCCGATCATCTTGAGCACATTTACATTCTTTTCATCGCGGATCTGGGTCACGATATGGTAAGGCTGTTCGCGGCGGTTCGGGTTATTGGTGATTGCCAGCACAGTTTTGATGACGTCCGTATCGGGGTTATCGCTTTCCGGGGACAGGGCGATGATGGATTTGGCTTCGTGCGGGCTGACAATTTCCAGGTCGGTCGGGTCCATGGGCAAGCCGGAACGGCAAATGACCCGCGTGCTGCCCACCGTCTCGACGCGCCCGCGGATCTCCTCTTCCATCTCCACCTTATCCTTGTCTGCCAATATTACGATAGAGGCATTCTTCTGGTTTTCATTGGCCCGCATCAACTCCGACAGGATGGTAAAAACCTGCGGTGACCAGCCAAGGATAAGCGTATGTCCATTTTCGAGCACCTGCGAGCGGCCCTTGCGCAGTTCTTCCAGTTTGTCTTCCACACCGGCGGTCAGCACGCCGATGAGCGTGCTCACAATGAAAATGCCGCCCAAGGTGACGCCCAACATTACCAGGCGGAAGCCCCACCCAGCATCGCCGCCCATCGTACCGGCATCCAGGGTGCGCATCAGGCTGAGCCAGGCAGCCTCGAGGAAACCAGGCGGATTGCTGCCTTCCGGCGCAAGCAACCGTCCGCCAATGGAGATAACCAGGCCCGCCATGGCGATGAGCAAAAGGGAAATGAAGCCCAGCCCGCCAATCAGGGCGACCGTTCCCCTGGACATGAAATTATCGAAAAAATACTGGAAACGCTGTTTGAAAGTTGGTTGTTGGGGCACATTATCCTCCGGGTGCAGATGATGATGTATTATAGATTCGTTTGAGATTCTTGCCAACAGGTTGCCCTACCGCCTGGCGAAGACTTACCGACTCACGTTCATACATAGCGCGGCCTCCAGCCGCAACTAACAGGCGATAAATGTATCGCCGACCTGTGGTCGGCTTTGCCAGGCCAAGCCTGGCGGTACGACCCTTGCCCGCTCCCACAGGGGGGAGTAAACTTCTAACACATCCCAACCTTCAACACCTCGGCTTCGCCCGGCGCAAGCCTGGAATTTGGAACCTGACACAGGAGTAAGTATGCAACTCAAAGGAATCTACGCCCCCATCGTCACTCCCTTCCACGCGGACGAAAGCGTCAACTATCCCGTCCTGGAACAACTGATTGAATACCTGATCCAGAATAAGATCGCGGGGCTGGTCCCTGGCGGAACGACCGGCGAAGTCTACGCCTACAGCGACGCCGAACGACTGGAGATTTTCGAATTCGTCAAAGGGAAAGTGGGTGGACGCGCCACACTCATCGCGGGTGTGAACGCCGGCGCCACGCGGGACGTCATCCGCTTTTCGCAAGCCGCCGAAGAGATGGGCTACGACGCGCTCATGGTGGCCGTGCCGCCCTACTCACGTCCCACCCAGCGCGAACTGCTGGCGCACTATCTCGCCGTCGCCGAGGCGGTCACAATCCCCATCGTGCTCTACAACTTCCCCTGGCGCGCGGGCAGCGAGATCGGCTACGAAGTGCTCGACGGCCTCACCGCCGTTCACAACGTCATCGGCATCAAAGAAGCATCCAGCGACATGTCGCGCGTCTACGGCATGACCATGCGCTATGGCGACCGCTTCCAGATCATCTGCGGCTCCGACGACCAGGCGCTGGATTACTTCCTGTGGGGAACCACCGCCTGGATCGGCGGCGCCGCCTCCTGCGCCCCGCGCCAACATGCAGACGTGCTCGAGGCCGCGCTGGCCGGCGATTTCGTCACCGCCCGCGCCCGCATGGAAAAACTCATGCCCCTGCTGCGCAGCGTCGAAAGCGGCAGTTACCTGCAAAAAGTGAAACTGGGCTGCGAACTGCTCGGCATCCCGGTCGGCGCGCCTCGCCGTCCATTGTTGCCGTTAGCCGACGAAGACCGCGCCGAATTCGAGAAGATTTTCAAGAGCCTCTAACCACTGAGACACGGGGACACGAAGGAAAAAACTCCGTGACTCCGCGCCTTCGTGGTCAGCCCTTTTTGGATGTCTACCCCATGAAACGAATCCCCTTCCTGGACTCCCATACCGGCGGCGAACCCACGCGCCTCATCACCGCGCTTCCTTTCGACCTCGGGCCTGCTTCCGTTGCCGAGAAATTATCCACGCTGAAAGCGCACCACGACGGCCTGCGCCGCACCGTCCTGCTCGAACCACGCGGCTCCGACGTGCTGGTCGGCGCGTACCTCGTCCCGCCCGCCGACCCGACCTGCAAATTCGGCGTCATCTTCTTCAACAACGTCGGCTACCTCGGCATGTGCGGACACGGCACGATCGGCCTGATCGCTTCGCTGGCGTACCTGGGGCGCATCCAACCTGGAGTAATTCGAGTTGAAACACCTGTTGGAGTGGTCGAAGCAACCCTGCATGACATGTCATTGCGAGGAACGAACGGAGTGAGCGACGAAGCAATCTCCTCGCCAAACGGGGGGTTGCTTCGGGCAGGGTCTCGATACGAACGAGAAGAACACTCGCTCTACTCGACCGCCGGCCCTCGCAACGACATATACCCAAACAAAGTCTCCGTCCGCAACGTCCCCGCCTACCGCCACCTCGCCCACATCCCCATCGAGGTAGACGGCAAGACCATCCACGGCGACGTAGCGTGGGGCGGCAATTGGTTCTTCCTGGTCCACGACCACGGCCTGGACGTGGACATGTCCAACCTCGAAGCGCTGACCGATTTTGCGTGGCGTGTGCGCCAACAGGTAGCCGCGCAGGGCGTCACCGGCGCGAACGGCGCAGAGGTCGACCACGTCGAGTTGTTCACCTCCACGCCCGATGCCGACAGCAAAAGTTTCGTCCTCTGCCCGGGCAAAGTCTACGACCGCTCACCCTGCGGCACAGGCACCAGCGCAAAACTGGCCTGCTTGCACGCCGGTGGACAGTTGAAAGTGGGCCAGACCTGGAAGCAGCAGAGCGTCGTCGGCAGCATCTTCGAAGGCAGCGTGCAACTGGATGGCGACCAGGTCATCCCCACCATCACCGGCGAGGCCTGGGTGATGTCCGAGGGGACATTGTTGGTGGACGAGCGCGACCCGTTTGGGAGGGGTATCCATGCTCCACCACAGATAAACACCGATGAACGCAATTTTTTCGATAAACCTTCGTAGCGCGGAATTCCCTTTGGCTTTGCTTCCCCTGACGGGGACAGGCAGGGCAAGCATTCCGCAACCAAATGATGAGCATCTTGCAAAATCTTCGCGGTTGGCATCGTTTTCACAGAGCAATACTTAACTGTATTCACAGCGTCCCCTTTGGGGATCTGTGGTTGAAAATCAAAGGACACCTATGGCTGCAAAATCAGACGTACTCATCATTGGCGGCGGACCGGTTGGCCTGGGTTGCGCCTACTACCTCCTGAAATCGGGGCGGCAAGTGACCCTGTTCGACGCCCATGAGATCGGCAAGGGCAGCGGCGCGGGCAATGCGGGGCATATCGTGCCGAGTCATATCATCCCGCTGGCCGCGCCGGGGGTGGTGACCTCTGCCCTCAAGTGGATGCTGGACCCAGCGCACAGTCCGTTCGGGATGAAGGTCAGCCTGGATCCAAACTATCTTTCGTGGCTGATCCAGTTTGCGGCAGCGTGCAGCGAAGCCAATGTCCGGCGCGGCATCCCGCCGCTGAAAAGCCTCGGCCAGTTGAGCGCGGACAATTTCGCCCGGATCATCGCCGAAGAGAAGATCGCCTGTCATTATCAAACCAAAGGTTTCTTGAACTTATACAAGAATCAAGCAGCCTTTGACGCCAGTCGCCGCGAAGCCGAATTCATCCACAGACATGGCAT
The DNA here is from genome assembly GCA_049323115.1 of Chloroflexota bacterium. GTDB lineage: Bacteria > Chloroflexota > Anaerolineae > Anaerolineales > Villigracilaceae > JAABUE01. The sequence goes on from JBMOMP010000088.1 coordinate 48,729, forward strand.
CCCCGTCAGCGTGTATGATAAATCCCAGGTGCATGAAATAGAACCGGCTGCGCGGGAGGAGGTGATCGGCGGCGTGCATTTTACGGGCGATGCGCATCTCAACCCGGCGCTATTCCTCGAGGCGCTGGGCGAACGCATCCGTGCGATGGGCGCGCAGGTGTTCGAGGATACGCCGGTTACGGGATTCCTGTCAGCGCAGGGAAAAGTGCGGGTTGTGCAAACAGGCCGGGGGGAGGTGGAGGCGGCGCAGGTCGTCCTGGCAGCGGGCGCATGGTCGGCCATCCTGGCGCGCGACCTGCGTCTCGATATCCCCCTCCAGCCTGCACGCGGATACAGTCTCACGGCGTCGGCCATCCAGAATATGCCTCGCCAGGCGCTCATCCTGGGGGACCGCCGCGTGGCGGTCTCGCCGCTGGGCGACCTGATCCGGGTCACAGGGCGGCTCGAGGTGGGACATTTCAGCATGGAGCCAGACCCGCGCTGGATCGGGCGGCTGGAAGGGTTTGCCCGCGAGTACCTGCGGCTGGACGAGAAACTGGATATCAAGGAAACGTGGGCCGGGCTGCGGCCTGTCATACCGGACGGGATGCCCATGATCGGGTTTTCGCCCAGGCACGACAACCTCATCCTTGCCACCGGTCACGCCATGCTTGGCCTGTCGTTGGGGCCCGGCACGGGGCAGATCGTGGCCGAGTTGGCAAACGGCGTCGAACCGGCCTTCGATCTTAGCGCGCTCGGCTGGCGATAGGGAGCGATTGGAAACCGATCCTCGACCAGATCAACACAAATTCTCTACCGTACAAAACCTTTTTGGACGCAGAAAAACGCTGATTCCGCTGATAAAAGAAGAAAAAATCCGTGTTTATCAGCGTGAACTTGTGCTGAGTTCATCGAAGCATCTGCGTCCCGCTTTTGAGAGGTACGGTAGCAAAAACACAGATAAATGGGATTGTTGGGTGAAAAAGTGAGAGGAACATCTCGTCAATCCCTTTCATCTGTGGTAAAAATTACTGATTCTCCTGGATTTTGTGGTTGGGCTCTATTTTGCCCAAACCGTGCACGAATTTTCACGAATACACGAATGAGTCCACTGCAAAAAGGCCAAAATCAAACCACAGAGACACGGAGACACTGAGATGAAGATGAAGAACTCCGTGACTCCCTGGCCTGTCGGCCAGGACAGGC
>JBMOMP010000089.1:0-48658 GCA_049323115.1 Chloroflexota bacterium
TCACCCGGTTTTCCAATGGCCGCTATCAAGTTCACTATCCAAAACCTCGCCCCATTCAACAACAGATTTTGGATATCCTCGCTACCTTGCCCCCAAACCCCATCTGACAGGGGGCGGAAAATAGGTATCTAATGCAGTTTCCTTTTGAGAACCCACGCTGCGCTTTACGAGTCTTTCTACTCCTTGCTGTGAATAATGGATGATTAGATCCATCTTTTTCATCTGCGCAAGCTCCGAAGCAATGTCCCATTTCAATTCTTCAACACCGTTCGGATCAAGAAACGCAAGACTTAATGCGTTCCAAACGCCTGGGACGTATGGCTTATCAATGTGGCTTATTTCAGAAGTGATGTCAAGCACTTTTTCGTTTGCATCGCCAACCAAGAATCGAATTCTATCTTGCTGGACCGTTGTCGCTCCGCTTCTAATTTGCAATGCCTCTAAATTTCCAGCATCCAAATCAACAAAGAAATATTTCGTAAAAAGGTGTTCAGTTGTCAGTGCAAGTAGCGGTGAACCTAAAAAATACGCGCCTGTTTCCCTGTCTTGACACTTTCCTGGTCCCGAGAAGAGATCAATATAAATCCTTGCTCTCCAAGGTTTTTCTCGCATGGACTTTTCAAAAGTGTCAATGTAATGCTTGACATAAAACAATTTGTCTTGAGCCCAATCTCCCGATTGCCTTACTGGCAAGCCATCATCTATTGGAAGCAGATATTTGTCCATCCCAAACTCCTTTAGGTATGGTTGATTGCTCTATTTTACACGCTTTGTAATTCTGCAACTCCACACCTCACACCTCCCTCTCATCCTCCTCCGCTCACCCGTTCCCCATCCGTTTGCAACTCCGCCCCCACAAACCTCATTCCTCCTCCACCCTCCCTCAACAAATCCCTCGTCCGAGAATTTGATAGGTCGAGCCTGTCGAGACCCAACACCGCCTTCGCTGCGTCGACTCCCGAAGCCGTGATCCCCGCCACGCCGTGGCTCAGCGTGCTGGCTCCGCACAGGAACAGACCCTCGAACTCCGTCCGCGCCGTGAATCCCAGCGGACCCACCTGCGACGGGCGCTTGCGAAGTGATGGTGTTCTTTCCCACACGCGCCAATGCCGCAGCGGCGGTGAGTCCGCCCGCGCCCGAGCCGATGATGGTTGCGTCATAGTCCGACATACTGCCATCCATTCGTAGTAAAGACTTCGGAAGTTTTGGAAACTTCCGAAGTCTGGCTGGTTTTTACTTGCTTGCCTTCCGAAATCTCTGAATGCGCATCCCAATATCCGCCAGAATATTGCGGACTTCATCCATATCAGTTTCGTTCAAGTTTAAGTATATCCGTATTCAAAAGCCGGAATCATTTCTCCAACAGCCTCCCGTATACCATAAACTTCCTCGACGCCTCAGGGACGACCCACCAGCAGTTATTCTTTGCTGGCAAATGTTAGCGCGAGATTGCCCGTTTAGCCTGCTCCCTCTTCCAGGTCCACTTTTCGAGCGGCGTAATGTTCGTAATCGGGCACCAGGCGGTCGTACTCCCCATCCATGAGCGGGGAGGAGATCATGAAATCCGCCGAAGCGCGGTTGCAGGCGATGGGAATGTTCCAGACCACCGCCATGCGCAAGAGCGCCTTGACATCCGGGTCGTGAGGCATGGGTTCGAGCGGGTCCCAGAAAAAGATAAGGAAATCGATCTCGTTGCCCACGATCTTGGCGCCGATCTGCTGATCGCCGCCCAGGGGACCGCTCCTGAGTTTCGTGATTGCGAAGCCCAGTTCCTTTTCCAGGATCGTCCCCGTCGTGCCGGTCGCAAATACCTGGTGATGCGCCAGCAGGTCGCGGTTGAACTTGGCCCATTCCAGCAGGTCGCGTTTTTTGTTGTCGTGCGCCACCAGGGCAATCTTTTTATCATGTTCCATGGGAATTTTTCGATTGGTCGTCATTCTGTGTCGCTCCTCTCTACAGGTGAAAACGCCCCAAAGGTTGGTGCAAAAGGCCAAAGCCCCAAGGCCCACCCTGGCTTCTCTTTCGACAAGTCCAAGGCGATGCCTTCGAGAGGCTGCCTCCAACATGATGCGTTTTATGGATTATACCTTGCCGCGCCATCGAAACCGACAAACTCTTCCCATCGTGACTGTTCCAAAATTGGTAAAAAGGTGGTTAAATGGTCGTGGGGCAGTTTGCCAACCGCCCACAGCCGAGCAAAAACAAAGCGAGCCTATTAACCAATGGTGCTAGTTTGGGCTGATTTTCGACTGTTACGCGCATTCTTGCGGCATTCAACCGCCACGTATGGTGTTTTCGCAATCGCTAAATCACCATAGGTAGGACTGGCGCCAAAAGTTAATAGGTAACAATCAGATTATCGACCAAATACAACGTAGCATGAAGAAGGATTTATAGAACGGTAATATGAGCAGAGAGTTCACTGCCCTGGCAGCCTCATCACTGTATGATGAGATGCATTTCTGATAACCTGCCCAATTATGGTCGGCGGGGCGGTTGCCCACCCCGCCGCCACTTCCGAACCGGACATGAACCCTTCGACAGGCTCAGGACAAGAGTTTCCCTTCATCCGGCTCTTCAAATGACAGGCTCTTGTGCGGATGTGAGTATTCCTGCTTGCGCCCACGCACTTCTGCACGCCGGTAAATATAGGGAATTGACCCTATTGCGATACGGGGAGGGAGAGGCTCCTTCTCTCTTACCCTCTTGTCCTTTGCGCAATAGGTGATTGACTTATGACACCGAGATGGTTATACTAAAGCGCAGAGAAAGGTATAACCAATGGCAACTACCATTAAAACGGCTATTTCTATTCAAAAAACATTGTTCGAGCAAGCCGAAAGTCTGGCACAACAACTTAATATCTCCCGCAGCCACCTTTTTGGGCTGGCAATTGAAACCTTTGTCAAAAATCACCAGAATCAGGTTCTGCTAGATGAGATTAATCAGGCATACTCCGATGAGCCTGACCAAAACGAAAAAGTTCTGCTCTCCAAAATGCGTAGCCAGCATCGCAAACTTGTGGAGAACGAATGGTAATCAATCAAGGTGAAATTTATTGGGTAGAGTTGGATGAGCCAACTGGTTCAGAGCCAGGTTATAGTCATCCGCATATTGTTGTTCAAAACAACGTATTCAATGCCAGCAAAATCAATACGGTAATTGTCTGCGCTTTAACTTCCAACATAAAGCGAGCACAAGCACCAGGAAATGTATTACTTGAACAAGGCGAAGGTGATTTGCCAAAACAAAGCGTTGTTTTGGTTTCGCAAATATTCACAGTGGATAAATCACAACTTGGGGAATTTATTGGTAAAGTGTCAGAACATCGGGTAAGGCAAATATTGGAAGGCATTTATTTGTTGACCGAACCCCGCAATCTTGAGTAACATAATACAAAACCGAGTACCTTTGCAATCTTAAAACAAGCCAGTTATGGTCGGCGGGGCGGTCGCCAGCCCGCCCATGCTATAATCACCCTATCGTCCTCTGGGTTCGGATAGCGGAATGAATTCCGCGTTACAGATAGCAGGTGAAAAGATGAGCGAGTTACCGATCTACAACTGTCACATCCACACCTTCACCACCAGGCACGTCCCGCGCTATTTCGTCAGCATCCAACTCGGCCTGTTCCTGGGGCGCATGGTGAGCGCGCTTATGCGCTGGAACTGGTTCGCCCGTTCCCTGATCCTGTTGACCAAACGCCTCAACCCCAAATTGAACGACGCCCTGGAGCGCCAGGGACGCTTCCTGCAGACCGGCAACCTGGCATCCCAAGAGAAGGTCTTCCGGCAGATCGAAAAGCAATACCCCAGCGACACCACCTTTGTGGTGCTGCCCATGGACATGCAGTTCATCGGCGCGGGTGATCCCTTCGACCTGTTCGACCAACAACACCAGGAACTGCTGGAACTGGCCTACCAGTCCGAATTCAAGGGACGCATCATCCCCTTCCTGGCCGTGGACCCGCGCCGGGATGACATCGTCGAAATAGCGGACCAGGGCCTGGGCGAGGGCAAGTTCCGGGGCATCAAGATCTATCCCAACCTGGGATACAGCCCCAGCGACCCGACCTTGCTGAAGGTCTATAAAATTTGCGCAGAGCGCGGCTGCCCCGTGCTGGCGCACTGCTCTCCCGGCGGCGTGTGGGCGCGCGGCATGACCGAAAGACAGCGCCGCAGGTTCGCACACCCCAAGAACTACATCCCGATCCTCGAGGCGTTTCCCGACCTGCGCCTGTGCCTGGGGCATTTCGGCGGCGCGGAAGAATGGGCGAGACACCTGAAAAGCCGCCGCAGATCAGCCAGCCCATACCGCACCTGGGTGCGCTGGATCTCCGATATGATCGCCTCGGGAGATTACCCCAACCTGTACGCCGACATCTCCTACACCGCCTTCGTCCCGCGCGTGAGGGGCCTGTACATAGACTTGGTGGACTACCTGAAGGTCATGCTCTCGAACGAGAGAATCCGCGCACACGTCCTGTTCGGCAGCGACTACTACATGGTCGAGCGCGAAGAGATGAGCGAGAAGGAGGCCTCCGTCCTCCTGCGCAGCCGCTTGGGAGAGGACTTGTTCCTCCAGATCGCGCACCACAATCCCCGGAAATACTTGTTCGACGTTTCCCCATAAGGAGATCGTCCCGAAGGATTTGATAACCTTCGGGACGATGTTTCCAAGGTCTTAATATTTCTCCTTCAACTCCCTGACCGGCAGCACTAACCGCCCCTCCTGTTCCTCTCCCAAAACCAGCACCTCGTCCGGCTTGTGCGCCGCCAGCCAGGCCGTATAAGCCGCCGCCAGCGCGTCCAAGTGTTCGGGCGCATAGACCAGGTCCAGCGGCAGGATGCCCTTCTTCAGCTTGAAGCGCGTGATCTCCTCGAAGAAATCCATCGGGTCTTTGATGCGCAGACCGCGCTCGTGCATGATCAACTGTCTTTGCAAGCGCCCCTCCAGCGTGGGCTTGGGGAAGGGCGCCTGTTCCAGCAGCGCGCAAAAGCAGGCGTGGGGATTGGTCTCCAGCCACTGGTGCGCCGCCTCGTCTGACCGGTATGGCTGGAAGCCCATCTTCGACAACCTGCGGTACAACGCAAAACCCGCCTGCGTCCAGGCCGCGCAGGTATCCTCGCGGGCAGGCGTGCCGCTCACCGAGATGCCGCGCGCGCGCAGGTCATACTCCACCAGGCGCATGTCCACCCCGCGGAAAGCGTGACCGGGCGTCAGGCTCTGGCCCTCGAGTTTCTTCCGCAGCAAGCCGGTGTTCACATACGACGGCGCATTGACCGCCGCCACCGCCGCCCGCTGGCCGCCCAGGAAAGCCGTCAGGTCGTCGGCGTCCGCGTCGGAGAGGGCCAGCAGGTTCAGGTCCCGGTCGAGCGCGGCGTAGGCAAAATCCTTGTGCGCGGAAGCCGGGTCGATCCCAACATAGACTGAGTCGCTGAAAAACATAGTAAGATATAGCCTCGAAAGACAATCTAGACTGTGCGCCCAGGCGCACCGACAGTTCGCCCGCAGTCGAACTGCAGGCGGAACCGAGCAAACCCTGATAAAAGTGTAGCCTAAAAAAGGAAGTTATGCAACCAATTCGACGCCGCATGCTCTATCTCCTCATCCTGGTTGCCGGACTGGCGTGGCTGGTCGCCAGCGCCGACCGCAGCGGCCTATCTGCTGCCGGGCAGATCCCCGCGCCGCGCCAGGGTTTCCTGTCGCCGGATTTTATGCTGCAAACCACCACAGGCAAAAGCGTGCGCCTGTCCGACCTGCGCGGGCAGGTTGTGATGGTCAACCTGTGGGCTACCTGGTGCCCGCCCTGCCGCGCTGAGATGCCCGCCATCCAAAAAATGTACGACGAATACAAAGACCAGGGTTTCACCGTGCTGGCCGTCAACGTGACGTACCAGGACGACCCCGCCGCCGTGGGTCCCTTCGTCCAGGAATACGGTCTCACCTTCCCTGTCCTGCTCGAACCCAGCGGCGCTACTGCCAGCCTGTACGAACTGCGCTCCCTGCCGTCTTCCTTCTTCATTGACCGGCAAGGCGTCATCCAAGAAGTCGTCATCGGCGGCCCGATGGCCGAAGCCCTGCTGCGCACGCGCATCGAAGCCCTGTTGAAGTAGGGCAACTTTCCCCCTTGCGCCTATGATCACCACCTTCCGCAACCTCTTCTCCCCCCCGCGCGACCTGATCCTGGCCGTGGCCGCCATCTGGGTCGGCTCGTGGCTGGCCGAAAAGCGCGCCGGCCGGCATGGCGTCAACCCCAACGACCTGAACAACCTCACCTTCTACCCGCTGCTCGGCTACGTCCTGGGCGGGCGTATCCTGTTCGCGCTCGAAAACCTGCCTGCCTTCCTGGCCGATCCGCGTGGCCTGGTCTCGCTCAACCTCGACCTGTTCGACCCGCTCGGCGGGCTGGCTGTGGCGCTCGTGGTCGGGCTCGCCTACGGGCAGCGGAAGGGCTTGTCGCTATGGCCCACGCTGGACGCACTCACCCCGCTCTTCGCCGTTTTCGCGGTCGGATTGGCGCTGGCGCACCTGGCCTCCGGCAGCGCCTTTGGGATGCAGACCAGCCTGCCCTGGGGGATGGACTTGTGGGGAGCGACGCGCCATCCATCCCAAATCTACGAACTACTCGCCTCGCTCCTGACCCTGAGCCTGATTCTGTTCCAAAAAGCGGATTCCCGCCCCGGGCTGTCCTTCCTCACCTTCGCGGCGCTCACCAGCGGCTGGACGCTCTTCCTGGAGGCCTTCCGCGGCGACAGCACACTGGTCCTTGGCGGGCTGCGGCTGGCGCAGATGCTGGCCTGGGCAGCGCTGGCGGCGGCCTTCTTCCTGCTGGACAGAACGTTACAAACCTTGCACCCTGGCAAGTAGTGCACTATCCTTTTGGTCTGCCCAAACAAAGTAGAGACTTGCTCTAATCAATAAAGTGACTACACGCAAATATGGATAAGATCATCATCAAAGACCTGCGGGCGCATGGCGTCATCGGCGTTTACCCGCATGAGCGCCAGGCGCCGCAGGACATGCTCATCAACATCACGGTCTACGCCGACACGTCCCTTGCTGCGCAAAGCGACGACCTCTCCGACTGCGTAGACTACGCCGCGTTGGCGAAGAAGGTCAAAGCGCACGCTGAAAGCGCCGCGCGTCTCACTGTGGAAGCGCTGGCGAATGATATCGCAAGGTTGTGTTTACAAGATCAGCGAGTGAAAAAAGTATGCGTACGGGTCGAAAAGCCCAACGCGGTGCCTGAGGCGGCCTCCGCAGGGGTGGAAGTTGAGCGCAGCCGGGAATAGCAAAAGCGCTACACACCTTCCAGGTGCATAGCGCTTTGTTTAACGGGAGCAGGCCGGGGGCTTGTCTGAAGCGGTCGAAGGATCAGGCAAAAGCGGGGCCTGGACCAGTCCGCTTAGATTTGCAACGGCTTTGCGCCGCGCGAGATGTTGTCCAGGAATTCCTGGCGGGTGGCAAGGTTGGCGCGGAATGCGCCGTGCATGGCCGAGGTGGTCATGCGCGCATCGTGCTTCTTGACGCCGCGCATCATCGAGCACAAGTGCAGCCCTTCCACCACCACCGCCACGCCCTGCGGTTTGAGCAGGTCGCGGATGAAGTCGGCGATCTGGCGCGTCATGCGTTCCTGCACTTGCAGGCGGCGGGCGTACATGTCCACGATGCGGGGGATCTTCGAGAGGCCGATCACCTTGCCGTCGGGAATGTAAGCCACATGCACCCGCCCAATGATGGGCAGGATGTGATGCTCACACAGGCTGTAAAATTCGATGTCGCGTACCAACACCATTTCATCGTACGTAATATTGAAGAGAGCGCCGTTGATCATGGCATGCGGGTCAACATGATAGCCCGACAATAATTCCGCATACATGCGCGCCACGCGCCGGGGAGTAAATTTCAATCCCTCGCGCTCAGGGTTCTCCCCCACCGCTTTTAACATTTGCAACACTGCGTTCTCCAGGGCCTGCCCCTTGGCCTTTTCTTCTTCGCTATCATCCTCGGTCAGGTTATCATCGAAATCAAGCAATTCTTCCATTACAACTCCACAAAAACTGGCCCAGCATCGGCTGCCGGGCCAGCTGGTTTGCACACAAAGCCTGGGCGCTAACCAACTTCCGGTTCGATCAGGCCATAGGTTCCATTGCGACGGCGGTAGAGCACTTTGATTTTATTGGCCTCCGCATCGAAGAAGATGAAGAAATTATCGTGACCAAGCAACCTCATCTGCTCGATGGCTTCGGCTTCGTTCATAGGTACCAGGGCAAACTTTTTGCGACGGACGATGATCGGCTCCTCTTCGACTTCCACTTCGATCTCCGGCGCTTGCACCACCTCGGCCGCCGAACGGCCGTCCCCGCGCCCACGATAGTGTTTGCCTTTATAACGGTCAACCTGGCGCTGCAATTTATCGAGAGCGGTATCGAAGGCAGCAAAAACATCGTCCGCGCGCTCCTCCGAGCGCAAAAGCAGGTTCTTTCCGCGCACCGTGATCTGCGCCACATGCCTGTCCGATGCGCTGCGCGCCGACTTCTCGAGGGTAAGTTCAACCCGCGTCTCCTCGATAGCCGGCAAGAAACGGTCCAACTTACTTGCTTTTTTTGTGACGTAGTCATTGATTCGGTCGGTCACTTCCATATTTCGCGCTTGGATTTCCAATTCGGGTGACATAGAACCTCCTCAGATTAAATTTATGGACGCCCACAAGGGCGAAACCATTACACAATAGACAAACTATGATGGGGCAGCGCACGCGCGATTGTGACAGCAAAAACTTCATCCGCCCCACAAGCATACAACGCATCTGCCGCCGACGACAAAGTTGCTCCCGTTGTAGACACATCGTCCACCAAAAGCAACGTCCGTCCACGGACTTGAGGGGAAGCCAGGAAGGCGTCCCGCACATTTTCCTGGCGCTGCGCCGCGGTCAACCCTACTTGCGAACGGGTTTCCCGCGCACGAGCCAGCGCATTTGGGAAGTAATCCACATCCAGGAGCGATGAAAGCGGCATGGCCAACATGGCAACCTGATTATACCCTCGTTCCCTGAGCCGGTTCTTCCCTAAAGGAATGGGGACTACTGCATCGAACGGCCAACGCAAATTGGAAACAAATGGCGCCATTTGGACAGCCAGGGCTTCACCCAGGCCTCTGTCCCGGCGGTATTTCATACGATGCAATGCCGTCTGCACCGGGTTTTCGAATACTGACCAGGAGCGTAGGGCCTTGTAGCCGGGTCGCACTTGCGCGCAGCGCGAACATAACCCGCTATGAACCAGAGGCAAACCACAAGCATCGCAAACCGGTTCCCGAACCGGCTGGACTTTGTCCTGGCAATCTGCGCACCAACGTGTTCCTGTTTTACCGCACCCCCCGCACACAGGTGGGAAAAGCAAATCCAGTGCGGTGAAAAAGCCCTTTAGGGCCCGGGCTTTCCACTTATTCTTCACAAATTTAGATACCGCCGCCAAACGTGTTCAAGATGCGGAAACCCGCCGGGACCAACAAGATAATCATAATCGAAGGAAAAATCAAAAGTCCCATCGGGAGCAACATCTTGATTGGCGCCTTATGCGCTTCTTCTTCGGCGCGTTGCCTGCGCTTCATTCGCATCTGGTCAGATTGGATGCGCAACACTTTTGCCAGGCTGACACCAAGCATTTCACTTTGGATCACCGCTGCCACAAAACTGGTCATTTCGCCAAGACCGATTCGGTCTGCCATATCGCGCAGCGCCTCCCGGCGCGTTTTCCCTAACTGAACTTCCCGGATAGCGCGGGAAAACGCCAGCGAGAGTTGGTTCTCCCATTTTTCGGCCACTTTCGACATGGCTGCATCGAATCCCAAGCCGGCTTCTACACAGATCGTCAGCAAATCCAAGGCATCGGGCATTGCCTTGCGAATCTCTTTTTGCCGGCCATTGATCTTACTCTGGAGCCAAAGCTGGGGAAAAGAAAAACCCAGGACGGTAAACAGTAAAACGACCAAAACGATTGCCCCCAAGCCCCAGGTACGAGGGGAGAAGATAAAGATAAGTGTGAGGAAGCCTCCAAACAAGGCAGCAACAACAAAACGCGACGCCAGGAACGTGGAGGCGTCCATGCGGATCGGGTTACCGGCCAGTTCCAATTTCTTGTTGGTATCTTCTACTGCTTTTTGAGGCGTAAAGCGCGAAGAAAATTCACCGATATTTTGGAGAAAGGGAATGATAACACGCTCGCTAAAGGGCTGGGAAAGTTCCAACTGCTCGAGAGAAACAAGATCACCCCTCTCAGCGAACTCGGACAAGCGTGCCATCAAGGGATCTTCGTCGCGCTTGTTGGCGGCCGCTCTTGTCCCAACAACGACAAGGGCAATAGCGCCAACAACAAGCAACGCCCCAACAATAACTATGATCAGGACTTGAGTACCTTCCATGTCACACCTCGATATCTGCGATTTTCATCATTACGAAGTAACCGGAGATAATCATGATGACAATCACACCAATGGCGCTCCAACCGCATATTGGCCCATTGTCAAAAAACGACATCAAGTATTCCCGATTGAGAAACCACAACATCAATGCCAGGCCCGCAGGGATAAAAGCCAGCAACGTGCCTGAAGCCCGCACCTGGGCAGTCATAACGCGGATCTCGCCTTTGATACGAACGCGCTCACGAATTGTAAAAGAAATAATATCCAAAATCTCGGACAGATTGCCGCCAACCTCGCGCTGCACGTTGATCGCAGTCACTACAAAGTCCAGGTCAGCGCTTGGGATACGCCGCAGCAAGTTATTTAGCGCCGCTTCCATCGGGATACCTAATTGCATTTCCTGCACAACCCGGCGGAATTCGTCATTCATTGGCGTAGGCATTTCTTTGCTCACCGCTTCCATCGCCTGCATGGTCGAATACCCCGCGCGTAAGCCATTCACCATCAAATTCAACATATCGGACAATTGTTCATCAAAACGCCGCAGGCGTAAGCCTTGCTGCCGTTTGACATAAAAGCGAGGCGCAAATGCGCCAAGCACCGCGCCGATTGTGAAGGACGCCGGGTGAAATCCCCCTAGTAAACCAAAAATCAATGCACCGCCGACTATCGCAATAACGTATAAGGCAAAATACTCTGCAACCTTGAGTTTCAAGTCGGCGCGCGCCAATTCCCTGGCAATGCGATCTCCAAATGAAGATCTTTCCACCCTCTTGTTGATCCAATCCGTCAGCGCAGCGCGATCCTCTGCCTTTTCGACGATCGGCTTCCCCTCGTCCAAGTAAGTCTTGAGACGCTGCTCCACCATGGAGCGTTCACTGCTGATCGAAACAATGACCCCTATGATCAACAGGATCACAACCAAAACCCCACCAACGATCAAGATTGTGTTGAGAACTGCTCCTGCTTCCATAATTCAAGCATCAACAAATAAACGCTGGTAAACGGGGGACACTAATAGCGGCGTCTATCGCCAATTCCAAAGATCGAAGGCGGGAGATGGATACCAGCAGCCTCGATTTTATCCATGAATTTTGGCCGCAGGCCGGTAGGCCGCAAGCGGCCAACGATTTTACCGTCTTCGATGCCGCTCTGCTCAAAGGAAAAGATGTCGGTCATTGTGATCACATCGCCTTCCATGCCGCTGATCTCGGTAATAAAGACCACTTTTCTCGTGCCATCACGCATACGTTCTTGATGCACGATCAAGTCAATTGCCGACGAGACCTGTTCACGGATAGCACGCACAGGCAACTCCATACCGGCCATCATGGTCATGGTCTCGAGACGCGACAGGGTATCGCGCGGGCCGTTGGAGTGCAATGTAGTCATAGATCCGTCATGGCCGGTGTTCATCGCCTGGAGCATATCCAAGGCTGCTTCATCACGAATTTCACCGACAATGATGCGCTCAGGGCGCATACGCAGGCAGTTGATGACGAGTTGTCGAATAGTGACCTCACCGCGACCTTCGATATTGGGCGGGCGCGATTCAAGGGTCACGACATGCTCTTGCCGCAACTGCAACTCAGCGGCATTTTCTACCGTGATGATACGTTCATCGCCTGGGATGAAACTCGAAAGGATATTCAACAAAGTGGTCTTTCCAGAACCCGTACCGCCAGAAATCACGATGTTCAAGCGAGATTCTACGCAAGCCTTCAGGAATTGCAACGACTCGGGAGTAATCGTTCCGAACTGGATCAGTTGCTCCAATGTAATCGGATTCTTCGCAAATTTACGGATCGTCAAGACAGGTCCAACCAGGGAGATTGGGGGAATGACGGCATTGACACGGGAACCGTCGTGCAGACGCGCATCCACATAAGGGCTGGCCTCATCAATACGACGACCTAAAGGAGCGACAATCCGGTCAATGATGCGCATCACATGCTCGTTATTCTCGAATGTCACTGGCACGCGATGCAATTTACCTTTACGCTCGATATAGATATTCTTTGCACCATTGACCATGATTTCTGTGATCGTCTCATCTTCCAACAATGGCTGCAATGGTCCCAGGCCTAAGATTTCAGCCGCAATCTGCTCGAACAACCGCGCGCGTTCAGGGCGGGAAAGGACAATATTTTCTTCCGACAGGATCTGTTCGAAAAGTTCTTGGATGGTACGCTTGACCTCATCGGTTTTGGAAATATCCATGGATGGGTCAAGTTCGGAAAGCAATTTATTTTGCACCCGCGTTTTCAAATCAAAGTATGTACCAGCCTGTGGCGCAGTAATTGGGGCGCTGGTCCTGCGGGTTTGCAAAGAAGACAGCCTTGATGCATCCCCACCTCCACTCTGTCCAGGTTGCTGAGACTTCGCCTCAGGATTAGCGCCTTGACCTTGCTCGATACGTTTAAGAAGTGACATCAACTATCTCCTCTAATTGCTAGCGCTTTACCGTTTCATCCTCTCGCGCCATTTCTTGGGCTTTTAATGAGGCTTTAACGCTTTCTGCAAGAGAGAGGATACCCTTACCGGCGGGCTGCATCTTGTTCTCGATGATAAACGGGACGCCTCTATTCACAGCCGGGATCACTATACGCTCGTCTAACGGGATAACAGCCGCAATCGGCTGTTTCAGGTTATCACCGACCCGCTCCGGGGTAATAGCGATCCTCTTATCGAAGCGGTTCATGGTAAACACAATGCGGTCACGTGAAATGCCAAGAGTCTGCAAAAGATCCAAAAAGAGACGGGAATTCTTGATAGAAGGAATATCCTGCGTTGTCACAAGAACAATCACATCGCTCTTGTCTATTGCGCCCAAGGTTATATCGGTCAAAATAGGCGTCGTGTCAATGATCACATACGCATAATGCCGCCGCAAATAATCAATCAATTTCGAAAACTGATCTCCAGATACTTTCTCCGCATATTCGGGCCTGGAGGGCGCTGCCAGAATATGAACGCCGGAAGAATGCGTTACCATGACACTTTCGATCACATCGAAATCCAACTCATCGATACGAGACGCGAGATCAACCAAGGTATTCTTCCCCTGCTCATTGACAAATATGGCAACATCGCCATATTGTAGATTTCCATCTACCAGGACGACCCGCGTCTCACTATTATTGAGCAACAAGGCAAGGTTTACCGCAATCGTCGTACAACCCGTCCCACCTTTCGGGCTATAGATCGTGACTATTTTGCCATTTGCCAGGGAAGGCACTCCGCCCTTGGTTGCGCCCGGGATCAAGGACGCAGCGCGCGCCTGCTCTATTTTAGAGCGTTCCTGGAACGACATTTCACCTGCCCGGCGAATGGCAGAAATCAACTCATCAGCCATGGGCGGCTTCGTCAAAAAGTCGCGGGCGCCTGCCAGCATGGCCCGCCTCATGTAATTTTGCTCGCCCTGTACCGACAAAATCACAACCTGCACATGAGGCTGTTTGGCGAGGATCTGCTCCGTGGCGGCAATGCCATCCAGGTCAGGCATGTTGATATCCATCAACACAACGTCGGGGTCCAATTCTTTGGAGAGTTGAACCCCTTCCCTGCCCGTTTTTGCCGCGCCCAAAACCTCTATGTCAGGCTCGAATTGCAACAACTTACGGACGTTTTCACGCGTTTCCGCAATGTCATCTACGATCAGTACCCGGATTTTCTTATCCGCAGCCATACCTATCCTGCTGCCCTTTTCTATTCGGCCGGCGGCGGAACGTCATTTTTAAGAACCGGTTCATTCAACTTATCAATCCTGGGCTCAATGACATAAGGCAACTTCACGGGAATTGGGATGTTGTATTGGCTTAACAAGAATGCAAGATTGGCCGCCTCGGTTGCCATCCTGGACCGATCACCCGCATTTCTCAGACTCACAAACAACTTGGCGCTCGAATACACCAGATAAGATAACGTGATCGAATCCTGGGGAGAAACCACCAACGTAATAATATCCGGCGCTTGAGGGGTAGCAGCCTGTTGCTGGGCATCTGCCGGTTGGGCTGGTTCATCTCCCTGTTTATCAGCCACCAGGGAAAAATTACCAAGTTTCAAAACAGAAACATCCTGCAAAAGCATCTGGCATACCAAGCGAGGCCGTTGTTCTTCTGCTGGGACCACGTAGATTCCCTGTTGGAAAGACGGCTCTACTTCCGTGCGGCCCTGGACAAGTGGTTGGTCCACCGTACCGGCTCCCAATGTAATGCCAGGCATTTCATCCGGAGGAGTCCCGGCCGGACCTCTCAAAGTGACAACCGTATTCGGTGTCTTGGACTGGAAAGACGGGTCCACATCCACGAACAGGAAACAGGCTGTCAGGTTGACGTAAGCGCCATCCGCCGCACCATACGCCACCGAAGACAAACGGGAAATCGGGATGGAGACCGCTGTCATACCGGGCGGAATGCGCGAAGCCCACGATGGCCCACTCAGCGCCAATTCACCTTCGGAAATCATGGAACGTGTAATAACTACACCTTGTTCCAAAGGATATTTAGCAACTTTTCCCACCAACTCTGACTTCTGATCCTCTGTGAACATGACCGTCACTACCTTATCTTGCGGTATTTCGATGACAGCCAAAGCATCCTCGGTGATCTTTTCTCCTTGCGGGATCGCCTGACCTGCAATCAATATCCCTACTGTGTTTGTCTGCGGTACTTCGGTTGGTTTTGGCTGGGCAAGGAACTGCCGCGCAACCAGCGCTACTGCCACCAAACCAATGATCAATATCACAGCGATAATGATGAAAATACGTCCCCGACGCATAGTAACTCCTCTCGTGCAAGGATCGGTTTACACAACTTTATCATGCTGATTATACAGGAAAAATAGCAAAATCATGTTGGTAAATAAGTAGGACTCGCACTTGACCGTAGAACCCCACCAACAGTGCAAAAAAGAAGGCCAATGAATTTTGGCACGCCTATTTCCGGACAGGTAGGGAAAACATCACCCGCGTACCTTTACCGGCGGACGTTTCAATTTCAAACGACCCGCCAAGCATTTCCACACGCTCTTGAATCAACTTCAACCCCAGGCTTTTACTCTGTTGGAGGACATCAAGATCAAAGCCTTTGCCGTTATCGTCCACAATAATACGAATGGTCTCCTCAGATAAATCCAGGTTGACTTTCAGCAATGATGCCTGGCTATGCCTGAAAGCATTGCCCATCAATTCTTGTATCGCGCGGAATACCATGACCTCAAGATATGGCTCGATCCGTCTCTCTGTCCCCGTAATCGTGATATTGACTTCCATGCCAGACTGTTCTTTAAAGGCATCCGCATAACGCCGTACTGTTGGAATCAATCCAAGGTCATCCAACATCATCGGACGCAACTCGAAGATGAAATTGCGCACTTTTTGGAAGGTGCCCATTGCAGATGCTTTCAAACTGCCCAGTTCATCGCGCGCCTGGGCGGGATCAATGTCAAGCAAACGCATCGCTATTTCGGTCTGCAAAATGAAATTCGAGAGAGCCTGGGCAGGGCCATCATGCATCTGACGGGAAAGCCGTTGGCGCTCGGACTCCTGAGCATTGACTAACATCTCGACGCTGGCCAGCGACCCCTTTCCAGAAGGCGTAGTTGCAGAAGAAGTGGCTGGATGACCATCACCCTGG
Organism: Chloroflexota bacterium; assembly: GCA_049323115.1. GTDB lineage: Bacteria > Chloroflexota > Anaerolineae > Anaerolineales > Villigracilaceae > JAABUE01. The sequence goes on from JBMOMP010000089.1 coordinate 16,062, forward strand.
AGCCTGGTCAACAATTCCTTGTACTTTTCCAAATGCGCTTTATCGCTCTGCAATTTTTCCAATTGGCCGCGCATCACGAACAACCTCTGTTGGGCGTCAAGGGCAGAATCATAAGCCATCCTGACTTCCTCGACAGAGGTAGTGCTAATCTGGTTCTGCACCTGCTTCAAATGAGAGGTAATTGCCGCATTCCGTTGCGTTAATTTCACAACCTCACCCTGGCTTTGCTCGATCATCAAATTCGTTTCGCGTAATGCGCGTTCCGTTTCCTCTAACTGTGTCTTCAGGTCAAGGCTCGCTTCCTGCACATTTTCCAATTCCTGCGTCATGAGAAAATTACTCCTGTGATTTATTTAGATCGGCATCCTGCAATTTAACCCACCCACGCTTCAAGGCGTATACAACGGCCTGTGTTCGATCCTCAACACCAAATTTCCTCAATATCGAAGTAACATGATTTTTGACCGTTTGATGACTGATGCCCAACAGGCCGGCAATTTCCTTGTTGCTCATCCCCCGCACAACACACGACAATACTTCCATCTCTCGCTCAGATAGGGGATGGAAGGGGCTGCCAGGTTCGCTGTAAGAGCGCCGAGCACCCTCCATTTGGCTTTCCAGCCATTCATCCAATTCCTGGCGCGTAAAGACGTTGCCAGCCACCACATATTTCCCCCTTGCCACTTCGCGGATTACACTAACAAGATTTTGGGGAAGGATATCCTTCGCACAATACGCTGCAGCGCCAGCATGAGCGGCATGAATGGCTTGCTCTATATCATCGTAGCCTGTCAACAACAGGATACGGGTAGGCAATTTTTCCAGGCAAACCTGATGCGTAATCTGCTGGCCGTTCATTTCCGGCAAATTCACATCCAGTACAGCAATCTCTGGCTTCAGCGTGCGGATCAACTCCAACGCGCGCTTCCCATCAGCCGCCTGACCAACTACGCGAAAACCCGGCTCCAGCGCAAGGGCGTCGGCAACACCCTGTCGAAAGAGCGGATGATCGTCTACGATTAGCAAAGTTATCTCATTCATAGTTGCCCCAACCCGCAAGTAGGATAGTCAAAAGTATAGCACATGAGTCGAAATACCGGAACAATTGCAATCTAACGCCAATGAAAAACAACCATATTCTTGCCGCCCGACGAACGAGTAATGGAGCTTCCTGTCGTAAAGACCGCTTCCGCCTGCTGACTGAGTTGGGGATAGAATTCAGGAAAAGCGATCAAGTACGAAGCGCCAACCTCATCCAGGTAAGCGGCCAGCCTGGCTTCATCACGGAGGAAAGGGATTACCTCTGGCGAGACCAACCCGGCCAGGTCAACCAGTTCATGGTCATCGAAATAGCCAAGCGCGCCAATATCGTGTGCAGCAACCAACTCTCCCTCCGGCACATTCGCCGCTACCCATTTGGCAGTAACCACCATCTCGCTCTCGATGATGGCAACGTCCTGCGCATAGGTCCACGCGCCGAACAACCAGAAAGCAACGCATGAGAGTCCAGCCAGCAGATTCCAAGCCAGGGAGGCCGCCCATTGGAAGCGCCCCAGCCACTTCGAACGCGCAAACGTGAGCAAGGCCGCCAGCCCCCACAAAAAGAAAACCGGCATGGCAGGCATCACATAACGCCCGTGCTGGTAGACAGGCAGCTTCTCGATATATAAAAACAGGTAGCCAGCAAACCAGGTCATGCCGGCCAGCGTTCCCCAATCGCGCTTGCGCAGCGCAACCGCCGCCCAGCCGACCGCGCCCGGCAGCAAAGCCAGGCTGGCGCCGGCCAGGAATTGCAGCGTCAACTGCCCAAAGCGCACCAGGAACGGTTTGGCCTGCCAGGCGGCATACTCGGCCTGTTTGGCGTAGAACGTGTTGGGCATGGGTGTTCCAGCCAGGACGAGATTGAAGAGCAGGTAAGGGACGAACAGGACGGCAAACCCGAGCGCGAATAAGCCCAGGTCCCGCAAGCGCATCCTGACCGACCCCGAGCCTGCCAGCGCATAGACGGCGACCGGCCCGACCAGCGTGATCCCGTCGGGGCGCACCCAAACGCTTAGTCCGGCAAGCAGGCCCAGGGTCATGAAACGACGCGAGCCGGTCATCAACATCCCTAGCGCCATCGTGATGAGGAAGGCGTGCAGCAGGGTCTCCATCCCCGATGCAGCCGACCAGGCCAAATGCCACTCCGCGGCCAGGAACAATCCGGCCCAGGGGATGCGCGGCCGGTAAGCCGGGACAACCTGGCGCAGGATGCTCTCGCCCAACATCCCCATGCCCCACAGCAGGAGCGCGCCAAGCAGGTACGTCCAAAAGTAGGGAGCGAGTTGCAGCAGGAAGCCGATGGCCAGGAGGCCTGTCCACAAGGGGGCGGTAGAGCCGGCCGAAGGCCTGCCCGGCTGGAAGGCCCACTCGCCAAGGACGGCCAGGTTGCGGGCGTAGGTGAGGTGGATCCAGGAATCGTCGAGCGGGAAGCCGATACGATAAAAGAGCGCACTGGCAAGCAGGTAAACCGCCATGCTCAACATGCTGGCTAGCGCCAAAAGCGCAACGTCTTTCCTAGTGAGGGGGGAAAAGCGCAAAAATCCGCGCATCATCCACCTCCCCAAGATACTCGATTCCCGCATATTGCTCGGTCTGCTCGTACAAGCCGCGATATTCCGACAAGACGCCCTCCTGTTCGAGAATGTAGTAAGAGGCGCCGTAACGCGCTGCCACCGCCAGGATGGTTTCGGGGCCGCCCGGCGGCTGGACAATAGCCGAACGCCCGCTGACAAGATAATAGCCCGGCGGATTGAGCGCAATGACGATTTCACCTGGCTGCGCGCCCTGCCCGACAAGGAATTGCTCCACTTTTACATACAACTCTTCCTCCCATTGCCAGCCGAGTTGGAAGATGCGCATGCGCAGGACCACGACGGTCAGCAAGGCGCACAGGACGACCAGCGCGGCGCGGAAGAGGCTGTATGCGCGCTCGTCCAACAGCCCGCGCGCGCGGATGGCGGCCACGATGCGCTCCAGTCCCAGCGGCGCCAGCGCCCACCACAAGGGCTGGAAGGCCGCACCAGCATGGAAGAATCCGCCGCGCGCGCCCGCCAATGGGAAGACCAGGGTCATCACGGCCAACAGCAACAGCCAGCCCGTCACCGCCAGCCTGACGCGCAGATCGCGCCTGACCTGCCAGAGACCCACCACGATGAACGGGAGCAGCAGGATGCCGCCCTGCGCCCCAATGATATTCTGCGCATTCATGCCCAGCGCCCACAGGCGCACCCGCAGCGCGGCTTCCCAACCAGCCGCCAGCCAGGACCGCATATTGACCTGCCCTGCCGGGAAAGCAAAAGTGTCATTGTAATTCGTCAACCACAGGATACGGTCCCCGCCCGGCGCCATGAGCGCGCCAAACACAGATAGGTTGCGGGCGTACCACGGTCCCATGACGAGCAGGTAACCGAGGAGGACAAGGGGAAAGGTGCGGAAGATGTAAGGCGTGATGCGTGATGCGTAATGCGTAAAACGCTGTGTGTTGTGGATTTCTTTTGCGATATTCAATGCCTTCCAAAGACAAAGCAGGCCAAGCAAAGCAAGCCAGAGCAGGCCGTCGCTGCGCGCCAGGTTCATCAAGCCGGCCAGCACCCCCATCGACAAGAATGCCCACCAGCGTTCGCTTTTCGCCAGGAGGAAAAGCAGTCCGCCCAAGAGCATGAAGGGGGCGAAGTTGTCGGTGACGGGCATGAAGGGAGCGTGATAGATCGAGAAAACGGCCAGCAGGCCCGAGGTCAGAGCCAGGGCGCGGCGGTCGGTAAAGTCCAGCGCCAGCCGAGCCGTCAACAGCGGAACGCAGGCTGTGATTAGAATGAAGATCAGGCGGGCGGCAGCATAGGTATGCTGACCGGTCAGGTACATGCTGATGGCCGCCAGGATGGACGAAAGCGGCAGCCAGTAGGTATGCGAGGGGTGCGGCAGGCCGGCCGGGTCGTCCACGTAATTCCACAGGTATGGCTCGGTGAAGCCCTTGCCCTCCACCAGTTGCAGGCCGCCCGCAAAATAGTAATCCGAATCCATGTAGCCGGGGTAGTCTTGCAAGAAGGCGACCGCCAGCGCCGCCGCCAGGCCAAGCAAGAACAGGAATATGTATGCACGCCAGGTCATCGGGACTCCATATTCGAAACGTGATCCAGCCAAGTGCGCGGCGGGCGGATCATCCACCAGCGCATCCAGTACAAACCCAGGAGGGTGAAAAGCGGCAGGAACAGGTACAGGATTTCCGGCGTCGGGAGGCGAAGGGCGGGCAGGACGCGCAGGTGAAACAGCCACGGCAAGCCGGTCATCACAACCAGGAGCGTTACCGCCAGGCCATCTCCTATTCGTTTCCAACGCTCGCGGGCGGTGACGAGGAACAGGATGGCAGGGAACAACAGGGGGACCAGGTTATCCGGTTCCGAGCGAAACCCAAGCAGGGGCGCGGACGCCAGGGTCAGCGCGGCCGTCCAGGTGAAGCGCTGGAAGTTCGCTCCCCGGCTGCGGCCCCACTCATAACCGAGCGAGATCGCCAGGATGCCGGTCAAGGTCCAGGCCAGGGTGTTGCCATGTCCCGGCCAGAGATAACCGAAAATCTCGCGCGTGGAAAAGCCAAAATCCGCCCGCAGGTTGTTCCAGGAGGCGCGCAGGAAGGGCAGCAGCCAACCCGGATACAAGAGGAATGAGGCGATTAACAAAATGAATAACAACATCCCGGCCCCGCCCAGCACCCGCCAGCGCCGCGCCCAGAACACGGACAGTAGGATGAACAACAGGAAGGGGCCACCCATCTCCCACTGGAAGGCGGTCGACGCCAACAATGCGCCTGCCAGTTCATCCAATTGCGCGCGCAGCGCCAGCAGGATACCGACATAAGCCAGCCCTAACAAGATGGACGGGGAACCCTCCAGGAAAGCCTGCCAGGCATAGTAGGACGGGAAGCAAAGCAGGAGCGCCAACCCGGCGAAGAGACGCGAGGGCTGCCTTTCGAGCAGGCGGAAACTAAGCAGCAGGAAGGCCAGCAGCGCCAACTCGGCCAGCGCCATCCAAAAGGCGCGCGCCATCATTGCATCCGGGAACAGCGCCAACGGGAAGAAGACAGGCATGAGGTGGAATGGGATGTCGAGAATGTACAATTCTTCCCCGGCTCGCGCCGTGCGCCCATAGACCTGCTCCTGCACCGCCGCCGGGACGCTGGCGCTGTACGGCTCGATGCGGTCGAACAGGAAGGCCCGCCCGCCAACACGCAGCAAATAGAACTCGCCGCCGTCGGGCAAAATCCGCGCCAGGGAGAGATTGGCAAAAGCCAGTAAAACCAACAGCGCAACCAGCGCAAAACCGGCCAAGAACAGGAAACGCCAGTCCTGCGGGGTCAGGTTGCGGGAGGTTTTCTGGAATTCCTGGAAGGACATGCCCTACCCAATGACGTACCGGAAAATCGGTCTCGACTCGGAACGACGGGCAACTTCGACGAACCCCGCTTTTTGGAACGCGGCAGAAGTACCGGTGTAAATGAATGCGGCCGGCATTTGCTGGCTTGCGTCCACAGGATAACCTTCTACGATTTTGCCGCCCCGACTCTTGACATACTCCACCGCCCCCTTAAGGAGTTGCACGGTCAAACCCCGACGACGGAACTGCCTGGCCACGAAAAAGCAGGTCACCGACCAGACATCCGACTCGTCTACCGGCCCGAGGACCTTCGAATGCGCCAATCGCAGGTAAGCCAAGCGAGGCTCGACCGCGACCCAGCCGACCGGTTCGTCGTCTATGAAAGCCAGCAAGCCAGGGACAGTTCCCGAGTCCACGATATTCTTTTGCATCTGGCGGGCAGGCTCCCCGGTATTCCCGGTAAAGGCCTTGCCGCGCAGTTTCCAGAACATGCACCAGCAGCCGCCGCAGGCGCCATTCGTGCCAAAGAGACGCTCGAAATCGGCCCACAGGTCCGGGGTCAGCGGGCGAAGCGAGAGAGGCGGGAGGTCGGTCATGGCAGCAAAATCTTCAGGCGCGCCGGGAAGATGCTGTACGCGAAATCCTGTTTGTAGTCCGGGAACAGTTCACCGTCGGTGTGCGCCGGGGAGGGTTTGGCCAGGTGAATCGTCAAGCGGGTGGTATGGACTTCGTACATGCCGGGCAATTCCAGGTAATTGCCTTCGCCGGGTTTCATGGCGCGCGGCAGCGCCTGGAACAGTCCCAGCCGGGTGGCGCGGTGGCCGTAGGCAAAGGTCAGTTTGCCATCGAAGGGATCAGCGTGGGGCGTCATGTAAAAACCGCCTGTGCGCGGGGAGTTGCCAATGGAGACCAGGGAAAGCGGCCCATGGTATTCGCCGTCATCCCAATGGACGTCACCCTGCCACTCGGGCTTGTCCATGATGGCCCAAATGGCCGCCGCCAGGTAACGCACGATGCCCTTGATCCAGTGAATGCGCTCGTGCTTGGTAGTAACGTACGGCTCCAGCCCGGCAGCCGAATTGTTGACGAAGCAGCGCTCGTTCAGTTTGCCCACGTCCAGCAGGCGGGCCTTCCCCGCTGCAATGACTTGCGCCGCGCTAGGCAGGTCGAGCGGCAGCCCCAAATTGACTGCCAGGTCGTTGGCCGACCCCAACGGCATGACGCCCAGCGGCCCCAGCAATTCCTGATCGGATTTTGCAACGCGCACCATGCCATTCACTGCTTCGTTGATGGTCCCATCGCCGCCTGCGACAATGACGGGCGAAAAGCCCCCCCGCGTCGCTTCTTCGGCCAGTTCCATCACCTGGCCCTTGCGCTGTGAAACGACCAGGTCAAACTCCACGCCGGCCGCCTTGAGCGCGGCTTCGGCTTGCGGCCAGCGTTTCCGCGAATTCCAGCGGTTGGAATACGGGTTCAGGATGACTTTAGCGACCATGCGCGACCTCCGATCCAGGCGAATGAGACTATTTTACCCTGCTTTCGTAGCAACCTACCCTGTCAAACAAGATAGACAGGATATTCAGGATAAGCCTTTAACATAGAGAAAGGCATCCTGCTTATCCTGCACATCCTGTTCGATGCGCTTTTTCACCCACGTTCATCATCAATGGGCAGGCTGTTGTTTCCCGCCTCGCAACTGCGTCAGGATCACCCCTGCAAAAACGAGCAGGCAGCCGACGCCCTGCATGGGCGTCAACGTCTCGCCCAGCAACAGCCAGCCAAAGAGCGCCGCAAAGACGGCTTCCAGGCTGAGGATGAGGGCCGCATCTGTAGGCGGCGTATGCTTCTGCGCCCACACTTGCAGGGTGTAGCCGATCCCTACCGAGAAGATACCGGCATACAAGACGGCCCCCGTCACTGCCCAGGGATCGGCTATCACGGGGCGTTCCAGCAAGAGACCGGCCAGCAAATTCAAGGCAGCGCCGACAACAAAATGCCCAATGGAAAACGTGACCGCATCGTACCTGGAAGCGAACTTTCCCAAGATGACAACATGCAACGCCCAGAAAGCGGCTCCCAGCAATTCGAGCGCATCACCTTTCTGGACCTCGAACCCGCCTCCCGCCGAAATGAGATATGCCCCGCCCCCGGCCAGGCAGACCGCGGCCAGCGCCAGCCAGCGCGGACGCTCACGCCAGCCCACAAACAACGCAAACGGCACGAAGACCACATACAGACTGGTGATGAAACCGGCATTGCCGGCTGTGGTGTATTGCAATCCGGCCTGCTGCAAAGCCGCCGCGACGAACAACACCGCCCCGGCGACGCCCATCCAAAACCATTGGCCGCGCGAAACCGCCAACGAGGCGCGCCGGGAGCGATACGCGCGCGCCGCCAGCGGCAGCAAAACCAGTGCGCCCAGCAAGAAACGCGCCCCGTTGAAAAAATAGACAACGCCCTGCTGCCCGGCCATGCGCTGGGAAGTAAAAGCGCTGCCCCAGATCAGGGCAGTGAACAGCAAGGTCAGGTCAGCGGTCAGGCGCATGGAAATCCATTCCTTTCCCCGTCCTTCCCAACAAGAATGCAGCAATTCTCATTTTGAAAACAAGTTGTGCTTTTGCTGGCTCGGATTGACAAATCCGATGCCATATTTGCCGGATTTGGCAATCCTGCAAAGCCATACTGAGGATTGCCGACAAGGTTGGGATGGTGTGGAAATTAAGATACAATCAATCAACTTTCTCGTTCGACCGCCCAATCATAGCACAGGTTCCAGCCATGTACCGCCCCGAAGACCTGCTCCCCGAAAAAGATGCCCTGCGCGCCGCCGTGCTGCACATCCGTCCCTTCCGCCCGCTGTATGTGAAAATGAAGGTCATGTACGGCTGCAACCTGAAATGCGAGATGTGCAACCACTGGCGCGAAACGCGCGAACCGCCGCTTTCCATCCAGCGCCTGAAAGAGATCATCACAGAACTGGCCGAGTTGGGGACGAAGAAAATCCACTTTTCCGGCGGCGAACCGCTGCTGCGCCCGCAGGTCCCCGCGCTGGTGGAACTGGCCGCCTCGCTGGGAATGCGCGCGACCATCACTACCAACGGCACGCTGGTAGACAAAACCAAAGCCAAACAACTGGTGGAAGCCGGCCTGCGTGGGGTGAACATCTCCATAGATGCGCCGGAGCGCAAGTTGCACGAAAAAATTCGCGGCATGCGTGGCGCGTTCAAGGCCACCCTCAAGGCGGTCGAACTCTTCCGCCGCTACAAACGCAAGGGCAAACTGACCATCCGCATCAACACGGTCGTCAGCCGCACCAACTACGCCAGCCTGGCCGGGTTGCCCGACCTGGCCCACGAACTCGGCGCCGACGGCATCAACCTGATCCCGGTGGACGACCACTGCGGCGAAATCCTGTCCATGCGCAAGAAAGACATCGCCCTGTTCAACGCCGAGATCGCGCCGCGCATCGCGTCACGGGCGCTGGAGTTGGGGCTGATCCTGAACGAAGCGGAGGCCTTCCCTTTCGGACGGGAGCAGGATGAAGTCCGGTTGGGACGCGCAGGACGCTATGCCTTTGGGTACTATAGAACCCATCCCTGCTATGCGCCCTGGACTCACAGCCTGGTCGACTATAATGGCCTGGTCTATGTTTGCTGTATGACGCGCGAACAAATCCCCCCGCTGGGCGACCTGGGAAAACAGTCGTTCCGCGAAGTGTGGGAGGGCGCAACCTACCGGCGCATCCGCAGCCACATGCACCCGCCCGCGCTCAAGCCCTGCCAGCGCTGCGATGACTTTATCGCCGAAAACCGGGCGCTCTGGGAACTGATCGGGCCGTATTGAACATCCGCGCTAATGGCTCAACTCAAATCAGAGAACATGCCCCCCTGGTCGTCATCGTCCCATGAACTGGCGCGGTCGAAGGCCTCGATATCGGCAGCCGTGAACATACCAGCCGCAATCGGGAGCGCTACCGGCTGGTCCAGCCCCTGCTGGCAGGCCAGGCACACCATGCCATCGGCGCCGCGCTCCAAATGCTCCTCGCAATACCCGCGCCCGCATTTCACGCACGTTCCCAAAGCCGGGTGATCGCAACGGTGCGGCACCAGGTAACCGATAATCATTTCACACTGCTCGACCATTCACACCTCGACAAACCATGAAAATTGCGCTGCTCTCCGAAAAGTATACCCCAGACCCCGGCGGACTGGCAATCTCGGTAGGACGTTTGGCCTACCTGCTGGCCTCGGCCGGACACACCGTCCGCATCTTCGCCCCGACGATGGGCCTGCCAGCCTCCGAAAAACGCACCCTCCCCTCGGGCGGACCCAGCGTCACCCGCTTCGGCGCGCACAAGCGCGTAGACGACACGTTGGTAGACTGGTTCGAACTCATCGCCGCCGAACACAGGCGCGAGCCGTTCGACCTGCTGCATGCCTACTTCCTGCCGCAGGCGGGATTCGTGGCCGCCTACGCCGGGAAATACCTGGGCATCCCCAGCGTGGTTTCCATACGCGGCAACGACATCGAGCGCGCCGCCTTCGACCCGGCCCGTTTCGCGCATATCATGTACGCCCTGCAAAACGCCAGCGCGCTCACGACCAACGCCGGCGAACTGGCAAGGAAGGCGAAGGCGTTCGTAGACCGCGAGGTCATCGTGATACCAAATGGGGTCGATAGCGAACATTTCAAGCCAATGGAAAGAAATGAGGCTTTGGCCAAGGCGCTGGGAATAGACGAAGGAAGAAAGAGGAAAGATGAAAGAAGAGCGGTGGTCGGTTTCGTGGGGGAACTGCGCGAGAAAAAAGGATTGCAAATTCTATTAAGTGGCTATGCGCAAATTACAATGACCCGCCCGGCCTGCCTGCTCATCGTCGGCGACCTGCGCGCGGGGGATGACAAACAAGCGTTCGATGAGTTCCAAAGTGCGCACCCTGACGCCAGGATCGTCGTCACAGGATTTGTCGCTCACAACGACCTGCCCGCGTACTACTCCCTGATGGACGTCTTCGTCCATGCCTCGCTGCGGGACGGGCTGCCCAACGCCCTGCTCGAGGCCATGGCGTGCGGCAAAGCGGTGGTGGTCACGCCGGTCGGCGGAATGGCCGAGGTGGTCGAAGACCGCATCAACGGCCTGGTCGTCCCGGCGGGCGACGCGGACGCCCTGCGCCTTGCCATCGAAACGCTGCTCGACGACGCCTCCCTGCGAGAGAATTTGGCCGCAAACGCCCGCCGGGAGGTTGTCGAAAAATACTCTGCCGAGAAGGAATTGACAGCCAACCTGGCAATCTACCAGAAACTGTGCAGGCCATCTCCCGCAAGAAATGTGGACTAAAAAAAGATCGTCCCAAAGGTTCCTCGCTCGACCTTTGGGACGGTTACCAGCAAAACCTACGCCACCCCATCCATTGCCGCACCCAGGCGCTTGACGATCTCATCTACCTCCTCTTCGTTGATGGAAAGCGGGGGTGAGAAAGCCAATGTGCTGCCAAGCGGACGGGAACGCAAACCACGCTCCTGCGCCGCCTTGAAAATCTTCATTGCCATAGCGGGGTCAGCCGTCTTATTCTCCTTGTCCGAAACGATCTCGACGCCGCAGATCAGGCCCAGTCCGCGCACATCGCCCACGAAGGGGAATTCCGCCAGCGTCTCCAGGCCTTCCAGCAACCGCTTCCCCAGTTCACGCGCGCGTTTCGGGAAATTCTCCCTTTCCATAATTTCCAGGTTCTTCAACCCGACCGCGCAGGCCATGGCGTGACCTGAATAAGTATAGCCGTGCATATACGCTTCGGATTCTGCGGCGGATTCCATCGTCTCGCGGATTTCGTCCGAGATCTGGATGCCGCCCAATTGGGCATACCCGCTGGTCACGGCCTTGGCAAACGACAGGATGTCGGGCTTGACATCCCAATGCTTGAGCGCAAACCATTCTCCCGTCCGGCCAAAGCCCGTGATGACTTCATCCGAGATGAACAGGACTTCATGCTTATCACAGATCGCGCGCACAAGCGGGAAGTAATCTTCAGGTGGGACGATCACGCCGCCCACGCCCATGACAGGTTCCGCGATGAAAGCCGCGACCGTATCCGCGCCTTCCTTCAAGATCGCTTCTTCCACAGCGCGCGCCGCTGCCTGGCCGACCGTCTCGCCTGGCTTCATCTCGCCTTCGAAGCGATACGGGTTTGGCGCAGGGACATGGAAATATCCCTCCAGGGCGGGACCGAACATGGTGTGATACTTCTCGAGGCCGGTCGCAAAGGTCGTGCCCAGCGTCACGCCATGGTAGGCGCCCTTGCGCGCAATGACCTTGTACTTGCCCGGTTTCCCTTTCCGCTTCCAATAATAGCGCGCCGTCTTGAAAGCCGAGTCATTTGCTTCAGAACCGCCCGAAGTGAAGAACGTTGTGTTCAGGCCATCATAAGCAAAACCCGCCAGTTTTTCGGCCAGGCGAATGGAAGGCAAATTCGTCATGCCTGAAAAATTCGACGTGAATGCCAGTTCCTTCATCTGGTCGTAGGCAGCCTTTGCAAGTTCTTCATTGCCGTAACCCGCATTGACGTTCCACAAGCCCGCCATGCCATCCAACACCTTTTGCCCGTCCGTGGTATAGAGCCATACTCCCTCCCCGCGCTCGATCACGAGCGGGTTGGCATGGCTTTTCGGATGATAAGTGGGATGTAATTGCTTTCTATCTTTCTCGACCCAAAGAGAAGTGTCTTGTACAGTCATCGCGCCTCCAGGTTTCCTTGTAACGAATTTTCCATAATTTTAGCGTTATTGGCAAATTTAAGATACCCTATTCCCAATGCCAAACTCTAAATGCTTCAGATCGAATATGATGATACTGACATTCTAGAGCAAACCATTCCCGCCTTCTATACCATATACCACTTATTGAAAACAGTATAGAAACTCGAAATTGGCATAGGAATTTGTCAATTTTGCTACTTGAAAATTGAAAAAAATATTGTATAATGGTAAAAAATCAGTATTTTTTCAAGGCGATAAAGGTTATTTTAGGATAATTCAAGCAATTTAATATACCAGGAACCACTTTAGTAGTATTTTGGTTTTAACGCGTTGAATCAGGAAGTGGTTAATGGCCGAAGAGATCAATAAGCCTCTCTACAGTCAAATTCAGGAATATATTGCCGAACTGATACTTTCCGGCAAATTAGCCCCTGAAAGCAAGATCCAATCCGAACGCGAGTTCAGCGAGGATTTGGGGGTCAGCCGTATGACGGTCCGCCGGGCGCTCACGGAATTGGTGAACGAGGGTTTGCTCGAGCGTAAGCACGGATCGGGGACATACGTTGCCAAGCCGAAGGTCACATACGAATCGGGGGAATTGGTGAATTACGTCCAGGCCATGCAACATCGAAATATTGCAACAACCAGCCAGCTGCTCGAGTTCAGCGAAATCGTAGCCAGCCGCCGCCTTGCAGAATTGCTGAACATCGAGATTGGGAACCCAATTCATCGAGTCGATATCCTTCGTCATGCAAACCGCGTTCCAATCATTTTAGAGCGCATTTTCTTCCCCTGTGTGCGTTTTCCAAAACTCGAAGAATGGGATTTGGAAAAAAGTTCCATTTACGATCTCATTACCACTGTGTACAACGTCAGGATTGGCAAAATCTCACAGACGGTTGAGGCTGTGGCGGCAGTAGATACAGTTGCGCAACAACTTCGCGTTGAAGAAAATTTTCCTCTTTTGATGCTCTCACGCTTGATCCACCAAAAAGATACGAATGAACCAGTCGTGTTCTCCCATGATTTTCTGCGTAGCGATTACGCAAGGATCCATTCCGATGTACATTTCGATGAACTTGACTTTTATGAAAATGGCGCTGGGCCAGGAAAGGAGGATGACACTCATAAAGCACAGACGTCATGACTTTACATCCGTTCGTAATCAATTTTTTGAAAGGAGAACTAACAATGGCTGAAATGGTTGCACCCGCTGGCGCACAAGGGAAAAAACTGTACGCCCGCAAAAGTTCTGGTCTCGTCAGGACGATCGGCGTCTTCGGCGCTATGGTCTTTGGCGTCCACTGCATCAGCCTCTCGTCTTCAGGCTTGATCCCCTTCTCATGGGTAGCAGGCGTGTGGCCCGGCAGCAGCATCATTGGGGTGTTGACAGTAGCAATGTTCTTCTGCTTGTTCCACGCCTATACCTACTCTGTGATTGGCGCTACGATGCCACGCTCTGCCGCCGACTATACGCTGGCCAGCCGTACCCTAAGCGCGCCCCTGGCCTTTGCCGCTTCGTGGACGCTGGTCATCTTCAGCGCCATGGTAGCCGGCGCCCTGATCGCGTGGATCCCCAAGACCGCCCTGCCGGTTCTATTCCGCACAATGGGCATTGTGACCAATAACCAATCCTTCCTGCAATTTGCAGACTGGTCCGTCACGCCAACAGGCATTGTCTTGATCGGGACGGTTTGCGCTGCCATTACATTCATCACGATGATTTTGCCCACCCGCACGATCTTGCGCATCCTGGAAGTAGGGTTCTTCCTCGGCCTGCTTGCCTGGGTCATTCTATACTTCCAGTTGGGCACGGCTGCCAAGGATGCTTTCCCGGCAGCCTGGGACAAGTTCATGGGCGCCGGAAGTTATGCCGGCCGGATTGACCTGGCAATAGAAAACGGCATGGTCGTCAATCCCAATGTTGCGATCATGAGCCTGGCAGGCTTGATCATGGGATTCTGGATTTTCTACGGTTACTATATCCCAACCTTCTTTGCCGGCGAGGTGAAACAGGCGGAGAATACATTGATTGCCGGGTCTTGGGCCTCCCTGCTTGCGACATGGGCAATCTTCGTTGTAGCGGCTATCTTGCTGCAAAGGTTAGTGCCTCTCGAATGGATCGCAGCGGAGTCCTACCTGAGCAACGCAGGGGTTGCAGATGCCAATCCCATGCCGTGGATCACTTTCTACGCAGCCATCCTGAAACCCCAGATCCTCTTGCTCTGGATCGTGGCAATTGCCTGGGTATTCACCTTGATCAACTTGGCGCAGACCTATTTCTTCTATTGCAGCCGCATCATCTTTGCCTGGTCGTTTGATCGCCTCGTCCCCGAGAAAGTCTGCTACATTCACCCAACCTTGAACAGCCCAATCATCGCCATCGCAATCATCACCTTGATTGCGGAAATCGGTGTGTTGGACGCCTCTGGCTGGCTATGGCCCGGGAGCGTGATGGGTGCGCAATTGAATTTCGTGTTCTTTGCCGTCTGTACGCAACTGGTTCCAGTATTGGCAATGACACTGTTCCCGTTCACCAAACCAGATTTGTTTGAAAACGCCAGCGCCTTTGTGAAACGCAAGATTGGCAAGGTACCAGTGATTACCATTGTAGGCACAATCACCATGGCATATCTGTTATGGATGATCATTGCATCCTTCCTCTTCCCGGCAGTTGGCGGACGGATCGGTGCTGGTACACTTGGAACGCTGGCCGGGTTTATCATCAGCGGCCTGGTCGTGTTCTATATTGCACGCGCCTATCGTATGAGCAAGGAAGGCATTGACATCAACTGGACTTTCCAGTCTGTGCCCCCCATCTAAACCATACGGCCGTCACACGAGATTACAGTGGTTCGGCGAGTTTTCGCCGAACCACTGTAAAAATTTCTTTTGGAGTGAATTATGAAGATGATACGCATCCTATATGGCTCTGACTTCCATGGATCAGAAGCGGTATTTCGCAAATTTATCAGTGCGGGTTTGCAATATAAGGCAAATATCTTGATCGTTGGGGGGGATGTAACCGGCAAAGCAATGATCCCTGTGATTCACCAGGGAGGTGGCCATTATATGGCGCACTTATTTGGAGCCGAACAAGTCTCAACAAACCATGACGAACTCGAAAAAGTCAAGAAAACCATCAGCAATGTCGGTTTTTACCCCATCACCCTGGAAAAGGATGAGGCTGAAGAACTGGAAACCAACCCAGACAAAATGGCTGCCCGATTCGAACGGGAAATGTGTCAACGCGTTCGTGAATGGCTGACCTTGGCCGAAGAAAAACTTGTCCCCCAAAACATTTCCATGTATTTCATGGCCGGCAACGATGACCTGCCATCCATTGATGAAACAATCGCGGAATTCGAACATATCCACGATCCGGATATGAAGCATTTCTTGCTGGATGATGGCTATGAACTGATTGGAAATTCCAATGCAAATATGACGCCCTGGGCCTGCGCTCGCGATATCGAGGAAGATGAACTAGAGAAAAAGATGGAAATCCTTGCAGGCATGATTCAAAATCCGGAACGGACGATTGCTGTTTTACATGTACCTCCCTACGCTTCCGGGCTGGACACCTGTCCTGATCTCGATAAAGAATTGAAAATCATCACCCAAGGAGGGCAGGTCGTGATGAAGCCAGCAGGTTCAGCGGCTATCAAAGCCTTCATCGAGAAAGTACAGCCTATGCTCACCTTACATGGACACATTCACGAATCACCTGGTCATGTGCGAATCGGGCGCACGCTTTCGATCAACGCCGGTAGTGAATACGCGGAAGGAATCATGAAAGCCGCTATCGTCAACCTGGAAAATGGCAAGGTAAAAGGACACATGCTGATATCAGCATAGCGAGGAGTCTGCAGATGAGAAACTACGGTGAAATACTGGAAGACTTTTATGCAGAGCGAACCCGCATCTTGGACGCACTGGCACAAGACGAAAACAAACATGTCATTATGCGCCTGGTTGGCGCGCTTGCTTTTCGAACCCATTGTCCACAATATGGTTACCTGCAAGACAAACTTGGGCGCATATTCACTGACATTGATTTTGCATCTTATCCCCGCTTTGTCAGGGACAACCGCCGAATCTTGACCGAACTTGGATACGAAGAGGACAAACAGGTTACTCAACTTTTTGGCGACCGACGTATGCTTTTCCATGACCCCGCCTTTGGCCGGCACATAGACATTTTCTACAATGCTCTCGATTTCTGTCACCCGGTCCGTTTTATTGGGAGGTTGGAAATGGAAGAACTGACCCTGCCCCTAGCAGAGCTCCTGCTCGAAAAAATGCAGATCGTCCAGATTAATGAAAAAGACCTGATCGACAGCATCATGCTCCTACGCGAACACCCCATCGGCGATATAGACCAAGAGACCATCAACGCGACCATCATTGCCCGCACTTTAGGAAGCGATTGGGGTTACTGGAGAACTGTCACAGCCAACTTGCGCGTCCTGGATCAGACCTTAGACGAATATAACGGCCTTTCAGCCGAGGATCGCACAATTGTACGCGCACGCATCAAGGAACTTAAAACGCGAATCGAGAACGAACCGAAAACTTTGAAATGGAAAGCACGCGCCCAAATTGGGGAAAAGGTCAAATGGTACAAAGATGTCGAAGAACTGAATCGCTGAAAATGAACAAACACGAAATCAAATTGAAGAAGGCCAAAAATTATGAAACCCGCTGAAGACTTTGTCGTTCCCTGGGTAAAAGCCGCAGAACCCTACAGCGACAAGCACATGGACATTGCCTGGGAAAACCCGCAGATCGTCCGCATGATGTCCAACGAAAACCTGCTCGCCCCTTCCGAACACGTGATGCAAGCAATCATGGAAGCCGCAAAACTGGGGAACCTGTACCCTGGATCGGGGCCAGTGTTACGCCGCAAGATCGGTGAACTGGCTGGCTTGACTGCCGACCACGTTGTTTTGGGTAACGGCTCTACCGATGTGATCAACTTTGTCGTACACACTTTCATCGCGCCAGGAGATGAGGCCGTCATCCCTGTGCCTACATTCCCGATGTACGAAGCCCGCGTAAAAGTAGCAGGCGGCATACCGGTCACCATCCCAATGACCTCGAATTTCTACTGGGATATGGAAGCCATTCTAGAAGCGGTGACGCCAAAGACAAAACTCATTTTCATCTGCTCGCCCAACAACCCGACAGGCAACCAGATTGATGAAAAAGACCTGTTCCGCATTCTCGACCTGGGCATTCCCACCTTCTATGATGAAGCCTATTATGAACTCGAAAACAACGCTGCCACGCGTGCTGCACTCATCAAAGAATATCCCCACATGATGGTAAATCGCACATTTTCCAAGGCATTTGGCTTAGCGGGATTCCGCATCGGATACATCCTCTGCGATCCAAAATTTGCCAGTTACTTCAACCGGGTCCGGTTTCCATGGAACGTGAGCCTGATCGCCATTGCAGCAGCACTAGCCGGGTTAGAGGATGAAGAAGACCAGGAACGCAAGCGCAAAAACGTGATCAAGGGCCGTGAATATATCTTCGAGGAAATCAACAAAATTCCAGGGATGCGCGCCTTCCCGTCCGAAGGGAATTTCGTCTTGATAGACGCCAGCGTCCTTGGCAAGGATTCACTCGAGATCCGCGACAAGATGGCCGCCAAAGGCATCTATATCCGTCCCATGAGCGGTCATAACATGGCGCAGGGTTTCATACGAGTCACGATTGGCACGCCCGGCCAAAACGAACGTTTCATCGAAACATTCAAAGACTATGCCAGGGAAGTGAGGGGGATTTAACGGCAAACCGGAAGAAATACAATGACAGAAAAAAAGTACATCCTAGCGCATGACACCGGCACAGGGGGAAACAAGGCCGTGCTTTGTGACCTGCAGGGGAAGGTCCTTCATTCCGCTTACGAATCTTATGGAATATCGTATCCGCAAGCGGAATGGGTCGAGCAGGATCCGGATGAGTTGTGGCAAGTTGTCGCTGCTACCTCCCGCAGGGTCATCCAAGAATCAGGCATTGACCCGGCCGAGATCGCCGGTGTAGGCGTCTCTGCCCAAATGTGGAATACCTTGCCTGTGGACGAAAAAGGGACTCCCCTAACGCCTATGCTTTCCTGGCTAGACCTGCGCAGCATCAAACAAGCCGACCGCGTCACGTCAGACGATATGCCTGCTTTCCTCTTCGAACATACAGGCAATATCCCGACGGCAAAAGACAGCATCCCCAAGATCCTATGGCTCAAGGAAGAACGCCCAAAAATCTGGGATCGAACCGCCTACCTACTGGACTGTAAGGAATATATCCTGTTCAAACTGACCGGTAAGATCGCAATCGACTGGGTAGGCGCATCGGTGTATTTCCTTTTCAATCCCTATACCAAAAAATGGTCACGGGAGGTATGCGACAGGCTCGGAATACCACTGGAAAAACTGCCACCTGCCTATCCCTGCACGGAAGTAATCGGCGAAATCACACCGGAGGCCGCGAAAGCGACCGGCCTCGATCCAGATACGCCGGTGGTGATCTGCGCCGGGGATGTGGCCGTTGCCCAATCCGGCGCAGGAGCCAACCAAGAGGGAAAGGTCCACTTGTGCATTGGTACCGCCACCTGGATCGGCATATCCACATCCACTTTTCGCAACGACCCGGTCAAGCCATTTTGGGGTCTCAACCATATTGACTCAAACAAATATATCATTGCCGGGGAAATGGAAACAGGCGGCGGCGCATTGATGTGGTTCCGCGATGCACTATGCCAGGAGGAAAAAAGACTGGCTGCCGAAACAGGAAAATCCAGTTATGAATTAATCAGCGCTGCAGCCGAAGCAGTCTCACCGGGTTCGGATAAATTAATCTTTTTGCCATGGCTTTCCGGTGAACGCGCGCCAGTGTTGGATCATTATGCACGCGGCGGCTATATCGGATTGAATATGAGCCATCATAAAGGGCACATGGCGCGGGCGCTTATGGAGGGCGTAGCCTATCATCTGCGCTGGATCTGCGAAGCAATGGAAAAGGTCGGTTTTCGTATCGACAGTTTCAACGGCATCGGAGGCGGTTGTAACAGCAACGTTTGGGTACAAATCATCAGCGATGTGACCGGGAAACCCTTGCGCGTGGTCAACAATCATCTCGAAGCGGGCGCAGCAGGCGCAGCATTGACAGTCGCTGTTGGGTTGGGGATGTATCCCAATATGGACGCCGTCGATGAATTAATCGGGATCAGCCGTGAAGTCCGGCCTGATGCGGCGCGCTGGAAACGCTATAATGCGCTCTACCAGGAATATCGCGGCCTATACGATCTACTCGTACCTGTCCACCGGAGACTGTACCAGATCCAATGAAAATTTTTATCAACCAACCCAAAATCAACGCGCGTGCGCGCCTGTCGAACCTTGCCAGCATAGGTGGATTGATCCTGCTCCTGGCAAGTGTCGTGATTCCGGTGCTCCAGCCTGCCTGGGCAAATGTTGCCTATGCGTTCATGATCGCAGGTATGGGCGTGGCAATGGTCGGGATCTATTTTGCCAATCGCTGGGTGCGGAAACCACGCCCTGAGGAAAGCCTGGCCAAGGCGCTCAAATCGTTCGACGACAAATATTGCCTCTATCACTACCCGGCGCTGCTATGCGACCACCTGCTCCTGACGCCGAGCGGCCTGGTCATTTTGGAAACCATCAACCTGGCTGGCGATTTCTCATACAAGAACGGGAAGTGGAAGGAAGCCATGAGCATCGGGCGCGCCCTGCGTTACATCGTCGAAGAACGAGTGAGCAACCCTGTCCTCTCCGCAAAGCAGTTGGAAGAAGAGCTCAGGAGGCAACTCACAAGAGAACTTGGCGCAGATTTTTCCATTCCCATTCGATCCATAACTGTCTTCACACATCCCCTCGTCCGGCTCGCAATCGAACATGCGCCTGTCCCAATTTGCAAAATCGACAAATTGAAAAAGCAAATCTCAAGCAAAGAAGCAAGACTTGCTCCCGACCTGTATGACAGAGTGGCATCTTTCCTGGAGAGAAAAACGATCCAGTGAAACCTCGGCAAATTGGGGGAACCGGCAAAGATGATGGATATGTGCTTGCCTCAAGATTTCTACAACCGCCCGACCCTGACCGTTGCCCGCGAATTGCTCGGCGCGCGGCTGGTGCGCATCTTGGACGGCGTCGAACTGGTCGGGCTGATCACCGAGACGGAAGCATACATCGGGGAGGAAGACCTGGGTTGTCACGCCAAAGCCGGTCGCACGCCGCGCACCCAGGTCATGTACGGGCCTCCCGGCCATGCCTATGTCTATTTCACGTATGGCAATCACTGGATGTTGAACGCCGTCACGGAACGGGATGGCTTCCCGGCAGCGGTGTTGATCCGCGCCATCCAGCCGGTCGAGGGCGTGGAAGTCATGTCTGCGCGGCGGGACGGGAAGGACACGTTCGGGCCAGGTAAATTGTGCCAGGCGATGGGAATCGCCAAAAGCGAGAACGGGGCCGATTTAACGGTAGCCGGTACAGGTCCGTGGATCGAGGCGGGGGTTCCTGTCCCTGACCAAAGCGTGACGATTGGGCCAAGGGTGGGTTTATATAGTGTACCGGAGCCGTGGAAATCCATCCCCTGGAGATTCCTGGTAAAAGGCTGGAAGATCGAATTTTAGTTGGAGGCAGTATGGGTCTATTAGATGGTAAAAACGCCCTTGTTTTCGGGCTGGCGAATGAGCGCTCGATTGCCTGGGGAATCACCCAGGCGCTGCACCGCGAGGGCGCGAAGATCGGCATCAGTTACGCGGGCCAGGCGCTGGAACGACGCGTGAAGCCGCTGGCCGAGAAGATTGGCTGCACATGGGTGGAAGAATGCGACGTATCGAAAGATGAACACATTGCCGCCGTAGCCAAAAAGGCCGCGCAGGCTTTCGGGCAGGTGGATGTGCTGGTGCACTCGATTGCCTTTGCCGGGCGGGACGAACTGACCGGCCCGTTCTATAACACCACCCGCGAGGGATTCAAGACGGCCATGGACATCAGCGTGTTCTCGTTCGTGGCGCTGGCGCGCGCATTCCAGCCCATCCTGCGACCCGGCGCTTCCCTGATGTGCATGACCTACTACGGCTCGGTCAAGGTCGCGCCGCATTACAACATCATGGGCGTGGCCAAGGCCGCATTGGAGGCAACTACCCGCTACCTGGCCTACGATTTTGGCCCGCAGGGAATACGCGTGAATGCGATTTCGGCCGGCCCGATCCGCACCCTGGCAGCGGCCGGCGTGGGCGGTTTCCGCGATATGTACAAGCATTTTGCCGATATGTCGCCCATGCGCGAGAACGTGTCCATCGAGGATGTGGGGGACGCGGCGGTTTTCCTGGCGTCTGACCTTTCCAGGCATATCACCGGCGATGTGCTGTACGTGGATTCGGGCTTCAATATCATGGGGGTACAGATGGGGCCGAGGGAAAGCAGTGAGCAGTAATCAGTGATCAGTCATCAGTGATCGGTCGTCAGGAAACAGCAAGTGCGGGCTTTGTGTCCGCACTTTTGTTTTACGGTAAAATACAGGCAGCATGAAAATCCAAATCGATCCACACACCCTCGAACGAGCCGAAGAACGCGGCGCAAACATCGAAGAGATGACCGACGTGATCGAGAATGGATTTGCCATGCCTGCCAAGAAAAGCAGGCTTGCTAAATGGAAAGTATATCCATTTGAAAAAGAACGGCTCGGAAAGTTTTACAAGCAAAAACGAGTGGAAGTCATTTACATTATCGAACACAACGTAATCGTGACGGTAACCGTATATGTCTTTTATGGAGAATGGAAGGCTGAAAATGCAAGTACTCTATAACGCAAAAACCGATACGCTCTACCTACGCCTGGACGAATCCAAACAGGATGTCATCAACAAACGCGTCTCCGAGGATGTCGTGCTGGATGTTGGCGCAGGAGATAGGATCGTTGGCATCGAAATTGCAGAGGCGTCCGCCCACCTCAACCTTAAAAATATCTTGCCGGTCGAATTCGAACTTGCCGCGAGCGTGAACGCCTGATGTTCAAACGCAACGCCCCTCCCGCCGCAAAATCCTCCCAGGGCGAGGCCGCCCAGCCCATCCAGGCCGTAGAGCGCATTACCTCCGTGCTTGGATCGGGCGTCATCTGGCATGGCAGCATCAACGGCAGCGGCGGCGTGCGCATCGAGGGCGCTTTCGAAGGCCAGATCGCCCTGCGCGGCATGTTGGTGGTCGGCGAGACCGGGCGCGTCACCTGCGAGAACATCCGCGCCAACACCGTCATTGTAGCCGGAGCCGTACGCGGCAACATCACCACCCAGAAACTCGAAATCCGCGCCAGCGGACGGGTGTGGGGCGACGTGGTGACCACCGCCTTCGTGACCGAAGAAGGCGCCTTCCTGCGCGGCCAGATACGGATGGAAGAAACGGTCGAACTGGACCTCGAGCCTGCTCCCGAGACCACGCCCGCAGAGGCGGCCCTGGCCGAATCCGCTACCCCCGCTCCCCTCCCAGCGCCGCCCACAGGCGAGACGACTGTCGTCAAGAAAAAGAAAACTGCCTGACCCTATGCGCTACCACGAACTGACCATCCAAACCCAGCGCGAAGCGCCCAACAATGCCCGCACGCCGGGCTTTGCCTTCCTCGTCCGCGCAGGATATATGACGCGCGAAAAAGAGTTGACGCCGTTCGGCCAATATACGCTCGACCACCTGCGCGATCTTGCTGCATCCGACGCGCCTTCTTTCTTCTCACGTCTTTCCCTGCCTGCCATCGACGCTGCTGACGAAGTCTACTTCCCCCTCAGCACGGGCCCCATCCAACTCATCCATTGCCCGGCTTGCGGATACGCTGCCCGCCAGGAATGGGCCGTCTTTGCCAAATCCGCCCTGCCCGCCGAAGAACCGCTGCCGCTGGAAAAAGTGTCCACGCCCGATTGTCACACAATAGAGGCATTAGCAGCGTTCCTGGGCATTCCCGAAACAAAGACCGCCAAAGCGCTGATGTACACCCGCCCATCCGACGGCAAATTTGTCTTCGTTGTGGTGCGCGGAGACATGCAACTGAGCGAGGCAAAATTGAAACAGATTGTCGGCGAGGTGCGCGCAGCGACGGCCGAGGAAATTGCCGCCTCCGGCGCAGCGGCGGGATACGCCTCACCCATCGGCCTGCGGGACGCGCTCGTCATTGTGGATGATCTCATCCCGCAATCGGCCAACCTGGCGGCAGGCGCAAACGAAGACGGCTACCACTTGAAACACGTCAACTACGGGCGCGATTACCAGGCGGAAATCGTCGCCGACCTGGCAGAAGCGCAAGAAGGGAATAGTTGCGCGCAATGCGGAAAACCGCTGACAGTACAAGCGGCTTATCGCTTGGCTACACGACAAACGTTCGACTTCGAGAACATCCTTTTGGCGCTGGCAGAAACACACCATGACGAGAAGGGACTATGCCTGCCGCGTCCTGCCGCTCCCTTCGATGTCTACCTGATGCACGTGCCGGGCAAAAGCATGGACACCAAACCAGCCGCCGGAGAACTCTACACCAACTTGCAAGCGGCTGGCATATCCATCTTGTTCGATGACCGCGATGAGCGCGCCGGGGTGAAGTTCAACGATGCAGACCTGATCGGCTGTCCCATGCGGGTGACGGTCGGGGAACGAGGTCTCAAGGATGGGATGGTAGAAATGAAGAAACGAAGTGAAACGGAATCCAAGGTTGCCCCCTTTACTGGCGCAGTTCGTGCAATTCAAGAAATGTGGTAATAAAGATGAACACTGCAATAAAAGTCTTCGAACATGAAAACCATAAGATCATTTTTGGGGACGCGCTCGAAGCAATCAAGTCTTTGATCCCAGACCAATCCATTGACTTGATCTTTGCCGACCCCCCTTACAACATTGGCAAAGACTTCAACGGTCGAAAGGACAAATGGGAATCAGAGGAGGTTTATCTCGAATGGTGCTATCAATGGCTTGACCTGTGTGTCCAAAAATTAAAATCGAATGGGAGTTTTTACGTGATGGCTTCCACCCAGGCTATGCCATTCTTCGATATGCACCTGCGAAAGAAACTGCACATCCTTTCCAGGATTGTGTGGTTTTACGATAGTTCTGGCGTTCAAGCGAAACGGTATTACGGTTCAATGTATGAGCCGATTCTATTTTGCGCGAAGGACAAGGAAAATTACACCTTCAACCATGAGGCCGTTTTAGTGGAAGCCAAGACAGGCGCAAAGCGAAAATTGATTGATTACCGCAAGCCCATTCCAAGCATTTACAACTCGCAAAAAGTGCCGGGCAACGTCTGGGAAATTCCCCGAGTCCGCTATCGCATGAGCGAATACGAAAATCATCCCACCCAAAAACCTGTAGCATTGCTGGAACGCATTATCCTTGCCAGTTCGAATCCAGGTGACGTGGTTCTTGACCCATTCTCTGGCACTTTTACCACTTCGTTTGTGGCAAAAAAATTTGGACGCCAATCCATCGGCGTCGAAATCGAAGAAGAATATGTGAAAATCGGCCTGCGTCGCTTGGAAATTTTATCCGCCTACAAAGGGGAGGAACTTCGACGCGCACCGCGTTCTTTCGAAAAAACTGACCCCGCCCAACCGACTCTCAAATTGTTTGGTTAATATCCAATGGAACATGAATTCACAGTGCAGATATTGGGTATACTGAGAAATCACTTTGGAGACAGGGGAAAAATCGTTTTCGATAAAAGCCCTTTGCTTCAATATATGAATATCAAGACCCGCTCTGCAGAGAGAGGCTCGAAGTCGCGCGGCAGTTTTGCCAATGTGTATGCTGTTTATGTTCTTGTAGAAGATTACTTGCAGAACGGCTTTGACAATCGAAAGGATTACAACAAATACGAAGGCGCAAGATTTACATCTCTACTGAAACGTCAAAGAGAATTGCCCTTTGGCAGCAAACTGCAAAACCACGCGCTAAATCATCGTTTGAATGAGGAATTCAGAAAGTACTTTCCTGAGATCGAATACGTTCCAATTCTTCGAGATGTTCGTGAAAACCGTTATTGGTTTAATGAAAATTTACTCAAAGTGAAAGATGGGAAAAGAACCCATAATATTGCACGAACAGTTATCGAAATCATTGACCGCTACGTCCAGGCGAAAGTAATTGCCTTCCAATCATTTATCCAGACTTGCGAGCGTCTGAAAGCAATTCCCCAAGAGAATGATCTGGCGGTATCCCAACTCATTGAGGGAATGCTCGCGCCAAACATAGACGCCAGAATATTTGAAATCGTGAGTTACGCTATTTTGCGCTACTATTATCACGAACAGGTTGTATACTTTGGATTTGATCTTGCTCACATTCAAGCGGAAAACCTGAACCTGTTCAAAACGGGACGAACAAATGCCAATGATGGAGGAATTGATTTCGTCATGCGACCATTGGGACGTTTTTTTCAGGTAACAGAAACGTTAGATGTAAAGAAATATTTTCTTGACATAGACAAAATCGAACGCTTCCCCATATCTTTCGTTGTAAAGTCGGCGGAAGATGTAGACACAATTCGCCAAAGACTTCGAGAGGGCGCAGAAAGACTTTATTCCATCAACGTGATTGTCGAAAAATACATGGCTTGTATCGAAGAAATCATCAATATTCCTGTGTTGATCAATTGCTTTCGAATAGCGCAGGCTCAAGGATATCTACGCCAAATCCTGGATGAAGTCATCCTCCAAAGCAAAGTTGAGTTTAACTACGCGGATGTCGAGTAACCAATCCCACACAATGCAAATCCCCATGTCCTCCCCCGACCTGACCGATGCAGACCGGCAGGCCGTCATCGATGTCATCAGCACACCCGTTTTGAGCATGGGTAAGCGCATCCTGGAATTCGAGCAGGCCTTTTGCCAGCGGACCGGGCGTAAGCACGCCATCGGCGTCAACTCCGGCACGGCGGGATTGCACCTGTGCGTGCGCGCGACAGGCATCGGGCCAGGCGACCTGGTCATCACCACGCCGTTTTCGTTCGTGGCCTCGTCGAACGTGCTGTTGTTCGAGAACGCTGTCCCGGTGTTCGTGGACGTCGATCCGCGCACGGGAAATATCGATCCCGAATTGGTGGCAGATGCAGCCAGGAACATCGAGAAATACCTGCCGCCGAACCATCGCAGATCCAAAATCAAAAATCGAACATTAAAAGCCCTCCTCCCCGTGGACGTATTCGGCCAGCCCGCTGATATGGACCCGATCAACGCTGTCGCCAAAGAGCACGGCCTGGCGGTGATCGAAGATTCGTGCGAGGCGCTGGGCGCAGGGTACAAAGGACGGGAGGCCGGCACGCTGGGCGATTACGGTGTGTTCGCGTTCTATCCCAACAAGCAGATCACTACCGGCGAGGGTGGGATGGTGGTCACGGACCACGATCAGGCCGCCGATCTGATGCGCGCGCTGCGCAACCAGGGACGCGCGGTGGGCGACACTTGGCTGCAACACACGCACCTGGGCTACAACTACCGCCTGGACGAGATGTCGGCGGCGCTGGGAACGGCGCAGATGCACAGGCTGGATGAGTTGCTCGTAAAACGGGAGCAGGTAGCAGCGTGGTACGAAGCGCGGCTGGCCGAGATCCCGGGCGTCGAGATTCCCGTCGTCGAGCCCTACACCACACGTATGTCGTGGTTCGTCTACGTCATCCGGCTGGACGCCAAGATCGACCGCGACAGGCTGGCGAAACGGCTGGACGGGATGGGTGTGCCGGTAAGGCCGTATTTCCTGCCGATCCACCTGCAACCGTACATGGCAGGGCGCTTCGGCTGGCGCGAGGGTGACTTCCCCGTGACCGAAGACTTGGGGCGGCGCGGGCTGGCAGTGCCGTTTTCGGGCGTGATGACGGAGGAACAGGTAGAGTATGCCTGCCGGTCCATCCGCGAGGCGGTGAGCGCGGCATGAACTATCGCCCCGTTTCGTGGGTCCACCCGCATCTGGAGTTGCGCCCTTCCCGCATCGACGGCTTTGGCGTCTTTGCGACCGCCCCCTTCCGCGAGGGCGAGACGGTTTTCATCTGGGGCGGCGTACTGGTCACCTGGGATGAGTATACGGCCGGGCGCATCAGTTCGCGTTCGTGCAGCGCGGTGGACGAAGGTTTATACCTGGGCAAATTCCCGGTGTTGGGCGATATGCTCGACGATTTTGCCAACCACTCCTGCGACCCCAACCTGTGGCTGGTGGATTCGGCAGCGCTGGTCGCCCGGCGCGACATTGCCTGCGAGGAAGAGGTCACTTTCGACTATGCGACATTCTATGACATCGATGACTGGGTGGTAAGCGAGAACTGTTGCTGCGGTTCGCCCTCATGCCGAGGGATTGTGACGGGCGCAGACTGGCGGCTGCCTGCGTTGCAGGAACGCTACGACGGGCATTTTGCGCCCTTCCTGGCGCGCCGCATCCGCCTCCTGGCGAACGAAAGACTTGCGCGATGAACGACGGACATTACCCTCCCCCCAAGCGGTTCGGGCTTCTCCTGCACATCAGCCTTTTGCTGGTCTTGACGGGTCTCTCCGCCTGGGGCTTCTGGAACCTGGGACAGTCGAAGGTGGGACCCAGCCTGGTCATCTTCCTGCTGGACGGGCTGCTGGCGCTTGCTCCTGTCCCGCTCCTTGCTTACCGCGCCTACGCCCTGCTGCGCGCAAATTACATCCTCGACCGCGACAGCCTGGAATTGCGCTGGGGACTGCGCGACGAGGACGTCCCGCTGACAGATATCGAATGGATCCGTCCCGCCAGCGACCTGACGACACCCCTGCACTTACCCTGGCCGCCCATACCGGGCGCCATACTGGGTTTGCGCCGCCATCCAGACCTGGGCGTGGTAGAGTTCATTGCATCGAGTACGAAGAACCTGCTGCTGGTGGGGACGGCCCGGCGTGTATACGCCATTTCGCCCATCCACGCGGCCCAATTCGTTCATACTTTTGCCCGCGCCACCGAAATGGGCAGCCTGACGCCCGCCGCGCCGAAATCCGTTTACCCATCCTTCGTTTTCTCCCAGGCCTGGGAGAATCCCCTTGTACGCTTCTTGTGGCTGGCCGGGTTGTCCCTGAACATCGGGCTATTCGCCTGGGTAGGACTGACTATTCCCACACTCGGGCAGGCGTCGCTCGGCTTTGCACCTTCCGGTGCGCCGCTGACGCCATCGCCAGCCGTGCAGTTGCTCTTGCTGCCCATCGAGAGCGGGCTGTTGTTCCTGATTGGCCTGTTTGCAGGATTGTATTATCACCGCTGGGAAAGACATCGCCTGCTGGCGGTCATCTTGTGGGCCTCCAGCGCCTTGACCAGCCTGCTGTTCCTGTTGGCAGTGTTGTTCATCGTCTCCGCTCCTGTGTGACCATCCCCCCAACGACTTGGGAGTTCTGAACCATGCAACTGCTCGCCGGATTCATCCTTGCTATCATCATCGCACTGGCAGCCCGCAAGGCGCGCAGTTTGAGCCAAAGCGGGA
Source organism: Chloroflexota bacterium (assembly GCA_049323115.1). Classification (GTDB taxonomy): domain Bacteria; phylum Chloroflexota; class Anaerolineae; order Anaerolineales; family Villigracilaceae; genus JAABUE01. The sequence goes on from JBMOMP010000089.1 coordinate 44,706, forward strand.
TGTACGCCGCCGCCTTGACCGGGACGATCATCTTCGGGATAGGCGGTTGGCAATGGGCGGTTTTGCTGCTCACATTCTTCGTATCATCAACCGCATTGACGCGCGCCTTCAAGCAGCGCAAAAGGGAAGCCAACGAGAAGTATGCCAAAGGCGGGGAACGGGACGCCGGTCAGGTATTTGGCAACGGGGGAGCGGCAACCCTGTTTGCAGCGTTGCACTTCTTCTACCCGGAAGCCGCCTGGCCCTGGCTGGGATTTGCCGCTGCGCTGGCCGCCGTCAACGCCGATACCTGGGCCACCGAACTGGGCGTGCTCAATCCAACCCCTCCCAGGTTGGTCACTGACCTGCGCAGGACCGTCGAAAAGGGCACCTCCGGCGGCGTCTCGTTGGTTGGGACGCTGGCTTCTTTCGCGGGAGCAGGCCTGGTCGGGTTGGAAGCGGCGCTGCTTGCCCCGTCCGGCGCGGATTGGTCGTTCTTCGTGGTGACCACCGTTGCCGGCCTGCTCGGTTCGCTGTTCGACTCCCTGCTGGGCGCGACCGCGCAAGCCATCTACTATTGTCCCGCCTGCCAGAAGGAAACCGAACGCCACCCCACGCACAGTTGCGGAGCGCAAACGGACCAGGTGCGCGGCTGGGCATGGCTGGACAACGACTGGGTCAATTTTGCTTGCGGGGCTTTTGGGACAGGCGCGGCGCTGGTCTCATTATTTTTCCTATAGGACGTCCGGCACTGCGCCGACTTGTAATCCATCCTTCGACGTTTTCAGCGACAACAGATTTTTATCGAGGAATCCCCCAAATTGTGACAGTGGTCTTTGTAGAAACAACAGCGAAAGTACTGATGTCGGGCGAATATGACATATACAATTTGGGGCCAATATCAATATTCCCTTTGATTTCTCTGTCTACTATATCTATCAATAGAAGTTTCCCTTTGTCCTTGTAGACCGCCACTAATACCTGCCCATCGGGAGAGATAACAACATCTTCGATTGCGTCATCCAAAGGAATTCTTAGCGGCGCAGTCTCATTGTATGGAAAGTCCCAAACCAGGATTCGGTAACGCCACCTGCTATTTTCGGGGTTGAGCCATTCTCCGGCGCCTATGAGGAAAATGCTATTTGGAGAGAAGGCAACTTCACCCAAATCTCTTGTGTCTCCCACGTTATCGTAGTACACAACCGGATGATTGTTGTGAGAAGGTATATTGTACACATTCACATAATTCGAAGTGACAGCCAAATTTTGACTATCTGGCGACCAGGCAATATCGCGTACATCTGTTTTGATTTTATATACCGATAAATTCATTCCATTTGAAACCTGCCACACGCGGGCGGTATTGTCACTTGCCCCAGATGCGATCATCGTTCCATCCGGCGAAAAAGCCACATAACGCACTGGGTAAATATGACCTTCCAAGGTATGAACAAGGCTGCCATTTGTTACATCCCAAATCCGGACATCTCCCTCTTCTGTGCCTGTGCCTATCAATTTGCCATCTGGCGAGAAGGCGAGAGCATTGTAGGCAGCTTTGCCGACATTTACATTCCAAAGCAATTCCCCATTTTGCGAATCCCTGAGTTCCAGCCACCATTGTTCTGGATAACGTAATGTAAATAACGCAATGTATTGTTTGTCTGGAGAAAACGCGATTCCTGTTATTTTTACAATGTTTGGAACCTCCCAATGGTTCGTTGGTGCAAACTTTAAGTAATTGGAAAATGCAATAGTAGGAAGCATTTCGGGCGTGTTGGTTGATTGAGGTAAGGATGTATTGTTGGCTGTTGGTATTGGAGTAGCTGTAATTTGAGGCTGAAAAAACGCGCAAGCAAGAATCAAAGGAATAATGCCCGCGGCAAAATATCCGCGAATTCGTGAATAGAGGGAACGCGGAACAAGATTTGTTTTTTGTTGATTGACTCTTGGCATTGCAATCAACCTTTACTAACATATGTAAGCAATGGCTTCTAATTTCATTTTGGCGTAAGCTCATCAGCAATTTGACAAACTACTGCTCCGCCAAGTGCAATCGGTAAAGCAATGGGAGCCGCGGGAAGTTCTAAAAATATTAAGCCAGCAGCTATACCAAGTGTTCCACTACAAAAATTTAACCCACCGTGTACTAATTCCATAGGATTGCCTGAATTAGCGTATTGAACAACTTCATTTCCTGCCACAACAATAGAGACTCCACCACATCCTATATCTAATAGAGGATTTTTTAGATCCATTGGATTCACAAAATCACAGAAATTGCTGGCTTGGTCTAATGTCTCATTAAAATTTGTTTGATTGGTAGTATTTTCACCCATGGGTTGTTCTTGATTTGGCGATTGTTTATCTTCTGGCACATAATTGTCTGGATTTGTTTCGCTAGGAGCAGTAGGAACAACCTTACTTTCTTGCGTTGGTATATCTTCAGAATTGCCACCGCATTGACCAGCCTGTTCAAAATACACCCAGCCAGTTCCCCCACCATCAATATTTTTCCGGCTAATATTCCACCACGTTACGCCATTAGAATTTCGTGGCCCATCAATAATATCCACTTGCCAGTTATTTTCAGGGACAATTGTACGAGTGGGATAACTAAAACCGCTACCTGTGCGTATCTGCGCGCCAGCGCATAAATCAACTCGCGCACCTACATACCAGTCACTGTCAGGAGGCGCACTTGGATTCTGCTCTGGAGAGGGTTGTTGTTGGTCAGGTTCTGAAGGTGAGGTTGGAAAGCAGTTTGGGAAGTATTGCTCCCGAAAAGCCGTGAGCCCTGAAAGATCAATATTTACGTCCGGAATGTCTGCACCGCGATGAATGTCTTTGAGTTCAGAATTGCTGAGTCCCTGGTTGTCAATCCAATCTCTGGAAATACAAAGTGCGTCAAGCGTATCTGGATTGGGGACAAGTCTCCGTTCACCATTTACAATGACAAAAACATCGTTACCAATCTGGATCACATCACCGGTATTGAATGGATTACTTGGTAGAGGAGCAGGCTGTGATGGATTAACAATTTCAATATTTCGAGAGCGGGAATCAATATGTACCCAATCATTATCCCCCCATCCAGCAATTTCTATCCTTATTTGGTGTGATCCCTCCCATGTATCTGATGTATGCCATATCGTATCTAGCGAAGGAGCGCCAATTTCATAAAGCACACCTCCGTCAACTTTTATACGTATTGCTCGCACCCCTGTATTACATTGGCCAGTGCCTGTAATCCTGACATCCTGCCCAATCGTCGCTGGCGACGGCCAGACATCAAACGAGTCAATAGAACATGAAATTTGTGGCTCGCTTGGAGGTTCGGGAGGTAGCGGCTCAGACGCCGCAGTTAATTCATAACTCATTTCAGCAACGGTTGGGCTTGACCAATCGTTGTCGCCTTGTCTTGCTACTTCGACTCTAATTGTATACCACCCAGGGCTGTAATTACTTGTGCAAAAACTTCGTTCGAATTCGATCTCACTGCTTTCCTGCCAACCCTCATTTCCAAAGCGAATTCGCATGGAACGAAAATCAGAATCCCAATCTACACGAGCGCGTATGGATATACATGTCCCGACTTGCGCTGGCGACGGAGGATCAATACTGACAATTTGTGGTGTTCCAAGCGCGTAAGCAGTCCGGGATTCTACAATTCCCATTAGGAGGCTGAATAAGACGATGGCGTGTAAAATCCTTTTGCTTCTCATCTTTCACCTGCCATGATTTCTTCAGGTAGAGCTGAGTTTCTCAGGTTCTGTGAGCCAATAATGGCCTAGGCAGAAATGTTGTGCTGCGATGTAATTTCAACTCGTTTCAACATGATCCCACCGGGTAAGTCGTTCTAACGAAATAACGTTTGATATGGTATCATGAGGGAATGACTACCTTAAACCACTTTGAACTGATGAAACAAGAGTTGAATGAAAAGCAATGGCGTCATTTTCTGGCTTCGGAGGCCA
>JBMOMP010000090.1:0-6061 GCA_049323115.1 Chloroflexota bacterium
CCAGTAATTTTCCAAATACCAACGCGTCTCGATCAAATCCTTGCCTGTCAAAGGATTGATAAAGTCAAACGTTTCGCTTTTTGCGCCATTAAATTCAACCTGAACAGGAACCGACGCGTCGAATTCCGCGTCGCTCTTGAGATGTTCGAAGCGCAGGATGATTTCGTTATTGTTTGACATGTTGTTTCCCTTTCAACCTGTCATTGCGAGGGCGGCGGTCGAGCAGGCGGCGGGGTCTCGGTACAGACTTCGTCCACTCGACCCGCGCTGCCGTATCGAGACCCTGCCCGAAGCAATCCCCCGTTCGAGGAGACTGCTTCGCCGCTGGTCGAGTAGCGAAGCGTATCGAGACCAGCGGCGCGGCTCGCAGTGACACCTCAACATAACTCTTTGAGCGCGGCCCGCAGTTGCTCGACGAACTCATCGGGGTCGGCGTTGGCTTCCATCTTCAACGTCCGCCCATCCGAGAGGCGGATTTCGGCCTGGTTGCCTTTCGGCGCGCGTTTCAACCAGTCCGCCAGGATATCGGCGACCTGCAAGGCGTTGGCGCTGAAGGCCACGGCAGACGCCACCACCAAAGCCGTGCTGGCAAAGTCGAAACTTTGCGCTGGGGATGGTTGCACGTCCGCGTAGGGCTTCAACTCCGCCCGCAAGGTTTCGATCTGGCTGGAGCCCACTTGCGCAGGGATCTTCAACATGAGTTCAGGCATCGCGTCTCTCCCAAGAATCCATGCTCCCGAAACTGGAGGTTCATCCTGTCCTGCCTTTCCCTTCGTCTTGCAAAAAGGTCCGCTGGGTGAATTATACGCTAAATCACCTGGAAACCGTCCCAAAGGCGGCCGCAAACCTTCACCCTGCGGGCACTGTGCGGGACGGTTCTCCTTCCGATCAAATATACAACTTCTCCGGGTCGATCTCTTCGCGCAGCAGGCGCAGTTCCTCGGCGCTGGGCGGGGCGTTGACCTCCACCCGCTCGGGCAGGAGCAATTCGAAGCCGGTGCTTGCGAGCACTTCGTCCACGCTCACGCCGGGGTGGGTGGCTTTCAGCCGCATCCGGCAGGTGAGGGGGTCGTAGTCCATCAGCGCCAGGGTGGAGACCACGTAGGCCGGGCCGGTGCCGCGCGGCAGCCCGGCCGCCTCGCGCGCGCCCGGGCCGGAGAGAAAGCCGGGGGTGGTGACGCAGTCCACGCGGGGGACGAAGCGGCGGGCGTCGTGCTGCATGATGGCCACCGTCCGCCAGCAGAGACTGCCCACATCGTTGCCGCCGCCGGAGCCGGGCAGGCGCGCCTTGGGGTGGTCGTGTTCGCCGATGGTGATCGAGTTCAGGTTGCCGTACGGGTCGATCTGCGCGCCGCCCAGGAAGCCGTAGTCGATGAAGCCGCGCTGGGCGTTCTCCATCGTGTCGCAGATGCCGAGCGCGGAGATGCCCTTGTGCCAGGTGCGCGCCTCGCCCACGGCGCGCGGCAATTCTTCCATGATCGCGCCCGCGCCGCCGAACTCGAAGACCGGCACCAGGCTGGGCGCGGTGGTCTTGCTGGCCAGCATGGCGGCCAGCATGGGAATGCCGGTGCCGATGAAGCAGGTCGCGCCGTCCTCGAACAGGCGCGCCGCCACGCAGATCATCAATTCGGTTTTGGAGTAAGCCATTTCAGACATTTTTTCTCCTGGACGCTGATAAACGCAGATTTCGCTGCTTTTCTGCGTTTATCAGCGTGAATCAGCGTCCTACTCTCGTTTCTCCCGCAGTTCGACGCAGCGCGCCAGGCGGTCTTGCCCGACCAGCGCCAGGTAGGCGTCGTGTCCCTGCAGGTTGTAGACGTATTTGTCCAGGTAGGCTCCCGCGCCCTCGGCGGTCTTGCTCATCTCCACCCATTCCTTGATGCCGGGCTCGTCGCGCCCGTACAGGTAGGCCATCTCGCCGGGATGCGAGCCGTAGGGCGCATGGACGACCGCGTCCACCAGGTAGTAGGGGATCAGCGTGCGGTCGGGGTACTTGCGGATCTCCTGCGTGGGGATGATCTCTTCGGCGCTGACGATCAACCGCTTGCAGGCGCGCGCCATCTCGGCCGCAAAGCCGGTGATGCCCTCCACCTGGCAGTTGCCGTACCGGTCCGCGCGGTGGACGTGGATGAGGGCTACGTCCAGCACCAGCGCGGGCAGCAGCGCCACCGTCGCGCCGGTGAACGGATCGGCGGCCACCTTGGCGGCGCTGTAGGCCAGTGTATCCGTGCCGAGCATGGAGCGCGTCGGCAGGAAGGGCACGCCCATAGCGGCGGCTTTCATGCGCCAGGTGATGGCGCCGTTCGACCACTCCACGCATTTCTCCACCTGTCCGGATTCCACCGCCCGCCGCAGCGCTGACGAGGTGCCGTACACCTCCAGCCCGATGTAGGTGATGTCGAGTTTCTTCACCAGGCCGGCGGCCAGCCACAGGTCCAGTTCGAGCACGCCCTGTCCGCACACGCGCAGGTCTTTTTTGCCCTGCCGCACCACCTCGCGCGCCAGCGACATCGGGCAGCGCACCGTGCCGTACAATTCCGTGCCGATGTAACAGCCGTCGTAGACGAACTTACGGATGGCCTCGGCCTCGGGCATGACTTTGTCGACCAGTTTGCGGCTCTTCTTGCGGTTCCACGCGCGGAACTCATCCAGGTCGAAAGGCTGGATCAATTCCCCCGTTCCCGATTGCAAGATCTCCATGGCTCCTCCTTAACTTCTTGTTTCACCACAGATCCCCAAAGGGGAGGCTGTCAACAGGATGAAAGATGATTCTGTGATGAACGAGATTCGTAAAATGTCGTTTATCGAATCACAAAGTTCACCTATGCTATGCAAGAAACAACATTGCCACGCCGCCGATAGCAACCAGCGTGCCGAGCACTGCGCCCAGGTCAAATTTTTCCTTGAACATCAGCCAGCCGACCGGCAGCAGGAAGACCGGCGGCAGGGCGATCAGGGTGCTGGCGATGCCCACTTCCGTGTATTGCAGCGCCAGCAGGGACAGGGTCGCGCCGATCACCGGCCCGGTGAAGGCTGCCAGGACCAGCCAGCCCATCACTTTGGGCTTTTCGCGCATGGCCTGGACGGTTTCCCTGGCTTTGCCCTGCGCTCCTGCCAGCCCCCACAGCACGATCACCGCCGCCAACATGCGGATGGAATTGCCCGCGATGGGCGAGAATCCGCCCGCCAGGCCCTGCTTGGACAGGACGTATCCCACCGCCTGCCCGGCGGCTGCGCCCAGTCCGAGCAGCACGCCCTGCGTCGGGCGGCAGACCGGGTTGTGTCCGCCAGTCTGGCGCCGCAGGATGACCCAGGCAATGCCCGCCAGCGTGATGACCACGCCCAGCATCTGCATCCCGGTCAGCGTTTCGCCGAAGAACAGCCAGGCCAGCCCGGCGCTCATCAACGGGGACAGGCTCATCATCAACATGCCGCGCTGCGCGCCGATGCACAGGAAACTCTGGAACAGGAAGGCATCCCCCAGCGCGTAACCGATAGCGCCGGAGAGCGCAAACCACAGCCAGCGGTCCGCCCCGGCGTTCACCGGCAGCAGATAGCCGTAGAATGCCAGGTTGAGCAGCATCAAGAACAACAGCGCCAGCGCCACGCGGATGCGGTTGACGATCAACGAGCCAGCCTGTTGGGTGGCTTTTGTAAAGAGTACGGACGTGCCGGTCCACGAGAGGGAGGTGAGCAGGGCAGCGAGTTCGCCGATGTAGTTCAATGTTGCTCCTGTGTGATGAAGCCTTGCGAAGGTTCGATAAAAAATCGGCGTCCATCTGGGTTCATCTGTGGTTTCTAGACGCTCTCTCAGGACAAACCTTCGCAAGGTTGATTATTTACTGAACGTGCCCATCAACTCGGCTTTTGCCAGGCTGTGTTCTTTTACGGCCTCCAGCACCTTGCTGCGCGCGCCGGGTTCCAGCGCCAGGACGGTATCCATGGCGTACAGTTTAAAGAAATAGCGGTGCGTGCCGGAAGGCGGGCACGGGCCGCCGTACTCCGCCCGGCCCCACGAATTGGCCCCAAACGAGGCCGCCACATCGCCGAACTTCATACCGGCCGGCATGTCTTCCGGCAGTTCGCGCACGTCAGCGGGGATGTTGAACACGATCCAGTGGATCCAGGTGCCGCCCGGCGCATCCGGGTCATCCACGATGAGTACGAAGCTCTGCGTCCCTTCGGGCGGGTCGCCCCAGGCCAGGGACGGCGAGATGTCTTCGCCCTTGCAGGAATATTTGGGGGGAATCGGCTCTCCCTGCTTGAAAGCCGTGCTGATCAATTCGAAAGGCAAAGGGACCTCCGTGGGAGTAGGGGGTGGTTCCGTCGGCGCGAGGGTCGGCGGGGGGGTGGGGGCGGGTGGCTGCGTTGGCTGGATGGCCGCCTGTGTGACCGGCGCTTGCGTGGCCGGGGGCGTTGCCAGGAAGTTGCATGCCGTCATTACGGCCAGGGCAAGGCATGCAAGCCACAGGAAACGAGATTTCATTTTTGCCTCCTTACAGGTCAATACGCTCCACGCCCGGGAAGCCCAGCACAAAGTCCGGGCCATAGATCGAAGACGGGGTTTGGAACCCAGGCCTGAAGTCCGAGGACAGGATGCGCTGCATGATCTCCACCGTCGCCAGCGCAGTGAACGTATATCCTTCCGGCGTCCGCAGGCGCGACCGGACGATCTGCCCGTCGGCATTGGATGCTTCGCCGAGGATGAGACTGAACCCCTCGCGGCGCTGCGCCTCCGTCGGCCCGCTTCGCGCCAGACGAAGGGCCTGCTTCAGCAATCCTTTGGCGGGACGCGTGTACAAAAGCGGCCCGATCACGCGCATCAGGCGCAGCGCGCGCAGGGCGGCCGGCGGGAAGGCCATGTAGGTTTCGATGTTCGGGATGCCGGTGCTGTGCCAGGCAGTGGACACGTCGCCCCAGCCGATGGACGTCACCTCCACCGGCCCGCGCCCGAAATCGACCTGGCGCACGCTCCAGGCCGGCGGCACCTGCACCAGTTGCTTGTCGCGCCGGATCATGCCCTGGCGGTGCATGTTCTCGACAGCCGAGCGCGCTGTCCCGCGCGAGACGCCGCCGCGCAGGCCGTGGATGTACAAGCGCAGGTGGTTGGCCGAGAGCAGCCGCTGTTTGAGGTGCGCCGCCAGGCAGTCGGTGGGCACCACGTCGAAGCCCGCGCCGGGCAGCAACATGACGCCCGCGCGCCGCGCGTCCTCGTCCATGTTGGCGAGCGCCTCGAAGCCGGGGATCTCGCCGCTGATGTCCACGTAATGGCGGCGTGTCACCAGGCAGGCCTCCGCCATCTGCCGGAAGGTGTGGACGAACGGCCCGGCGCAGTGCAGCACAGCGCTGGTCTCTTCCAGCGCAGCGTACAGCGCGCGCGTGTCGTCCAGCGAGAAGGCGCGATAGTCCAGCCCCAGCGCCGCGCCCTGTGCGCGCAGGCGTTTTTCATTCCGCCCGGCCAGCAAGGGGCGCAAGCCCTTTGCGACGGCCAGGTCGGCGATCAGTTGTCCGGTGTAGCCATAGGAGCCGTAGAGTAGGAAAGTGTTCACGTGAATATTATAGCGTAGGTTTAGCCAGACTATACGCTACTGGTGATTGCCCACATCTTTTGGGTGGTGGTATAGTGAGGCCGAATTGCGCCTTCGGTTTTGGAACGCGAATGTCGCAAATTGGCGAATTCTGCGAATGGATAGTCTCCCCCTACAGTGCAGTTTTCTCTTGAACCGCGAAGAGCGCAACCCCCATTCTGGGGGTTTAGCCCGCAAAGGATTCATACGATTTTCTTCGCGTTCTTTTCGGCCTTTGCGGTAAATGTTACACGATCTTTGTCCAACTGCACTCAATAGGGAGACCACCTGTATTTCCATTGGCTCTTAACCGGAATCAAGGAGCTAACAGAATAGCGAGCAAGGAATGGAGCAAGGCCTTACCGCAACGACGAACGTTATGGATGAACTCAAAGAAGCCGAGATAGCAAGGTAACTTTTCTTGCGAAATGCCCCGATGTGGACGCAACCAGGAACGCAGGAGAGACCAAAAGCCTTCGACTGTGTTGACATGC
>JBMOMP010000091.1:0-48146 GCA_049323115.1 Chloroflexota bacterium
AGCTATGGTATGATTTGCCATGGTAATGGGTCCTTTGGCTACGATCTTTTGTCAGCGCAATAAGATTACCATGCTTTGGGCCCATTACTATCCTTTTCATCATCACCAGTTAGCGGAAACTAAAGTTTAAGATAATTCAAGAAATCGTAAGCATAGTTTTGAAGGGTTGGAATTTCTACGCGGGTGTCGCTATAAACTACCTCTACTTCAACGTCAAGGCTTTTAGTAGCTTCAAGGATTAATATGAGAGCCGTTGTGGAATCTTTGCCGCCTGAATACATCACCAGCCATCGTTTAAAACCTTTACTTCGCATTAAGTCTATTCCGTAATATGCGCGTTGAATGCTCTCATCCAAATGCGATGGATGAGAAACAACAAACTCTATCATTTCTTTGGCTAGGACAGTTGGCAATTGCGTCTGGTTGACCATATTTACTTCCCAACAAGTGTTATCATGACACTGGGTTGCACGACTTCAACATTATACCTTTTCTATCCAGTACTGACGGCTTTAGTATTGTTATGGAATGAAACATCCCGTGCTTTTGCAATGGGGTGTCTAATTATCGACAGAGGGATATTGACATCCTGAGTCGGACACTGTAAGATTGAACAAACAGAGAAAAGAGTGGTCCCAAGATGACAAAAACATCCCATCGCGCCGATGAAATGTATAAGGTTCTGACGACCCCTGCTTACACCTTGGCTGAATCCAGTCAACTGGCGGGTATCAGCAGGTGGCGCGCTGCGCGTTGGTTGAAAGGCTATCAGTTCAGGTATGACGTAGGAAATGAGAAGCGGGAACGGATAAAAGAGCCTGTGGTAATCCATTCGGATGAACCAAGCGCATCATTTCTTGATCTGATAGATTTGCTTTTTGTGAAAAGGTTCATCGAACGCGGGTTTACCCTGCAATTCTTGCGCAATGCACTGGATGAGGCGCGTATTTTGTTGGGAACCCCACATTTTGCGCGCAGCACATTTTTTACCAGTGGGAAACAGATCATTCTCGAACTGGAGAAGGCAGACAGCAAATATATGATCGCCTTGATGACTCACGGGCAAGGCGCAATCCCGCAAATTGTCGAACAGTTCGACGATAAAATGGATTTCGAGGATGTCACGGGATACGGATTTGCTGCACGGTGGTATCCCAAAGGCAGACAGGGGTTGGTCGTGATTGATCCCCAGGTATCCTTTGGCAGGCCGACCTTGCTTGGAAGGGGTATTGCAATAGAAAATATATATGATTTATACCTGGGCGAGAACAGAAAGATAGAACCGGTGAGCCAGTGGTTCAAGATCCCTGCTCCCGAGATTAGCGCGGCGATCAACTTCCAAAGTGGGCTTGTAGGGGCATGAAATTCTTTTTTGATGAAAATCTTGGCATTCAACTCTCGAACGGATTAAGGGAATTCGGGGAGGATGCTTGCCATTTGCTTGACCACTTCGCGTCGGGAACCCCTGACGAAATATGGTTGCAAGCCATTGGGGAGCGAGGCTGGTTCCTGGTTACTGTGGATAAACGGATCAGGCGAAGACCGATAGAGAAAGATGCGTTGCTAAAATATAAGGTTGGAGCATTTTTCCTTGGCGGGAAAACGATGAGCCGCTGGGATCGGATCAGGCAGGTTGTCAGGATTTGGCATAGGATCAAAGAAATTGCAGGGAAAGAGAAACCACCTTTTGCATATCAAATCAACAATCATGGGACGGAAATTTCCAGGTTGCCGCTTCGATAAACTTCAAACAGAAGACATTCCCTTGTGAGTTCTTTTCGCGTCATCCTTTCTTTGTCGGTGATGATTTTTTTCGTTTAATCGCTAAGGTTTATCTTTCGTCTCCCCCTCATCCAGCGAAGTCAACCCCGTCCGCAGGGCATACAGGGTGGCCTGGACGCGGTTGGCGAGTTGCAACTTGCTCAGGATGTTGCTGACGTGGGTGCGCACGGTGGCGTCGCGTAAGAACAATTGCCGGGCGATCTCCTTGTTTTCGATCCCCTGGGCGATCAGTTGCAGGATCTCCACCTCCCGTTCCGTCAGCGGGGAGGGGGTGAGCGGTTCCTGGGCCGGGCGGTTCAATTCCTGGATGACCTTGCGGGCAATCGTGGGGTGGATGGACAGTTCGCCGCGATATACCTGGCGGATCATGCGCAGCAGGTCTTCCGGGTCGGAATCCTTCAGGATGTAGCCCAGCGCGCCGGCCTTGATGGAGGGGAAGACCTTGTCATCGGCGGCAAAACTGGTCATCACCAGGATGCGCGCGTCGGGATAGGCGGCGGTGATGTGGTCGATGGCTTCGATGCCGTTCATTTCGGGCATGACCAGGTCCATCAGGATCACGTCGGGTTTCAGGGTCTGCAATTTTTCCAGCGCGTCTTTGCCGTTGACGGCTTCGCCGATCACTTCGATGCCTTCTTCCTCCGCCAGTAACGACTTGATACCCCTGCGGACGACGGGATGGTCGTCGACGACCAGGACGTGAATGGGAGCGCCCATACTTTTCTCCTTGCGATTTAGGTTGGTTCCAGCCATCGTTCCACCTCCGGCACTTCGGCGCGGATGCGCGTGCCGGCGCCCGGGCTGCTGGTGATTTCGAGCCGCCCGCCGATCTGCCGGGCGCGCTGTTCCATGCTGTGCAGTCCCATGCCGCCGCTGTTCCAGGCCTGCTCCAGGTCGAAGCCGACGCCGTTGTCGCAGATCTCCAGGATGATCCAGCCGCTGCGGGTGTGCAGGTCCACGCTCACTTTCCTGGCGCGCGCATAGCGCACCAGGTTGTTGAGCGCTTCCATGGCGATGCGGTACAGTTCCGGTTCGAGCGCGCGCGGCAGGCGCTTGACGCCGTCGGCGCGCAGTTCCGTCTCCAGCCCGGCGCGGCTCTCGATGGTCTCCAGGCTGGCCTGCAGGGCGGCGACCAACCCGTCCTTTTGCAGCAGGGGCGGGTTCATTTCCAGGATGAGCAGGCGCATCTCTTGCAGGGCCTGGAGGGCGTTGTCTTTGATCTCGGCCAGGTTTTCCTGTACGTGCTGGTAGTTCTCGCCGCGGATGGAATGGCTGGTGGCCGTGCAGTACAGGCAGATGCCGTACAGCAGTTGCGTGACCGAGTCGTGCAGTTCGCGCGCGATGCGCTGGCGTTCTTCGAGCGTGGCCAGGTTCTGCGCCTTTTCGTACAGCCGGGCGTTCTCGATAGCGACCGCCACCTGGTTAGTGATGGTCTCGGCCAGGCGGGCGTGCGTCTGGGTGTAATAGCCCGGTTCGTTGTGCGTCAGGCTCAGCAGGCCGGTGACGTGGTCGCGCAGGACGAGCGGGATGCCGATCCACGCGCGGGCGTGGCGGAAGGAATAGCCTGTCCCTTCGCCGAGCGATTCCCGGATCGCGCGCGCCAGCGGCGGCTCCCCGTTTACGTCGTCGAAGATGACGACCTTTTTCTCCGCGATGACCGGCTGGTACGGGCCGGCGTTGGGCAGGGACAGGAAAAGCGGGCGGCCTGGGTGCGGCAGGCCGGGCGCCTGGTAAGCCGCCACCCGCAACATTTCCCCGTCGCGGGTGTAGATGGCCGCGCCGCTGTAGGGCAGGATGGCCTGGATCTGGTCGAGGATCAGGTGGAGGAGCGGTTCCAGTTCCAGGGTGGAGGCGATGCGCTTGGAGACTTCCAGCACGGTGGACAGTTCGCGCGTCCGGTCTTTGACCGCGTTTTCGAGCGTCCGGTAGGCCTGGATGCGCTCGGTAATGTCGGAAGTGACCACGAAGGTGCGTTGGATGCCGTCTTCCTGGCTGGTGGAATAGCGCTCGCGCAGGCAGCGCTTCTCGCCGTCCTTGCGCTTGATCCAGTATTCCAGTTCGGCGGGATACACGCCGCTGGAGACCGCTTTGGAGACCACCGCTTCCAGCCGTTTGATCTCCCGGGGCAGGGCAAAGACGCGCAGGCGGTTCTGCAGGTCGCCTTCGGGGCAGTCGCCGAAGATCTGACAGGCGCGTTCGTTCAGGTAGACCAGTTTGCCGTTTTCGAGGATAGTGATTCCGTCCTGGATGTTGTCTGCCAGGTTGCGGAAGCGTTCTTCGTTGGCGCGGGCAAACTCTTCAGCCTGTTGGTGCATCGCCATTTGCAGTTCCAGTTCGATGTTCAGGCGCGCAAGTTCCTTGTTCTGTTCCGAGGAACGCTGTTCCAATTCCTGGTTCAGTTGCAGCAACTCCGCTTCGAGGCGGTTCTTCATATTTGGCTTGCCGCCGGAGCGGGCTGTATATTCGTCGAGGACGATCCCTAACGCGCAGGCGAGCAGCCCCGCTATGAGGAGGATGGAATTGGAACGCGCCGCGTCGAGGTGGGGGAAAAGGAAAGCCAGGCTGGCTTTTGCCGCCAGGCTGCCGGCCAGGAGCATCCCGGCAACGATCAAGAACCGTCGCCCAACAGAGCGAGACATCAGGACGGCCTTCCTGGAGTGAGACAAGTCTTGGACAATTCCATCATTCCTTGCGTTGCGGTTTCCGGCCAGAGTATAGCACAAAAGGGAAAGGGGACTTTTTTGCTGTCCCCGGCATTCCACTTAAGTTGTGGTCTCCTTGTGACAAGTGTGGAGTTCCCACCAACAACCACCCCGTCTTGTTTTAACTGAATTGCGATAAAAAATGCGCGCCAATCCGATGACAGGAGCAGGAATTTATTGTAAATAGACATTGAGGAAAATATCGTCATCTTTCCACCACCTGACCAAGGTTGACTATGTATCGTTTTGTGATTGCAGATAACCGTAAATGTATCGGGTGTTATGCCTGCGTGGCGGCTTGTACCGAGAGCCACCGCCAGGCAGGGTTGCAGGCTTACCCGCGCCTGCACGTCACCCATACGCCCGCCGGGACGATGCCAATCCAGTGCAGGCATTGCGAGGACGCCATGTGCGCCCTGGTTTGCCCGGTGCAGGCGATCACGCATACCGGCGATTCGATCCACATCAACGAGAGCCTGTGCATCGGCTGTAAGATGTGCGCGCTGGCCTGCCCGTATGGCAACATCCTGCCGGGCGGCACGCCGGTGCCCGGGCAGGAGTTGAACGTGGGCAACTACGCTTTCGTCAACACGCCGTTCGAGCCGGATGGGATGTTCCTGCGCGAGTTGAGTTACCGCGAGCAACTCTCCCTGCTGGCCTGGAACATCGGGCAGAAGACGGTGGCCGTGAAGTGCGACCTGTGTTATTTCCGCGAGGCCGGCCCGGCGTGCGTCGAAGCGTGCCCGCATAAGGCGCTGGTGCTCATGGATGAAACGGGAGCGGTCCCGGAGTCCGCGCGGGAACGGATGAAGGGCTTGGCTGTTGTGGCGGGCAAGTCGTCCAATCCACCCCAGGAGGCGGCGAAATGACATCCATCCAATTCCTGTCCCTGGCGGTGGGGCTGTTCGGGGTGGGCGCGCTGGCGGCGCTGCTCTTTGGCGCTTCGGGGAAGGCCTCCAGGTTCGTTTCGGCTTTCTTCGGCCTGCTCGCCTCGGTGAGCGGCGTGATCGCCGTTGTGATGCCAATGCCCGAAGGAGTCCCCAGTGTGCGCTTGTTTGCCGTTGCGCCTTTCGGCGAATTTGGCTTGCAGATGGATTCGCTCTCGATGCTGCTGGTAGCGATCATCTCGCTCCTTGGCATAGCAACCAGCCTGTATGCGTTCACGGAAGCGCCCGCCAGGGTTTCGGTCAGTTTCTTCACCGACTTGTTCCTGGGCGCGATGCTGGTTGTGGTGACGGTGACGAATGCGTTTTTCTTTATCGTTTTTTGGGAACTGATGACGCTGGCTTCTTACTTCCTGGTGGTGTGGGAGTTCGATAAGAAAGAGTCGGCGCGGACGGGGTTCATCTATTTCCTGGTTGCGCATGTGGGCGCGGCGTTCATCATGGTGGCTTTCTTCCTGTTCTTCGGGAGGGCAGGTTCGTTCGATTTCGCGGCCATTCGTTCCACTGCGTTTTCGCCAGCGGTGAAGAACATCGTCTTCGTGCTGGCCTTCCTGGGTTTTGGCGCCAAGGCGGGCATGGCGCCCCTGCATTTCTGGACGCCGGATACATACGCGGCCGCGCCCAATCACGTCTCGGCGCTGATGTCCTCGGTCATGAAGAAGACGGCCGTCTACGGCCTGCTGCGCGTCTGCGTGGACCTGGTAGGCGCTCCCGTTTTGTGGTGGGGATTTACCGTCCTGGCGTTTGGCGCGCTCTCGGCGGTGGTTGGCGCGTTCTATGCGCTGGCGGAAAAGGATATCAAACGCCTGCTGGCGCTCTCCAGCGTGGAGAATGTGGGCATCATCCTGATGGGGGTGGGACTCGGCATGGCGGGGGTGACGCTCCGGCAGCCGGAGTTGGCGGTGTTGGGCTTCCTGGCAGCCTTGTATCACATGCTCAACCATGCCTTCTTCAAGGGATTGCTTTTCCTGGGAGCCGGTTCTGTCATCGAGCAGACGGGTACGCGCGACCTGAACCAGATGGGTGGACTGGGTCGCCGGATGCCGTGGACCGCGCTGACCTTCCTCATCGGCGCGCTGGCAGTGACGGCTATCCCGCCCTTGAACGGCTTTGTCAGTGAGTGGTTCACCTACCAGGCTTTGTTGCATGCCAGCGGGATGAACTTGTTTGCCTTGCGCGTCTTCGTCCCGTTGTTCGCCGTCCTGCTGGCGCTGGCGGGCGCGTTGGCGGTGATGGTCTATGTCAAAGCGTATGGCGGCGCGTTTGCGGGGCCGGCGCGCAGCAAGGCGGCGGCGCAGGCAGTGGACGGCTCCGCGCCTGTCCTGGTCAGCCTGGGCTACCTGGTGTTGGGGACGATCCTCTTCGGCGTGGGCGCGCCGCGGGTTGCGCCGCTCATCGGCTACTGGGCAGCCGATTTTGCAGGCCAACCCTCGATGATGGTGGATACGGCTTGGGCAGTCTCTGTTTCCAACACAATGATCTCGCCGCCGCTGGTCGCCATCCTGCTGCTTGGCTTGCTGGTCGTGCCGGTCCTGGTCGTGGCCGCCTATGGCGGTTGGCGCGCCAGCCGCAGGTCCAATGTGGAGCCGTGGTCGTGCGGATACGGGTACGCCGCGCCCATGTCGGTGCGGGCGTCCAACTTCGACCAGCCGGTCAAGGTCTCGTTCCGCCCGCTGTATTGGATCCGCACGGTGGTGGACAAACCCTGCCGGGCCATCGCCGGCGCATACACAGCGACGGTCAGCGCCATCCAGCGCGCCGAGCCGGTGGTGGAAAATACGGTCACGCGCCCGACCTTGAAACTGGTGGAGACGGCCGGGCAATGGATCCAGACCCTGCAAATGGGCGACATCCGCTTGTACTGTCTCTACATCATCATTACATTGGCGATCCTGTTGATCGTGTTGTTCGGAGGGAGTGGACTATGAACCCCTGGTTGGTTGGCATCGGCCTTTTGCAGGCAGTCCTGCTCCTGCTGCTTGCGCCGCTCTTTTCGGGTTTTGCGCGTGTCATGCGCGCCAAGATGCACTCCCGCAAGGGCCCGCCGCTCTTGCAGAATTACCGCGACATCGCCAAGTTGATGACGCGGCAGGAAGTGGTCTCCGAGCAGGCGGGTTGGATCTTCCGCCTCACGCCCTACCTGAGCCTGGCCTGCATGTTCCTGGCGGCGATGATCATCCCTGTGCTGGCAGCCGATGCGCCTATCGAGGCGGCTGGAGATTTGATCCTCATTGTCTACCTGTTCGCCCTGCCGCGTTTCTTCTTTGCGGTGGCAGGACTCGAGTCCGGCTCGACCTTCGCGGGCATCGGCGCGCGGCGCGAGTTGCTGGTCTCTGCGCTGGTGGAACCGATCCTGCTGCTGGTCATTTTCGTCATGGCGCTCCTGGCGGGGACGACTGACCTGTGGCGTATCAGCATGAAGGTTGCGATGGGCGTTTTCCCTTATTCGCTGGCTTACCTGCTTGGTATGGTTGCTTTCGCCTTTGCCGCTTACGTGGAGATGGGCAAACTGCCGTTCGACCTGGGTGAAGCGGAACAGGAGTTGCAGGAAGGCCCGCTGGCCGAATATTCCGGGCGCTCGCTGGCGATCCTGAAATGGTCCATTTACCTGAAGCAACTTGTGCTGGTGGCGTTGTTCATGGCGCTCTTTGTTCCCTTCGGCGCGATGACCTCCCTGTCACTGGTTGGCTTCGTACTGGCGTTGGTGATTTTCCTTGTCAAGGCCGTGCTGTGGTATTTCATCGCCGGGGTTCTGGAAAATGCCATGGCGCGCACGCGCTTTATGAATGCGCCGGCCCTGGTATGGGCGGCGCTTGGCGTCGCGCTTTTGTCGTTCGTCTTCTATCTCGCGAACGTGTAGGAGAAGGAGGCTCTGCATGACTGAATTTATCCTTGCCAGCATCCTGCTTCCCTTCGCGGGCGGGTTATTGACCCTGGTCCTGCCGCGTAGTTGGATCAAGTTCTTCAGCGCGCTGGTTGCGTTGCTGGCGGCGCTGGCTGGCATTTTCGTGTTGGTCGTCTTTACCGCCGCTGGAAAAGCCCCTATGAGCGTGGACGTGCTCTCCATCGGCCACTGGCTGGTCTTCGGCGTTATGGTGGACAAACTGTCGGCATTGATCGGCGCGGCGTTGGGCGTGGTCGGCTTCCTGATCGTGGTCTATTCGACGGGCTACCTGACCATGCAGAACCGCGAACACGCGGAAAAAAGGGTGGAGCGCCGCTTCTACTTCTTCCTGCTCCTGTTCATCGGTTCGATGGCGGGACTGGTGTTTGCCTCCACCATGTTGGGGCTGCTCATCTTCTTCGAGTTGACGGGCGTCTGTTCGTGGGGCCTGATCGGTTACTACGACAACGAGAAGGCGCGCAAGGCTGCGCTGAAAGCCATCATCGTCACCCAGGTCGCCTCACTTGGGCTATACGCCGCTACCGCCTTCTTCTTCGCGCTGACGGGCGGCACGCGCCTCAGCGACATGGCCGCGCTGACCGACGCCGCCAAGACGTTTATTTTCATCGGCGTGCTGATCGCAGGTTATGGCAAGTCGGCGCAACTGCCGTTCCATTTCTGGTTGCCCGACGCGATGGTTGCGCCGACGCCTATCAGCGCGTACCTGCACGCGGCTTCGATGGTCAAGGTCGGCGTTTACATTTTTGCCCGCTGTATCGTCGCGGCGGGAAACGTTCCGCAACTGATCGGCATCCTCGGCGCGGCGCTGGCGATCATTACGATGATCTATGGCTTCGCCATGTATTTCCCGCAAAAGGACATGAAGAAACTGCTGGCCTATTCCACTATCACACAGTTGTCTTATATCTTTTTTGCGCTTTCCGTTTCCATTCTCGGCTCGGCGTTGGCCTTCAACGGCGCGGTCATGCACATCTTCAACCATGCCTTTGCCAAGAGCCTGTTCTTCCTGGTGGCGGGCGCGCTCAGTTACACCGCAGGGACGCGCATGTTGCCCTCGTTACGTGGCGTTATGAAGAAACTGCCGCTCATCGGCGTGTGCTTCACCGTAGCCGCGTTGGCTGTGACCGGCGTTCCGCCCTTCAATGCCTTTTTCAGCAAGTTCAGCATCTTTGCGGGCGGGTTCGAGGCCGCGCGGGCCAGCCCGTGGCTGTATGCGCTGGTCGTCATCGCCATCCTCGAATCGGTCGGCAGTTTCGCCTGGATCTTCTGGGTGTTCAGTTCCGCCGTGCCTGGCGAAGCCTCCGAGGAAGTGAGCGCCTCGACGCCGCTCCATCCCGCCATGTCTTTCGTGCTGGTCACGTTGGCGGCATTGACGCTGGTTTCGGGCATTTTTGCTGCGCAGTGGATGGGATGATCGGAGACAGTCCATGGAAAATATCAACCTGATCAACAGCCTGAGCGGCCTTCTTATTCTCACTTCGTTGCTGGTGATCGAAACGAAGACCCTGCGCATGTCCGCCATCCAGTACGGCATCCAGTCCTTTGTGCTGGTGCTGATCTTTCTGGCGCTGGCCGTCACGATGGAAGCCGAGCAACTCTACCTGTGGGCCGCGAGCGCTTTCGTGACCAAGGCGCTGTTAGTGCCTTTCGTACTGGCGCGCGCCGGACATAGCATGGAAGGACAGCCGCCCGCAAGCATCAAGCCCTGGCCGGCCATTGCGCTCGCGGCGGTGTCTTTGATCATTTCATTTATCGTCATTGACAAACTGCAACTCAAAATTGCCAGCGAGTTCAAGCCTGCATTGGCGGTCTCGATTGCGCACTTCTTTTTTGGTCAATTGTGCATCCTGACCCAGAAGAACATGCTCAAACAAGTGCTGGGTTTCTGCTTGATGGAAAACGGCTCGCACCTGACCCTGGCCCTGCTGGCCCACGACGCGCCCGAACTCGTGGAAGTGGGCATCGCCACCGACGCGGTCTTCGGCGTCATCATCATGGTCATCCTGTTGGTGCAGATCAACAAGAGCCTGCACACCCTCGACGTGACCGAATTGAAGTCGCTGAAAGGATAGAACATGTACACAACTGCCCTGATCTGGCTTTTGCTGACGCCTCTCATCCTTTCACTGGTGGCCTTCGCCATGCGCTGGCTGGGGCGCGCTGGGGCGCGCCTGGTAGAACTCATCCACCTCATCAGCGTCACAGCCGTGCTCGTGTTTACGGTTATCGTGGTAGGGGGAGTCCTGGCGCAAGGGGCGGTCGTTGCCATGAACGACTGGCTGCATGTCGATGCGTTGGCGGCGGTTTTCCTGCTCATCATTGGCGTGGTGGGTTTCCTGGTCGGCGTCTACTCGCTTGGCTACATCCGCCACGATCTCCAGGTGGGCGAGTTGAAGGAAGCACAGATCAGCCTGTACTATGGCCTGTTCGAATTGTTCCTGTTCACGATGCTGCTGGTCGTCACGGCTAACAACATTATCATGATGTGGGTGGCGGTCGAAGCGACCACGCTCGGCTCGGCCTTCCTGGTCGGCATCTACGGACATCGCTCCTCGCTCGAAGCGGCCTGGAAATACGTCATGATCTGCACGGTCGGCGTAGCCTTTGCCCTGTACGGCACCATCCTTGTTTACTCCGACGCAGTGAACTTCTTGCAACAGCCCGGCGCGGCCATCCTGTGGACGGAGATCGTCAAGAACGCATCCGCGCTCGACCCGACCCTGCTCAAGATGGCCTTCGTCTTTGTCTTGATCGGATTTGGCACCAAGGCAGGCATCTTCCCCATGCACGCCTGGCTGCCCGACGCCCATTCGGAAGCGCCCAGCCCGGTCAGCGCCATGCTTTCGGGCGTGCTGTTGAACTGCGCCTTGTTCGTCGTCCTCCGTTTTTCGATCATCCTGGACTATGGGATTGGTCCCGAACTCCCGCGCCTGATCTTCCTGGTCTTTGGCGCGCTTTCGGTGATCGCCTCTGCGCTCTTCATGTTCGCCCAGCGCGACATCAAACGCCTGCTGGCTTACTCCAGCGTGGAGAATATCGGGCTCATCGTCTTGGGTTTTGGTATCGGCGGGCCGGTCGGAATCCTGGCTGCGCTCCTGCAGGCGGTGAATCACAGCATCGTCAAGTCGCTCATGTTCTGCACGACCGGCAACATCCTGATGAAGTATCATACCCGCGACCTGGGCAAGATCAGGGGCATGTTGCAGGCCGTCCCGTTGACCAGCCTGGCGCTCATGCTCGGCGCGCTGGCGCTGGTCGGCACGCCGCCGCTCAACATCTTCATCAGCAAGTTCGCCATCATCAGCGCAGGCTTCCAGAACGGGCACATCTGGCTGATGATCTTCGTCTTGCTGGCGCTGGCGGTCATCTTTGCCGCGTTCATGCGCGTGCTCAGTTCGTCCGTATTTGGCGAGACCCCCGAAGGGATGGAAAAAGGCGAAGTGAAAGCCTGGGGATTCCTCCCCCTGGCGGTGTTAGGATTGCTCGTCCTCCTGCTGGGCGTCTACCTGCCGCCTCAGATGGAGACATTATTGAATGAGGCGACCAACATCGCCCTGGCAGGCCAACCGGCGATTGCCAACCCGGATGGGTTGCTCAATTTTATGAGTATGCTTGTTCCGTAGGAGACTTTGCATGATGTTATCAACCATGGACAAACCCAAGATCGGGCAGAAATACGTCGCCGCCCTGCGCAGCCAGTTTGGCTTGACCATCCAGGAAGAGTCGTGGCAGGCGCCAGACCAGGTGACCTTGACGGTGGAATTGAGCAGCCTGCCTGTGGTCGTGAAGACCGTTTACTACGATTACGGCGGCTGGCTTTCCGTAGTGGCCGGGAATGATGAGCGCCCCTTGAACGGCCATTTTGCGCTGTACTACGTCATGTCGGTGGAAGGCAGCGGCGAGGAGCCGGTCGGCGGGCATGAGAAGTGTTACATGGTGATCCGCGCCCTGGTGCCGCCGCACCAGCCGGAGTTCCCGGCGGTTTCGCCGCATGTCCCGGCCGCCATCTGGTACGAACGCGAGATCCGCGACATGTTCGGCATCCAGCCGGTTGGAATACTGGACGAACGCCGCCTCGTCCTCCCCGACGACTGGCCCGCGGACCTGTATCCCTTGCGCAAGGACACGATGGACTACCGCTATCGCCCGGAACCCGCTACCGAGAACGAGACCTACGAATTCATCAACGTGGAAGGCGAAGGGATCGTGGAAGTGCCGCTCGGTCCGCTGCACATCACCTCCGATGAACCGGGACACTTCCGCCTGTATGTGGACGGCGAGCATATCGTGGACGCCGATTACCGCCTGTTCTACGTCCATCGCGGCATGGAGAAACTGGCCGAAACGCGCATGACCTACGACCAGGTGACCTTCCTGGCCGACCGCATCTGCGGCATTTGCGGGTACGCGCATAATGTTGCGTATTCGAATTCCATCGAGCGCGCGCTGAACATCACCGTCCCGGAACGCGCGCATTACATCCGCACCATCTTGCTGGAAGTGGAGCGCCTGCACAGCCACCTGTTGAACCTGGGATTGGCCTGTCACTTTGTTGGCTTCGATACCGGCTTTATGCAATTCTTCCGCGTGCGCGAGAAATCCATGAAGATGGCCGAGTTGCTGACCGGTACGCGCAAGACCTACGGCATGAACTTGATCGGCGGCGTGCGCCGCGACATCCTCAAGGAGCAGCGCGTACAGACCCTGCAATGGTGCGCCGAACTGCGCCAGGAGGTGCAGGATTTGGTGGGAATGCTTGTAGAGACGCCTTACGTCGTCCAGCGCACGCAGGCCGTCGGTCGGTTGGAACCGCAGGTGACGCGCGACTACAGCCCGGTCGGCCCCACCCTGCGCGGCTCCGGTTTTGCCCGCGACATCCGCGCCATCCATCCCTATTGCGCCTACGACCGCGTGCCGTGGAACCTGTCCTACAAGGAAGGCTGCGACGTGTTGTCGCGCACGCTCATCCGCGCGGAGGAATTCTTCGAATCGCTTTCAATTGTGGAGGGCTGCCTGAACACGATGCCCGAAGGCCCGGTGCTGACCGAGGGCTTTACCTACAAGCCGTACAGTTTTGCCCTGGGTTACGTGGAAGCGCCGCGCGGTGAGGACATCCACTGGAGCATGTTGGGCGATAACCAGAAGATCTACCGCTGGCGCTGCCGGGCTTCCAGTTACAACAACTGGCCGCCGCTGCGCTACATGCTGCGGGACAACACGATCTCGGATGCGCCGTTGATCGTAGCCAGCATCGACCCGTGCTATTCCTGTACGGAGCGCGTGACGGTGGTGGATGTGCGCAAGAAGAATGCGAAGATCATTCCTTACAAAGAATTGGAACGCTATTGCCGGGAGCGCAAAGACTCTCCGTTGAAATGATACGTCGAGGGAACGCGGTAAGGAGAATTCTATGGTATTGAAACTGATCAAGGAAGTCCTGCGAGTCGGGGAGGCTACCCACCCCTACCCGTTTGCGCCTGTGGATTTGGCTCCCGGCTTTCGCGGCAAACCGGAGTACAACCCGGAACAATGTATCGCCTGCGCGGCCTGCACGATTGCCTGCCCTCCCAACGCATTGGGTATGGAGACCGACCTGGAACACGGGACGCGCACCTGGTCGTTGTTCTATGGGCGTTGCATCTTTTGCGCCCGCTGCGAGGAAGTGTGCCCGACCGGCGCGATCAAACTGGAGCCGGACTTCGAACTGGCTTCTTTCAGCCGCGAGGATTTGACCGTCACGGCGGAATTCCGGCTGGCGGCCTGTAGCCAGTGCGGGGCTTATTTCGCTTCGGCCAAGGAACTGGAGCATGTGCTGGCGTTGCTCGACCAGGCCGGGCTGCCCGCCGGGGAAGAAGAGAACCGCAAGGCGCTCTTGCGGATGTGCCCGGAATGCCGCCGCAAGACCGATCTCCCCCGTGTGAAAACTGTGGTGCAGGAGGCGTTCGATGGCAGACTATAACATCAAGACCGACAGCATCTTTGCCGTCCGCCCCGATGAGGCCACAGACAAACTGAAGGGCGCATTGCTCAAGGACATCCAGCGGTCGTGCTACGTCTACCGTGTGGACTGCGGCGGCTGCAACGGCTGTGAGATCGAGATCTTTGCCGCCATCACGCCCATCTTCGATGCGGAACGCTTTGGCATCAAGGTGGTCTCCTCGCCGCGCCATGCGGACGTGCTGGTCTACACCGGCGCGGTGACGCGCTCGATGCGCGTCCCGGCCCTGCGCGCCTATCACGCCGCGCCTGAACCCAAGATTTGCGTTGCCTATGGCGCTTGCGGATGCTCCGGCGGTATCTTCCACGACCTGTACTGTGTATGGGGCGGAGCGGATAAAATCCTGCCGATCGACCTGTATATCCCTGGCTGCCCGCCCACGCCGCCGGCCACCATTCAGGGGTTTGCCGTGGCGCTGGGCTTGTTGAACCAGAAGATGAAGGCTGTTCACCACGTCCAGCAGGACGGCGAACGGTCGCAGCGCCTGCACCCGGACGTGCCGCTCGACCTGCGCGTGGAGGTGGAACGCACAGCGCGCCGCATGGCGGGATACTGGCAGGGACGGCGCATCGCCGATACCTTCCTGGGCTTCATCAAGGATGGCGACAAGAAACAGGCTTCCAGGGAACTCAAGGCTTACCTCGCTGCGCAGGACGATCCGCGCCTGGCGGAGATCATGCGCCTGCTCGAAGAGGTTTACCTGAACCATTGAGCGACCAGTTATGGCTGAACAGATTTTCGTTTACCAGTTGCATACCAAATTCGTCAACCAGCGGGAAGACATCCCCGAAGACGCCCGGCAGGTTGTCTACTATACGCTGGCTGTCGGCCATCACGTCGGTGTGATGGACTGCTTCTCGAGCCTGGCCGAAATCCCGGTGGCTGAGTTCCAGGCCTGGCTGGCAGATCTGCCCGCAGGTCCCGCGCGGACGAAATTAGAAGGTGTGCTGCGCTGGGGCGAGATCGAAGTCAATCGCGGGCATGTCAGCCTGCTGGAGCCTGCGCTGGAGTCCCGCCCTGGCCAACCGGCCTGGACCGCCAAATTGCGCCAGTGCCTGGATGGGATGCGCCGCGAGCCGGCCCTGTACCTGATGCTCAGGAAACGGCCCGTATGAAGAGAAACCTGGCGCTTTGCGTTGGCAATGGGATGATGGGCGATGACGGCGCGGGAGTCCTGCTGGCGCAGATGTTGAACGAGAGGCCGTTACCCGATTGGGATGTGCTCAACGGCGGTTCTGCCCCGGAGAACATCCTGCATCGCGTACGCGAACTCGCTCCTGAACGGGTGCTGGTGGTGGACGCCGCAGACATGGACCTGCCGCCCGGTTCGGTGCGCCGCATCCGCGACGACCGCCTGGACGATCCCTTCCTGCTGACCACGCATACCTTGCCGTTGACCTTCCTGATCGAGTCGCTGCGCGCGTTCGTACCGCAGGTGGAGTTGCTTGGGGTCCAGCCAGAGATGGTTGCGTTTGGCTATCCCATGTCCCCGGCGGTGAAGGAAGCGGTGGGGCAGGTGTATGCAAATTTGAAGGCCGGGCAGGTGGATTGGGTTTGCGTGTAGGTATGTTGAAGTGAGTATTCCCGCTTGATGCCGCGCTTTGCTATAATTGAGTAAGGAGATGTGATTATGCCGTTGAAAATCAAACACATTCTAGGGAAGGGCAGCAGCCCGACCGTCCTGGTCACCCCAACGGACACGGTCTATCGGGCTTTGCAGTTGATGGCCGAAAACAACGTCGGCGCGGTGATGATCGCGGAAGGGGAGCACATGCTCGGCATCTTCACCGAGCGCGACTATTGCCGCAAGATCATCCTGATGGGGCGTTCATCATTGAACACTCCCATCAAAGAGATCATGACCGAGAAAATGGTCACGGTCAAACCGGAGCAGACCCTGGACGAGTGCATGGAACTGATGACCAAATACCACATCCGCCACCTGCCGGTGCAGGAGCATGACAGGCTGGTAGGCATCGTTTCCATGCGTGATGTGATGCAGGCCATCATTTCCCTGAAACAGGAACGCATCGAAGCCTTGGAAGGTTACATCCTGGGCAACGATTACGGTCATTGATTGGACCGCCAGGGGGCGCTTGATGTTACATCGTCAATCGAAAAGCCTTGCATGAACTGAGGCCTGCAAGGCTTTTGTGTTATTAGCAAAACCTTACCACATCTCCCAATGTACCACCTCTTCCAACAACCTGCGCCCTCCCTTCTGCGGCGCATCGGACAGCGCCTTGTCCTCCACCGGGTACCCGAACGACAACGCGATCCGCAAATGCCATTCCGTGGGGAAACCCAGAATCTCCCGCGCTTTATCCGGCTCATAGATCGAAGCCAGGCACGAACCGACGCCCAGTTCCCAGGCCGCCAGTTGCATGTAGGCAGCCGCCTGCCCGGCGTCGAACATGGTCTGGAATTTCTCCGCCGGATCAGTCGTCAGGATGGCGACGCCCAGCGCCGCCCCGGCTAGATGTCCCGCCCACGTGCCGCATTGGGACAACGCCTTCAGGGTGGCCTTGTCCTGGATGGCGACGAAATGCCACGGCTGGGTGTTCTTCGAGGACTGCGAGCGCCGCCCGGCGTTCAGGATGGCGCGGGTGACTTCCCCCGGCAGGGGCTGGTCCTGGAACTGGCGCACAGCGCGCTTCATGCGGATGGCTTCCGAGACGTTCATGGCTGCTCCTTTTTCGAATTGCGATGTAACGCAAATTGCCAATTTGCGTTACGTTTTAGCGGTTGGCAGTTCTCTCAGAGTATAATTCATTCCATGCCCGAAACGCCTTCCTTTCGCCCGTTCCTCCTGCCCACCCTGGTTTTCCTGCTGGGCGGCTGGGGGGGCATTGCGGCGCTCGTCCTGTACACCGAGCCGCTGGTCTGGCCGCGCTGGGCGCTCTTTGCGCTGCTCTTCCTGGCGCTCACCGGCGCTGCCCTGCCGGTGGTCTATTTTTTCCACCTGCGCTTCCCCGCCAACCCGCCGGCCGCGCCGCGCGTCATCTTGCGGCAGGCGCAATGGGTGGGCGTCTACGGCCTGGTGCTGCTCTGGCTGCGCTGGGGCAACCTGCTCTCCCTGTGGCTCACGCTGGGGCTGGCGGGCGGCCTGCTGGCCGTCGAATGGCTCATCCGCCTGCGCGAACGCTCCCTTTGGAAACCCCCTGCCGATGACCAGTCTTCGTAACCTCCCATCAGTCGAATCCCTCCTGCAATCTTCTGCGGACTTGATCCGCGTTTACGGACGCCCCTTGACGCTGGACGCGCTGCGCGCCACGCTGGACGACATCCGCGCCCGCTTCAAACGTGATCCTTCGACTTCGCTCAGGACAGGCCCCGAACCTGCCCTGCCTTCCCCGGCCGACATCCTGGCCCAGGTCGGGTCCCGCCTGGCCGCCTGGACGCAGCCCACCCTCCTCCCGGTCATCAACGCTTCGGGCGTGATCCTGCACACCAACCTGGGGCGCGCCCCGCTCTCGAAAGCGACTATCGCCGCCATGCAGGCTGTCTCGCAGGGCTATTCCAACCTGGAATATGACCTGGACAAGGGCAAGCGCGGTTCGCGCCTGATCCACGCCGAAGCCATCCTGCAAAGATTGACCGGCGTCGAGGCGGCCGTGGTGGTCAACAACAACGCCTCGGCGGTCATGCTGGCGCTGGCGGCGTTGGCCAAAGGCAGGCGGGCTATCATCGCCCGCTCGCAACTGGTGGAGATCGGCGGCGGCTTCCGCGTGCCAGACGTGATGAAACAGTCGGGCGCGAAACTGGTCGAAGTGGGAACGACCAACCGCGTCCACCTGCGCGATTACGAGGAAGCCCTGCTCGAGCCGACCGGCGTGGTCATGCGCGCGCACCGTTCCAATTTCAAGATTATCGGCTTTACCGAGGAACCGGACTTGAAAGACATCGTGGGTGCGGCGCACAAAGCCGGGGTGGCCGTAGTGGACGATCTCGGCTCTGGCTCCTTCCTCGATACGTCGAAATACGGCCTGGCGCACGAACCGACCGTGCAGGAATCGCTGGCGGCCGGCGTGGATGTGGCCTGCTTTTCGGGCGACAAGTTGCTGGGCGGGCCGCAGGCGGGCATTATCGTTGGCAAGGCGGAGTTGATCGCCAGGATCAAGAAGCACCCGCTGGCGCGCGCCGTCCGCGCGGACAAGGTGGCGCTGGCCGGCGTCACCGCCACGCTGCTGCATTACCTCAAGGACGAGGCCGAGCGCGAGATTCCCATCTGGCAGATGATCTCGATGGAACGGGAGCAGGTCAGGGCGCGGGCAGAGGCGTGGAGGAAGTCGCTGGGGCGGGGGGAGGTGGTCGAGTCCGAATCCACCGTAGGCGGCGGCAGCCTGCCGGGCGAGTCTATGAAGACCTGGGCGCTGGCGCTGGAGGTCAGGTCGCCGGACAAGTTCATGGCGCGACTGCGGGACTCGCAGCCGCCCGTTATCGCCCGCACCGAAAATGACCGCGTCCTGCTCGACCCGCGCACGGTGCTGCCAGAACAGGAAGAATCATTGCTTGTCGTCTTGCAAAGTGCATTGCGATGACCCAACGCGAATACCCTGCGGGTACGATGTTACGCGAAAAAGGCGAAAAGCGCGAAATTATCTTGGAGAAAAACCATGACGGTGGAGATCGTTGAGAAGGATCTTTCGTACCAGATTGTCCAGGCGGCGTACGAAGTGTTCAATGCGTTAGGTCCAGGTTTCCTGGAAGGAATTTATGAAGAGGCTATGGCCCTTGTACTTCGAAAACAGCATCAAGTGGAAAGGCAGAAATCCGTGCCTGTGCATTTTCAAGGCAAGCAGATTGGCACCCATGTTCTTGATCTTGTGGTCGATAAACGAGTAATCCTGGAACTCAAAGCCGTGGCCGAGATTGCCCCCATTCACAGGCAACAAGCCCTTTCTTACCTGAAGGCCACTGGTCTCCCGCTTGCGCTCATCATTAACTTTGGCACCCATCGCCTTCAGGTGGAGCGCGTTGTCCTCACAAAACAAAAAGAAAGTTCGCGTATTTCGCCCATTTCGCGGCTTTCGCGTTAAAAGCCAGGAGTAATCATGAAATCTGATATCGACGCCCTGATGCACACCAAAAACCTGGATGCCATCCTGGTGCTTGGCGATGCCGAAAACAACCCGCCCATGTATTACCTGACCGGCGGCGGGCATGTCAGCGATGCCACGCTGATCAAGAAGCGCGGCCTGGATGCGGCCTTGTACTGCAATGACATGGAGCGTGAAGAAGCCGCTAAATCGGGGTTGGAGGTGCATCTCTACAGCGAATATCCCTGGCAGGAATTGTTGAAAGAAGCCAAAGGGGATTTGACGCTCATGCTGGCCTTGCGGTTACAGCGTATCTTCCGGGCGCTGGGTGTGAAGGGACGTGTGGGGCTTTATGGGCATACGGACATCAGTACGGTCTTTGCCATGCTGGACCATTTCCAGGAACTCGAACCCGGGATCGAGTTCGTTGGCGAGACGCGGGAGGATTCCCTGTTCAACCAGGCCATGCAGACCAAATCCGAGCAGGAAGTGGCGCGCATACGCGAGATGGGGAAACGCACGACCGAGGTCGTCCGCCTGGTTGCGGAATACCTGACCTCGCGCGCTGTCCGCGCCGACGAGGTGCTACTGCGGGAGGATGGTGCGCCTTTGATGATCGGGGATGTCAAGCAGAAGATCAACCTGTGGCTGGCCGAACGGGATGCGGTACCGTCCGAAGGCTACATCTTTGCCATCGGCCATGATGCTGGCGTGCCGCATTCCCAGGGCAATCCCAACGATCTGTTACGTCTGGGTCAGACGATCATCTTCGACATTTACCCGCAGGAACGGGGCGGCGGGTATTTCTACGATTTCACCCGCACCTGGAGCCTGGGGTATGCTACACCCGAAGCGCAGGCGCTCTTCGACCAAGTGCAGGAGGTTTACCAGAAGGTCCTCGAAAACATGGACTTGAATGCTTCCTTCAAAGAGTATCACCGCATGACGTGTGAGTATTTCGAGGCCAGGGGGCACAAGTCGCCAATGAATACGAACGCTCCGCACGATGGCTATGTCCACAGCCTGGGGCATGGGGTAGGCATCAATATCCACGAGCGCCCGTTCAGCGGCTTCCAGGTTGGGGACGATCACCGCCTGGTCCCTGGCGTGGTCATTGCCGTCGAGCCGGGCCTGTACTATCCTGAGAAAGGCATGGGCGTACGCATCGAAGATACCTATTGGGTGCATCCAGATGGAAAGATGGAAATCCTGGCCGAGTATCCGTATGACTTTGTGCTGGAAATGAAGCAACCGAAGGAATAATAACGAATGGAGGCCGACCCGCAAGCCGTTCCTCCCCTGCGCGGGAGTGCGCGCCGCTACGCAGCCCTGACGGGAATCTTCCTCATGGGAGTTGGGCAATACCTGCTGGCGAAGATTGATGAGACGGCGGCTCCTTCGACGCCGCTAGGGATATGGGTGAACGAGTTCTTCCATTTCGGGCTGTTCACGATTGACAATGTGCTGGCCGGTTCCCTGTTATGCATCCTGGGCAGTATCTTGCTGGTGACCAATCTCGATGATGCGCGGTCTTATCCAGAAGAAGCAGCGCCCGATGAGAAACCGCTTGCCTTCGCGGCCTTCCGCCCTGAATGGGTGATTTGGATACTGGTTGGCAGCGCGTTGTGTGCAGTTCTCCTTTCGCAACTGAACCAGATGGAATACCATTGGTATTTTCCCTGGTTTTGGCTGGGGTACTTGGCGATCTTTCTGGGCGTCGCAATTGGATGGGACCGGCGGCGCGGCGTCGACCTGTCCCTGGACTTGAAGCGGCAGGATTTGATCTGGCTGACCGGTTTGCTGATGGTCGGATTTTTGATCGCGACCTACCGTCTGCAAGGCTGGCCCGACCAACTCATGCTCGATGAAGGCGTCTTTGGCTCAACGGCGCGCGATGTTGCCACGGGGATATTCACCTTGCCAATCTTTGCCCAGGGAGTAGACGGCTTTCCGATCTTGAGTACTTTCTGGCAGGCCGGGGTCATGAAACTATTCGGGGTCAATATCTGGGGGTGGCGCTTTGCATCGGTGCTTCTGGGGGTGATGTCCATCATCCCTCTCTACTTGCTTGCCCGGGATATGTTCAACAGGGGATTGGCTGTTATTTCCTGCCTGGTACTGCTTACAACCCCCTATTTCCTGGTATATGCGCGCCTGGGCTATACCAATATCCAACCGGAATTCCTGGTGGCCCTGGCGTTGTATCTGTTGTATCTCGGTCTCCGCAAGGCAAGCAACGCTTTCCTCCTGTTGGCAGGTTATATTGCGGGTCTGGGGTTTTATACGTATTTTTCGGGGCGCAGCGCCTTTGTGATAGCGGTGTTGTTCCTGGGGCTTGCATGGCTGACCCGGCGCTATCCATTCCCTAAAATGATCTTTACTCTGTCGTTGTTCGTGTTGGGGACCGCCCTGGTCGTCATGCCTCATGTCTTGTATGGTATCCGCCAGGATACAGCCGCTATGGGGTATCGGATATTCTTGAGTTTCTTCAATAGCGTTGATTATGGGGGGATTTATTTCCCACTTGAGGAATTGTACGCTTACGCGCCTCCCTTCTCACTGGGTGGAATCGTGCTTTTCTATAACCCCAAGATTTACCTGATCTTGATCCTGAGAGGTATTGCGCAAACGTTTTTGGCCTATCAAAAACCCGGAATGCTGTGGGGAGAGCATTATCTGGCCTGCCCCCTGGCGGGGACTTACGGCGCTTTTTTCTATTTTGTCGGGCTTGTAGTGGCGTTGAAACACCTGAAACAGATGCGTTATCAAATACTCCTGCTCTGGTTTTTTACAATCTTTACCCTTTTGAGCGCCTTGAATACTTTCCCGCCGCGCGAAGACCACATGGTCCCCATCCTGCCGGCCCTGTCTATGTTGACGGCTTTTGGCCTCGAGACCCTTGCCGCTGTTGCGGCCTCCCTGTTCGCCTGGCTGAAAAAGTACCAAAGGAGCGTCCTGGCTGCCCTCCTGGCAGTGTCGGCCGTGGGAGGCTTACATGATTATTTTGTCCTGGGCTTGCGAGAATTT
Source organism: Chloroflexota bacterium (assembly GCA_049323115.1). Taxonomy (GTDB): domain Bacteria; phylum Chloroflexota; class Anaerolineae; order Anaerolineales; family Villigracilaceae; genus JAABUE01. The sequence goes on from JBMOMP010000091.1 coordinate 22,398, forward strand.
CCTCCCAGACCGGAAGACGTCATGTCCTGGGCGGGGTTGCATGCTGATGATGAGGCTTTTTATTATGTGTATGAGGTTCCGCTGCGGGATAACTTTGTCCCCTGGATGATGTTCATATTTCGGAACGATGTCGTGTTTGGGGCATATCCCATCGCTGATTTCATTTCCAGTGATGTGATTTCCAGTAACGTACAGAAAAAGGTTATCTTCTATCCCCCTGAGTTGGATTCCCGGATGACGCCATTCTTGCAGGCGCAATGGGGGCGCGCGCTGCAAAAAAAGGTCTTCCTGGATGCCTATGGAGCGCCTGCATTGATGGCTGGCATGAACACTCCTTTCGTCTTCGAACGTGAGCGCGCCCTGGCGGATACTTTCTTGGACGCATTCCGCCAGACCCCGTTCGTAATTTTCCTGGCAATCCTGTTGCTTGGGCTTGGGTGGCTTACATGTTGTCCTTGTAAAATTGTATCTCATGCGCTATAATTTCTATGGCAAAACGCGATAAATTCATTGAGCGCTTCCTCAGTGGACAATCGGACGCGGATATTTCCTTCGATGCTCTCTGTTCCTTGCTGAAGCATTTCGGTTTTCAGATGCGTGTACGCGACGACCATCATATTTTTGCCAAAGATGGCATTCCAGAGATCATCAATCTTCAGCCTGCCAATGCCAAAGCCAAGCCTTATCAAGTCAGGCAAGTGCGCAACCTGCTCCGCAATTATCGGCTGGACAAGGATCTAAAATGAATCCAGATCATTATCAAATGATCATTTATTGGAGCGATGAAGACCAGGCCTACCTTGTTGAAGTCCCTGAACTGCCTGGTTGCATGGCAGACGGTAGGACTCGCCAAGAGGCCCTTGTCAATGCTGAGGGCATTATCCAGGAATGGATCGAAACGGCCCTAAACCTGAATCGGGTAGTCCCTGCTCCCCAGGGAAGGTTGCTAACGATTTCCGAGGCAGCCGAGCGGTTGGGCTTGAGTCTGGCTATGATACGGCGTTATTGCTCACAAGGCAAACTCCCTGCCCAGAAGATTGGACGTGATTGGGTCATTCGCCAGAACGAGGTAGAGCGGTTTGCCGCCCTGCCTCGTCAAAGTGGGCGACCTGCCCTTCGGTATGCACACTCCATGCCGATAGCGCAACGCATCTCTGAAAAGTAAGCCTCCTACATCATTAGTCTCATGTCTGATTTGCATCCTGCCCGTATCCTGGCCATCGAAACCTCCTGCGACGAGACCGCCTGCGCCGTGGTCGAAAACGGACGCGCGCTGCTGGCCTCCACAGTGGCCTCGCAGATGGAAATCCACGCCCGCTTTGGCGGCGTCTTCCCAGAAGTGGCCTCGCGCCAGCACATCTTGTCCATCACGCCGGTCATCGAGCAGACGCTGACGCAGGCGCACCTCAGCCTGGCCGAAGTGGACGCCATCGCGGTCACACGCGGACCGGGATTGGCCGGCTCGCTGGTGGTGGGCGTCAACGCCGCTAAGGGATTGGCGCTTGGGCTGGGACTGCCTCTCGTTGGCGTGAACCACCTCGAGGGACATCTCTATTCGGCCTGGGTATACAACGCCGGGGAAACCCCGACCGCCGAGCCGCAGTTCCCGCTCCTGGCGCTGCTGGTTTCCGGCGGACATACTGAATTAATACTGATGACCGGTCATCTCGAATACAAGCGCCTGGGCGCCACCCAAGACGACGCTGCCGGCGAAGCCTTCGACAAGGTTGCCCGCACCATTGGATTGGGCTACCCCGGCGGACCGGCCATCCAGCGCGCGGCGGAAGGCGGCGACCCGAACCGTTTCGACTTCCCGCGCGCCCGCCTGGATGCGCCTTGGGATTTCTCCTTTAGCGGCTTGAAAACGGCTGTGCTGCGTGAAGTCCGCAACCTGGAAAAGAAGAGCAACTTCCTGCCGGTCGAAGACCTGGCAGCCTCCTTCCAGGCGGCAGTGGTGGACGCTTTGTTTGCCAAGACCATGCAGGCAGCGCGGGCATTCGGTGCGCGCGAGATCCTGGTGGCGGGCGGGGTATCGGCCAACCGCGCCTTGCGCCAGGCCTTCCTGGAGCAGGCGGAATTCAAAGCGCATATCCCGTCCCTCTCGCTGTGCACAGACAACGCCGCCATGATCGCCGCAGCGGGGTACTATCGTTTTGCGCTTGGGCACACCTCGCCGCTGGACATGGACGTGCAGGCCACGTGGCCGTTGTCCAATTAAAAACCCAAACCCCGTTCAGGACTGGCCCTGTCCTTACGGGGTTTGCAAGGGGAGAATGCACCCTTATTATCCACCTGTCATCTTAGAAGAACCTGAACACAACTTAAGCATTTGATGAGAATTTTGTCCCAATTCAGATCAGGACGAATTGAAGATCTTTCAGGGAGATCGGCCCTTCGCGCAGGATGACCGGTTCTGCGCCCAGGCAGTCCACCACTGTGGAGGAAAGGCCGCCGGGCGTCTCGCCTCCATCCAGGACGAGGGGGATGCGTCCGTTTAACTGGCGCATCACATCCCTGGCTGTCCTTGGGCTGGGCCGCCCGCTGAGATTTGCGGATGTGACGGCCATCGGGCCGGCGGCTCGCAGCAGGGCGCGCGCTACCGGGTGGTCGGGAACGCGCACGCCCACCGTAGGGGCGGCGGAAACGATATAGGGTAGACCAGGGCTTTTTGGCACGACCAGGGTCAAGGGTCCGGGCCAGAAGCGGGCAGCCAGTTTGCCAGCCAGGGGGGGCAGGGCTGCGGTCACTTTGTCCAGGTCTTCCGGGTCGCCGATCAGGATGGGAATCGCCTTTTCCACCGGGCGGTCTTTGGCCACGTAAATGCCCTCGATGGCTTTTGCGTCGAAGGCCAGCGCGCCAACGCCATAGACCGTGTCGGTGGGAAAAGCCACCGGCCCGCCGGTTTGCAGCACGGATAAGGCGCGGTGCAGGGATTCGGGGTGCCCTGCAGGCAGGATCTCGGTTCTCATTTGCTTATACCTGTTCGATCATTTTCAGGAAAATTTCTACTACTTTGGGGTCGAAATGGCTGCCGGAAAGTTTGCGGATATGCGCCAGCGCCTTCCTTTTGCTCCAGGCTTTTCGATATGGGCGGGCAGATGTCAGGGCGTCCCACACGTCCACCACAGCGAAGATGCGCGCCGCCGGGGGAATTTGCTCGCCCTTCAGGCCGCGCGGGTAGCCGCTGCCATCCCATTTTTCGTGATGGCAATAGGGAATATCCAGTGCCGGTTTCAGGTAAGCAATTTGCGAGAGCAATTCGTAGGCGTATACCGGATGCAAGCGCATTTTTCCCCATTCTTCTTCCGACAGTTTTCCGGGTTTGAGCAGGATATGGTCGGGGACGCCCATCTTTCCTATATCGTGTAACAATGCGCCGCGGCGTATATGGAGCAGTTCGGTATCTGGCAGGCCCATGCTGGCAGCCAGGCGCAGGGTCATGTCGGTAACGCGCTGGGTATGGCCCTCGGTTTCTTTGTCTCGCAGGTCGAGCGCCGCTGACCAGCCCTCGATGGTCTCATTATATGCCAGGGACAATTCGATATTGGAACGTTGGAGCCGTTCGAACAACTCGATATTGTCTAGGGCAATGGCGGCCTGCCCGCCCAGGGTGTTCAGGAAACTTTCCCATTTTGCGGTGTGAACGTTGTGCTTGCGAAAGAAGATTTCCATGATGCCTTTGATCTGGCCTTTGGCAACCAGGGGGACGCCATAATAACAGGTGAAGCATTCACCCGGCAGGATTTCTTCCAGGCTGCGATGAATGGTGATGGTTCTCCTTTGCAATACGGCTTGCCCGGCCAGGCCCTCGCCCACGCGCACGCTGGGTCTGGGTTTGCCCATTGCGCGGAAGCCGATCCCCATGGAAAAATCGAGGTTATATTCGACCGGGTTGAAGAGTAGGAAGTCGCCTGCGTCCGCGCCCAACAGGCGGATGGCTTGTTCGAGGATCGTGTTGAGCGCCAGCCGCCGATTCGTGCTGGCTGCAATGGCCCGGTCAATAGTATGCAGGGCGTTGAGATGCTCCACCTGCTGGCGTATTTCAGATAGCAGGTTGGCGTTTTGCAATCCCACTGTTACCTGGTCTGCAAGCGTTTCCATGACCTGGATATCGTTCTGGTCGAAAGTATCCAACTGGGGGCTTTGAATGTCCAGTACACCAACGACTTTTTCCCCCACGCGCAAAGGGATGCACAGTTCGGAATGGGTAGGGATTTTGTCTGGATAAAAGTTGATGTAATGTTCGTCCGCAGCGACATTGTTGGACAGCAGCGTTTTGCCATGCTGGGCGCACCAGCCTACCATCCCTTTCCCCAATTCCAGGCAGTGCTCTTTTGGGAACAACTCCGCGAATTGGCCGGCCCTGGCTTTCATTGTCAGTTGGCCTGTTCCAGGGTCCAAGAGAAAGACGGAAACATGATGATAGCCGAAATTGACCTGCACCAGTTCAACGACCTTGCTCAAAATGCCATCCACATCGCGCGTGATCGCAATCTGCCCGGCTATGTCATTCAACAAGGTCAGTTGCGTAGCCTGGCGGCGTAATACCAATTCCGCCTGTTTTTGGGTCTGTTCGGCTTGTTTGCGCTGGCTGATGTCTACCAGGCTGCCTTCGAAGTATAGCGGGTTGCCGCGCGTATCGTACACCACGCGCGTAATGTCTGCTCCCCAAAAGACGCTGCCATCTTTCCGCTTGAAGAGTGTTTCTACATTCACTTGGTCGCCTGAGTCCGAAAATTGCCCCAGCCATTCTGTATGCCCGTGCGGCTCGGCGTACAGGTCGGCGGCGTTGACCCCCAACATTTCCTGCGGCGTTGCGTAACCGAAAATTTCTGCCAGCGCGGGATTGGCCTCCAAAATGCGGCCATCGGATGTAGTGCGATACAGGCCGACCGGCACGCGCTCGAACAGGTCGCGGTATTCCATTTCGGACTTTTCCCTGGCGCGTATGGCTTGCATGAGCCTGGAAGAAAGCAGGAAAGTAATGCCGGCAATTGCAAACAGGAATCCCACGCGCGTGAGATCGAACGTGATTGGCGGTTCTATGGCGACCAAGGTGATTGTATAACCGATTATTGCCAGGCTTGCATACAGGAAAGAGCAGGTAGGGGAAAGCAAGAAACTGGCAACGATGATCGGGAATGAATATGCGATGAAGATAGGCGCCGTATTCTCCCTGACAGCGAGGGCAGTGATGATGCCCACGATGAGGGTCAGCACAATATGTGTTGCCGCCGTAATGTGGCCGCGCTGGTTCAAGAGCCACAGCAAGGTGATCAATGTCAGGGCTAACAACCCCATCAGCGGGTTGCCGAAAACACTCTTGGCGCAAGACGACACCCAGCACCCAACTTGTACTGCCAGCATGAAGACATGCAGGACGCCGGAGACGAGCAGGAAAATCGCCATCACCTGCCCGCGTTGGCGTTCGAATTCATTCCTTGCCTGGACAACCAATGCTTGATCCAGGGTTTTTCTGAGTTGGCTGGTTTTCATGTCATTTTCCGGCCCGCCACACCTCGTTGGATACAACAGGCCGCCTGAAACCTATTTTACATTCTTTATCGCAAAACGACATGATAATCCAGTTGCAAAGCCCCTTGTCTTGGATTTGGGGGAAGATGCCGTCACAGGGAATATCACCTGTGCGTTTCGATCTCCTACAAGAGTTCGACTTGCAGAAGCCGGTCGCGGCCGGCCAGGTCTTTGCTCAGGTTGATTTGGGCGTTCGCAAAACGGTCGTAGGCCAGCGAAAGGACCGGAAGCCCTTGTGTGGCTTCGATTTCCATCAGCAGCATCCCGCCAGGGGATAATTGCGCCGGGACCAGATCCAGCAGGCGGCGGATCATATCCAGCCCGTCGGCGCCGCCATCCAGCGCCAGCGCCGGTTCGCGACCATAGATGGGCAAACGATGCAGGGTATCGGTGGGGATGTAGGGCAGGTTGGCACAGATCAGGTCGAAGCGGGATTTCCTGCCTGGCAGCAGGTCGCACTGGACGAATTCGATCCGCCCGGCGACATTGTGCCTGCTCCCGTTTCGACGGGCAACTTCCAACGCCTGGGCGGAGATGTCGGTAGCGACGACCTTCGCACCCGGGATGTTGTGTGCAATGGCAATCGCGATACAGCCAGAGCCGGTGCCCACATCTGCGATCAGGCGGCGGGAGGGGCGGGCTTCCAGCCATTTCAGGGCGCGCTCTACCAGCAGTTCGGTTTCGGGGCGCGGGATGAGCACATCGGGCGTGACTTCGAATTCCAGGTTGTAGAATTGCCAGCGCCCCAGCACGTAGGGGAGCGGTTCCCCCGCCTCGAGCCGGGAGACGGCCTCTTCAACGGAGGCAAGTTGCGGCTGGGTAAGATGCGCTTCGGGGTGCGCCGCCAGCCAGGTGCGCGGTTTGTCCAAGATGTGCGCCAGGAGGACCTGCGCATCCAGGTCGGCCGTCTCGCTGGTGTTCGACAGGCGTTCCGCAATCTGCGCGCGCAGGGCCGAAAGTTTTGTCATGCCTCGTCTTCGTCGAAGCCGCTGCTTGTCAGTCGTTCGGCTTCGTCGCGCGTGGAGAGTTCGTCGATGAATTCGTCTATGCCGCCTTCCATTACACCGGGCAGGTTGTAGGACGAGACGCCGATGCGGTGGTCGGTGACGCGGTTTTGGGGGTAGTTGTAGGTGCGGATCTTTTCGGAACGTTCGCCAGTGCCGACCTGGGAGCGGCGCGCTTCTTCCTGTTCGGAGCGGCGCTTTTCTTCTTCGATTTCGTACAGGCGCGCGCGCAGAATGGACATGGCGCGCAGTTTGTTCTGCAACTGCGAGCGCTCGTCCTGGCAGGCGACCACCATGCCGGTGGGCAGGTGGGTGATGCGGATGGCGGTGGAGTTCTTTTGCACGTTCTGGCCGCCTGCGCCGGCCGATTTGTACACGTCGATGCGCAGGTCGGATTCGGGGATTTCGATGTCCACTTCCTCGACCTCGGCCAGCACGGCTACGGTGGCAGTGGAGGTGTGGATGCGCCCGGAGGCTTCGGTCTCCGGCACGCGCTGGACGCGGTGGACGCCGGATTCGTATTTCAGGCGCGAGTAGGCGCCCCTGCCTTTGATCTCGAAGATGACTTCTTTGTAGCCGCCGATGCCGATGGCGTTTTCGGACAGAATCTCGGTCTTCCAGCGGTGATTTTCGGCGTAGCGTGTGTACATGCGGAACAGGTCGGCGGCGAAGAGCGCGGCTTCATCCCCGCCGGTGCCAGCGCGGATTTCGACGATCACGTTCTTTTCATCGCGCGGGTCCTTGGGGACCAACATGGCCTTGATCTGGTTTTCGAGCGGTTCGATCTTCGGTTCCAACTCTTCGAGTTCCATCCCGGCCAGCGTGCGCAGTTCCTCGTCGCTCTCATTTTCGAGCAGTTCGCGCGCTTCTTCGATGCGCTGGATGGCCTGGCGGTATTCGCGCGCCCTGGCGACCAGCGGTTCCAGGTCTACGCGCTCTTTGTTGATCTCGGCGGCGCGCTGGTAGTCGTTGCCAACCGTTTCCAGTTCGCGGCCCAGTTCTTCGTAATGGTTTTCGATTCCTGCAAGTTTGTCGAGCATAATTTCCTTTTCCAGACATAGAGAAACGCGGCCACTTGCGCCGCGTTGCAGGATTATACCACCGACCTGGCTGCTATAGATTGGTTGCCAGTGAGAGCGCCATCGAGAGGATCAGGATGGCGGAAATGACGAGAAAGATGATTTGCATGGTGCGCCGCTGGCGCGCAGCGCGGGAGTTTTTTGCAGGGACTTTCGACTTGCTTTTCGACATTCTACGATTAACCTTTCTGGCGTTTCTGGAAAGCCGCGGCGATGGCTTTCTCGATCTCTTCGATGGTGACCGGTTTCATCACGTAGCCGTCCGCGCCCATCTCCAGGGCCTTGTCTACGGTCACATCCGCGGCTTCGGAGGACAGCATGACGATGGGCAATTCCTTCCATTCCGGGCGGCGGCGCAGGAATTCCAGCAGGTCCAGGCCGGTGACTTCGGGCATGTTGATGTCCAGCAGCATCAGGTCAGGGCGTTGACCGGCCAACAGGGCCTGGGCTGCGGAACGCGCGTTCAGGAACCCGGTTGCCTGGCAATCGAGCAATTCCAGCATCATGCGGATGGCTTTGGTCATTTCCTCGTCGTCATCGACGATCCAGATTTGTTTCATGATTGGATGGCTTTCTCTATCTCTTCGAGGAATTCCTCGAAGGTGATCTCACGCTCCGCTTCGATGTGCTGCGAGGGATCTTCGCGCGGGTGCCAGTGCCAGAAACGTCGTTTGTTGTCGGCGCCAAAGATGCGCCTGTTGTCCAAAATTTGAGCGTAGGATGTTTTACCGCTTACTTGATGATAGTAAATGTCAAGGAAGGACAAATCAGTGAGCAAAATCCTGAGTTGGATATGCTCGATACTTTCCGAGAGAACATTAATCTGAACAACCAGGGAAGAATTGGCGCATATATCCCTTACCTGCTGTTCGAACTCACGCGCGTTCATTCGAGCCATTGCAGATAAATCCCAATGGTTTTATCTTCCGAGAGCGCCGCTTCCCAATCCCAGGTGTCTTTTTCTACTTCATACGAGAATGGATCTTCGATTCTCCCATCCTCACATGCCCTCTCGAATTCTGCAAAATCCATATTGTATTTCTTTTCGAAAGCAGCGATTTTATCGTGAATGATTTGTCGTTTTAGTTGCAGGTACTCCTTCAGTACAATCGAGGCGGCAAGATTAAAATCGGACTTACCAGTCAACTGATTGAACAATGTATTGACGGGCTTGGAAACTTCCACAGACGTGGTAACCATCTTCTCGCTCCTTACTCCAAACTTGTTTTGACGCTCTCGGCCGCTTGCCTGGTCATACCTTTAACTGCGGCCAGTTCTTCGATGCTTGCCTCTTTAATCTTATCCACAGAACCGAAATGTTTCAAGAGGGTCTTTCGGCGCATCGGGCCGATGCCGGGGACGCTGTCCAATTGCGAGGCCAGGCCCAGTTTCGAGCGCCGGTTGCGATGCGCCATGATGGCAAAGCGATGCGCTTCGTCGCGGATGCGCTGCACGAGATACAGTCCCTGCGAATGGCGCGGCAGCAAGATGGATTTGGATTTGTGCGGCAGGAAAATCTCCTCTTCCTGTTTTGCCAACCCCACTACCGGCACTTTGCCGGCCAATGCGTATTTTTCCAGCACCTGGACGGCGCGCCCCAGCTGGCCCTTGCCGCCGTCGATGATGATGAGGTCGGGCAGGAAGGAGAAAGACGCATCCGGCTTGGACCCGGGGCCTGTCTCCGCCTCCTGGGCCGCTTGCCACCTGCGGAAGCGCCGCGTCAGCACCTCCTCCATCGAGGCGAAATCGTCCGGCGCGCCCGCCACCGAGTTGACGTTGAAGCGGCGGTACAGTCCCTTGCTGGGCACGCCCTGTTCGAACACCACCATGCTGCCAACGGTGGCCGTGCCCTGCGTGTTGGAGATATCGTAACACTCGATGCGGTTGGGCGGATCGGTCAGTTGCAAGGCCTGCTGCAATTCCGCCAGCGCCTGCTCCTGCTTGTGGGTATCGGCCTGCCACTGCGCCCGCAGCGCGGACAGGGTCTCGGAGGCGTTCTCGGCGGCCATCTGCACCAACTCGCGCGGCTGCCCCTCGCGCGGGACGAAGATCTCCACCTTCTCGCCGCCGCGCCGCGACTTGAGCCACTGGCCGATGATCCTGGCTTCCTCGATCTCTTGCGGCAGCATGACTTGTTCCGGCACGCTGGCGGCTTCGGTGTAGAACTGCTTGACGAACTGTGCGATCACTTCCGGGTCGCTGGTCTCTTCGGTGCCCTCGAGGATGAAGTATTCGCGCCCGATCAGTTTGCCGCCGCGGATGAAGAAGATCTGCACGCAGGCTTCCCCGTCGGCGCGCGCCATGGCTAAAACGTCCGAATCCAGGTAATTGGCGTCGAAGACGATCTTCTGCCGTTCGACGATGGCCTGGATGCCTTTCAACTGGTCGCGCAGGGCGGCGGCCTTCTCGAAGCGCAGTTCTTCGGAGGCTTTCTGCATCTCAGTTTCGATGCGCTGTACGATGGGATCGGAATGCCCGTTCAGGAAATCCTGCAAGTCGGAGAGCATTTGGCGGTACTCGGCCTGGGTCACGGCCCCGGTACAGGGCGCGGCGCACAGTTTGATGTCGTAGTAGAGACACGCGCGGGTGTCCGTCCCGCTGATGTCGCGGTCGCAGGTCAGGTAGGGGAAGATGCGGCGCAGTACGTCCAGCGTCTGGTGCACCGCCCACACGGAGGTGTACGGGCCGAAGTAGCGCCCGCCATCGTCCAGCATCTGCCGCGTGACGGTGACTTTGGGGTAGGCGTCCTGCCAGTGGATTTTGATGTAGGGGTAGCGCTTGTCGTCCTTCAGGCGGATGTTGAAGCGCGGACGGTGGCGCTTGATCAGGTTCATCTCGAGGATGAGCGCCTCGAGTTCCGAGCCGACCACGATCCATTCGATGTCGGCGATCTCGCGCACCAGGCGGCGGGTCTTGCCGTCGTGCCCCGAATCGGCGTGGAAGTACGAACGGACGCGGTTCTTGAGGCCGATCGCCTTGCCCACGTAGATGATCCTGCCGCCGGCGTCTTTCATCAGGTAGCAGCCGGGTTTGGCGGGCAGGGTGTCGAGAATGCCCTGGAGATGCTCGGAAGTGTCCATGCGACAATTTTAACATAAGGTAAACTGCCCATTTTGGCTATTGAAGTCGGTTTTCGGTTGTGTTATAAACAAGGAAATCGCAAGTGACAGTCACCTCGCAGGTGACTGTCACTTGCATCAGCCACTTTTTTGGAGGATGCAATGTCAGAGTTCTCGAACGTCCCAATGTCCGCCGGCCCTGAACCGTTTTACCAGACCTGGCTCAAGGCCCTCACGCGCCCGAATGAACAGAATTTTGCCGAGATGGCGTTATCGTCGGGCGCCAACCCCAATAAGGCTTACCTGTGGGTCTTCCTCGCCAACCTGGTCAATATGGTCGTGGCCTTTGCCTTGCAGGGCGTCAACATGCGCCAGATGCAGCAATTCCTGCCGCCCGAAGCGGGGCAATACTTTTCCCAGCCGGCCGGCGGCGTAGGACTCTTGGGCGCGTTATGCGGCGCACCGGTCTCGGCGGCCCTGAGCGTGTTGTTCTTTGCGCTGGGCGTGGCTATCATTCAATGGATTGCCAAGATGTTCGGCGGCCGGGGAGATTACGGCAAGTTGGTATATGTGATGGGCGCCATCGCGGCCCCGGTTGCGCTCGTCTCTGCTGTGTTGACGCTGTTTTCAGCCATCCCCTTCATTGGCATTTTGTTCGGCCTGGTCAGTTTTGTGTTTGGGATCTACGCCCTCGTCTTGAACATCACCGCTGTCAAGGGCGTCAACCAGTTCGGTTGGGGACAGGCGGTCGGCGCTGTGCTGCTGCCGGGGGTGGTCGTTTTCCTGTTGCTCTGTTGCTGCGTCATTGCAGCCATGACGCTCATGGGTCCGGCCATCGGCGATGTGTTCAGCACCATCAACCAGAGCCTGGGCGTGTATTGATCGCGTGACAGGTGATAGGAATAGGAGGGTAGCATGTCTGCTAGAGTCAAATTTGGTTTGATTGCAGGAGCCATTGGCCTGGTAGTGACTGCCTGCGCTTCTGTGGCAGTGGGATGCTGCGGCCCGCTGGCGGCGCTGGCGGCGGGAGCGGCGGCGGGCTATTTTGCCGTAAAAGGGGAAGCCCCGGCTTCCCAGGGCGAGGGCGGGAAGATCGGCGCCATTGCCGGCGCCATCGCCGGCGCTTTGACCCTGGTCGGCCAGGTGCTGGGCGGTCTCGTTTCCCTTACGGTTGCCCCCACTATACTGGAAGAGTTGGGAAATTATTCTTATGGTCCCCTTGCTGTGCAAGCCCCCTACTGGTTGAGCGGCACGGCTACGGCGTTCTGCTTTGGTTTGCTGGGAACGATACTGGCCGCTGTGGCCGGCTTGGCGGCAGGGTATTTCTCTTCCAAAAACCCGACCGCTCCTCCCCTGGTATAAGCGAGGCGATTTGGAAGGATCTCCCGAAATCCTGGTTGGCAACCTGCTGCGGCAGCGCGGCTGGAGCCTGGCGACGGCCGAGTCCTGCACCGGCGGCCTGATCGCCGACCGCATCACCGACGTTCCAGGCTCGTCCGATTATTTCCGCGGCGGGATCGTAGCGTATGCCTATGAAGCCAAAGTCAGGCTGCTCGAGGTCTCGTGGGATACCCTGCGCGCGCATGGCGCGGTCAGCCGCGAGACGGTCATCGAGATGGCGCGCGGGGCGCGCATGGCGCTCGGCGCGGACATCGCCGTCAGCGTCAGCGGCATTGCCGGGCCGGGCGGCGGCCTGCCGGACAAACCGGTCGGCGCTGCCTGGATCGGCCTGTCCACCACCGCAGGCGACTGGGCGCGCAGTTTCATTTGGGAGGGCGACCGGCGGCAGAACAAGGTCCGTTCGGCCGAGGCCGCTTTCCAATTCCTGTTGGATTATTTGCAGGGGCAACCCCTCGAATGAAGGTCGTCGTCCTCATCTCAGCCATCGCCGAGTGGGAGGCGGTCAAAGAAGCCCTGCTCCCCCCCACGCTCCAGGCGTCGCCTTATGGCGAAACCTTCGAACACACGTTCGACGACCAGCCCGTTACCCTGTTCCACGCCGGTTGGGGCAAGGCCGCCTCGGCCGGGGCCATGCAGTACGCGCTCGACCACTACCAGCCCGACCTGGTCGTTAACCTCGGCACGTGCGGCGGCTTCGAAGGTTGTATCGAATGCGGGGAGGTCGTACTGGTCGAGCGGACTTTCATCTACGACATCGTGGAACTGATGGGCGACTTCGGCGCAGTGGCGGACTATTACGCCTCGACCCTCGACCTGGACTGGCTCCCGCAGCCCTATCCGCATCCCGTCCGGCGCGGAATCCTGGCCTCCGCTGACAGCGACCTGCTGCCCGAAAAGATCCCCCACCTCAAGGCGCAGGGCGCCATCGCCGCAGACTGGGAATCCGGCGCGCTGGCCTGGGTGGCGCAGAAGAACGGCGCGCGCCTGCTCATCCTGCGCGCGGTCAGCGACCTGGTGGGCGAGGGCGGCGGCGAGGCCTACGACAATATTGCCCTGTTCAAGGAACGCACCAGGGAGGTCATGCGGCAGTTGCTGGGACAGTTGCCGGATTGGCTGGCGGCAATCGCGCTGCGCTAAACAGTTTGCGCCTTCACAGCCGGGCGGTAGACGAACAGCCCGATAGACAGGATATTGGCGATTACGGCGATGCTCACCAGGATTGGCATGGCTTCCGCGCCGACCCGGGTGAAGGCCTGCCCGATGGCCCACGGCAGGAACATCCCCCCGGCGCCCGTCCCGGCCAGCAGCCAGCCGGTGATCGCCCCGGTGACCGTCATGCGCTCTCCGGCCAGGATCAGGATGGTCGGGAAGACGGACGCCATCGACAGCCCCAGCCCGATAGCGCCGATCCAAAGCGCCAGGGCCGAATCGCTCCACAGCAGGATCACGCCCAAACTGAGCAGGCAGCCGAACAGGTCCGCGAACAGGATCGCGGCGGTGCGGGCGCGGGTGGAGATCCACACGCCCAGCAGGCGTCCCAGCGTGAAGGCGCCCCAGAAAGCGGACGTCAAGTAGGCGGCGGTGAAGGTATCCCCCAGGCCGAGCGTGATGGCGTAATAGATAGCCGATTGGCTAAATTGTCAAGGCTGAGTTGGGCTGGGAGTACCCAGAGTACAGTTTATGTCTTCAATGCGAGACTTTACGAACTCCCGATCAAACTCTACCTCCTGGTCGGCCCAGGCATCCAATTGTTTGTAATATTCCAGCGCTTTGCAGAGATTTCCACTCATATCGTACGTTATGGCAAGGATATATAGATTGTCCGCTGTGGGCGCATAGAAATAGACTTTCTCGTAGTAGGGCGCAGCCAGTTGTGGATGGCCCAAGGCAATTTCTGCGTCACCGAGGAGTTTATAGCCCTGCGCTTTCTCCGTTGAGGATGTCCAAGTTTCGATAGCCGGATAAAGGAGTATGCTGACTTTTTCCGCTTCCCCAAACTCAAGACTTCTCTCTGCTTCGGACAGGAGGTCCTGCACTGTTGGCTCAAGCGTTTGCGTAGGGAACATCGTAGCGGTTGGTATTTTGGTAGGACTTGCAATGAGCGTCAGCGGCGGAATTGGCGTCAATGTCGGCTGGATCTGCCCCATACGCTGTCCTAGCAAGATGGCTATGCCTACCAGCGAGAGGAAAACGCCAAAAACGAAACCACCCAGCAAGGCGATGAGAGACGGTGATATGTTTTTCCGCATGAGAAGCCCTCATTCAAGACCAATCGTGATAATCTCGCCGCTCTCCATTTCAACGACGATTGTAATGCCGAGATTGTCAATGGAGACAGTCTGGTTGCCCCAATTGCGAACGGCAATGAAAATATCACCCTCGGGGTAGACATATCTTTCCGGGAATTCAACCGGATTATCACCCCAGGTGGGTTCGATCATATTCCATCCCCCATCATAGGCATTGTAAAGGTATATCTGCACCGATGGCGCTCCGATTGGTACAGCTGTGAGCAAATGAATGACGATATTCTTGGCTGTTTTTACCTTAATCGTCTGTGGGGGTTGGAAGCGGAAGAGGGGATAATCGTTGGCAAGCATGGTCAACTTGCCGGTACCCTGTTTCGTGTCAACTATAATGGCCTTCTCGATGCCAGGCGGGTAGGTATGTTGAGCGTACGGGATGGCTGTCAATGCGCCAGAGGCCCTCGTCGGTGTCGGCTGTAAAACGCGCGCAGTCGGGCGCGGCTGGATGGTGGGGATGGCTGTAGCATCTAGCATGGCAGAGGGTGTTATCTCCAGTGGCTCTGCGCCCAGTTCTTTCAACTCGGCTTGAATTCGATAACGCAGGGGATTATCGTTTACTTCCAGTGTCGCTTCCGCGTATTGGAGAAGAGCAATTCCCTCTTCTCGATCCCCATCATCAAGTGCCATCTTCCCCAATACGTATGAATAGACACCTGAATGCGCCCACGTGTTTCCTGCTCCAATCATCAAATCTTCTTCTGCTTTGTCCCTTTCGCCCTTTTCATAATATATTAACGCCCTCAAGTAATAGCGGTAGCCTGAATAGGACGGCCGAGCCTCGATCAACTCATTGAGGATCTGCAATGCCTCGTTGCTTCTACCTGCATAATATAAATAATTGGCCTTCAACCACTTTTTGTATTCCATGTTGGCGTTATTAAACATTGACTTGTCAACCATCTTGATTGCTTTATCCACCTGGCCAAGGCAGATATAAGCCTGAGATTGGATGTGATACAAACCGCCGATTGATGCGTCCTTCGGATCTGTCATGTCAATCAATCTTTGCGCTTCTTGTACCGCCTCTTCGCATTGTTCGGTAAAGATCAGATTATTCAGGTAAGATCGCTCAGGGTAGTCGTTCAGAGTGGCGCCCAGGGCCAGTTCCATGCGGGCATTTTCCAAGGCCAGACGATTGATGGCAATTTTATCAACCCGATATTCCAGGTTGCCTGCGAGGTCTACCAATAAATATTGCCTCAACGCATAATAATTACCGTCATCCGGGCGAATGGCAATGGCTTGATCAATGTCAGCCAATGCCCGGTCCAGGTAATCGCTGTATTCCACCTGACTGCGTTGGTGTGACATCAGTTCGTAGTAACATGTTGCGCGCAAATAATATGGCTTATCCAGTTCGGGGGCAGTCTCTATTGCGAGGTTCAACAAGGGAATTGCATCAGCGTGTTTTTTTTGTAACGTGATAAGCATTTCGGCATCACGAATGTAAGCTTCGGCCTGCACAGCCCGCAGGGCAGTATCCGCAGCCTGGTTCACGGTCGGCGTTGGTGGGGGAAGTGTGGCTGTGCGCGTGATGGTTGGGCTTGGTAAAGGAGTGAGTGTTGTTGCAGGAGAGGGTGGGATCTGGTTGGTAAGCCCGGACAAATATGGATCAAGCCAGCCACCGAGAATGAGAAAAACCAATGGCAGGCCGCATAGCAACAGGCCGCCCAGCAAGCCGATCGTTGCAGAAAGGACTGTTCTGCGATTAGGAGGGGGGGAGGCATTCTCCATCATCAATTTGGGAGGAGACTTTCCAAGAACGTCGGGAGATTCTTGTAAAGGTGGGGGCTTAGGTTGGAATGTCTTCTCGATCTGGGCGGAAGCAGCCGGTGGGTGACCACGCAATTCGAGCAGGCTGCGCTGCGCTTCTGCGTGTTGGGGATTAAGTCGAAGCACTCTTTGATAGCAATAACAGCGTTGTTCGCGATCGGTCAGACAATGTCCCAACCATAGCCAGGCCTGTTCAGATGATGGATCCAGCCGTACTGCCTTCGACAGGTATGTTCGAGCTTTCTCCATTTCGCCATGCCTGGCTAGTTCAATGCCTTCGGCAAGTATGTCGTTCACTTTGCTTCTTCCTCCTTTTCGCAATTCCCTATCTTGCAGCACTGCGAAGCGATGCGCCACTTCCCCTTGCGGGGACAGGCGACAGGTTGCGAGGGCATCCTACACGCAATAATGTCTTCTGGACGAAGTAAGTGTACTCTAATCCTGCTCGTCTGTGAAGAATCATATACCTATCAGAACATTCATCGCGGCCTGGTTTTCATTTGAGGAACTGTTATCCCCCGCGCGCGGCCTGGAAATGAAAACTTCCGAAGCCTTTTCGACTTCGGAAGTCTCTTTTTCGACTGTTCACTGATTCCTGGACACTGCCCACTGATCCTACGCCGTCTCCAGATACCGTTCCACTTCGTAATCCGTCACGTGCAGGCGGTAATCGTCCCACTCCTCCCACTTGGCGCGCGTGAAGGCCTCGTAGATGACCGGGCCGAGCGCGGCTTTCAACACTTCGTCTTTGTCCAGTTCGGTCAGGGCTTCGGCCAGGGAACCGGGCAGTTCGCCCACGCCCATCCGGGCGCGTTCTTCCTTGTTCAACTCATACAGGTTGACGTTGTTGAGCGGCGCGGGCGGGGTCATGCCCTTGTCCACGCCGTCCAGGCCGGCCGCCAGCAGCGCGCCGAAGGCCAGGTACGGGTTCGAGGACGGGTCGGGGAAGCGCACCTCGGCGCGCACCGACTTGGGACGCCCCTCGTTGTAGCGCGGGATGCGCACCAGCGCCGAGCGGTTGGCCGTCGCCCAGCCGATATACACCGGCGCTTCGTAGCCCGGCACCAGGCGCTTGTACGAGTTCACCGTCGGCGCGACCAACGCCGCCAGCGCGCGGGCGTGCTGCAATTGCCCGGCGATGAAGCCGTAGGCCACCTTCGAGAGTTTGAACTCGTTCGCGTCGTCGAAGAACAGGTTGCTCCCGTCCTTGAACAAGGACTGGTGGCAGTGCATCCCGGAGCCGTTGATGCCGTAGATCGGCTTGGGCATGAAGGAGGCCACCAGTCCGTGCTTGTTGGCGATGGCCTTGACCGTGTACTTCAAGGTCAGCACGTTGTCGGCCGCCCGCACCACGTCCGCAAAGCGGAAGTCGATCTCGTGCTGGCCGAGCGCCACCTCGTGGTGGCCGACCTCGATCTCCAGTCCCATGTGGTTGAGCGCGTCCATCAGTTCGGTGCGCACCCGCACCGCCTCGTCGCTGGGCGAGAAGTCGAAGTAGCCGCCCACGTCGTGCGGGACGGGATGCACGCCTTCGCCGTTGCCCTCGCCGCGCTTGAACAGGAAGAACTCCGGCTCCGGGCCGACGTTCAGCGTCCAGCCGCGCTCGGCGATCTTGGCGCGCAGCCGCTTCAAGATGCCGCGCGGGTCGCCCTCGAACGGGTCGCCGTCCGGCGTATAGATGTCACAGAACACCCGTCCGCGCTTGCGTTCTTCCGCCGCCCAGGGCAGCATCGTGTACGTGTCGGGGTCGAGCACCAGGCGCATGTCCGATTCCTGGATGCGGGCGAAGCCCTCCACCGACGAGCCGTCGAACCACACGCCTTCCGCCAGCGCCTCTTCCAGCCCCTTGATGGGCATGTCCACGCTCTTGACCGCGCCGGTCACATCCGAAAATTGCAGCGAGATGAATTTGATGCCGTCTTCTTTAACACGTTTGAGTAAATCTTTCGAGTCCATTTTTTTCTCCTTAGATTAGATATGTCACTGCGAGGGCGTTCTTCCCGCCTGTCCTGGCGCATTTCCAGGGAAGCAGTCTCCTGGCCTGACGCCAACCTGTTCTGGCTTGCGAGGAGTGCCTGTCCTGCCGTCAGGCCAGGGCTTCGGGCGGGGTCTCGATACGGACTTTGTCCTACTCGACCGCCGGCCTTGCACAGCGTCCCCTTTGGGGAATGACATTTGTTGAAGGACGCTTCGGACGCCCTTCGGCCTGCTCCCGTTTCCCGGCTTCAGGGGACCTGTTCAGCCTTTGCCGCGGCCCCTTCCGGTTGTAATCGTTTTCGATTCGACCTGGTCTGGTTGATCAACACCACCGAACCGATGATGATCGCCCCGGCCGCCAGGATGCGCGCGTCGATGACCTCGTCCGCCAGCCACGCGCCCAGGAAGACCGCCACCAGCGGGTTGACGTAAGCGTACGTGGCGACCAGCGAGACCGGGGCGTTGTGCAGCAGCCAGCCGAACGAGACAAAACCGATCATCGAGCCGAATGTGATCAGGTAGGCCAACCCCAACCAGGAGTTGAGCGTGACGTTGGCAAAGTCGAAGCCGTTCCATTCACCGCTCAGGCCGCTGACCACGAACAGGGCCAGGCTGCCGGTCAGCATTTCGGCGCTGGTCGCCATCAGGGTCGACTTGGGCATGTCGGCGTTGCGCCCGAAGATCGAGCCGCTCGACCAGAGGAAGGCCGCCGATAGCAGCATGACCACGCCTGACGGCTCGAGCGTATGCACGTTCCCGGTCAGTTCTGCCGGGCCGACCAGCAGGAAGATCCCGCCGAAGCCGGCCAGCAATCCCAGGATCGCCTGCCAATCCGGTTTCACGCCGCCCGGGCGCAGCGCCTCGATGGACGTCATCCACAGCGGGGTCGAGCCGATGATCAACGCCGCGATCCCGGACGGCACGGATTGTTCCGCGAGCGAGACCAGTCCGTTGCCGCCCAACAGCAGCAGGCTGCCGACGACGGCGGTCGAGCGCCACTGGCGTTTGGTCGGGAGGGCGTCCCCGGCCGCCCACCGCCAGGCGAACAGGATGGCCCCGGAGATCAGGAACCTTATCCCCGCCGACAAAAAGGGTGGGATGGTTTCCACGGCGAAGCGGATTGCCAGGTAGGTCGAACCCCAAACGATGTAAAGCGCCAGTAACGCGATCCAGATTTTTGTTTTCATTCTTTCCTTATATCCATCTCCCGATGGTCGAGTAGGCGGCGGGTTTCGATACGCTCCTTGCAGTCGCTACTCAACCATCGCCGCCGTATCGAGACCAGGGAGAGGGGCAGGGGTGAGGGTCGAACTAGTGCGCCACCCAACTCTCCTCCGCCTGCAACGCGCGCACGGCATGAGGTTGGATCTTGCGATAGACCTTCGCCGGCGTTTCGCCGGCCAGCAAGTCACCGACCGCGATCCCGAATTGGCGCTGGTTTTCCTCGAGGTAGGGTTTGATCAATTCCCAGTCGCGCTCATCGAAGGGCGCGAACACCCCGCCGTTGAGTTGGTCCTCGCTGACGATGCGCTTCGGATCGCGGACGTAGATACACCCGCCCGAGGCCAGCGAGAACAGGTTGCCGCCGGGATACGGTTCGTCCAGTTCGACCATCTCGCCCTGGTCGGTCACGCGGACGCCGTTCAGGATGACGAAACCGCCGTCGTTGTGCGGGTCGCCGGCCATGAAGGATTCGGCCAGGTAGTCGAGACAGGTTCCGTTGATGACCACGCGCGGTTTGCCGACCGCATTGATCATCGGGCGGCCAGCGGCGTTGCCGAGCACGTACACATCCCCGCCTTTGGCCGCATACCCGAACGTCTGGCCGACATCGCCATGCACGACCAATTTCCCCGCTTTCATGATCTGGCACAGTTGGTCTTGCGCGTTGCCATGCACGTGGATTTCCATCCCGTCCAGCCCGGAAGCCAGGTAATCGCCGGATGAGCCGTAGACATCGATGCGCACCCCGCTCGACTCTGGGCCAAAGCCGTTGCCGATGAAGCGATGCCCGCGCGCGTTTGCGACGATGAAGTTACGGAAACGGCGTTTGTACAACTCCACCAGCAGGGTTGCGACCGAGCGCTCCCCTTCTGGCTGGTATCCGCGCGCATCGATGACTACGATCTGATCAGGGTGGGCGGGTTCAGGCAATGCCTGGTTTGGGGACACTGATTCATATAACCCGGAGGGCGACTTTTTGATGCTTTCGAAAACTTGCTTCAAAGCCTCGTCGCACAGGGCAACCAGGCTGCTCCTGCGCATCTTCCCGGTGGGGTAGCGCCGGTCGATCAGGCTGGTGAGCGCCTGGATGGAACGCATCCTGCCGGCGTCCGTAGTTGCTTCCGTTACGAGCGCGTCCAGGCTGCCTTTGAAGTCGGCATACTCCCAGGCTGGGATGCGTCCCTTGAACCAGTCGAACAGCGCCGGGGCATCCAACCCAGGCAGCGCCGTATCCGCGTTTGCGCTCGAGTTGCCATTCTTGCGGTAAGGCGGGGTGGACGAATCGACCCTGACCTCGCGGCCGAATTTGTCGGTGCAAGTCATCTTCGCGGAATCCCCGTTCGGGGTCACGGAGAAGAGGAAAGCGCCGCCGTCCGTGTGGCTGCCGCCGCGCGCGTTCCAGTAGCGGTCGGCGCGCGGCCAGAAGCGCTTGTCTTCCGCCGCCAGGCTTTCCAGCGCCGCGTCGATGCCCTGTTTCTCAGAGGCTGCAAACCCGATGGATGGGCCGCCCTTCCCGACCTCCTGCAAGGCGAACACCTGCGGGCGCAACATGCTGGTGTCGGTGATTCCGATCAGGCGGTAGGCTTCCGATTTCATCCCGGCCGGCGCCGACTGTGCGATCAGGAAGAACCACGGGCCGTCCGGCGAACTGTGCATGTGCGTGGATTGCAGCATCTGGTACAGGCGCTTTTTATCCTCCGGCAGTTTGGTGAAATCCCGTTCCGTCGTCGGCGCCAGGGACTCGATCACGTATTCGAGCGGATATTCGTAAACGCGGTGCAGCAAGTCGAAGACCTGCACCGACACCTCGGTGTCCGTCAGGAAGAGCGGATAGATATTGCGCTGCGCCAGGTATTCCGAGATGGAGGCGTAGTTTGCAAAGTCGCCGTTGTGCACCAGGGCTTCGTTCAGCCCCGCGAACGGATGCGCGCCGCCCGGATGCCAGACCCGTCCCTTGGTGGGGTAGCGGTGGTGCCCGATCCAGACGTGCGCGTGCATATCTTCGAGTTGGTAGTACTTGACCACGTCGTCGCCGTAGCCGACCATTTTGAGTACCAGCAGGTTCTTGCCGTGCGACAGGACAAAGGCGCGCGTCTTGCCGGTGGAAGCGTAGAACTGTGTGTTCAGTTTGTAGGTGTTCTGGAAGACGATCTCATCTTCCACCTTGCGCTGCGGCGCGTCGCCCATGTCGTTCTCGGCGCGGAAAGCAGCCAGGAGGTCCGGCTTGACGCGCACGAAATAGTAGACCACTTCCGGCGGGGGGACGTCCAGTCCATCCAGCGCCGTGAAATCAGCAATATGCGCCTGCTCGCGGACGTGGTCCACCTCGAAGGTCGGGTAGATGGAAGTCTGCTCGACCTCCTCGCGGACGGATGGATCGAGATAGGCCACGCTGATAAGATAATCCTCTTCCATCACTTTCCGGCTGACGCCGAATTCCTCCGGCGACAAGCCGACTGCGGCGATCCCGCCGCCCTTGCCGTTGCCGCGGTTGCGCATCTGGATCAGCGACTGCAACAGGTGCCGCCCGGCGATCTTTTCCGAGCAGGCGATCCCGATCACGCCGCAGCCGCCCTCGGCGGCTTCATCCCGCGCGGCGGCGCTGACCTCGATCTTGGGCAGCGACTTTCTGGATGCCAATATTTTTTCAGCAGGGAAATTTTTCTTCATCGTTCACTTCCTATAAACCAGCAGGTCGGTGCGGCCGCGCAAATCACGGATGTCTTTCAACCCCAGGCGGCGCAGGATATCGCGTAACTGCCAGGCAAATGACTCGTACAGTCTCCCGATTCGTTCCGCGCCGTTTTCGGGATCGACCAACAGCGAAAGTTCGGGGTCGGTGGTCGTCAGCCCGAAGGGACAGCCTCGCCCGCGCTCGCAGTTCGAGCAGCGCGTGCAACTCAGGGCCACCAGGTCGGCTGTGCCCAGGATGACGCCGTCCGCGCCCAGGGCAACCGCTTTGGCGATGTCGTAGGCGCTGCGCACGCCGCCGCTGGCCATGACCGTCACTTCGTCGCGGATGTTTTCGTTCACAAGATATTTGTGGACTTTCGGAATGGCAAACTCGATGGGCATGGCAATATTCTTCTTGGCGATTTCCGGCGCCGCGCCCGTGCCGCCATAGGAACCGTCCAAATGGACGATGTGCGCGCCGGCGTAGTAACTCCCGACGGCCACCATATCCACGTCCACAGGGGTAGAAACTTTCACCGATACCAACGCGGTCGGGTTGATGGTCTTGGCCCAATCGACGTGCTTTTTGTGGTCTTCCACCGAATAAACGGAATGGAACGGGAAGGGCGAAAACAGGCTCACCCAGGGTACGCTTTCGCGCATCTTGGCGACCGTTACCGTTGTTTTATCGCCCAGCAAGTGGCCGCCCAGGCCGGGTTTCGCGCCCTGCGCATACTTGAACTCGACGATGCGCGCATGTTGGATGGTCTCTTCCCGCACGCCGAACATGCCGGTGGCGATCTGGGTGATGATCTGGTCTTTGTACTTCACCAGGGATTCAGGATAGCCGCCTTCCCCGGTCGAAGTAAACGTAGACCAGGCTTTGGCCGCCATAGCCCTGGCAAGCATGACCTGTTCGCTGACGGAACCGAAGGACATCCCGCCGCCGTACCAGGGTACCGCGATTTCGATCTCTGTCCCGAACCCGCGCCGGTTCAAGGGGATCGCAAGGTTGATGGTTTCCGATGCGGATGTCCACTGGTCCTGCGGCAGGAACTTGAAATCCAGCAGGTCGAATCCGCCGCCGGATTTGCCGGTGCGGTACTCCAGCCCGTTTTCCGGTGGACGCCCGACGGCGGCTTGATGCCAGGTGGACAGGATCAGTTCGGCCGGCCAGCGCGAATCGCCCATCGCGGGAGGCAACCCCCTTTCCAGGCTCGGCCAGGAATGGAAGCCTTTCCAAAGATGTTTCTGGTGCTTTTTGACAGAGGGCAAATGGACAGTTGTTTGAGTGGTCATGGCGTCACCTTATTCGTACCCTTCGATGCCTGCAAAGGCTTCGCGCTCGAGTTCGACCTGGAACATGGCGCGTCCCATCTCGCCGCGCAAGCGACGGACTTCACGCAGCCCCATCGCGCCCAGGATTTCGAGCAACTGGTCGCGCCAGGCGGCGGTCAGGTTCAGGATGCGCTGGACGCCCCACTCACGGTTCAGGTTCTGGGGGAGCGTGAACTGGCTTTCAATCCTGTCCTTGCATTCGCCTTCGAACTCGCCTTGCATGGCCGCGATCAGCGGCGTGTCCAGGGCGACCAGGTCCAGGCCGGCGATGATGGCTTTGGGATTGTGTTCCGCGGCCGCGATCCCGCCGCTGCCGATCAACGTCACCTGGTCGCGCATTTTGGCTTCGACGAAGGCCAGGTGCGCCTCGCGGATCAGGTCGAACACGAAGCGCCCGTCCTGACCACGCCCGTGATAATCGGCCAGCAGGTGGAAGACGCGAATTCCGGCTTCGGCATAAGCGAGCAGGGTTTTGCCGTCTGTGTAGGGCAGGCGCAGGGCCAGGATGGTGTCGGGGAAGGAGGTTTGGAGAGCAGAGAATAGAGATTGGAGAGCAGGGATCGACGCATTTCCCAGTTCAATTTCGATCATGTTCGGCGTGAATGGCAGGCTCGAAAGTTGCCCCGCCTCGTCAATCTTGATAAGCGGGACGATACTTTCGGCGTTCAACTTGGAACTCAAAACCAGTTCGATCGGCAGGACTGCCAGCGTCTCCGCCTGGGACGCTGAGTCGCTCAAAATATCGGCCAGCAGGCCCGAGGTCACGGAATGAGGCGGAACGTCGAAAATGAAGGGGATCGGGACCGCCAGCGTGCGCGGCGCAACTCCCACCGGACGCCCGTCATCGTCGAAAACCAGGTAAGACGGTTTCTCGCCGATCTCCACCACCGTCGAGATGAACTCGCGCCCGTGGATGCCGTCCCGCGTGGGGCGCACGATCTCGGACATGTCGGTCCACATGCCGTCCCAGCCTTCGCCGCCGAACTTGCCGCGGTATCCGGCGCCCTTGACCGGGACGCTGCCTGTTTCGGCCTCGTAGGCGACCGCGCCGATGTGCCCAAAGTGGAAATACGAATCGCCCATCCCCTGGTAGGCCGGGTTGTGGCGGATGGTCAGGATTTGCGGGTGCTGGACGGTGCAGCGCAGGCAGCCCACGCAATGCTGCGGGCGGGGCGCAAAGCCGCCGATCGGGCCGGAAAACGTGCCGTACATACATGGGCGGCTGGTGATGGCTTTGAGGTCGCCGCGCTGGTGGAAGACCTCGCCGAGCATGTACAAGGCAAGTTGAAACTTATTGACTTGAACCAGGAAGCGGTTCGGCCAGCGGGCGATGCCAGGCGCCGCTTCGGTTTTGATGTGATAACGTTTGTAGTGGTTGTTTCGAGAGATATTTTCC
Source organism: Chloroflexota bacterium (assembly GCA_049323115.1). Lineage (GTDB taxonomy): Bacteria > Chloroflexota > Anaerolineae > Anaerolineales > Villigracilaceae > JAABUE01. Next base: position 47,163 of record JBMOMP010000091.1, read on the forward strand.
ATGTTTTTCTCCTATGGGATTTGAGGGAGCGCCTGGAGATTGGCCGCCTCCCATCCCAATAATGCTTTTTTCCGGGCAACGCCGTAGCGATAGTTCCCGAACTCGCCCAACTTGCGGATGACGCGATGACAGGGGATCAAGACCGCGATGGGATTGCGTCCCAGCGCCGTCCCTACCGCCCGGCTCGCGCCCGGACGACCGGCCTGCTCGGCGAGACCCTGGTAACTGGTCACGGCCCCAGGCGGGATGCGCAAGAGCGCCTCCCAGACCTTGAGTTGGAAATTCGTGCCGCGCAGGTGCAGGTGTAAAGGCTTTTTGCTGCGCTGACCCAGGTCGAAGATTGGCGCGATTAAAGGAGCGGTTGCGTTGTAGTCTTCGATCATTTTGGCTTGCGGCCAGCCTGAGACTAGCGTGTCGATGGCATTGCCTTCGCCGTCGACGACGAACCCGAAATGGCAGATACCGCGTTCGGTCAGGCCGATCAGCGCCACCCCAAAGGGTGTGTCGTGCAGCCCGTAACGGATGGTCAGCCCTGCGCCGCCGGATTTGTACTCGCCCGGCGTGACCGCCTCGGTGGTGATGAACAGGTCGTGCAGGCGTCCCAGGCTGGACAGCCCGACGCCATAAGTCGTGTCCAGCAGGTTTTCGGATTTAGCCAGCAAATCCTTTGCGCTCTCTTTGGTAATGAATTGCAGGAAGCGCTTTGGGCTGATGCCCGCCCATCGGCTGAAAATCCGCTGGAAGTGATATTCGCTCAGTCCAACCGCGCTGGCGATCTCGTTCAATTCGGGCTGTGTACTGGCGTGCTTTTCAAGGTACTCGATTGCCTGCGCGATGCGCAGGTAATCTTCGGTCATTTGGTGGAAATCAGTGACGGGGATGCTCATGGGAAACTCCTTCTGGTTATTCACCACAGATAAATAGGATGAACTCTGATTTGAGATAAACGCAAGTTCCTTGAACCATATCCTGTTTATCTGTGTT